>NZ_LAVL01000100.1 GCF_001083785.1 Nonomuraea sp. SBT364
CCCCCCCCCCCCCCCCCCCCCCCCCCCCCCCCCCCCCCCCCCCCCCCCCCCCCCCCCCCCCCCCCCCCCCCCCCCCCCCCCCCCCCCCCCCCCCCCCCCCCCCCCCCCCCCCCCCCCCCCCCCCCGCCGCCTCCTCACCCCATAACCCCCACGGCCGCCATGACCGCCATGACGCCACGGCCCCCATGACCGCCGTGGCCGCCACGGCCGCCGTAGTCGCGTGGCCGACGTGGCCGATGCGCCGGCGGTGTTTGGCGTACGCCTGTGGCGCCCGCGACCGAGGGACGCGGGCGCCACAGGCTCCTGGGGTCACGGCGTGACGGTGACCTCCACCGGTGGTGCCGTGCCGATCCGGACGTGCAGGGTGATCGGCTTTCCGGCGAGGAGTGCCGTCCGGGCCTCCCCGCGGAGGTTGAGCTTCAGGTCCCGGGTCCGGCCGGGCTGGAGCGTGACCTGCTTGCCGTCGACCCGGTCGCCGTCGTGGGTGACGGTGACCTGCTCGCGGCACTTCTCCTCACCGGCGCAGACCAGGGTGAGCGTCGCCCGGGCAGGAGCGTTGCCCGGTTTGACGGTGGCTGTCACGGTGTCGTCGGCCAGCGTCATCCCCGGGGTCCCGGGCTGCGGCGGGAGGAGCGGAGCGGTGTAGCGCTCGGTCTCACCTGAGGTGTTGAGCGCCAGGGTCGTCCCGGCCGGCCGGGCGAGGCGCATGGTCAGTGTGCCGTTGCCCTGCTCGTCGAGCCGGATCTCGGCGAGGTAGGCGATGTCGTCCTCGCCGGGAGCCGACGGCGACGCGCCGGCCTCCAGCACGAGGAACGACAGCTGTGACCCCGCCGCCCCGGCCCCGGCGGACACGGCCACGGTGACGGCCCCGTCGGCCACGGTCGCCGAGTGGCGGATCCCGCTGTCGTCCACCCGAAGAGCCGCCGGAGCCGCCGATGTGTCCTGCGGGGCCCCGGGGGCAGCCGGAGCCCCGGGGGCAGCGGGAGCCTCGGAAGCGGCGGGAGCGGCGGGAGTCTCGGGGGCGGCGGGGGCGCGGAGGACCGGGTGGCCGAGGCCGGCGTCCCACTGCCAGGCCGCGGCGAGGTCGAAGCCGAGTTCGCCGGACCAGAAGGCGGGCGTGGCGGCCTCGTCCCGGGTGGTGGTGGCGGCGTTGAGGGTGGCCGGGCCCGTCGCGGTGTCGGCCTGGGTGGTGGCCCGGACGGTCTCGGCCGCCCAGTTGTTCTCCAGCGTGGCGACGTGCCCCGCACCCACGCGCCCCAGGAAGCGGTGTGCCCAGGACGGCGCCGAGACGGCCGGGTTGAGTGCGATCGAGTCGCGGATGACCGTGCCTGTGTAGGCGTACCCGGCCACGCCGCCGTCGTTGCGGGAGTCCGCGCGGACGGAGCCGGTGGCGAAGACCCGTTCCGTGGTGGACCCGGCCAGGGCCACGCCGATCACGCCGCCGGCCTCGGTGGCGCGTACGTGCACGTCAGCCGTGGAGTAGGCGTCACGGACGACGCCCTGCGAGTCGCCGACGAGGCCGCCCGCGCGTGAGCCCGCGGTCACCGAACCGGAGACCCGCACCCGCTCGATGGTGCCGGTGCTGGTGGCGGCCAGGATGCCGGCGCGGGCGGCGGTGGTGGTCACCACGGCGTCCACCAGGGCGAGATCGTGCACGTGCCCGGAGACCTGGGTGAACAGCGGGGAGGTCAGGCCCTTGACGGTGTGCCCGCCGCCGTCGAACTCGCCGGTGAACGGCCGCGGCAGGCCGGTGAACGGCTTGCCGGTCAGGTCGAGGTCCGCGGCGAGCGCGTAGTCGTAGGACGGGTGCTCACCCATCACGGTCAGGTCCTCGACGCTGTCGACGAGGTGGAAGCCGCGCGGGTCCGTCGGCAGCCGGGGCGCCGGGGCCGGTTCGAGCGTCTCGGGCGCCACGCGCAGGGTCGGCCGCCCGGCGGCGTCGTCCCACTGCCAGACGGTCGCGAAGTCCCAGCCGCGCGCCTCGTAGAAGCCCTGCCGCTGGATCTCCGACGGGGTGACCACGTTGCCCTTCTGGTTGCCGGCCGCCGGCGGGTCGGTCAGCGTCTGCCCGCTGATCGGCACGGCCCGGCTGACGTGGTTGTC
This sequence comes from Nonomuraea sp. SBT364, assembly GCF_001083785.1. Lineage (GTDB taxonomy): Bacteria > Actinomycetota > Actinomycetes > Streptosporangiales > Streptosporangiaceae > Nonomuraea. The sequence goes on from NZ_LAVL01000100.1 coordinate 2,104, forward strand.
CTCCAGCGTGGCGGTCTGCCCGGCGTAGACGCGGCCCACGATGGCGTGCGCGTAGCTCGACGCGGTGATGTTCGCGTTCAGGGCCACGGAGTGGCTCACCCGGGTGTCGGTGTAGCCGTAGGCGGCCACGCCGCCCGCGGACGCGTTCTGGGCGGAGACCACGCCCGTGGCCAGCACGTTCTCGGTGACGGACCCGCCGGTGGAGACTCCGACGACCCCGCCCGCGTACTGGGTGGTGACGCGCACGTCGGCCGTGGAGACGCTGTCGCGCACGGTGCCGAAGTGGTGGCCGGTGATGGCGCCGGCGTAGCTGTGCGCGGTCAGCGTCCCGCCGGCGCGCACCCGCTGGATGGTGCCGTGGTTCTGGTCGGCGACCAGGCCGGCGGGGGTGCGGTCGGTGGTGACGTCACCCCGCACCACGAGGTCCTCGATGGTGCCGTGGTTGTCGGCGAACAGGCCGGGCCCCTGGCCGGTCAGGGCGGCCAGGCCGGAGACGGTGTGGCCGTCGCCGTCGAAGACGCCCGTGAACGTGGTCGCGCGGCCGAGCTGCGCGCGGGTGGCGCCCGTCAGGTCCAGGTCGGTGGTCATCCGGTAGTGCCCGGCCGGGTCGTTGTCGACCTTGGCCAGGTCGTCGGCGGAGTCGATGAGGTACGGCGACTCCGCGGTGCCCTCACCGGCCAGGCCCTCGCGCACGGTCATGACCGGTTGCAACGGCCTGCCCGAGGCCGCGGAGTCCCACACGTACAGCTTGACGGTCGAGCTCGGCGCCACCGGCAGCGGCGTGCCGAAGCGGACGTACTGCTCGCGGCCGAGGTGGTCGAGTGTGACGCCGGCCGTGCGCACGTCGATCAGCCGCTGCTGCGTGTTGTCGTACGTGGCCGCCATGACGGTGGCCTTCTCCAGGCTGCCCGGGTGCGACAGCAGGCCGATGCCCGCCAGCTCCCGGTCGTCGATCTCGGCGGCGGAGACCTTCCAGGAGCCGTGCGGCTCGGTGACGGTCACCTCGTCGACCAGCCGGCCGTCGATCGTGTACGTCGACAGCTTCAGCCCGGAGCCGGTCGCCTCCAGGACGCCGCCCATCTGGACGTTCTCGTCGAAGACCTTGTCGTCCCACCAGAACCGCTGGTTGTCGTAGAACTTCGGGCCGGACGAGCCCATGGTCACGAACGTGGTGCCCGCGGCGTTCTCCTCGGGAGTGCGGGCCAGGCGGCCTTCGAAGATCGTGGCCCGCTTGTAGACGTGGTCGTGCCCGCCGACGTACAGGTCGACGCCGAGCCGGTCGAGCAGGCGGGTGACCTTCTCCCTGGCGAGGTCCATGCCGGCGTCGTCGGCGTGCTGACCGCCGTAGTAGGAGAAGTGCCCGGCGACGACGTTCCACTTGGCGTCCGAGGCGCGCACGTCGCCGACCAGCCAGTCCAGCTGCTCGTCCAGGCGCGCGTTGGAGTTCAGCACGGAGAAGTGGATCTCGCCGCGGTCGAAGGAGTAGTTGCTCTCCCCGATCGCGCCGTTCCCGGGCAGCGCGAACGTGTTCGTGAAGATCGCGCCCGGCTTGCCGCCGACCGCGTCGTAGTCCAGGTCCCCGTAGGTCTCGTGGTTGCCGACCAGGCCCGCGTACTGCAGGTCGAGGCCGGACAGGAAGTGCTCGTGGACCTCGGCCCACTGCTCGCCCCGGCCGCCGCGGTCGACGAGGTCGCCGACCTGGAGCACGGTGCCGCCGCCCGGCCGCTCGGTCTTCAGCCGGTCGAGCACCTTGCCGGGGAGCGCGAGGTCGCCGGTGTTCCCGCCGGGCACCTGGACGTCGCCCAGGATGTAGACCGGCTCGGCGTCGCCGGCGAGGAACCGGCCGCGCACGTCCGTCCAGGCCGACCGGTCGGCGCTGAGGCGGTAGCGGTAGGTGGTGCCGGTCTTCAGCCCGGTCAGGCGGAACTCGTGGGAGCGCAGCGTCCTGCCGGTGATGGAGTGCTGGTAGACCGGCTCGTCGGCGCCGACCACGTCGACCTCGTACGGGCGGTCGTTCACCGAGGTCAGCACCGGTGCCTTGGACCAGTCGCCGGAACCCTCCGGCAGGACCTGCGCGTAGACCTTCCTGACGGCGCGGTCGGTGGTGACCGCGATGCCGGCGGTGCCGGGCTCCTCGCCCACGGTGACGTTGCCTCGGAGGAAGACGGCCGCCGGGTCGGGCCTTCTCTGGGAGACCTGGATCCGGAGCAGCTCGGCGTTGGTGTTGCCGAGGTTGTCGGTGGCCTTCACCACGACGAACGCGTCGTCGTAGGAGCGGATCCGGAAGGCGCCGCCGGCGACGGGGACCTCGCCCGCGGAGTCGTAGACCTCGACGCTGATCGCCGGCTGGGTGCCGGAGTCGTCGGTGGCCGTCGCCGGGGGCAGGCTGATCGTGTCGCCGTACCTCGCCGTGGCGGGCACGCCGGAGACGGTGATCTTCGGGGCGTAGTTGGCGCCGCGGGTGGTCTCGCCGATCCAGATCGGGGCGGAGACCGCGAAGTCGCCGTCCGCCTGGTCGGCGCGGACGTAGAAGAAGTCGCCGTCGCGGACGGCCAGGGCGGCGGTCAGCGTCAGGTCGTTGCCGCCGAGCTTGCCGAAGTCGTGGGCGACGGCGCCGCCGTTGGTGATCAGGCGGGCCCCGGTGAAGGAGTCGCCGTCGTCGGGGTCGGCGAGCCGGAGGTCCACGTTCAGGGTGGTGGTGTCGCCGGGCAGGATCGCGCCCATCGGCTTGTCGTCGCCGCCGAGCGCGAGAACCGTGTTGACGTCGGTCGTCGAGTAGAGGCTGCGCTCCCGCATCGCCGCGTACAGGCCCTTGAGGGAGTGCTCCGCGGCCCACACGCCGGTGATCGACGGGTTGCCCGACACCCAGGTGGCGGAGTGCTCGTCGCCGTTCCACACCGGGGCGAGGTGCCAGCCGGCGTCCAGCGCCTTCTGGAACTCGTTCACCGCACCGGTGGACTTGACCTCGATGAGCTCCATCCGGTCGTCGGCGACCGGGTCGAGGCCCTTGAAGCCGAAGAAGTTGCCCTTGTCCGTCGCGGACGGGTGGTTGAACTGGCCGATCGCGTCCGGGTCCTGCTTGAGGCGGGCCAGGAAGGTGAAGTAGTCGTACTTCAGGTCGCCGGTGCCGAACGCGTTGCCGTAGCCGTCGACGCTGCCCTTCTCGGTCGCCCTGGCCGTGACGTGCCAGTCGGCGTCGAACACGTTGATGTGGCCGGTGCCGTCGTACCAGGTGTTCTCGATCGACGGGACGGCGACCAGCTTGTCCTGTCCGGCGTTGAACTTCCGGGCGCTCTCGTGCAGGTAGCGCCACTCGGCCGAGTCCGCGTCCCGCCAGTCGCCGAGGAAGTCGTCGCCGTTGCGGATGTCCCACATGACGTCGTGCTCGGACACCGTGAAGAAGTCGGCCCCGGTCTCGCCGTGGACGTGCTCGTAGGCGTCCGGGGGCAGCTCGACGCCGTCGCTCACCGAGGTGTGCGAGTGGAACTCTCCGGTGTACAGGGTCTTGCCGAGGTGGGCCGGGCGGTCCTCGGCGGCCGCGGCGGCCGGTACGGGGGCCAGCGCGCCTGCCGCGAGGGCGATCGCGGTGATCGCCCCGGGCCAGGCCAGTCGTCGTGGTGCGCTGCTGCGCGTCATGTTTCTGCCGTTTCACGTGGGTCAAGCGGGACAAAAGTGCCTCCCACACAAACCACGGCGGGTGGAACGATTCGGCTCACACACATGTGCTCAAGGTGAACGAGGGCCGAAACCATGACAACCACCCGCATTGGCGGCCCTTCCGGAGGGGCCGGTGGATGGCGGGGGTGCCGCCCGAGTAGGATCCGGCCGTGCGTGATCCAGACGAGGACGCCCGGCCCGTCCGTGGCGCGGTGCGCGAGATCCACTCCGTGAGCGGCGCGGCGACGCTGCTCTACTCCCCCGACCTCGACGGCCTCGCCGACCCCGGTGAGATCGTGTGGGCCTGGGTGCCGTACGAGGAGGACCCGTCGCGCGGCAAGGACCGCCCGCTGCTGGTCGTCGGCCGCAGCGGGCGCAGGCTGCTGGCGATGATGCTGTCCAGCCGGGGCGACGACGGCCCCGGCTGGCTGGAGATCGGCGCGTGGGGCCGCGACGGGAAGGTCTCCCACGTGCGGCTGGACCGGGTGTTCGCGCTGGACGAGGACGACATCCGGCGCGAGGGCGCGGTGCTCGACGCCGACCGGTTCGCGCGGGTGGCGGCCGTGCTGATGAAGACCTACGGCTGGGCCGCCGGCCGCTGACTCACGGGCGCGCCACCCGCCGCCCGCTCAGGGGTGCAGCCAGTGCGGGTGCCGGCCCGGCGGGTGCAGGTGGTAGTCGGGCGCGCCCTCCAGGGCCGTCTCCTCGCCACCAGGCGTGTACGTGACGATCAGGCGGAGCGGTCGCCAGGTGGTGTTGTACGTGGAGTGGAACACCCCCATCGGGATGTGCACCGTGTCGCCCTCGCGGATGGCGAACGGGTCACCGTCGTCGACCATCTGCTCGGCCTCACCGGAGATCACGTAGATGACCTCCTCGGCGTCGGGGTGGTTGTGGCGGGCGTGGCCCTGGCCCGGGTTGACGATGACCTCGCCGAGCGTGCTGGCCGATCCGGGGATCAGCGCCGGGGTCACGAACCATTTGATGGAGCCCCAGCCGAAGGTCATCGTGGGCACCTTGTCTGGATTTATCAGCATTCAGAGCTCCAGGTTCTTGAAGGCGGTCACCTGGTCGGTGATGGCCCGCTCGGTCGGGAGGCGCTCGACGGAGGAGGCGCCGAAGAAGCCGGCCACGCCCTTCGTCCGCGACAGGACGTACTGGGCGTCGGCGGGCTCGGCGATGGGCCCGCCGTGGCACAGGACCAGCACGTCGGGCCGGACGGCGGCGGCCGCGTCACGCATGGCCTGCACCCGGGCGACCGCCTCGTCGAGGGTGAGCGCGGTGCCGGCGCCGATGCTGCCCTTGGTGGTGAGGCCGACGTGCGGCACGAGCACGTCGGCGCCCGCCTCGGCCATGGCCCGGGCCTGGTCCTCGTCGAACACGTACGGGGCCGTCAGCAGGTCACGCTCGTGCGCCAGCCGGACCATCTCGATCTCCAGGTCGAAGCCCATGCCGGTCTCCTCCAGGTTCTGGCGGAACACCCCGTCGTACAGGCCGACGGTCGGGAAGTTCTGCACCCCGGCGAAGCCCATTGCCTTGAGCTGGTCCAGGAAGACCGGCATGACGCGGAACGGGTCGGTGCCGCACACGCCGGCCAGCACGGGCGTGTCGCGCACCACCGGCAGGACCTCCGCCGCCATCTCGACGACGATCTGGTTGGCGTCGCCGTACGGGAGCAGGCCGGCCAGCGAGCCGCGCCCGGCCATCCGGTAGCGGCCCGAGTTGTAGATGATGATCAGGTCGGCGCCGCCCGCCTCGGCGCACTTGGCCGACAGGCCGGTGCCCGCGCCCGCGCCGATGACCGGCCTGCCGTCCGCCACGCCGCGGCGCAGCCGTTCGAGTGCCGTTCCCCGGTTCACCGGTGGCCTCCCATCAGTTCGTGGAGCCGGCCGGCCATGGCGCGCCCGAACTCCGGATCGTTGATGTGCAGGTCGAGCCGCACGGTCGAGGGGTGGGCGGCCAGCGCGTCGAAGCACGCCTCGTCCGCCTGCGGATCGTGGAAGGGCATGCCCTCGGCGTCCAGCGCGGACACCCCCCGGGCCGGGACGAACACGTCCGCCGGCCCGGTGGCCGCCGCGAGCTTGGCGGCGATCCGGCGGCCCAGCTCGGCCATCTCCTCCCGCGTGGTGCGCATCAGCGTGACGGCCGGGTTGTGCGCGTACAGGGTGCGGCCCTCGAACCGGGCGGGCACGCTGTCGCGCGGCCCGAAGTTCACCATGTCGAGCGCGCCCGGCGCGACCACCTGCGGGACGCCGTGCCGGCCGGCGGCCGTGAGCCGGTCGGGGCCCGCCGACAGCACCCCGCCGACCAGGTCGTCGGCCAGTTCGGTGGTGGTCAGGTCGAGCACGCCGGCGAGCATCCCGCCGGCTGCCAGCCCTTCCATCGCCCGGCCGCCCGCGCCGGTGGCGTGGAAGACCAGCACCTCGTAGCCCAGTTCCTCCAGCCGGGCGCGGGCGGCGTCGACGGCCGGCGTCGTCACGCCGAACATCGTCGCCCCGACCAGCGGCCGGTCGGACGCCTCCGGCCGCTGCGCCCGGTAGGCCGGCGCCATCCCGGCGACCGCGGCGGCGGCGTTGCCGAGGATCGCCCGCGAGACCCGGTTGACGCCCGCCACGTCGACCACGCTGTACATCAGCGTGACGTCCTTCGCGCCGACGTACGGGGACACGTCGCCCGACGCCATGGTGGAGACGATGACCTTCGGCAGCCCGACCGGCAGGTCGCGGACCGCCCGCGCGGCGATCGACGAACCGCCGCTGCCGCCCACGGCCAGCACCGCGGCCACCCGCCCTTTTGCGTGCAGCCCTGCCAGGACCGCCGCGGCGCCCTCCCCCATGGCGGTGACGGCGGCCCCCCGGTCGCCCGCCGCGCGCAGCGACGCCAGGTCGGCGCCACCCGCGGCCGCCACCTGGTCGTTCGGGACGTCGACCGGGTACGACACGCCCGGGTCGCCGGTGCCCGCGTCGACCACGACAACCTCGCGGCCGAGCTCGATCAGCCTGTCACGCAGCCATCCGTATTCCCGCCCCTTGGTGTCCAGGGTGCCGATCAGTACGACTGTCATTCTCCGACGTTAACCCGGCTGCGATCATTGGGGCATGCGTGTTGCAGTGATCGGGAGCGGCATCGTCGGCGCGGCCGCCGCCTACCACCTGAGCGGCCGCGGCGTGTCCGTGACCGTCGTCGACGGGGCATACCAGGGCGAGGCTACGCAGGCCGGGGCGGGCATCGTGTGCCCATGGGTGGACCACCCGGACGACGACGACTGGTACCGGCTGACGCGGGAGGGCGCCCGCCACTACCCGGCGCTGGTGGAGGCGCTGGGCGAGGACATCGGCTACGCGCGCGTCGGCGCGCTGCTGGTGGCGGAGGAGCCCGCCGACCTGGAGCCGGTGCGCGCCCTGCTGGCGCGCCGCCGGGCGGGGGCGCCGGAGATGGGGGAGGTCACCGACGTGCCGTCGCCGTCGGCCCTCTTCCCGCCGCTCGCCGAGGACCTGGTGGCGCTGCACGTCGCGGGCGCCGCCCGGGTCGACGGCCGCGCCGTCCGCGACGCCCTCCTGCACGCCGCCGTCGCACGGGGGGCCGAGGTGCGTCCCGGCACGGCCATGCTCACCCCCGCCGGCCAGGTGCTCGTCCGCGAGACCCGCGACGCCGACTCACGCGGCCGCCCCCTCGGCCGCCACCCCGGAACCACCGCCCCGGACGCCGCGCCGGACACCGCGCCGGACACCGCGCCGGACGCCGCCGCACCGGGGACCGCCGGGCCGGGGACCCCGGCCTCGGGGGCCGCCGGGTCCTGGCGGCAGGGTGCCCCCCGCCCGCAGGCGCCCGCCGCTCCCCTGGAAGGCACCCTGGAGGTGGCGCAGGGGAACACGGCCGGCGGCACCGGCGGCGGCGGTGACGTCGGGGTGGTGCTGGAGGCGGACGTGGTGATCGTGGCCGCCGGGGCGTGGGCCGGGGAGGTGTGCCGGCCGCTCGGGGTGGAGTTGCCGGTGTTCCCGAGGCGCGGCCAGATCCTGCACGCCGCGCTCGACGGCGTCGACACCGCCTGGTGGCCGATCGTGCTGCCGCGCAGCGGGCCGTACCTGGTCGGGTTCCCCGGCTCGCGGGTGGTGGTGGGCGCGACGGTGGAGGACGTCGGGTTCGCGCCGAGGGTGACGATGGGCGGCCTGGACGAGGTGCTCCAGGCGGGGCTGCGGGTGGCGCCCGGCCTGTTCGGGGCGACGGTGACGGAGGCGCGGGTGGGGCTGCGGCCGGTCTACGCGCCGGGGCCGCCGCTGATCGGCCGCCTCACCGACCGGGTGGTGGTGGCGACCGGCCTGAGCGCGTACGGGCTGACGGCGGGGCCGTTCACCGGCCGGATCGCCGCCGCGCTGGCACTGGGCGAGGAGCCGCCCATCGACATCACCCCGTACGGGCCCGCGGGCGTATGATCGTCGTTCCCCCACCGTGCGCGAGTGGGGGAGACGGCGATGCGCCCGTTCCTGGTTGTGGGCCTGGTGCTGCTGACGGCGGGGTGCGGTGCCGCGGTCCCGCCCGCCGGTCAGGCGGCCCACGGCGAAAGACCCGGCGCGCTGGGCGCGGACGACGAGCGGCCGGGCAGGCGTGAGGGCCGGGCTCCGGCGGCGCCCGGCGAGGCCGTCGCGGTGCCGCGGTCGGCGTCCGGGCGCTACGAGGTGGTCGGCGGGAGCGAGGCGGCGCGGAGCGGTCCCGGCGAAGCGGTGCGTTATCTGGTGGAGGTGGAGCGCGGCCTGCCGTTCGACGGCCGCGCGTTCGCGGCCCAGGTGCACCGCACGCTGAACGACCGGCGCGGCTGGACGCGGTTCCGGCGCGTCGCCCGCGGCCCGGTGCGGCTGCGGGTCGCGCTGTCCAGCCCGCGGCTCACCGACCGCCGCTGCCGCCCGTTGCGCACCGGCGGTCACCTGTCATGCTGGAACGGCACCCGCTCGGTCATCAACGCGCTCCGCTGGGCCCGGGGCGTCCCCCAGTACGGCGGCGACCTGGCCGCCTACCGCCACTACCTGATCAGCCACGAGGTGGGCCACGCCCTGGGGCACCGGCACCGCGCGTGTCCCGGTCCCGGCCGGCTCGCCCCGGTGATGGTCCAGCAGTCGAAGTCGCTGGGCCGCTGCCGCCCCAACCCGTGGCCGCACCCCGGACGGTAGACCGGGCCCTCCCCGGAGAAGACTGATGATCGCAACGCGACGACGAGAGGGGCTCACGTCATGCCGACGATCACGACAGGAAAGATCAGCGGACTGGAGGACGACGGCGTCGCCGTCTTCAAGGGCATCCCGTACGCGAAGAGCCCGTTCGGGGCGCTCAGGTTCGCGGCGCCGGAGCCGGCGGACCCGTGGGAGGGCACGTTCGAGGCCACCCGGTTCGGGCCGCCGCCCCCGCAGCCGGCGATGCTGCCCGGCCAGCGGCCGTGGGATCCGGCCGGCGGGCTGGACGTCCTCACCGTCAACGTGTGGACGCCCGACGCGGGCGGCTCCGGGCTGCCGGTCATGGTGTGGCTGTACGGGGGCGCGTACTGGATGGGGGCGGCCGACTGGCCGGAGTACGACGGCGCGCGGCTGGCCCGGCACGGGGTGGTCGTGGTGACGCTGAACTACCGGGTCGGTGTGGAGGGGTTCGGGCAGATCGACGGCGCGCCGGCCAACCGGGGGCTCCTGGACCAGGTGGAGGCGCTGCGCTGGGTGCGGGAGAACATCGCGGCGTTCGGCGGAGATCCGGGCAACGTCACGATCTTCGGCGAGTCGGCGGGCGCCGGTTCGGTGGCCGCGCTCCTGGTGATGCCGTCGGCGGCCGGGCTGTTCCGGCGGGCGATCGCGCAGAGCGTGCCGGGCCCGTTCCTGTCCCCCGGGCTGGCCTCGCGGGTGACCGGGGCGGTCATGGCCCGGCTGGGCGGCGGTTCTCCGTACGAGACCACGCCGGAGGCGCTGGTGGCGGCGTCGGCGGCGTTCGCGCGCGAGGACCTCGTGCGGGAGCGCGGGCGGTGGGGGCAACTGGCGTACGTGGGCATGCCGGTGGCGCCGGTGGTCGACGGCGAGGTGCTGCCCGACACGCCGTGGAACGCGCTGGCCGCCGGGGCGGGCGCGGACGTGGAGCTGATCGCCGGGTACAACCGCGACGAGTTCCTGACTTTTCATGCGATGCGGGGTGAGCCGCCGAACCTGGCGGGCGTGCTGAAGGCGCTGGCCCCCGACGGCGCGGACGCCGTCTACCGGTCGGCCCTGCCGGAGGCCTCCGACGAGGACCTGTACGTGCGGGTGATGTCGGACTGGCTGTTCAGGATGCCGAGCACGCTGCTCGCCGACGCGCATCCCGGACCGGCGTACGTCTATGAGCTGACGTGGGCGCCGACGCCGATGCTCGGCGCCTGCCACGGGCTGGACGTGCCGCTGGTGTTCGGCGCGACCCGGGGTGAGATGGCGGGCATGATGACGGGCGGCTCGCCGGACCTGGAGCCGATGTCGGAGCAGTTCCGCACGGCCTGGACGCGGTTCGCCGCCACCGGCGACCCGGGCTGGCCGCGTTACGAGCCGACGGCGGCGACCACGCATCTGTTCGACGTGGAGCCGTCGGACGTGGACGACCCGGAGGCGGCCTCGCGGGCGCTGTGGTCGAAGACGGGGGTGACGGTGGTCGACTGATCCCCGCTCAGCCGGCGTCCCTGAGCCGCTCGGCCCCGACCCCTCTGAGCAGGGTGTCGACCAGGCGGGTGGCCAGGGCGTCGGGGTCGCCGTGGCTCTGCGCGGCCTCGTGGATCAGCGCGTAGTAGACGCGCCTGGCCCACTCGGGGTCCACGTCGTCGCGGACCACGCCGGCCGCCCGCGCCCTGCGGAACAGCTCCGCGCACCTGTCCTGCACCTCGGCGTGCACCCGGGCCACCTCGGGCCCGGCCGTGGGGGCGCGGCTCATGGCGAAGCCCCAGTCGATCTTCACCCGGAGCACGTTGGCGGTGACCTGGTAGAGCGCGACCAGGGGCGGGGTGGTGTCCGGGTTGGCCGCGTCGACGGCCTCGGCGAAACGCCGGGTGGCCCACTCCGTCATCGCCTCGACCAGCGCCTCGCGGGAGGCGAAGCGCCGGTGCACGGTGGTGCGCGCGACGCCGGCCGCCTCGGCGATCTGCTCCATGCTGGCGGCCGGGTTCCGGCTGAGGACGCGCTCGGCGGCCTCCAGGATCGCGCGGACCGTCCGCTCGGCGTCCGACCTGCGTGCTCGTGTTCCCTGACTCACCCTCCAGACGATACAGGAGCGTACCGCTTCGCCCCTAACTTGCATCATTGGTGTTGCAAGTTCTATGGTCTTCGCATCGAAGTTGTCGCAACTAACGGAAGGGGTTCGTCATGGACCTGCGACTCACCGGGAAGACCGCCGTCGTCACCGGAGCCGGCCGGGGCATCGGGCTGGCGATCGTGAAGGCGCTGCGCGAGGAGGGCATGACGGTCGTGGCGGGAGCCAGGACGCTCACGCCCGAGCTCAAGGAGACCGGCGCGAGCGGCGTCTCCGTCGACCTGTCCACCCCGGACGGCCCGGGCGAGCTGGTCGAGCGGGCGCTGGCCGAGCTGGGCGAGATCGACCTGCTGGTCAACAACGTGGGCGGCGGCGACGGCGGCGAGGGACAGACCGGCGGCTTCCTCGGCTTCTCCGAGGAGCACTGGCGGCTCACCCACGACCTCAACTTCCTCAGCGCCGTCCGCGCCACCCGGGCCGCCCTGCCCAGCCTGCTGCGCGGGCGCGGCGCCGTGGTGAACGTCTCCTCCAACGGCGCCCGGATGCCGCACGCCGGTCCGGTCACCTACACCACGGCCAAGGCCGCGCTGACCGCGTGGAGCAAGGCGCTGGCCGAGGAGTTCGGGCCGCAGGGGGTGCGGGTCAACACGATCTCGCCCGGTCCGGTGCTGACCTCCATGTGGCAGGCCCCGGACGGGTACGGCGCGGCGCTGGCGGGCGCCTTCGGCGTGGCGCACGAGGAGCTGCTGGCCGCGCTGCCGGCCACGATGGGGATGACGACCGGCAGGTTCGTCACGCCCGCCGAGGTCGCCGCCCTGGTGGCGTACCTGGCCTCGCCGCACGCCGCGAGCGTCAGCGGCGCCGACTACGTCATCGACGGCGGCGCGACGAAAACGGTGTGAGGCCGGGAACACCGGCGGCCCCGCGATCAGTTGAGCTGGTGTAACGGAAATTCAGGGGAGAGTGAGCGATGGCAGGTTTTCGGACGGCACGACGCATCCTGGTGGGGGGCGCGGCACTCGCGGCCGCGGGATGGGCGCTCCGGGACGTGCCCGCTGAGCTGGGCGTCCGCCCGCTGACGTCGGGGCCGGAGCGGGCGGCCAGGATCCGGCGCTCGCCGCAGTTCAGGGGCGGCACGTTCGTCAACACCATGCCCGAGGGGTCCGGGCCGATGACCGCGCCGCCGGTGGGCCTGCTGGGCGAGCTGGCCAAGGACAAGGAGCTGCGCCACCCGCCCGGTCCGATCCCGGTGCGGGTCCCCGCCGCCGGCGAGCCGTCCTCCGGGGGCGTGCGCGCGATCTGGTACGGCCACGCCTCCACGCTGGTCGAGATCGAGGGGCGGCGGGTGCTGTTCGACCCGGTGTGGAGCAGGCGGCCGTCGCCGTCGCAGTTCGTCGGGCCCAAGCGGCACCACGAGCCGCCCGTCGCGCTCGGCGGCCTGCCGCAGGTCGACGCCGTGGTGATCTCCCACGACCACTACGACCACCTCGACCTGACGACCGTGCGCGGGCTGATCCGGACGCAGAAGGCGCCGTTCCTGGTGCCGCTGGGCATCGGCGCCCACCTGGAGCGCTGGGGCGTGCCCGCCTACCGGATCATCGAGCTCGACTGGGACGAGGAGGCCCAGGTCGCCGGGCTGCGGTTCGTCGCCACGGCCGCCCGCCACTTCTCCGGCCGGACGTTCAGCCGCAACGACACGCTGTGGGGCTCCTGGGTGGTGGCCGGGGCGGACAGGCGGGTCTTCTACGCGGGCGACTCCGGCTACTTCGAGGGCTACCAGGGCATCGGGGCCGCGCACGGGCCGTTCGACCTGACGCTCATGCCGATCGGCGCCTACAGCCCGGCCTGGCCCGACATCCACATGAACCCGGAGGAGGCGGTCAACGCCCACCTCGACCTGGGCGGCAAGCTGCTGCTGCCGGTGCACTGGGCGACGTTCACGCTGGCGCTGCACCCGTGGGCGGAGCCGGTCGAGCGGCTGTGGCGCGAGGCCAAGGCGCGCGACGTGCCCATCGTGGTGCCGCGTCCCGGCGAGGCCGTCGACACCGCCGCCGCCCCCGCGGTCGACGGCTGGTGGGAGACGCTGAGCTGATCGCCGTACAGTCTCGCCGTACAGTCTCAGGGTGAGCAACCTGGAGACGGACCCGCGTGAGATCCACTGCACCGCCGCGAAGGGTGCCGGCGACGATGCTGCCGGCGCGGAGCTGCTGGAGGGACGGGCGGTGCCTCTCGGCGGGCCGCGCGCGATGGCCGTCAGCCGGACCCTGCCCGGCGTGCGGCGGCGGCTCGTCGGCGCCTGGTGCTTCGCCGACGCCTACGGTCCCGAGGTGGCGCGGATGCGGGTGCCGCCGCACCCGCACACCGGCCTGCAGACGGTGAGCTGGCTGCTGGCGGGCCGGGTGCTGCACCGTGACAGCCTCGGCAGCCTGCGCGAGGTCCGGCCCGGTCAGCTCAACCTGATGACGGCCGGGCGGGGCATCTCGCACTCGGAGGAGTCGCCGCTCGAGCCGCTGCACGGAGTTCAGCTCTGGGTGGCGCTGCCCGGCGGCGAGCGGTGGACGGCGCCCGCCTTCGAGCACCACGCCGCGCTGCCGGTGCTGAGCGGCGACGGTTTCTCCGCGACCGTGTTCATGGGATCGCTGGGCGGCGTCGTCTCCCCCGCCACCGTTCACAGCCCGCTCGCGGGAGCCGAGGTGACGGTCGACGGGACGGCCGAGCTGCCTCTCGACCCGGCGTTCGAGCACGGCCTGCTGCTGCTCGACGGCGAGGTCGAGCCGTTGCGGCCCGGGCCGCTGCGCTACCTGCCGCCGGGGCCGGGCCGGTTGCGGCTGAGCGGGCGCGGGCGGGTGCTGCTGATCGGCGGGGAGCCGTTCGCCGAGGAGATCGTCATGTGGTGGAACTTCGTCGGCCGCGACCACGACGAGATCGTGGCCTTCCGCGAGGAGTGGGCGACGGGGAGCGGGTTCGGGGTCGTCGAGGGCTTCGACGGCCCGCCGCTGCCCGCCCCCGCCCTGCCCGGCACCCGGCTGCGTCCCCGCGGCCGGGTGCGCGAGTGATTCACGACAGCCGCTGGGCCTTGCTGAGCAGCCGCTGGGCCACCACCACCAGCGCCAGGAACGCCCCGCTGACCACCTGCTGGAAGGCCGACGTCAGGTTCCCCACCTGGTTGATGAGGCTCTGGATGACGCCGAGCAGCAGCACCCCGGCCACGGTCCCGGTGATGCCGCCCGCTCCCCCGGTCAGCAGGGTGCCGCCGATGACGACGGCGGCGATGACGTCGAGCTCCAGGCCGATGCCGAGGATGGTGACGCCGGAGGAGAGCCGGGCCGCGTTCAGCGCCCCGGCCAGCCCGGCGAGCAGCGCCGACATCACGTAGACGCGCACCTTGGTACGGGCGACCGGCACGCCCATGAGCGCCGCCGCCTGCTCGTTGCCGCCGATGGCGTAGACGTTCTGGCCGAACCCGGTCCGCTGCAGCAGCACCATCGCGCCCAGTGCCAGCGCGATCGTGACGTACACCGGGTACGTCAGCCCGAGGACGCCGCCCTGGCCCAGCGCGGCGAAGGCGGGGTCCTCGACCAGGTAGGTGGTGGCGCCCTCGTCCGACAGGGCGAGCATGAGGCCGCGCACGCCGAGCAGCCCGGCCAGGGTGACGATGAACGGCGCCATCCCGGTCCTGGCGATGACCAGTCCCTGCAGCAGCCCGACCACGGCGCACACGGCCAGCGGCAGCAGCAGCGCCACCACCGGCCCGTACCGTGACCCGTACGCCGCCAGCACGCCGCCCAGGACGAACAGCGACCCCACGGACAGGTCGATGCCGCCACTGATGATCACGAACGTCATGCCGATCGCGATGATCGCCAGGAACGACGACGACACCACGACGCTGGCCGCGTTCCCGGCGGTGGCGAAGGAGTCGAAGGCCACGCTGCCGACGACCACGAGCAGGGCCAGCACCATGAGCGCGCCGTGCTGCTGCAGGACGCGGCTCACCTGTTCGCGTGAGGTCATCGGCGCTCCCTGGTGGCGTAGACGGCGGCCAGGATGATGACCGCCTGGACCATCTGGGTCCACGACTGCGGCAGGTTGTGCTTGATCAGGGTGGCGGCGAGCAGCTGCATGAGCAGCGCGCCCATGACGGTGCTGACCACCCGGATGCGCCCGCCGGTCAGCGGGGTGCCGCCGACCACCACGGCGGTGATCGCCGACAGCTCGATGAACAGGCCGAGCGAGGTCGGGTCGCTGGCCTGCAGCCTGGCGGTGGCCAGCACCCCGGCCAGCGCCGCGAGCAGGCCGGAGATGACGTACACCAGGAGCAGCACCCGCTTGACCGGCAACCCGGACAGCTCGCTGGCCGTGCGGTTGCCGCCGATCGCCACCACCTGACGGCCGAACGTGGTGCGCCGGACCACGAACACCATGACCAGCGTCAGCGCCGCCGCGATGAGCACGATCACCGGGACGCCCGCCACCGAGCTGCTGCCCAGCGCGATCAGGCCGGGGTTGCGGAACTCGACGAGCTGCGGCACGAGCACGTTCGCCAGGCCGCGCACGCCGACGAGCAGCGCGAGCGTGGCCACGATCGGCTGGACGCCGACGTAGGCGACCAGCGCGCCGCCCGCCGCCCCGGCCGCCGCGCCGCCGACCAGGGCGACCGCCAGCGCGGGCAGCCACCCGTAGCCCAGGTAGAGGACGGCCAGCGAGGCGGCCAGCGCCATGACGGACCCGACCGACAGGTCGATGCCCTGCGTGCCGATCACCAGCGCCATGCCGAGCGAGACGATGACGATCGGCGTGACCTGGACGAGCTGGGTGCGGAAGTTCGACACGTCCAGGAAGTGCGGCGTGAACAGCACGTTGAACAGCAGCAGCGCCAGCACCGCGGCGTACACGCCGTAGTCCTGCGCCCAGGTGTACAGCCGCGGCTTGAGCACGGCGGCGCGGCCGCCGGTCAGCTCAGCCATCGGCCTGATCCGCGATCGTCGCCATGATCCTCTCCTCGGTGACCTCGTCGCCGGACAGCTCCCCCACGACCGCTCCCTCGCGCAGCACCAGGATGCGGTCGGCGCCCTCGACCAGCTCCTCCAGGTCGGAGGAGATCAGCAGCACGCCCAGGCCCTCCTGAGCCAGCTCGTCGATCAGCGCCTGCACCTCCGCCTTGGCGCCGACGTCGATGCCGCGCGTCGGCTCGTCCAGCAGCAGCACCTTGGGGCGCACGGCGAGCCAGCGGGCGAGCAGCACCTTCTGCTGGTTGCCGCCGGACAGCTCGGAGACGAGCTGGTCCGGCGAGGCGGCCTTGATCCGCAGCCTCCGCATGAAGATCTCGACCACCCGGTCGATCCTGGCGTCGGACACCACGCCGCCCCTGGCCAGGGACGGCAGGGCGGCCAGCGCGATGTTCTCGCGCACCGACAGGGTCGGGATGATGCCCTCGGCCTTGCGGTCCTCGGGCAGCAGGCTGACGCCCGCCCTGATGGCCGCCGTGGTGGAGCCGCCGCGCAGCGGCGTCCCGGCGACGAGCACCTGCCCGCCGTCCAGCGGCATCGCGCCGACGATGGCCTTGGCGGTCTCGGTACGGCCGGCGCCCAGCAGGCCGCCGAGCCCGACGACCTCGCCGGGCCCGACCGAGACGTCGACGCCGTCGAGCACGTGCCGCCGGGTGAGCCCGCGCGCCTCCACCGCCGGGGCGCTCCCGGCGGTGGAGGCGGCCGATCGCCGCCGGTCGAACCCGGTCACCCCCCGGGTACGGACCTCGCCCAGGTCGCGGCCGAGCATGAGGGAGATGAGCTTGAGCCGGTCCAGGCCCGCCAGGTCGCCGGTGTGGGCCAGGCGGCCGTCGCGCAGCACGCTCACCCGGTCGCACACCCGGTACAGCTCGTCCAGCCGGTGGCTGACGTACATGACGGCGATGCCGGACTCGCGCAGCCGGCCGATCACCCCGAACAACGTCTCGACCTCGCGCGGCTCCAGGGACGAGGTGGGCTCGTCCATGATGACCACGCGGGCGTCCACCGAGACGGCCCTGGCCAGGGCGACCATCTGCTGGGCGCCGACGCCGAGGTCGCGCAGCGGCCGCCGCACGTCGGTGTCGACGCCGTACCCGGCCAGGACGCGCGCGGCCTCCTCGTACATCGCGGCCGCGTCGATGACGCCGAGCCGGCCGCGCGGCTCGCGGCCGAGCAGCAGGTTGCGGGCCACGCTCATCATCGGGACGAGGTTGACCTCCTGGTAGATGGTGGAGATGCCGGCGTGCTGGGCGGCCATGGGGGTGCCGAACGCGGCGGGCCGCCCCCGGTAGCGCAGTTCGCCGCCGTCCGGCCGGTGGACGCCGGTGAACACCTTGATCAGCGTCGACTTGCCGGCGCCGTTCTCCCCGACGAGGGCGTGCACCTCGCCCGGGTGCAGGGCGAGGGACACGCCGTCGAGGGCGAGCACACCGGGGAAGCGTTTGCTGATCCCCTTGGCCTCGAGTACCGCTTCCAAGTCAGTACGCCTCACCGAGGGCGTCCTCGGCGTTGCCCGAGTCGTAGTCGCGGTCGGAGATGATCACCTTGCCGGGGATGGGCTCCCCGTCGAGGAACTTGCGCGCGGTCTCGAAGGCGAGCGGCCCGAAGCGGGGGTTCGACTCGATGACCGCGTGCAGCCAGCCGTCGGCGATGGCCTGGACGGCGCTGCGGGTGCCGTCCACCGACACGATCTTGATGTCGCCCGGCTCCTTGCCGGCGCCCTTGAGCGCGGTGACGGCGCCCAGCGCCATCTCGTCGTTCTCCGCGTAGATGCCGTTGATGTCCGGGTTGGACTGGATGAGCTGCTCGGTGACCTGCTGCCCCTTCTCGCGGGCGAACTCGCCGGTCTGCTCGAAGGAGATCGTGATGCCGGGGGCCTTCTCCTTGACCCGGTCCTTGAAGCCGTTGGTGCGCTCGGTGGTGACGTTGTTGCCGGGCGCGCCGAGCAGGATGGCGACCTTGCCCTGGCCGGACAGCGCCTCGATCATCCGGTCGGCGGCCCGCCTGCCCTGCTCGTAGAAGTCCGAGCCGATGAACGTCAGGTAGTCGGCGCACGGCTCGGCGTTGATCTGCCGGTCGACGGTGATGATGGGGATCTTCTTGGCGGCCGCCTGCTGGAGCACCGGCTCCCAGCCGTCGGAGTTGAGCGGGGCGATCACCAGGAGCCGCACGCCCTGCGCGATGAGCTGCTGCACGTCGGTGATCTGCTTGGAGAACTGCGACTGGGCGTTGGTGACCTTGAGGTCGGCGATGCCGAGCTTGGCCGCCTCATCCTTGATCGACTTGGTCTCGGCGATGCGGAACGGGTTGGCCTCCTTCTCCGACTGGGAGAAGCCGACGGTGGCGGTCGTGAGGTCGAACTTCTCGCCGCCGAACTTCTCCAGCGTGCAGGTGGGCCCGGCGGAGCCGCTGGGCGTCCGCACGACCTGCTGCCCGGCCGTGCCGCTGGGGGCGGGCGCGCTCTGCGGCTCTTCCTGCTTGGCGCAGGCAGACGCGGTGAGGAGGACGGCCAGCGCCAGCGCCGCCGCCCGGATGGGGGGTTTCATGCGGATTCCTTCCTATCAGGCGCAGGCGGGGCTGATCTCGCCGGTGAGCGCCTTGTTCGCGTCGTGGACGCGCTGGACGTCGGGCTTGGTCACGGCCCGGTCGTAGGTCATGAGGCCGTTGATCTCGGTCTCGACGTCGGTGGTCTGCGTGTAGATGGCGGCGCTGAGGTTCTCGCAGGCGTGCAGGCGGCGCAGCTCCTGGACCATGCCGACGTAGCGGTCGGTCAGGCCCTTCGGATCGGGCTCGACGGCGTAGCCCCAGCCGCCGCCCGTCCAGGTGTGGCCGATGAGCGGCAGGGCGAGGCCGCCGTACTCGCCGATCACGTTGGCGCGGGCGCCGGACGGCTTGCCTGGGTTGCCGGGGCCCGGGTAGATGTGGAAGTCCTTGACGTCGCCGTTGCCACCGTCGACGGCTCCGCAGCAGTTGATCCCGCTCATGTTGTTCACCAGGCGCGACGGGTCCCAGCTCTTGACCAGGTCGGCTACGCGGGCCTGGTCGTACTGCCCCCAGCCCTCGTTGAACGGCACCCACATGATGATCGACGGGCTGCTGCGGTGCTGGTCGACCATCTCCTTCAGCTCCGCCTCGAACTGCGGCCGGCCGGTGGTCCGGAACGCCGAGGGCATGTCCTGCCAGACGAGCAGGCCGAGCCGGTCGGCGTGGTGGTACCAGCGGTCGGACTCGACCTTGACGTGCTTGCGGACCGCGTTGAAGCCGAGCCTCCTGGTCTCCTCCAGGTCGTGCCGCAGGGCCTCGTCGGTGGGCGCGGTGTAGATGCCGTCGGGCCAGAAGCCCTGGTCGAGCGGGCCGATCTGGAACACCGGCTCGCCGTTGAGCGTCATCCGGTTGTCCTGCACGGCCACCGTGCGCATCCCGAAGTAGGACTTCACCTCGTCCCGCCGCACCCGGACCGTCAGGTCGTACAGGAACGGGTCGTCCGGCGACCACAGCTTCGGGTCGGGGACGGGCAGTCTCAGCTCGGCGCCGACCTTGCCCGTCACGCGGCCGACGACGCGGCCGCCGTCGCGGGCGGTGACGACCGCGGTGCCGGAGGAGCCCCGGACGGTGACGCGCAGCGCCTCGCCGGCCACGTCGGGGACGGTGTCGACGCGCTCGATGGCGTCGTCCGGCACCGGTTCCAGCCAGACCGGCTGCCAGATGCCGGAGACGGTGGTGTACCAGATGCCGCCCGGGTCGAGGCGCTGCTTGCCGATGGCCTGGGCGCCCCGGTCGCTGGGGTCGGAGACGCCGACGACGAGTTCCTGCGGGCCTCGGCGCTTGAGCGCGTCGGTCACGTCGACGGTGAACCGGTCGTAGCCGCCCTTGTGCGTGCCGGCCCGCTCGCCGTTGACGTACACGGTGGACTCCCAGTCGACGGCGTCCAGGTGCAGCAGGACGCGGCCGCCGCGCCAGGAGCGGGGCACCTCGAACGTGCGCCGGTACCACATGCGGTCCTCGTGCCGGCCGATCCCGGACAGCTGCGACTCCACCGGGTACGGCACCACGATGCGCTCGGGCAGGTCGCGGCCGATCGGCGCGGCCTCGCCCTCCTCGGCGGGGGCGAACTGCCAGGTGCCGTTGAGGCTGCGCCACTCGTCCCTGACCAGCTGGGGGCGGGGGTACTCGGGCAGCGGGTCGTCCGGGTCCACGTCGCCGGCCCAGCGGGTGGACAGGATGTGGCGGGAGCCGTTGACGACGAAGGCGTAGGGGAAGGCCTCGACAGGGGCGCCGTCGGCATGGGTGAGGCCGCCCCGGCCGTCGTACGAGGCCCGCAGGGTGGAGCCGGCCTTCGCGGGGACCGGATATTTCAGAGCTAGCTCCACCTGATCCTGATTTTTCAGGGTCGCGGAGGTTATCGGCCACTTGGTGCCCGCCACCGTGAGGATCAGGTGGTCGGCGGCGTCCGCGGGCAGCGGGCCGAGCGCCCGGCCGAAGGTCAGCGTGGCGACGTCGCCCGCCTCGTTCACGCTCGCGGACGCCGGGCCCGGCGGGTCGAAGCCCTCGGGCAGCGTGAACGCCGTCGCGGGCACGATCTCCCTGGCCTGGCTCGCGCTCTGCCAGCGCAGCCGCAGATGGGCGCCGCCGAAGTGCTCGAAGTACTCGACCTTGACGTCGTAGGCGCGGCCGGCCTCCAGGGCGATCGGGGTGCCGGCCTGCTCGACGTCCCAGTCGTCCACCCAGTGGTCGATGATCGGCTTGCCGTCCACCCAGAGGCGGAAGCCGTTGTCGCCGATCATGGAGAACGTGTACGTCTCGGAGTGCTCGGGGGTGATCCGCCCGGTCCACCGGACGGCGACGTCGTCCTCCCTGCCGGTCAGCAGCTCGAACACCGGGTTCAGGTCGGCGAACTCCAGGCTCGGGTCCACGACCGTGGCCTTGAGCTCGCCGAAGTCGAGCCGGCCCGGGCCGGTGGACAGGTGGTAGTCGCCGCGCAGCCCGTACCGTTCGGCGGCGGGCCCGGGCGGCTCGGCCACGGCGGGCGGCGCGAGCCCGAGCACGGCCACCAGGACGGCCATCAGTACAGCGAGTGACGTTCGCACACGGGGTCCTTTCACGGGGGGAGATGAAGGATCGGACGAGTCACGTCATCGGTCGGCGATCAGATTCGGACAGAAACTAACGCCGCATGGCTCCCAAATAAGCATCCGCGGACCGAGCCGGTCAAGAATTCCGATCAAACTCGTTCTCAAGCGATCAGGGCGAGGCGCGTCCCGCCGTTCGACTATGATCGGGACGTGAGCGACACGCAGAGCGACGGCCGACGGCCGGTGTTCGCCGCGGAGCGCCGCCAGCGCATCCTCGAGCTGGTGCGCGCCAACGGCGCCGTGTCGCTGCGCGAACTGGCCCAGGCGGTGCGTTCCTCGGAGGTGACCGTCCGCCGCGACCTGCGCGCGCTGGAGTCCGAAGGCCTGCTCAACCGCCACCACGGCGGCGCCACGCTGCCCGGCGACCTGACCCGCGAGGCCGGCTACGCGCACAAGGTGACGCTGGAGTCGGCCGAGAAGGCCGCCATCGCCGACCTGGCCGCGGCGCTGGTCGAGGACGGCGACGCGATCGTCGTCGGCCCCGGCACGACCACGCAGGAGTTCGCCCGCAGGCTCACCCGTCACTCCGAGCTGGCCGTGGTGACCAGCTCGCTGCTGGTGGCCCAGGCCCTGGCGACCTCCCCGCGGGTCGAGGTGATGCTGACCGGGGGCACGCTGCGCGGCTCGATCCTGGCGCTGGTGGGCAGCGCCGCCGAGGGGTCGCTGGCCGGGCTGCGGGTGCGCCGGGCGTTCATCTCGGGCAACGGGCTGTCCGCCGAGCGCGGCCTGTCGACGCCGAACATGCAGGTCGCGGGCGTCGACCGGGCGCTGGCGGCGGCGGCCGAGGAGGTCGTGGTGCTCGCCGACCACACCAAGATCGGCGTCGACACGATGGTGCAGACGGTCCCGGCCGACCGGATCGACCACCTGGTCACCGACGAGCGGGCACCCGGCGAGGTGCTCGACGAGCTGGCCGGCCGCGGCGTCCGGCTGCACGTCGCCCACATCTGATCGAACGTGACGTTCTCGTTACTGGATTGTTTCCTGTCGCGACCACGATCGAGGCGGAGGCAACCGTGCTACAGGTGGCAGGAGTTCTCAAGGCGTTCCAGGGCGTCGTCGCTCTCGACCACGTCACGCTCTCCGTGCGCCCCGGCGAGGTGCACGCGCTGATCGGCGGCAACGGCGCCGGCAAGTCCACGCTGGTCAAGGTGCTGTCGGGCGTCCACCAGCCGGACGCGGGCGAGCTGCGCTACCTGGGCGAGCCGGTCCGCTTCGCCGGTCCGGCCGAGGCCAGGAGCGCCGGCATCGCCACCGTCCACCAGGAGACCAACCTGGTCCCGACGATGAGCGTCGCCCGCAACCTGCTGCTCGGCAGGGAACCACGGGGCCGGCTCGGGCTGATCGACTTCACCGCCCTGCACGACCGCGCCGAGCGCGTCCTGAGCGCGTACGGCCTGCGCACCGACGTCCGCCGGCCGCTCGCCGCGCTGGGCGAGGGGGCGCGCCAGCTCGTCGCGCTGGCCAGGGCCGCCTCCGCCGACGCCCGCCTGGTCATCATGGACGAGCCCGCGGCCGCGCTGGAGCACGCGGAGCTGCGGACGCTGTTCGGCGCCGTGGCCAGGCTGCGCGAGGAGGGCCGCTCGGTCGTCTACGTCACCCACCGGCTGGAGGAGCTCTACGAGATCTGCGACCGGGTGACCGTGCTGCGCGACGGCCGGGTCGTGCACACCGGGCCGCTGGCCGGGCTGGACCGGCGGCGGCTGGTCTCGCTCATGCTCGGCAGGCCCTTCCACCCGCAGCCCGCGCCGGCGGTGACGGGCGAACCGGACGTGCCGGCGGACCTGCCGGTGCTGGAGGCCGAGGGGCTGACCCGCCACCACGTGCTCGACGGGGTGTCGCTGGCGATGCGCGCGGGGGAGGTCGTCGGCCTCGGCGGGCTGCTCGGCGCCGGGCGCAGCGAGACCGCCCGGGCCATCGCGGGCGCCCTGCGGGTCGACGCGGGCCAGCTGACGGTGTCGGGCACGGCGCTCCGCAAGTGGTCGATCAGGAACGCGGTGCGCGCCGGCATCGGCCTGGTGCCGGAGAACCGCAAGACCGAGGGCATCGTCCCCACCCTGTCGGTGCGCGACAACATCGCGCTGGCCGCGCTCCCCCGCCTGTCCAGGGTCGGGATCGTGTCCGACGCCAGGATCGACGGCATCGTGGCCACGTTCATGAAGCGGCTCGGCATCAAGGCGGTCTCCCCGCACCAGCCGGCGGGCGAGCTGTCGGGCGGCAACCAGCAGAAGGTGCTGCTGGCCCGGTGGCTGGCCATGCATCCCAAGGTGCTGCTGCTGGACGAGCCGACCCGGGGCGTCGACGTGGCGACCAAGCTGGAGATGCAGTCCCTGCTGGACGAACTGGCCGTGGACGGGCTCGCGATCCTGCTGATCTCCTCCGACGTGGCCGAGCTGGTGGAGAACTGCGACAGCGTCGTGGTGCTGCGCGACGGCGCGATCACCGAGCGGCTGTCCGGCCCCGAGGTGACGGAGGACCGCCTGCTGGCGGCGCTGGCCAAGGACTAGGAGCCGTCACCTGTCCGTGCGCGGCGCACGAGGTCGTGGGCGGCCTGCGGCCACTGCCCGAAGCCGAAGGCGAAGCCGGCGTCGAGCAGCCGGCCGGGGACGACCCGGCGGCTCTTCAGCAGCAGTTCGGTGTCCGAGCGCAGTGCGAACGCGCCCAGCTCGGCCATCCACCTCGTCGCGGGCAGGCCCACCGGGATGCCCCGCGCCTGCCGCAGCACCCGCATGAACGCACGCTGCGGCAGCGGATCGGGGGCGGCGAGGTTCACCGGCCCGGCCAGGTCGTCGCGGGCGGCCAGGAACTCGACGGCGCGGACGAAGTCGCGCTCGTGGATCCAGGACACGTACTGGGCGCCGCCCGCGATCGGGCCGCCGAGGCCGAACCGCGCCAGCCGCAGCAGCACGTCGAAGACGCCGCCGCGGTCCGGGCTCATCACCATGGCGGTGCGCAGACCGACCTTGCGGGTGCGCGGGGTCGCGGCGCGCTCCTGCTCCCGTTCCCACGCCTTGGCGATCTCGACGCTGTAGGCCCAGTAACCCGGGACGCCGGGCTCGGCGCCGCCGAGCACGCCGGTCGCCTCGTCGTTGGCCGCGTCGAAGCGGTGGGCGTAGACGGTGGCGGTGCTCATCTGCAGCCACACCCGGGGAGGCCGGGCGGCGGCCGCGATCGCCTCGCCCACCACGCGGGTGGAGCGCACCCGCGACTCCATCATGGCCCGCAGGTTGGCCGGGGTGTAGCGGCAGTCGACGCTCCGCCCGGCCAGGTTGACCACGAGGTCGCTGCCGTCGATCTGCGCCACCCACGGCCCCGGGGTCTCGCCGTCCCAGCGGACCTCGCCGTCGCGCGCGGGCCGCCTGGTCAGGACCACGACGTCGTGGCCGCCGGCGGTCAGCGCGCGTCTGAGGATCGTGCCCACCTGCCCGGTTCCGCCGGGTATCACAATCTTCATCAGGTTTCCCCCACGTATGTGAGGCGAGCCTAGCGCGCCGCGTTGAACGCGTTCAAACCGCCCCTCGCAGGCGCGCTGGACGGTTCGGCACTACTCGGGCACGGCGTCGCCGGCGAGAGCGAGCGCAAGAATGCGAGGGCGTAGTAGTCAGGACTGCCATGCCGCCGAAGACGGCCGGCTCGGCGGCGTAGTCCCGCATCACGCCGTACCGTAAAGGCGCTTTGCCCTTCACGTAGCGCTTCGGTTTCGCCGGGGTCCCGACCCACCCTTTCCAGGTATTCGCCGAGGACTCCGGCTTTCGCGGCGAGCTCCGGAGAGGGGCCAGAGGGAGATTTCTTGGCGCTCGCGCTCAAGACGGCGAGGTTCACCTTGATCTCCGATTCCAGGGAGCGCGAGAACCGCGCCGGCAGACCAGGTGCCGGCGGCCGGCACCTGCGGCCCGCAGGCGTTCACCTGGCGTCTCTCGTGCAGTCGGCCTTCGCGTTGAGCTGACCAAGGCCCGGCCAACTCCTCGATCAAGGTGCCGAGATGTGCACAGGACAGGCCCCTGAAGGCAGAATGAGACAGGGCTGAACGGGCCACATCCAATGAACCCCACGGCCCTGTTCACATTCCGGCCCGACGCCTCGCTGATCGCACGCAACCGACGACGAGCTGGTCATCGGCACTGTGATACTCCTGGGATCAGGTCGAGTCTGGTAGCCCCTCATTCCTCGGGGGCGCGCAGTCCGACGCAGTCAAAGGCCCAAAAGGCCTCTGAGTAGACGAAGGTGCCCGTCATCCACGGCTCGTGAGCGGACAACCGGGCGACCTGGAACGCGGCTTCAGGGATACGCAGCGACGGTGAACGGAAGCCCGCCCCGCTGGCACCCTCGAAGCCACGCGTGCCGTAGTAACGTGGCGACCCCTCCAGGAATACCAACGGCACACCCTGGCTGTCGGCCGCCTCGAGGGCGTACGCGATGAGCTGAGTACCGATCCCCTGGCACTGAAACTCCGGGACCACGCCCAGCGGTGACAGGCACAGGACGTCCACGATCCGGCGCGGAGCGTCCACCCGCGTCGCGCTCAACAGGACATGCCCCACAACCCGGTCATCAACGGTAGCGACGAAGGACATCGACGCCAACGCAGCCTCCGCAACGCGAAGTGCCTCCACGAGCCCGGGAACCCGCTCGCTCTCGCCGAAGGCGCGCGTATGAACCTCGCGCACAGCTCGGTGATCATCAGCGGTCTCTTGCCGGATCACCAGTCCGCCGCCATCCGGAGCGATCCGGGAGCCTTCAGACGCATCGTGTGACATCATGCCACGAGGGTAGATCGCGGGGCGGCTCGCGCGAAACAATTACGCACCAGGTCGTTACGCCAGGTCTTCGCGCCGGACGCGAGCGTGGCCACGGCCCTCCTGTCGCGCACGTCGTGCGTCAGCAGCTCCGCCCGCGCCGCTCGTCGCAGTCCTCGTCCACCCACGGGATCCGCGCGAGGTGGCGGAGTCGGCGGCGCATCACCCAGTGCCACAGCCTCAGCCCGCCCGCGCAGTCATCCTCGCCGAGGACACACCCCGACTTCTCCGCAGAATGGGTGAGCGAAACGTAGAACAGCAAGGCCGGTGGCCAGTACGGTGCCTTCGCCAACGCCCAACGCTCTCTCGACGGCGACGAATTCTTCGTCAAGGCTGACATGAATTTCCCAGACACAGAAGGAACTCCCCTCATGACTGGTACTACGCCTTCGTCGTATCAGGCGAACGTCTGGCTGTCCTACCACCAGCTACAGATCCGCGACGCGAACGAGTTGGGTCCGGACTTCCCGGATCGTTTCGACAACGGCTTGATCACGGTGGCGGACAAGCCGGATGGCGCAACGATTCTCACAGGCATCTCCATCGGTCCTGTCGAGGTCACGGTACAGCTGACCGAGGAGCTTCCACCTCCCAATCTGGACAGCTGGGAGGAGATCGTCGAGGTCTCCATCGAATCAACGAGCGGATCACTCATCGTTTGCGGGCTAGATGGGGACCTCCCCAACCTGCCGAACCTTGCCTGGCACGGGAAGGGCTTCTACCGGCTCCGAGTACACGTGCGAGGGCGCGACACCAGGCCGGACGGTTCGGTCAGCGCCCCGGTTGAGCACTACCTCATCAGCTCGTCGCCGGCGGAGCCGCAGCCGGCCATGTCCATCAAGCACGCGGACATGTTCGGCACGGGGATCCGCCGGCGGCACGGATAGGCGCCTGGTTGTGGGAGCAGGAGTAGGCGTGTTCCTGCGACGCGACCGGGAAGGCGTCAATGACGGTCTCCGCCTTCGGCTGGAGGTCGTCGAGGCGGCGACAGTCGACGATCCGGGGTGCCTGAAACCGCTATTGCAAGGGTCGCGGCGGCTCGGAGCGGGTCGTTCTCGATTGGGATCCCGCGCGGGTGGCGAGCACCGCGTCGAACATCGAGATATTGCTGGTCATCGCCACGTGTATCGCCTCGTCGGCCATGCCACGGCCCCAGCCCTCCTCGGCCAGGACCTTGATCAGCACCCTCGCGCAGGTCGCCGTAGGCGCCGCCGTTCTGGACCGCCAACCGCTGATTGCCGGCCCGGTCTAGGAGGTGCGGCGCCCCCAGCGGGTACTCGGCGATGCCTCGGGGCTGGCGTCCAGCTTCGCCGGTGCGGTCACCGTCAACCGTCCGTGTAGGCGACGGCCGCGGTGATGCCCTTGCCATTGATGAGCGCGTGGTCGATCACCCGGGTCGCCAGCTCGCGTGAAGCCAACTGGGGTTGCGAGCAGCCTCACCAGCGACTCGCGGGGTTCTCAGCGAGCACGACCGGCCGGGCGGGAAGCGCGCCCGGCTCGTCCAGTTCCCCGAACTTGTTGACGACGCGGCGGACGATCGTCGTTTCGTCGTCGCCCGTGAGGTCGTCAAAGTGACGTCGAACAAGTACGGGGTGGCTGGGCGTCGGCCGGCGCCCAGCCACCCCGTCGATCGCTTCGACACTACTACGCCAGCGTGCTGCTCGACGCTGGCGAATCCGTTGAGGCCCTGGCCGAGTACCCCGGAGATTCGGATTCCCAGGTTTGCGCTCCGGACGTACACGCACCTCATGGCCGGTAGCGCCCCCCGGACCACGGTAGGTGATCGACGCCGCTCTCGGCCTGGCGGACCAAGGGGCCGGAACAGACCCGGAACGAACCTCTGAGTAGTCGAAGATTCGCCTGGTAGGGCGGCTGTGAACGTCAGTAGACCGAGATGTGCGGGTGGTCGTAGTGGTTGGCGGTGGCGCCGCCGCGGTCGGACATGTAGCGCCACGCCCCGGTCCGGACGTGCCAGATGCGCTGGCGGTAGATGATGTACATGATGCCGAGCCGCTTGGCGTTCTTGATGGCCCAGGCGGAGATGTCGTGGCCGCGCTGGATCTCGGCGCCCGTGGGCATGGCGCCGCCCCGGCTGAGCATGAAGTCGCAGGCCCGGCCCAGCGGGTGCTCGCCGCCGTCCTGGATCGCCCGGTAGCAGCCGATCCCGTACGGGACGTCGAAGCGCTTGTCGATGAGCGTCTTGACCAGCCGCATCCGGGGGGTGATGTTGTCCGCGCCGCCGGGCAGCTGCGGCAGCCAGGTGCCGTCGGTGCTGCGGCCGGGGGCCTTGTGGAGCTGGTCGATCTTGTCCCTGATCCGCTCGATCTGCTTCTCGGCCTTCTCGCGCCGCCCGGCGAGGTCGTCGACGCTGGTGGAGAGCTCCTCGGCGCGGGCGGCGGCCTCCTCCTGGGCATGCAGGTGACGGTCGCGGACCTCGGCGTAGCCGCTCAGCCTGGCCTGCTGCTGGGCGACCATGTGGTCACGCAGGGCCAGCCGGTTCAGCAGGTCGGCCGGGTCCTCCTCCTCGGCGACCAGCGTGAGCTGGTTGCGCCGGCCGCTCATGAACTCGGCGACGGCCAGTGTCCTGAGGAAGGTGGCCTCCCGGTCGTAGACCTCCTGGGCGGCCTCCAGCTTCTCGCGCGCGGCCTTCTCGGCCTTCTCCACCTGCTGCAGTTCACGGCGGCCGTGGTAGTAGTCCTCGATGAGCCGGTCCGAATCCTTGCGCAGGCCGGCCAGCTCCTTCTCCAGGCTCTTGACCGTGGGTTTCGGATCGGCGTGCCCGGCCGTGCCGGGGACGATCAGCAGGGCCGCCACGACGGCGAGCACCGCCGTGCGGGAACCGAGCGAGCCGCGCCGCCGTCCGGCGGGGGACGCAACCGCCACGCTTCTCCTTTTGCCCGAACCGCAGGGCGGGATCCGGTCAGGACGTAAATCAGGCCGGGGGTGCCCTCTATCGAGGCAAGATAGTAGGGGATCCTCCCTCGCGCCGGGCAATCGACGGATTTGGCAGGGGTCGGCGGCTCACCGACGGCCCGTCATGACGATCCCGGCGACCTGTCCCGGCGGGTCCTGCGGACCACGAGGTGCCGTCCCAGGAGCACGGAGCCGGGGACGAGCACGACGCCCAGCAGGCTGGAACCGAGCCCCAGGCCGACGTCGGCGTCGAGCAGGCCGTCGCCCTTGCCGCTGAGGGCCGGCACGTTCAGCGACACCTTGACCGACACCGACAGCAGCGGCTCCTTGCCCTTGGCGGGGGGCCGCGTGCTGGGCGGCGCGGGCGGCGGCGCGCCGCCCAGCGGGCCCGCGCTGAGCCCGCCCAGCCGATCGTGGAAGTGCCGCAGCCCGTCGACCACGGCGCCGAGCGGGAAGGGCTCCCGCAGATCCGGGCACACCGCCATCAGCACCTGCAGGCTGGGCAGGCCCGGGCTGGCG
>NZ_LAVL01000101.1 GCF_001083785.1 Nonomuraea sp. SBT364
GTCCCGCAGTGGGGGGAGCCGGCCGGGGCGGGGGCGGCGGCGCTGGCCGGGGCGTTGCGGCTGCGCGGCGGGATCCGGCTGGCCCGGGGGAACCCGGAAGGGGCGCTGGAGGCGGCCGGTGAGGCGCTGGCCGTGCTGCCCGCCGTGGGCCGGGAGGTGCTCGCCGGGACGTGCCTGCAGCTCAGCGGGTTGTGCCGGAGCCTGCTGGGCGACGGGGAGCGGGCCGCGGTCGAGCTGGTGCGGGGGACGACGCTGCTGTCGGGGCTGTTCGACGAGCAGGTCCCGGTGGCCCCCGAGGTCGCGGCCACGCACCGGCTGGCGTTGCTGCGGCTGGGCGGGCTGTACGTGGCTCAGGGGGAGCCGGCCGAGGCGGCGGCGTTCTACGGGCGGGCGCTGGATGGACCGGCGGGCGGCCAGGAGGTGCTCGACGAGCTGGCCGGTTACCTCATGGTGGCCTTCGGGACGGCCTCACGCGGCGGCGCCGGGGAGCGGGCGCGGCTGGCCGAGGCGATGGCCGAGCTGCTGCCGCCGCTGATGGACCACGCCGCCGCGCTGGAGCGCGACGTCCCGGTGAGTGCCGGCGCGGAGGCGTACGAGCTGCTGGGGCGTTGCCTGGAGACCTACGCGGCCGTGGCGGAGGTCGTCGGGGACCGCGAGACGGCGGCGGACGGGGCGGAGCTGGCCGTGCGGGTGTTCCAGTGCCTGGCCGCCTACGACCCGGATCGGTACCGGGCGGACCTGGGGGCGGCGCTGGCCACGCTGGGCGGGCTGCTGCGTGAGCTGGGCAGGCCCGGGCTGGCGGTGCCGGCGCGGGCCGCGGACGTGCCGGACGACGGCCGGGCGGTGGCGCTGTACGGGGTCGCGCTGCTGGAGGCGGGGCGGGCCGTGGAGGCGGTGACGCTTCTGGAGCGGGCCGCCGATCTGTGCGACGAGCTGGACGACCCGGCGACGTCGGCGACGACGTACGCGTACCTGGCGGCGGGGCTGGCCGCGCTGGACCGGCCGCGCGCGGCGCTGGACGCGGTCGCCTGGTCGCTGGCCGAACAGGAACGGGCCTCGCGGAGCTCGGGTGACTCGGGTAGCTCGGGTGACTCGGGTAGCTCGGGGAGTTCGGTGCGGCGGCCGGCCGGGGCGCTGCTCATGGCGGGCCGGACGCTGAGGGGCGCGGGGCGGCTGCCGGAGGCGGGCGTGGTGCTGGAGGCGGCGGACGGCCTCCTGCGCGGCGCGCTGGCCAACCACCCGGCCCAGGCCGGGACCGACGACGAGCGAACCGACCGCGAGCGGGCCGACGGCGAGCGGGCCGACGGCGAGCGCGTCGGCGGCGGGCCGGGTGACGGGGAGTTGGTCGCGGTGCTGCGTGATGTGCTGCGGGCCCGGCTGGAGCTGGCCCGGGAGGCGGGACGGCCGGGCGAGGTCGCGCTGATCGAGCACGACCTCGGCAGGCTGCCCTGGTTCACGAGCCGATGAGCGTCTCCCTGGCCCACCGGTAGTCGGCCTTGCCCGCCGGGGAGCGGACCATCTCGGCGACGAACGCGTACGCGCGCGGCACCTTGTAGCTGGCCAGCAGCCGCCGGCAGTGGGCGTCGAGCTCGGCCTCGGTGACGTGCAGGCCGGGCCGGGGCTCGATCACGGCGGCGACCTTGCTGCCCCACCGCTCGTCGGGCACGCCGGTGACGACGGCGTCGAAGACGGCGGGATGCCCCTTGAGCACGGCCTCCACCTCTTCGGGGAACACCTTCTCGCCCCCGGTGTTGACGCACTGCGACCCGCGCCCGAACACGTTGATGGTGCCGTCGGTCTCGACGCTGGCCAGGTCGCCGGTCATCAGCCAGCGGGTGCCGCCGGAGTCGGTGACGAAGGTGCGGGCGGTCTTGCCGGGGTCGTTGTAGTAGCCGAACGCGATCCGGCCGGCCCTGGCCACCGTGCCCAGCTCGCCGGAGCCGGGCGTGACGGGCCGCAGCTTGTCGTCGAGCACGGCCAGCCCGGCGGTGGGGTTCGGCCGGTAGCGCAGCCCGGTCTCGGGTGAGGAGCCGGGCACGCCGGAGGCGGTGTAGCCGGACTCGGTGGAGCCGAAGCTGTCGAGGATCATCACGTTCGGCAGCAGTTCCTGGAGCCGGTCGCGCACCGCGCCGCTGAGTATCGCGCCGGTGGAGCTGACGACGACCAGCGAGGACACGTCGTACGAGCCCGCCTCCAGGGCCTCGGCGAGCGGCCTGGCCATCGCGTCGCCGGTGATGTTGAGCGTGAACACGCGCTCCCGCTCGACGGTCCGCCACACCTCGGCGGCCTCGAACCTGCGCACGTACACGATGGTCGAGCCCATGCACCAGGTGAGGAACGTGGCCATCTGGGCGGCCCCGTGCATGAGCGGCGGCGCCGCCATCATGATCATGGGCGTGGCCTTGGCGGCCTCGTCCACCACCTCGCGCGGGGTGGCGCGCGGCTCGCCGTACGGGTTGCCGCCGCCGAAGGCCATGAACAGGTCCTCGACGTGCCACATGGCGCCCTTCGGCATGCCGGTGGTCCCGCCGGTGTAGATGATGTACACGTCCTGCCCGGAGCGCGGCCCGAACCCGCGCTCGGGCCGGCCGCCGCGTAAGGCCTCCTCGTACGGCACCGCGTGCGGGATCGACGACGGGCCGCCCACCACGATCAGGTGCTCCAGCCGGGGCGCGTCGCCTGCGACGGCGGCCACCCGCGCGTCGAACTCCACGTCGTAGAGCAGCGCCCGGATGTCGGAGTCGCGGTAGAGGTAGAGCAGCTCGGCCTCGACGTAGCGGTAGTTGACGTTGATCGGCACCGCCCGGATCTTGAGCGCGGCCAGCAGCCCGGCGACGTACTCGATGCCGTTGTAGAGGTGGATCCCGACGTGCTCGCCGGGCCGGATCCCGAGGTCCTTCAGGTGGTGGGCGAGCCGGTTGGCCTCGGCGTCGAGCTCGGCGTAGGTGCGGCGCCCGGTGCCGCACACCACGGCTACCCGCTCCCCGATCGCGTCCGCGAGCCCTTCGTACAGGTCAGCGTGGTTGAACTCCATCAGGGCTTCTCCCGTCCGACGATCCACATCGCGAAGAACTGGGCTCCCCCTCCGTAGGCGTGGCCGAGGGCCAGCCGGGCGCCGTCCACCTGGTGCTCCCCCGCCGTGCCGCGCACCTGCAGCGCCGCCTCGGCGAACCTGATCAGCCCGGACGCGCCGATCGGGTTGCTGGACAGCACGCCGCCGGAGGCGTTCCACGGGGTGTCGCCGTCGAGCGCGGTGGCGCCCGACTCGGTCAGCTTCCAGCCCTCCCCCTCGGCGGCGAACCCCAGGTTCTCCAGCCACATCGGCTCGTACCAGGAGAAGGGCACGTACACCTCGGCCACGTCGATCTGCCGCCGGGGGTCGGTGACGCCGGCCTGCCGGTAGACGTCGGCGGCGCAGTCCTTGCCCGCCTGCGGGCTGACGGTGTCGCGCCCGGCCCGGAAGATCGGCTCGGAGCGCATGGCGCCGCCGTGCACCCAGGCGGGGGTGCCGGTGGCGGCCCGCTCGGACGACAGCACGAGCGCGCAGGCGCCGTCGCTGGACGGGCAGGTCTCCAGGTAGCGGATCGGCTCCCACAGCATGGGCGTGGACTCGACCATCCGCCGGTCGATGCCGGGGATCCTGAGGTGCGCGTACGGGTTCTTGAGTGCGTTGAGCCGGTCCTTGACGGCGACCAGGGTGCCGATGTGCTCGGGCGCGCCGGTGCGGCGCATGTACTCCCTGATGTGCGGGGCGAAGTAGCCGCCCGCCCCGACGACCAGCGACGAGCTGAACGGCAGGTGGGTGGAGAGCGCCCAGGTGGCGTTGGACTCCGACTGCTTCTCGTAGGCCACGACGAGCACCCGCTCGTGCACGCCGCCCTGGATCAGGCCGGCGGCGACCAGCGCGGTGGAGCCGCCCACGCTGCCGGCGGTGTGCACGCGCATCATCGGCTTGCCGGCCGCGCCGAGCGCGTCGGCCAGGTACGCCTCGGGCATCATGACGCCCTCGAACAGGTCGGGCGCCTTGCCGATGACGACGGCGTCGATGTCCTTGAACGTCAGCCCGGCGTCCTCCAGCGCGCGCAGCGCGGCCTCGCGCACCAGCCCGGCGATGGACACGTCCCGCCGCTTGGTCGTGTAGTGCGTCTGCCCGACGCCGATCACCGCGCAGCGCTGCGCCATCATGCCTCCAGTACGGTGACGAGGTTGTGCTGCAGGCAGGGCCCGCCGGCCGCGTGGCCGACCACGCGCCGGGCGGTGCCGTCGTGGACGCGGCGGGCCGCCTCGCCGATGCGGATCAGGCCGGTGGCCATCACCGGGTTCGCCGCCAGCGGGCCGCCCGACGGGTTGATCACCGTGTCGTCCGGCAGTTCCAGGGCGCGGCGCAGGATGGGCTCCTCGTGCGCGAACTGCGCGTGCAGCTCGGCCACTTCGACGGGCCCCAGCCCGTCCTCGGCCGCCCGCGCGGCGTCGGCGGCCGAGGCGGACCGGGCCAGGTCGCGCAGGCCCAGGTAGTGCGGCTCGATGCGGTGCGCGATGCCGGTCACGTACGCCGGCCGCTCGCACAGCTGTCTGGCCAGCTCGCCGGCGGCGAGCACGACCGCCGCCGCGCCGTCGGTCACGGGCGCCAGGTCCGAGGCCCGCACCGGCTCGACGACGGGGTCGGCGGGCAGCTCGTCGGGCAGGTCCAGCGCGAACGGGTTGCGCCTGCCGTCGGCCCGGCTGCGCCGGACGATCGCGTCCAGCTCCTCGCGCGGCACCCCCGCCGCCGAGGCCTGCAGCGCCGCGAACGACACCTGGTCGAGCCCGAGCGGCGCCAGATAGTACGGGTCGAGCTGCAGGGTCATGAGGGTGCGCGGATCGCCCATCGAGGTCTTGCCGAAGCCGTACACCAGGGCGCTGTCCACGTCGCCGTGCTGCAGCCGCACCCACGCCTCGTACAGCGCCCACGCGCCGTCCATCTCGACGTGGCTCTCGGAGATCGGCGGCCAGGCGCCGATCGCGTCGAGCGCCGAGACGAACGAGAACGGCGCGCCCGCCAGGTAGTCGCAGCTCCCCGAGCAGGTGAAGCCGAACCGCTTGAGCCCCGTGGCGTCCTTGACCTCGTTGATCACCGGCAGGATCAGCTCAGGCTCGGACAGCCCGGTGTCGTGCCCGGTGTGCCGGCTCTGGGCGAAGGCGACGATCGCCACCTGTCTCATCACAGCTCCACATCCGGCTCGCCGGTGGGCGCGAACCACCGCACGCTGGCCATCGACGGCGTCCGCTCGTTCTCGGGCACCCACTCCGCCCGCACCCGCATGCCGTGCCGCACCTCGTGCGCGGGCACCCCGCCGACCAGCGCGATCATCGGCACGTCCGCGCCGTCGAGCAGGATGTACGCCGACACGAACGGCACTTCGGGGGCGCGCGGGTCAGGCAGGTTGTTGATCGCGAAGGTGGTGACGGTGCCGGTGCCGGGCAGCTCCGTCCGCTCGGCGAGGAGGATGCCGCACTCCGGGCACGACAGCCGGTACGGGACGTAGACCTTGCCGCAGCCGCCGCACCGCCCGCCGACGAACACCCCGCGCCCGATGCCCTCCAGGAACACCCCGAGCGCCCCGCCGGCCTTGAGCCTGTACGAGCTCCGCACCGGCGAGACGATCTTGCTGACCTCCGGGGCGAAGCAGGAGATGTCGGTGATGTGGCCCGAGCGTTCGCCCCGCCACACCGGCCACACCCGGGTCCCGGCGGCGACCGCCTTGGGGTTGCCCGCGTCCACCGCGTGCACGAGCGCCGTGTCGGCGCCGTCCAGCTTGATCAGCGCCCAGGCGAACGGCCGGTCCAGCGGGTGCGTGGCGAGCGGCTCGGCCACCCAGGCGCTGGCCGTCACGGTCCCGGCCGGCCCGACCTCGACGTACTCGCCGGTGACCGGTTCGCCCGTCGCGGGATCGTACTCCAGCGGCGGCACCAGCACCCGGCCCTCGGCGGTGCGCACGCCGACGAGCCGGCCGGCGCGCAGCTCGGTCAGGAACCGGCCGATCACCGGCCCGGTGGTGCGCGTGTAGCCGCCGGGGAACTCCAGCACGTGTTCCGCCGTCAGCGGCTCGTCAGATGGCACGCTCGCGTCCCTCCCAGTACGGTGCCCGGAGCTTGCGTTTCAGCAGCTTGCCGTTGGGCTCGCGGGGCATCTCGGCGATGAAGTCGATGGTCTTGGGCCACTTCATCCGTGACAGCCGGCCCTCCAGCGAGGCCAGGATCTCCCCGGCGAGCCCGGGCCCCGGCGCCGCGCCGGGGGCGGGCTCGACGACGGCCTTGATCTGCTCGCCCCACTCCTCGTCCGGGATGCCGAACACGGCCACGTCGGCGACCTTGGGGTGGACCATGATCTCGTTCTCGATCTCGGCCGGGTAGATGTTCGTCCCGCCGGAGATGATCATGTCGGCCTTGCGGTCACACAGGAACAGGTAGCCGTCCTCGTCCAGGTAGCCGATGTCGCCGACGGTGAAGAAGTCCTTGAGCCGGTTCGCCTCGGTCTTGGCCGGGTCGCCCTTGTACTCGAAGGAGGCGCCCATCATCTTCATGTAGATCGTCCCGGGGGTGCCGGTGGGGACCGGGTCGCCCGCCTCGTCCACGATGAGCAGCTC
This sequence comes from Nonomuraea sp. SBT364, assembly GCF_001083785.1. Lineage (GTDB taxonomy): Bacteria > Actinomycetota > Actinomycetes > Streptosporangiales > Streptosporangiaceae > Nonomuraea. The sequence continues at coordinate 6,627 of NZ_LAVL01000101.1, forward strand.
GCTGATCGGCCAGGCCGTGCCGACGGTGCCCGGGTGCGCCTTCCACCCCTCGGGCGTGGCCAGGGTGCCGCCGCCCTCGGTGGCCGCGTAGTACTCGTAGACGCAGTCACCCCACCACTCCAGCATCGCCCATTTGACCGGCACCGGGCAGGGGGCGGCGGCGTGGATCATCCACCTCAGCGACGACAGGTCGTACCGGCTCCGGGTCTCCTCGGGCAGCGACAGCAGGCGTTTGAAGTGCGTGGGGACCATGTGCGAGTTCGTCACCCGGTGGCGCTCGCAGAGCCTGAGCATCTCCTCGGCGTCCCACCGGTCCATGTGGACGAGGGTGTGCCCCAGGTGCAGCGCGGTGCCGCCGAACTGGGTGACGGCCGTGTGGTAGCTCGGCGAGGTGACCAGGTGCGCGTTGGGCCGGCCCGGCGTGATGCCGAACAGGCCCGGCAGGAACGCCATCAGCTCGGCCGCGTCGTCCGGGTCCAGGCCGCTGAGCGGGCGGCGGACGCCCTTGGGCCGGCCGGTGGTGCCCGAGGTGTAGTGCATGGTCGCGCCCGCCGTGCGGTCCGGGGGCGCGGTGTCCGGCCGGCCGTCCGTCAGGTCGCTCAGCGGCCGGAAGCCGGGGACCTCCGGCACGCCGAACCGCCGCTCGGGGGCGATGGCCTCGGCCGCGCGGGCACCCTCGGCCGCGTATCGCGGGTGCACGAAGAACGCGCGGGCCTCGCTGTCCTCCAGGATGTAGGCGATCTCCGGGCCGGTCAGGTGCCAGTTGATCGGCGTGTAGTACCAGCCGGCCTGTAACGCGGCGAGGTAGAGCACCAGCCCGTCGGCCCCGTTGGGCACCAGCCCGCAGATGCCGTCGCCGGCCTCCAGCCCCAGCTCGCGCAGCCCGTGCACCAGCCGGTTCGCCCTGGCCAGCAGGTCACCGGCCAGATGTTCGGTGCCGTCGGGGTCCACGGCGGCGACCCAGCCGGGATCCGCCTGCGCCAGCCTCCAGAAACCCAGCGTGCCCATCGGAACTCCTCAGGTGGCCCCGGCGCAAGTCAAACGAGAACCTGTTCTCGTTTCTTTCCGGGAGCGTAACCCGCCGCTAATGTGGGAGCAAGCGCTTGATTTCAGGAGGTGTCCGTGGAGCCGCTGCCGATCAGCACCCCCCACTGCCGCGTAGAACGCGACGGACCCGTGGTCGTCGTCACCATGAACCGCCCCGAGGCCCGCAACGCGCTCTCGTCGGACATGCTGATCGGCCTGGCGAGCGCGTGGGCGTACGTCTCGGCGGAGCCGTCCGTCCGGGTGGCCGTACTCACCGGCGCGCAGGGCACGTTCTGCGCCGGCGCGGACCTCAAGGCCATGGGCAGGCCGCCGCAGGATCCCGAGGTCCAGGCCCGCGGCGCCGGGATCGCCAACTACCACTGGAAGGGCCTGCTCCGCGAGGACCTGCCGACCAAACCGGTCATCAGCGCCGTCGAGGGCCACGCCGTGGCCGGCGGCACCGAGTTGCTGGTAGGCACCGACCTGCGGATCGTCGCCGAATCGGCCACGCTCGGCCTCTTCGAGGCCAGGCGCGCCCTGTTCCCGATGGGCGGCAGCGCGGTGCGGCTGCCCCGGCAGATCCCGTACTGCCACGCCATGGACCTCCTGCTGACCGGTCGCGCCGTCACCGCCGCCGAAGCCCTGTCGATGGGACTGGTCAACCGCGTCGTCCCCGACGGCCGGGCGCTGCCCGAGGCGCTGGAGCTTGCTGCCGGCGTCGCCGCCTCCGGCCCGCTGGCCGTCCAGGCCATCCTGCGCACCTACCGCGACACCCTCGGCATGGCCGAACCCGAGGCGCTCAAGGTCTCCGACGAGCTCGGCTGGCCCGTCATCGGCTCCGAGGACGCCAAGGAGGGCACCCTCGCCTTCCGCGAGAAGCGCCCGCCCGTCTACCGGGGGCACTGACGTAGCACGCCAAGCTACAGAAGCTACGTCGGAGACACGATGAAGGTCATCACTCAGCCGGAACAACTCCGCCGCCGTCATGAATCAGGTCGAGGCCGGCGAGATTTTCACATCACCCGTAACGGCGTCGAAGTGGCAGAGCTCCGACCGCTCCCGCGCAGGAACTGGTCGCACGTCACCGGCGCCTGCCCCAGGTTGACCACACCGAGTTGCGCCGCGAGGCCGACGAGTTCTCCGGCATGCAGGACCGGCTCGACGACGACCCATGGGAGCGGCGGCGTGGGTGAACGTCGCACGGCAGGAGTCATCGACACCTGCGTGGCGTGGCGATGGCCAAAAACGAGGCCGACCGGACAGCTCGTATGGAAAAGCTGCCCTTCGACGCTGACGCTCGCCGCGAAGCGTGATCCCCGGCCCGGCGAATGGCTCTGATGATCGCCGCTGTCGCCGGCAGCCGGGGATTGCCGCTCTACGCACGCAACACCGATGACTTCGCCGGTCTGGAAAGCCTGGTCACCGTCTGAGCGTCAGTCGCGGGTGATGCGGTCCAGCCGCTCCAGGGCTTCGGCGTACTCCTCGACTAGGGAGAAGACGACGTCCTTGGTGGAGCGGACCTGGTTGGTGATGCCGATGATCTGGCCCGCCGGGAAGGTGGCCAGCTCCGAGGCGTCCGAGCGGCCGATGCGCCGCAGCGCGTCCGACACCAGCATGAACTGCAGCGGCATCGGCAGCGTGCCCGGCGACTCCTGCGACTCCCAGGCGTCCGTCCACTCGTTCTTGAGCAGCCGGGCCGGCTTGCCCGTCCAGCTCCGGGAGCGGACCGTGTCGCGGGAGGTGGCCTCCAGGATGCGCCGCTTGGCCATCTCCGGCGTGTCGGCCTCCTCGACCGTGAGCCAGAGGGAGCCCGTCCAGACGCCCTCCGCGCCGAGCGCCATGCCGGCGGCCATCTGGCGGCCGTTGCCGATGCCGCCCGCCGCCAGCACCGGCACGTCGACCGCGTCGACCACCTGCGGGATGAGCACCATGGTGGAGATCTCGCCGGTGTGCCCGCCGGCCTCGGTGCCCTGCGCGACGACCACGTCCACGCCGACCTCGACCTGCTTGAGCGCGTGGCGCGGGGTGGAGGCCAGGGCGGCGACCTTGACGCCGTGCTCGTGGGCCAGCTCGACGATGTCGGCGGGCGGCGGGCCGAGCGCGTTGGCCAGCAGCGCGATCGGGTGCCGCAGCGCGACCTCGACCTGCGGGCGGGCGGTGGCGTCCGTCCAGCCGAGCAGCACCCGGCCGGCGTCGGCGTCCTCGCCGAGCGGCGGCACGCCGTGGGAGGCCAGCAGGCCGTCCACGAACTCGCGGTGCCCCTGCGGGATCATCCCCTGGAGGCGGCCGACGAGCTCTTCGGGCGCGAAGTCGGCGCCCTCGTAGGAGGCGGGCATGACCACGTCGACGCCGTACGGCTTGCCGTCGACGTGGTCGTCGATCCACTTGAGCTCCTGTTCGAGCTCTTCGGGGGTGAAGTAGAGAGCGCCCAGCACGCCCATCCCGCCGGCGCGGCTGACGGCCGCCACCACGTCCCGGCAGTGGCTGAAGGCGAAGATCGGGAGATCGATTCCGAACATGTCCGTGACCCGGGTCCGCATGGCTCGACGATAAGCCGCCACCCGGCTAACTGCAACGTGTTCTATTCTGCCGTTGTGACGCGTGAGGTTTTGTGGAACGCGTTCTAACGAGGCATCCGGCGCCAGAGCGCGCGCGGCAGCAGCCGCATCAGGCGGAACGCCGGCCCGAGCGCCGCGGGCACCCACACGCTGTCCGCGCCCTCGCGCAACGCCCGCACCGTGGCCAGTGCGACCTGCCGGGGCGTCGAGGGCAGCGGCGCCGGCGTGAGCCCCTCGGTCATCCGCCCGATCACGAACCCCGGCCGCACGATCAGCACCCGGGCCCCGGTGCCGTGCAGCGCGTCGCCCAGCCCCTGGGCGAAACCGTCGAGCCCGGCCTTGGCCGAGCCGTAGACGAAGTTGGCCCGGCGCACCCGCGCGCCCGCCACCGACGACAGCACCACGAGCGTGCCGTGCCCCTGGCGGCGCAGCACCCGGGCGGCGTGCAGGCCCGCCGACACGTGCGCGCCGTAGTTGACGGCCACGTCCGCCATGGCCGCCGCCGGGTCGGCGTCGTAATCCGCCTGGCCGCCCAGCACGCCGAACGCGGAGATCACCACGTCGAGGTCGCCGACCAGCTCCACGGCCCGCTCGAACACCTCGCCGTGGGAGGCGGCGTCGAGCGCGTCGAACGGCAGCACGTGCACCTCGGGCGACGCCGCCCCGGCGGGCCGCTCCACGTTCAGGGTCACGGCGGGCGGCTCGCCGGCCGGTTCGCGCATCGCCAGCACGACCCGGCTCGCGCCCAGCCCCACCAGCAGCCGGACGATCTCCAGCCCGATCTCGCTGCGCCCGCCGAGCAGCAGCACGGTGTCGACGGCGCCCAGAGCGTTCTTCACAGGCCGAGCCTCCTGGCCAGGTCGGAGCGGAACAGCCCGGCGGGGTCGGCCTCGTCCCTGATCCGCCGCCACCGGTCCAGCCCGGGATACATGCGGGCCATCATGTCAGCCCGCAGCCGCGCGTCCTTGGCCAGGTAGACGCGCCCGCCCGCCTCGGCCACCCGCTCGTCGAAGCCGCGCAGCAGCCGGCTCAGGCCGCGCTGCCCGGCGGGGATGTCGAGGGCCAGCGTCCAGCCCGGCATGGGGAACGACAGCAGCCCGCTCGACCCGGCCCCGAACCGCTTGAGCACGGTCAGGAACGACACGGTCCCGGTCGACGACAGCCTCCCGACGATCTCCCGCAGCGTCTTCTCGGCCCCGAAGGGCACCACGAACTGGTACTGGACGAATCCGCGCGAGCCGTAGACGCGGTTCCAGCCGCCGACGGCGTCGAGCGGGTGGAAGAACGGCGCGATCCCCTGCACGACGCTCGCCCGGCGGGGCGCCCTGCGGTACCACGCCTCGTTGAACGCGCGCACGCTCACCCCGTTGAGCAGCCCGTTCGGCGCCCAGCCCGGCGCCCGCAGCAGGGTGCGGGGGGCGAACTCCAGGGTCCCCCGGTCGGCGTGGTCGCCGCTGGTCAGCACGCCGCGCCCCATCCGCCGCCCGCGCGCCAGCAGGTCGATCCAGGCGACCGTGTAGCGGTGGCTGTCGTCGTCCTCGGCCATGGCGGCCAGCGTCTCGTCCAGGTCGCCGGTGCGCCGCACGTCCACCCGCATCAGGGAGCTCGCCATGGGCACGCAGCCGAACGTCGCCTCGCACACCACGCCGGTCAGCCCCATGCCGCCCACCGTGGCGTGGAACAGCGGGTCGTCGGGGGTGAGCGTGCGCACCGCGCCGCCGGCCGTGACCAGCGTGAGGGAGCGCAGGTGGGCGCCGAAGGAGGAGTCGCGGTGGTGGTTCTTGCCGTGCACGTCGGCCGCGACTGCGCCGCCGACGGTGACGTAGCGGGTGCCGGGGCTGACGGGGACGAACCAGCCGCGCGGCACCAGCGCCGTCATCAGCTCGTGCAGGCTCACCCCGGCCGAGGCGGTCACCAGCCCGCTCGCCTCGTCGAAGGTCCAGCCGCCCAGCCCGGTGCAGTCGAGGACCAGGCCGCCGGAGTTCTGGGCGGCGTCGCCGTACGCCCTGCCGAGCCCTCGGGCCACGACGCCGCGCCCGGAGGCGGCGGCGACCAGCGCGGCCACCTCGGCGGCGTCGCGCGGGCGGGCGAGCGTGGCCGGGGAGGGCGAGGTGCGGCCCCACCCCGTCAGGAAGTCCGTCATGCGTAGATCCCCAGCCCCACCAGCGCGATCAGCAGGGCGGCGAAGATCCTGATCTGCGGGTCGCGCACGGCCAGCTCCTCCGGCTCCTCTCCGATCCCCCGGTCCACCAGGAGATTGTGCCGCAGAACGAGCAGCATGAAGGGCACGATGCTGAGCCCGTAGAACAGGTTCGCGTGCGCGTTGAGCGCCCACAGGCAGTAGGTCACGATCATCGCGCCCGAGCACATGACCCGGACCTGGGACAGGTAGGCGGGCGTGTAGGAGGCGAGCGTGGCGCGGGTCCCGCCGGCGCCCTGGGCGCGCAGCTCCGCCTCCCGCTTGCCCGCGACGAGCTGCAGCGCGGCCAGCGACACGACGACCAGGAACCAGCCGGTCACCGGGACGTCCACGGCGACGGCCCCGGCGTAGGCCCTGATCACGTGACAGCCGGCGACCGCGATCAGGTCGACGACCTCCACGTGCTTGAGCCACAGCGTGTAGGCCAGCGTCAGGGCCAGGTAGCCGGCCACGACGGCGGCCGGGCGCCAGTCGCCGGTGAGCGCGGCGACGCCCGGTGCCAGCACCATGAGCGCCACGCCCGTCCAGCGCGCGAGCGGCACGGGCACCACGCCGGAGGCGACCGCGCGCCTGCGCTTGCGCGGGTGCAGCCGGTCGGCCGCCACGTCGGCGGCGTCGTTGAGCAGGTAGGACCCGCTGGCGGCCAGGCAGAACGCGGCGAAGACCAGCAGCGCCGCCAGCAGGCTGCGCGGCTCGCCGAGCACTCCGGCGGCCATCGGCGCGGCCAGCACCAGCACGTTCTTCAGCCACTGGCGCGGCCGGGCCGCCCTGACGAGCCCGAGGACGGGCGCGGCGAGCGGCCGCGCCACCACCTCGTCGTGGCTCATGCCCGCTTGCGGCTCACCGCGAAGACCCCCACGGCCAGCAGGACGACGCCCACGATCGCCAGCACGAGCGGGATCGTGGTCTTGATCAGGGTGATCTGGCTCTTGCTGTCGGCGGCGCTGTCGACGAGCTGCTTGACGGTCTCGTCCGTCATCTTGGCGTTCGCGACGAACGCCTTGGACCGCTCGACGCCGTCCTGGCTGCGCAGCACCTCGTTGCGCTGCTGCTCCTGCTTGACGGGCGCGCCGGTGACCGGCTCGATCCAGTACGTGTTGACGCCGGAGTAGATCCGGTCGAGCTGGACGTCACCCGATTCGCCCATGCCGAACCAGGCGGCGGGGGCGGTCCTGGTCTCGGTCTTGGTCTCCGGGACGGTCTGCTCGAACTTGTAGACCGTGAGCCCGTTGACCTGCTCCTCGGCGACGAACCTGGCCTCGAACGCCTTGCCGGCCGTGGAGTTGAAGACCTGGTAGCTCTTCTTCTCCACGTCGAAGGGGAACTTGTAGATCTGGCCCTGGAGCTGGACGGGCTCCTTGTCGACGCTGACGCCGCAGCAGTTGAGCCCGACGCCGGAGCGCTTGTCGAAGGCGCTGCGCCGCTCGGAGTAGTCGACCGGCTTGCTGTTGGTGACGTCGTTGACGTAGGTGAACTCGTCCCAGACGACCTTGTCGCCGTCGGCCTCCTTGACGTCGCCCCGCGTGGTGACGGTGATGGCGAGGTCGGCGGTCAGCACCTTGCCGTCGGCGGCGCTGAAGTACTGGGCGCCCGTGGCCTGGAGGTTGCTGATCCCGTACTGGTCGGCCTTGGCTGCGATCAGCGCCGAGGCCACCTGGAAGTGCGTCAGAGGAGCCAGCACGATGAGAAAGGCACCGATGGCGATCAGAACGCTTCCAACGACCCGGTTCATGGACCCTCCATGTGGCAGGTGCACGGATGCCTGTTTTGGGCGATTACGCACTTAAAACGAGTTCTACTTGCCGGTATGTTATTGCCGCCAGTGACCGACGTCACCAGGGATGCGGAAACGTGACCGAAACAGGTTCTACATCGGCGGGGCGGCCCGTGACATCCGGCCGCCAGCCCGCCCTCGACGGCGTCCGCGCCGTCGCCGCCTTCGCGGTCCTGCTCTTCCACGTCTCCATGGAGGCGGGCACCGCGCTCGAACCCGGGTTCCTCGGCGGGCTGCTGTCGCGCGGCGAGATCGGCGTGCCGATCTTCTTCACGCTCTCCGGGCTCCTGCTCTACCGGCCGTGGGCGGCGGCGCTGCTGACCGGCGGCCCGGAACCCGCCACCGGCCGCTACCTGTGGCGGCGCTTCTTCCGCATCGTCCCCGCCTACTGGCTGGTGGTCGCCGTGGCGCTGCTGCTGTGGGGCGGCGCGCACCGGGGCGACGTGTGGACGTGGGCGAAGATGCTGTTCCTGGTGCACATCTACGACATCGACCCGTGGTGGTTCGGCCTCGGGCCGAAGGGCCTCGGCCAGATGTGGAGCCTCGCGGTCGAGCTGACCTTCTACCTCACGCTGCCGCTGATGGCCGCCGCCCTGCGCGCCTTCGCGCTGCGCGCCGGGCCCGGCGTCGCCGCGCGGGCCAAACGGGTGCTGATCGGGCTGGCGGTCTTCGGCGCGCTCTCGTACGTGTACACGATCTTCGAGTACTTCCCCGAATACCGGCCGTGGATGAACGTGTGGCTGCCGCGCTCGTGGACGTTCTTCGTGCCCGGGATGGCGCTGGCGGTGCTGACCGTCTGGGCCAGGGCCGAGGACGGCCCGGCGCGGCGGCTCAGCGCGGCGCTGGCGGCCTCGTGGGGCACGCTGTGGGTCATCGCCGGCCTGGCGTACGCCATCGCGGCCACGCCGCTCACCGGGCCGCGCTTCGTCGGCCTGGGCGGCATCTGGACGGCGTTCGCCGAGCAGCTCCTCTACACCGTCATCGCCTTCTGCCTGGTGGCGCCCGCGGCGCTGGAGCCCGAGGGGGGCACGCGGGTGCGAGGGCTGATCGGCGGGCGGCTGATGAGCTACCTGGGCCAGATCTCCTACGGCGTCTTCCTCTGGCAGTTCGTGGTCGTCTATCTCTGGTACGACTTCACCGGGCAGCAGCCGTGGACCGGCAACCTGCCGGTCAACCTGGTCGCGATCACCGCGATCACGGTCGGGCTGTCCGGGCTCACCTACCGGTGGGTCGAGGAGCCGGCCAGGGGGCTGATCCGGTTCGTGCCTCACAGGGCCGGTCCCGGCTCGCCGAACGCGACCGCCCTGAGGCAGAAGCCCTGAGCCCCCTCGCCGGCCACGGTGATGCGCAGCCCCGTGCCCGCGCCGCCGTGCGGGACGTAGTAGAGCGAGCCGTCGGCGGGGGTGGCGGGCAGGCTCGCCGCCCGCTGGGTGCCGCCCAGGTCGACCACCACCCGGAGCGGGACCTCGCTGCGGTAGGCCATGGCGACGACCATGCCGGGACCGCCCATCGACTCGACGGGGAACACCGAACCCGCCGGGTAGCACTCGGCGCCCGCGACCTCGTCGAAGAAGGGCACCACCCGGCCCACCGGCACCAGCCTGCCCGCGTCGTCGAACACGTACGGCCTGGCCGACGGGCGCGGGTCGCGCATCCGCCGCCGGGTCTCGGGGTCGGCCAGCGGGGCCAGCGCGTGTGAGGTGAGCCGCCGCGGGCCGTTCCACGGCAGCACGATGTGCGGGGGCACCGGCCGGTCGTAGACGTCCAGGTCGGGGGCCTCGGCCAGCGACTGCCTGGCGGCGTCCAGGTAGGCCCTGACCCGGTCGCCGGTGAGCGTGTCGGCGTAGGCGTTGGTGGAGATCAGCGACGTGATCACGAAGGCGGCCGTGAGCACCCCGGCGGCCGCGGGCAGCGACCCGGGCACCGGCCGGCGCACGGCGTCCTCCTCCCCGGCGACCGGTATCGCGGCCAGGGCCAGGCAGAGGGCGAACAGCACGGCGGCGTCGGCGACGTACCGGGTCTCGGCGCCCACCAGGTCCCACTGGGTGGCGCGGGCGATCACGGTGGGCCCCGCGTCGGCCGCCACGACGTAGGCGGCCAGGATCGCCCACGCCCGCCAGGCCCGCCGCCGGTACACGCAGGTGACCGCGACCAGCACCGCGATCAGCGCCCACGCGAGGGCCACGGTGACCGCGTGCGGGTCCGCGAGCCCGCCGGTGGCGGTGACGCCGCCCCACCGCAGCGGCCCGCCGACGGCGCCCGTGGGGAAGGTCTCGCCCAGCAGCCGGCGCACCACTCCGGGCACCACGTCGGCGTTCGGCCCGGTCAGCGCGTCGGACCCGGCGCTGTCGCGGCGCAGCAGGTAGAGCAGCGCGTATCCGGCCAGCAACGCGCCCTGCGCCCACCATCCCGGCCGGCGCAGCTCCGCCAGGATCGAGCGCGCCCACAGGCCCTTGCCGAGGTAGGCGCTGGACACGCCGAGGATCACGAAGGGGATGAACACCCCCTTGGTGGAGAAGGCCATGCCGGCGGCCGTCCAGATCAGCGCGTGCCATCTGCCCTGCCCGGTCCGGACGTACCGGATGTGCGCGGCCACCGCGGCGATCAGCGCGAGCTGGAGCGGGACCGCGTTGAGCGCGGCCGACCACCAGCTCATCGCGGGCACGGTGAGCGGCGCGAACACGTACACGGCCAGCGCGGCGAGCACCCGGGGCCGGTCGCCGAACAGCCGCCGCAGCAGCACCAGGAACATGATCGAGGCGGCCGCCTGGAGGGCGAGCGTCACGAACGAGACCAGCGCCCAGCTGTAGGGCGCGATCGACGAGAGCACCCACACCAGCGCGAGCGCGCCCGGCATGAGGTGCCCCTTGTGCACCCGGGTCAGGTAGTCCCAGGTGAGGCCGCTGTCCCCGGCGGCGGCGACGAACAGGAAGTCGTCCTCGACGAAGTACGCCTTGCTGAGCACGCTCGCCCTGAAGGCCAGCGAGACCGCGACGAGCAGCAGGCCGAGCCCGACGACGGGGCCGGTCCCGAACGCGGGCAGGGTGATCTGGAAGGTCTCGGGGCGTTTGCCGTCCTGGGTCGTCAACGCGTTCCCTCCTCTGGAGTATGCTCCGCGCCGTGGACACCCCTGCACCGTTCCGGGCGGATCTGGCGAGGTCCGTCCGGCTGCTGCGCGCCTTCCGCCTCGAACAGAGCGATCCCGACTTCTTCTACGGCACCCTGGCCGCCGACACGGTGTCCCAGCTGGCGACGTACACGGATCTGGACGGCGCCACCGTGGCCGACGTGGGCGGCGGGCCCGGCTACTTCGCCGACGCGCTGCGCGCGGCGGGGGCGCGGCCGGTGTGCGTCGACTGCGACGCCGGCGAGATGCGGTTGCGCGACGGCGACCTGCCCCGCGACGCGGTGCTGGGCAGCGCCCTGGACCTGCCGCTCGCCACCGGCTCGGTCGACGTGTGCTTCTCGTCCAACGTGCTCGAACACGTGCCCGACCCGCGCCGCATGGCCGACGAGATGGTCCGGGTCACCCGGCCCGGCGGCGTGGTCTACCTGTCGTACACGATCTGGCTGTCGCCCTGGGGAGGCCACGAGACCTCGCCGTGGCACTATCTCGGCGGCCACCACGCGGCCCGCCGCTACGAGCGCAGGCACGGCAGGCCGCCCAAGAACGTCTACGGCGAGAGCATGTTCGCCGTCGGCGTGGCGGGGCCGCTGGCGTGGGCGCGCCGCCACCGCGACGTGGAGGTGCTCGACGCGATCCCCCGCTACCACCCGCGCTGGGCCCGGCATGTCGTCCACCTACCTGGCGTCCGCGAGCTCGTCACCTGGAACCTGCTCCTCGTCCTGCGCCGCAGGTGAGCGCCGCCGCACCAGCCGGATCGCGGCGATCACGCAGCCCGCGCCGAGCAGCCCGCCGCCGACGGGCGTGACCGTCCCGGCGACCAGGTCCCAGCGCCGGTAGAAGGCCGCCGTGTCGAGCGCCGCCCGCACGTCGCCGTCCGCCGTCGTGAACACTCCGTCCAGCGCGACCAGCCTGCCGCTCCCGTCGGCCGTGACCAGCGTCTCCGTCACCCGGTCCGTGGTCTTGACGGGCAGCCCGCTGACCGGTTCGACCCAGAAGGTCCGGCGGATCTCCGCGTAGCGGGCCACGCCCACGTCGCCCTTGCCCTTGAGCCCGAGGAGCCTGCGCGGCACCGGAGGCTGCTCCCCCGGCACGACCTGGCGCGGCGTGCGCTGCACGTACCGGTGGGTCTCGACGCCACGCACCCGCTCCACGCCGTCGTACGAGACCCGCACCGCCCGGCGCAACCGCAGGTCGAACAGCGTGTAGTCGCGCCGCGGGGCCTGGAAGGGCCATCGGAACGCCTGGCCCGACTGCTTGATCCGGGCGTCCTCGTCCAGATACTCGCCGCAGCAGTTGACGATCACGCCGGTGCGCCGGTCGAAGGCGAGGCGCCGCTCGTGGTAGTCCAGCCGCCGCTCGTCCCGGGTGGCCAGGGAGACCGACTCGGTCCACACCGCCCGCCGCTCGTCGCCGGTCAGCACGTCGCCGATCAGCCAGCGGGTCCGCACCAGCGTGCCCGTCTCCGCCTTCATCGTGGCGGGGTCCAGGTAGGTCGCGGACTCGGCCACCGACCTGGTCATGCTCTGCTGCTCCAGCGGCGCCGTGAACACCCGGGCGGACACGTGCCAGCGCATCAGCGGGATCAGCGTCAGCAGGAAGGCGCCGGCCCCGGCCAGGACCAGCGCGAGGGTCGCGCGGCTCACGTTCACGGCGCCGGCACCGCCTGACCGGGGGTCACCGCGCCGACGCACACGCCGGGCGGCAGGTCGGGCAGCACGATGCGGTCCGCGCCCGGTACCGCGAGCATGAACACCTCGCCGAGCCCGGCGCGCAGCTCCACGTCGACGGGCCGGTCGGCCATCCACATCGTGACCTTGGCGTCGGCCCGCGCGGCGTAGCCCAGCCGGATCAGCGTGCCCTCGACGCGCGGCGGCGTGGCGGCCAGCGGCACCTGGACGGTCCCGCCGGTGACCGGCCAGCAGCCGTCCGGGGTGCGCGGCGCGAGCTCGGTCCCGGCCACCTCCACCGGCCGCAGCCGGCCCAGGTCGTCGAAGACCATGCCGTCCAGCGCCGCCGGCGGGTCCTGCATCCTGGCCCTGAGCCGCGGCGACGCCATCGCGCCCAGCACCCTGGAGGTGAGGCTGTAGGCGCGGTAGCCGCCGGGCACCACGTCGGCGGGCACGAGCCGGTCGTAGATGACGGTGCCGGGCGCGGCTTTCGCCAGCTCGGCGCGGGCCGTCTCGATGTAGCCGTGCCGCCGGTCGGCGCCCAGGTAGCTGGCGAAGATCGTCACCGACACGAGCGACGCGCCCGCGAACACGCCGAGCACCGCGCCGCACACCCCGCTCACCCGCTCCCTGGGGGGCAGCGGCCTGCGGTACGGCTCCGCCTCACCGGGCAGCGGCAGCAGCACGAGGCCGACGACGAGCGCGAGCAGCGGCGCGGCGTCGGCCACGTACCGCGTGTCCGTGCCGGCGAACGAGCCGAGCAGGTGCACCCGCCCCCACAGGACGGGCAGCGCGTCGGCCACGAGGGTGTAGCCGAGCAGCAGCCCCCAGGCGTGCAGCGCCCGCCGCCGGTAGTAGCCGGTCACGGCCACCAGCAGCGCGATGACCACCAGCGACAGGACCACCAGCGCCGTCGGCGGCGAGGCGACGCCCCAGTCGTTCCCGGCGAACCACTTCCACGGCCCGCCCAGCACGGTCGTCGCGAACGTCTTGCCGAGCAGCTCCCACAGGAAGCTCGCGGCCTGGTCGAAGAAGGGCAGCGCGCCGGTGTTCGCCGCCGACAGCGACCGTTGCGCGTACAGCGCCCCGAACGCGCCCAGCGCGCCCGCGTACATCAGCCAGACCGTCAGGTGCCTGCGGACCGCGCCGAAGTAGATCGCCGTCAGCGCGAACAGCACCAGCGGCACGGCGAACCCCTTGACGAAGCCGAGCAGCCCGAACAGCACCCACAGCGCCGCCGCCACCGCGTGCCGCAGCCGCCCGGTGCGCAGGTAGTGCCAGTGCGAGGCCACCGCCATCGGCAGCGCCAGCTGCAGGAACACCGTGTTGAGCGCCGCCGCCCACCAGGCGAGCGCCGGGAAGGTGATCGGCGCCAGCAGGAACACCAGCAGCGGCGCCAGGATCGCCGGCCGGTTGCCGAACACGACCCGCAGCATGCGCAGCACGGCCAGCGCGGCGAGCGCGTGCAGGACGAGCACGCCGCCCGCCGCCACCCCCCAGCCGTACGGCTCCAGCCGGGCCGAGAACCAGGCCAGCAGGAACCCGCCGGGCATGAACTGGCCGAAGTGGATCCGGGTCAGGTAGTCGAAGGAGAGCGCGTTCTCCACCGCCCTGGCCACGAACTCGAAGTCGTCCTCCTTGAAGTAGGCGTGCCGCAGGAGCACCGCCTTCCACACCAGGGCCGCGCCGATCAGCGCGAGCGCGGTCAGCACGACGCCGTGCCGCCGCGCCGCCCTGGTCAGCGGCGCGGGCACCGCGATCACGATGCCGCCGCGCGGCTCGTCCGTCGTGGTCATGGCACGCTCGTCATGGTCGGGCCGCCCGCGGCGACGGGGACGGGGGCTCTGGTCAGCGGCGCCGGCCGCCTCCTGGCGGCGACCTCGACGCAGAGCTGCGCCAGCAGCGGCACGCACAGCAGCTGCGTCCACAGCCCGCCGGCGCCCGCCGCGCCGCCCGCCGCGGCGGCCAGATACAGCGCGATGCCGGTGTACGGCCCCGTCAGCGGCCTCAGCAGCCCCGCCCGCCGTCCCGCGCGCAGGTGCTCGGCGTCGCGCAACGGCCGCAGCCACAGGCCCAGCGCGAACGCGGCCGCGGCGACGGCCGCGCCGGCCACTCCACCGACCCAGTAGCCCGACGCGACCGCCATCGGCAGCATCAGGGCCGCGCGCGGCGCGGCGGGCCGGCACGGCGGCAGCCGCCGCAGCCGGCGCCGCCCGGGCACCAGCGCCAGCGCCACGACGACGAGCGCGAGCGCGCCGCCCGCCGCCAGCCCCGCCCGGTACGGCTCGTCCGGGACGTACGTGAGCGTCACCGTGCCGGAGGTGTACGCGGGCACGAACCAGGCCTGCCGCCAGCCGTCGAGTCGCACCGGCTTGAGCTCGGCGACTCCCAGCGTGGCCTTCCACCCGGCGTTGAAGTTCTCGTTGACGACCAGGTAGGAGTCGGCGGTGACGTCGACCTTGACCTTCCGCTCCCCGGCCTCCCAGCTCTGCACGGGCGTCTCGCGCATGCGGACCGGCTCGGCCCGCGCGCGCGCGACGCCGGTGTCCTCGTCGAGCCGGCGCACCACGGCGGACTCGACGCGGTAGGAGTCGCCGGGCCGCAGCGCCAGGCCGGTCCGCCCGGCCTCCATGAGCAGCCGCTCGCAGGTCTCGAACCGCACCGGCTGCCCGGTGACGATGTCGTGCAGCGTGCCGTCGGTGACCTCGGTGTGCACGGTCCGGCCGTTCACGGTGAAGGTCGGGCCGAAGCCGCAGGGCAGCCTGAGCGGGAAGCCGGTCAGCGCGCCGAGCGGGCTGGTGCCGGGGATCTCGATGTCGCTGATCTCGATGGGCCGGCCGCCGGACGCGCCGAACTCCAGCTCGATCTTCTTGGCGGCCACCGCCGGGAACTCGACGAGCCCGTCCTTGCCGATCCAGCTCTGCCGCACGCCGCCGTCGGCGCGGACGGTCACCCGGACGGGCGGGGCGCCGAGGTAGGAGTCGGGCGTGGTCACGCGCAGTTCCGTCAGCGTGGTGAAGCGGGCCAGCTCGACGGTGAGCGTCGGCCTGGGGTCCAGCGGGTCGGCGAACCACACGGTTCTCGGGTCGTCGTCGAACGCCCACCGGCCGGCCGCCGCGCCGTGCGCCACCGCCGTCGAGGACGCGGTGACGGTCAGCGCGTCGTCCGGCAGCGTGCTCAGCTTCTCCACGGCCACGCGGTCCCGCAGCACGGCCCGGCCGGAGACGGTGTAGTCGCCGTCCTTCCTGGTCGTGAAGAGGCGGTCGAAGCCGTTGCCGTCGTCGCCGAGCACCTCGTGGCCCTGCGAGCAGCTCCACACCACCGAGCCGCGCACGCAGCCGGGCACGTCGCCCTGCCTGCTGAGCGCGATCGCGGGCTCCCCGGGCTGCTCGCCTGGGTCGGGCACGATGATCGAGCGGCCGGCCCGGACGCCGGGGATCGTCAGCTCGCTGATCCCGACGCGGCTGCCCAGCAAGCTCTCCGGTTCGTAGGCGGTGCGGGTGACGGTGATCCGCACCCTGCCGGTCCGCCCGTCCGGCACGGCCAGCTCCTGCGGCTCGGCGCCGGCCCTGACGTCCTGGCGCAGCTCGCCGGCGTCGGTCTCGACCACGACCTCGGCGGGCGGCGGGCCGATCGGCGCGGTCTCGAACGCCACCTTGATCGTGCCGAGCTCCCGGGGCGCGGTGAAGGCGACCTCCAGCCATTCGCCGGTCGCGCCCTGCCAGCCGGTGGAGCGCCAGCTCGTGCGCGCGTCGCCGTCGAGCGCGGCGAACGGCTGGTGGCCCGGCTCCCGCGACTCGCCGAACGCCGTGACGTCCGCCTCGGACGACGACGCGGTGACCCCGGCGATCCCGCTGAAACCGGCAGTGGACAGGTACTTCTCCCAGCCGGGGTCGAGCAGGTCGCGGGCCGGCGAGTTCCCGCGCCGCGGCTCGCCGGCCGTGAGCGTGGCGCTGGCGTTGCGCCGCAGGTCGGCGTAGGCCAGCTCGCGGCGGCGCAGGGTGTCGGTGAGCACCGATTCGGCGGCGGGCAGCACGCCGTCGTCGTCGTTGAGCAGGACCGGCCGGTCGTCGCCGAGCAGCCCCTGCTCGGCCAGGGCCAGCACGGACTCGGGGGCGCCGCCCACGCGCAGCGCCCGGTCCGCGTCGACCGTGCCGGCGAGCGGCGCGGCCCCGGACACCTTGTAAATCTCGATCGCCGGGTACGGCTGGTCCAGCCAGGCGGCGGCCTGCCCGTGCCTGCCGACGCCCACGCCGGGCCCGAACCTGGTTTCCAGCGAGATGCCCGGCGAGTCCTCCAGCGCCTGGTGGACGCGGGCCGGCCAGGCCGTGCCGATGGTCTGGCGGTCCAGGTCGTTGCGGACCACCAGGTGGCTCACCCCGATGCGGCGCAGCGTGGCGGCGAGCCCGGCCGAGCCCTTGCCCGACGCCAGGCGGTCGTCGATGGCGGCCATCAGCCGCGAGCCGCCCGCCGACCCCCAGGGCACGATCGTGTGCGTGGCCCACCTGGTCTGCGACAGCGGCTGCAGCGGCTCGTCCAGCGGGCGGCCCCACAGGTATTCGCCGCGTTTGGCCCCCGGCACGGCCAGCACCATGCCGTCACCGGCGTTGCGGCCCAGCCAGGAGACGGCCTGTTTCCAGTAGTCGGGGATCGCGGTGAACCCGCCGGCCGGCGCGAGCCCCGCGTACAGGATGGGCAGGCTCGACAGCGCCACCAGCCCGGCCGCCGCGACGGTCAGGTGCCTGCGCAGGCCGGGCCGTACCAGGGAGATCAGGCCGGCGACGCCGAGCGCGACGGGCAGCCGGATGAGCGCGTCGAACTTGTGCAGGTTGCGGAAGGCCGACAGCGGGCCGTCCAGCAGGCCGGCCATGAAGTCCGCGTGCGGGGTGCCGGGATGGCCGGTCGTCACGACGACGATCCCCACCAGCAGGCTGATCAGCAGGAACGACCGCTCCGGGAAGCCGCGCAGGGCCAGCCCGGCCAAGCCCACCGCGGCGACGGCCGAGGTGACCAGGATCAGCCACGGGACGGTCGACTGCTGGTGGGCGTCCGGCAGCCAGACCTGCCCGTCCACGGTGAGGAAGCTGAGCCAGCTCGACGTCCCGCGCAACGCGTTGACCAGGGACGTCACGCTGGTCGTGGCGCCGGCCGTCTCGATGTAGGGCAGGAAGGAGAAGATGTAGCGGCCCATGGTGAGCAGGGGCGCGGCCCACCACAGCGAGGCGAGCGCGATCAGCGGCAGCCACCACGCGATCAGCCGGCGTTTGACCGGCCCGCGCCCCCGGGTCAGCAGATAGAGCATCGGGACGACGAGGACGGCCAGCTCGGCCACGGCGTTGACGCCGCCGCAGCACAGGAAGGCGAGCGCGGACAGCGCGGCCGCCCGGCGCGGCGACAGCACCCTTCTGGCCCCCAGGACCAGCGGGAGGACGATCCACGGCAGCACGGCGCTGGGCAGGAACTCCGAGGAGTTGATGCCGATCAGCGCCTGCGCGTGCGGCGCGAGCGCGTACGCGAACCCGGCGACGATCCGGGCGAGCGGGCCGCCGACGCGCAGCGCGCGGGCGAGCTGCACGGTTCCGAGGAAGGCGGTGCAGAGCACCAGCGACATCCACAGCCGCTGCACCGTCCAGGCTTCCATGCCCAGGTTGAGGCCGAGTGCGTAGAAGGGTCCCATCGGGAACAGGTAGCCGTACGCCTGGTTCTGCAGGTGGCCGAAGTACGCGCCGTCCCACAGGTGCAGGGCCCTGCCGAGGAAGCCGAGCGGGTTGACCGCCATGTCGAGCTTCGTCTCGGGGATGATCTTCTCGGTCGAGGTGTTGAACGCGATCGCGACCAGCAGCAGGCAGCCGGCCAGCAGGCGCAGCCGGTGCCCGATCCGCTTGTCATAGCTCTCGGCTTCGGACTCCGGGAGCTCTTCCCGTCGTCCAGGCGAGGCATGGGTCACTGATGGGCTCCGCCGCGATCTTGGAGTTCCGCCACGATAAGTTCAGTCATGTTAGCCCCAGTTCGGGACCAGGTGAACTCCTTTGCCCAGGCCCGGCACGCTTTGGCCACCTCTGCGCGGCGGCGCGGGTCGGCCAGCTCCTTCAGCGCCCGCCCGGTCACGTCGGCCAGGCTCTCCCCGTCGCCCACGAGCCAGCCGGTGACGCCGTGGCGGACCGAGTCGCGCAGCCCGGCCACGTCGTAGGCGACCGTCGGCACGCCGAGCGCGGCCGCCTCGATCACGGTCAGCCCCCAGCCCTCGAACTCCGAGGCCGTCACGTTCAGCGTGGCCCCGGCCAGCAGCGCGACCTTGCGCGCCTCCGGCACGAAGCCGTGCAGGTGGACGCGGTCGGCCAGGCCGCCGGCGGCCACGTGCGCGGCCAGCGAACCCGACTCCGGGCCGCGCCCGGCGATGTGCACGGTCAGGCCCGGCCACATCCCGGACAGCTCGCCGGCCAGGTCCACGACCCGGTCGATGCGCTTGTGCCCGACCAGCCGGCCGGCGTACACGATCACCGGGTCGGCGCCGGGCTCCCGGGGCGGCGGCGGCTCGGGGTGCGCGCAGCCGTTGGGCACGACGACGATCGGGCCGAGCCAGCGCAGCTTGCCGATCAGCTCCCGCCGGGACGACTCCGACACCGTGACCGTCATGCAGCGGCGGTAGACCAGGCGGGCGAGCGGCCCCTCGACGAAGCAGCCGATCGCGGCCAGCCACCGGGGCAGGAAGGCGGCGAACTGCCGGTCGTGCACGTGGTGCACCAGGCACACCACGGGCGTGCGGCGCGGCACCACGAGCGGGGCGAAGAACGGGATGCCGTTCATCGTGTCGATCACCGCGTCGAAGCGCCTGCGGCGCAGCAGCAGCCAGAGCGGCACCAGCAGATAGACCAGGTACGGGTTCCCCATCCGGCGCAGGGCGATGCCCTCGCGCGTCTCGGCACGGCGCTGGCCGCGCTGGCGTCCGGTCACGAAGACCACCGAGGCGCCCTGGGTCAGCAGGTGGCGGCTGACCTGCCAGGCGTACTCCTCCGCGCCGCCCGCGGTCGTCTGCCTCGGCTCGCGGAAGTTGAGCATGGCGATCCGCACCCCGGCGAGCGGCCCATCGCCGCGGACGACCGCCTGTGCTTGCTCCGCGTGCTCACCGGTGAAGACCACCATCACTCCTCGACGGCGGGCACGCGGGCATGGCGAAGCCACGCCCCGTGCTCCGCTGGTAAGGCCTCGTCAGGCGGGAAGGACTACCTGGTGCCGTAGTTGTAGAGCGGCTGGTTCGGCGGGGTCGGCGCGGGCGACGCTACGTTGACCACCGCGACCGACGCCCCCACCGCCAGCAGGGCTCCAATGGCCAAGGCCGCGAGAATTCGCAACACTGAGCGCTCCCTCCACATCGGTACGATGTGTGCCGAGACTAGAACGTGTTCCGGGACGAATCCATAGGTATCGTCAAACCGTGATGTAATAAGTTACCCTCAAGTAAGAGGTGAATGGGCCGGTCAGCGGCGCAGCAGAGTCAGCCCTTCGCCCTGGTGCACGGGCGTCCAGCCGCGCAGATCGAATGGAAACCGGTTCTCGGTGCCGGCCACGAGCACGTACCGCACCCCCGTGAGCGACAGCCGGTTCCGCGGGTCCTCGCCGCGCACCCGCAGCCGCCCGCCGTCCGGCAGCCCGACCAGCAGCGTGTCGTCCCGGACCACCCGGCGCTCGAACATCTTCGCCGCCGGGTCGAGCACGACCCGGCCGCCGTTCCAGGCGAACGCCCGATGCGCCCCCCACGGCAGCGACAGCAGCGCCCCGGGAGCCGGGTCGGCGTTCACGATCCGCTGCACCGTCCGCCACTCCTGCGGGTACGGCACCGCCGCCAGGCGGCCCGACGCGCCCCACGCGAACGTGGGCAGCACCAGCACCGGCGCCAGCAGCCCGACCACGGCCGGCGCCCCCGACCGCAGCAGCGAGGCCAGCCCCACGGCCGCCACCAGGACCATCGGCGCCAGATACGCCTGACCGTCCCGCAGCGGCCCGAACCCGGCCCACGCCCCGATCAGCCACTTCAGCACCCCGGGCGCGAACGCCCCCAGGCAGGCCACGCCGAACCCCGCGGCGGCGGCCACGGCCAGCCCGCCCCACCATCCCGGCCGCTCTTCCGTACGCATCCGCGCGTACCCGTACAGACCGGCCAGCGCCAGAAGCAGCCGGCCGGTGGCGAGCCACCACGCCTCCTGGCCCGGCACCCCGGCCTCGGCGTTCCAGATCCCGCCCAGCGACAGCAGGCTCCCCAGCACCCCGAACGGCCCGTCGGCCCGCGCGGCGAACGCGTCCACCCCCGCTGGATCCGTCACCGCGCCCGACGTCAGCGCGGGCACCAGCCAGGGCAGGCTGAGCACGCCCAGCGTCACCCCCACCACGGCCACCCGCCGCCGCGCGACGGCGATCGGCGCCACCGTGAGCGCGGTCACCAGCATCGCCTGGAACCCGCCCACAGCAGCCGGCACCGACGCCACCACCAACCGCCCCCACCCGGCCACGCTTCCCACGGCCCGTGCGGCGGGCCGCGCGGGCGCCATCGCGGTGGCGCGCACCGCCCAGGGGAGGGCGGCCACCCCCAGGAGCAGCGCCCACTGGCCCAGCAGGAGACGCTGGGCCAGGTAGATGTTCCACGCGTAGAAGACCGCCGCCACCAGCCGCGCGACCCGGCGCTCCGGCGGCACCAGCGCCGCCGCGCCACTGGCCGCCAGCACGAAGATCCCGGCCAGCAGCCCCTTCTGCACCAGCTCCCCGGGCAGCACCCGCGACAGCAGCGCCACCACCAGATCGCTCGGCACCGCCCGGGGAAACCCCCCGGAATCGGGCAGGATCGGCGGATCCGGCACGAACACCAGGTCGTACCGCAGCACGAACCCCCACGCGAGCGCCGGCCCCAGCGCCAGCACGGCCAGGCCCGCGCCCAGGAGCGCGGGCCACAGCCGACAGAGCCTCCCCACGATCAGGGAGGGTAGCCGGTTACTTGCCGGGCTCGGGATCCCGAGGCAGCCCCAGCATGCGCTCACCGATGATGTTGAGCTGCACCTCGGTGGTGCCGCCGTAGATCGTCATCGCCCGGGTGGCGAGCACCGCCCGGTTCCAGTAGCCCGGGTCGCCGAGCTTCATGTCGGCGGCCGCCACGGCCTGGGCGCCGAGCAGGCTCACCGCCGTCTCGGAGACGTGCTGGGCGTGCGAGGTCGACAGCAGCTTGCGCACCGACGCGTCGGCGCCCGGCTCGGAGCCGGCCAGCTGCTTGAGCGTCACCCGCAGCGACAGGGCGTTGATCGAGTGCCCCTCGCAGATCACCCCGGCCACCTCGTGCCGCTCGACCGGCGTGAGCTCGCGGCCCAGCCGCCCGGCCAGCCCGAGCAGGTCGGACATGGACGCGCCGGTGCCGCCCGAGCCGGACGAGAGCGAGACGCGCTCGTTCGACAGCGTGTTGCGCGCCACCTTCCAGCCGTCGCCGATCTCGCCCACGACCAGGTCGTCCGGCACGAACACGTCGTCCAGGAAGACCTCGTTGAACAGGTTCTCGCCGGTCATCTCCGTCAGCGGCCGGACCGTGACGCCGGGGGACTTCATGTTCACGAGGAAGTACGTGATGCCCTCGTGCTTGGAGCCCTCGGAGGAGTTGCGGGCGATGCAGATGCCCCACTCGGCGAAGTGCGCGACCGACGTCCAGATCTTCTGGCCGTTGAGCTTCCAGCCGCCCTCGACCTGCTCGGCCTTCATCTGGACGTTGGCCAGGTCCGATCCCGCGCCGGGCTCGGAGAAGAGCTGGCACCAGATCATCTCGCCGCTGAGCGTCTTGGGCAGGAAGCGCTCCTGCTGCTCCTGCGTGCCGTACGCGGCCACCGACGGCACCACCCAGGCGCCGATGATCATCGCGGGCAGCCTGACCTTGGCGGCCTTGAGCTCCTGTGCGAGCAGCACCTGCTCCAGCGGCGAGGCGCCCCGGCCCCACGGCTTGGGCAGGTGCGACATGACGAACCCGCGGTCGGCCAGGGCCCGCTTCTGCTCCGTGCCCTCCAGGGCGGCGATCTCCGCGATCTCGGCCCGGAGAGCCTCGCGCATCGGCTCGGCGTCCTCCGGCAGGTCGATCTCCATCTCGCGGGAGACGCCCTGCAGCGCCAGGTCGGTGACGCGGGCCGCCCACTCGGCCGACGGGCCCAGCAGGGCGCGCAGGGTGAGCGCGCGGCGGTAGTAGAGGTGCGCGTCGTGCTCGAAGGTGTAGCCGATGCCGCCGAACGTCTGGATCGCGTCCTTGGCGCACTGCACGGCGGCGTCGGGGGCCATCACCCCGGCGATCGCGGCGGCGTACTCCAGCTCCTTGCCGGTGGCGCGGGTGGCGTCCCAGACGGTGGCGCGGGCCTGCTCCAGCGCGACGAGCATCCGCGACAGCTTGTGCTTGATGCCCTGGAACTGGCCGATCGGCCTGCCGAACTGGACGCGTACCTTGGCGTAGTCGGCGGCGGCGGTGACGCACCAGGAGGCGACGCCGGCGGCCTCCGCGCCCATCAGCACGGCGGCCAGGTCACGCACGTCCGAGCCCGCCACGCCCTCCAGGACGCGGTCGGCGGGCACGCTCACGCCTTCCAGCTCCACCTTGGCCACCGGACGGGTCAGGTCCAGCGACTTGACGGCGGTCACGGTCACGGCGGCGGCGTCGAGCGCCACCCATACCTCGCCGTCGGCCGTCGACACCGGCAATACCAGCACGTCGGCCAGCGAACCCCCGAGCACCGGCTCGGCCGTGCCGCTGACGACCAGCGTGCCGTCGTCCGACCGGGTGCCGGTCAGCTGCGCGGTCAGGGCCAGCGCGCCGGTCAGGGTGCCGTCGGCCAGCCCCGGCAGCAGCTCGTGCCGCTTCGACGCGTGGATCACCGCGCTCGCCAGCACCGTCGGCACGTACGGGCCGGGCGCCATCCGCTCGGCCAGCGCCTCCACGGCCACCGCCGCCTCCAGCAGGCCGTAGCCGGAGCCGCCGGCCTCCTCGGGCAGGTGCAGACCGAGCAGCCCCTGCTCGGCCAGCCCCGGCCAGAACGCGGGCCGCTCCTCGCTCCCGGCGCGCAGCAGCTCGGCCGGAATGTTCCGCTCGGCCCAGCCGGTCACCGACTCGCGGAGCGCCTCGTGCTCCTCGCTCAACCCGATCGCCATGTGCTCATCCTCCAGGCAGGTCCCATCGATGCCAGAACCATATTCTAGAGGATGCTTCTGGCCTAGAGTGGACGAACTTTCGTCGCCAGCGTCTTCAAGTCCGCCCAGTACGCCTTGCCGCTCTCCGGAATCGACGCGATCAGCATCGCCGGCTTGGTCTTGCCCACCTCGACCACCGACACCATCGCCTGACCCGTCCGCTGCTCTCCCCCGCTTGTGTACGCGACCTCGAACCCCAGCGTCCAGCCCTTGCCGACCGGCGTCTTCTGCGAGGCCGTCCAGGTCAGCGTGGCGCCGTCGGGATACTGCGTGGTCAGCGTCCAGCGCGCCGCCCGTGCCGCGATCTCCCGGTAGTCGGCGTCGCCCGACGGCTTCTCCTCCGGCTCGTCCCCGGGCAGCATCGCCGACGCCACCACCGTCTGCGGCACCGCCGTCTTCCCCACCCGCTGCGCCACCGCGAACGGCGGGAAGTCCCTGGCGCTCCACGGCTTGCCCAGGCGGGGGTAGCTGATGCCGCTGGCCTTGTCGGTGATCGTCCCGCTCGTCCCGCTCGCCGTCCCGCCCAGCTTCGGGAACGCCTTCTTCTCCGGCACAGCCGGCAGCGCCGCCTCCGCCTTCGTCGCCGCCGGTGTCGCACCCGTGCTCGCGCCGGCACTGGCACTCGCGCTCGCGCCGGCGGACGGCACCGGCGCGACCGGCACCACCTCCTCGGCCGGCGGCTCCTGCGGCACGTCGCCCGAGAACACCACGAACACCAGCAGCACCGCCGCCACGGTCGCCACCACGGCCCCGAGCAGGTAGATCACCTTGATCGGCACATCCCCGATCCGGCTCACCACCCCGCCCTTGGGCTCC
>NZ_LAVL01000102.1 GCF_001083785.1 Nonomuraea sp. SBT364
GGGGTTGGGGACCTCGGCGGGGGTGAGGCGGCCGGCGGCGGCCGGCATGAGTGCGAGGGTCAGGCGCCCTTCGCGCCACACCGGGCGGATGTGGTCGTTGGTCACGACCGGGGTGGCGGGGTCCGGGGGCTGGCCGCCGAGGACGGTCACCTCGTCGATGGCCGTCGTCAGCAGGTCGGCCACGGTCAGCGTGCCGGTGAGGCGGTCGCAGCCGGGAAAGGTCACCACGCGGCCACCGCTCCGGGCGGCGTGCGTGGCCGCCGCCTCGGCCGCCCCCTCCGCGTACGGTCCCGTACGCAGGCCGCCCAGCGCGAAGGACACGCCGGCGGGCAGGTCCGCGTGCAGGTCGGGGAGGGCCGGGGGGCCGGGGGCGGCGGCCGGGAGCGCGAGGGAGCAGGCGACGTGCGGGACGCCGCCTCCCCGGACGAAGTGGGTGCAGCCGATCGTGCCGGCGGGCAGGCCGAGCGCCCGCGCCACGGTGTGGAGCAGGTGCTCGGCCTCGCCGGCCGTGCCCGAGGCTGCGTCGAGGCCGAGGATCATCGGCGCGGCAGGACCCAGATCGGGTTGCTGTAGAACCACAGGTCGTGCCACGGGTCGGCGTCGCCGTACACGTCGATCTGCGGGCCGTTCGGGTCGATGGACGCGCCGAGCAGGCCGGGCGCCGAGCGCCTGCCGTCGGTGCCGCGCAGCCGTACGTAGACGGGCCGGTCGACGGCGCCGAGCGAGTAGGTGAAGGTGACCTTGCGCCGGCCGGGGCCCACCTCGAAGGACTGGACGACCTTGGTGGCGGCCGTGGTGAAGGCGTCCTTGTCGGCGGCCGGGCCGGTCACGTCGCCCTGGATGACGTCCACCCGGGCGAGCCTCGGCACGAACTGGGCCCAGTTCGGCTGCGTGGCGAGGGTGATCTCGATGACGAGCTCCACGGCGCTGCCCCGGCGGACGGAGAGGGTGCCGCCCAGGGTGACGCCGCGGTCGCCACGCTGACGGGCGCGGACGACCAGGCCGTCGATGAGGCCGCCGTGGTCGACCCAGACGCGGCCGGCGCGGATGCCGTCCATGACGGCGCCGTAGGAGAAGCGGTCGGCGCCCACGTGCGTGCGGCTGTAGTAGCCGGGCCAGAAGTCGCCGCTGGCGAAGTTCGGCACGCCCTTGTAGATCGGGTCCTCGTAGCGGCCGTTGGCGTTGAAGTCGCCGCCCGGCCCTCGGTCGCTGGTGTCGCCGTGCACCCAGTGGGCGTCGGAGTTGGCGGTGATCCACCACGGCCGGCCCTCCGCCAGCAGGCTGTCCCAGAGGCCGCCGACGGTCGCGGTCATCCAGTCGAAGCCGCCGAAGGTCTTGTAGCTCTCGGCCGGGTAGCCGGGCCAGGAGTTGGCGCTCGGGCTGCTGTCGTAGTAGCCGCGCCCGCCGCCGGGGCCGTGCGGCTTGGCGATGCCGGCCGCCTGGTGGCCGGGCGCGCCCTCCATGCCGACGGCGATCGACGGCTGGGCCTCGCGCCAGCCCCGGATCTCGTGCGGGGAGTCCAGGCCCTTGCGGGAGGGGTGGTTGGCGAGGAAGAGCGCGTCCGGGACGCGGCGCCGGCGTACGGCGTCGGCCAGGAAGTTCAGGCCGGCGATGGCCAGCGCCTCGTTCTGCGGGGTGCCGGCGCCGGCGCCCTTGACGGAGCCGTCGTAGGAGTTCTCGAACTCCTTGAGCGTCTCCACCTCGCCCCGGCCGGGGGCGACGAAGACGGTGCCGTGCTCGGCGGCCGGGATGTTCCACTCCAGGCCCTGGAAGACCAGCGTGTCCTTGACGGCCTCGCGGGCGGCGACGATGTCGGGGTTGACCTTCTCCACGCCGATCCTGGCATGCGTCTCGCCGCCGTGGTCGGTGATGACCATCCAGCCCAGGCCGTAGGCGTTGGCGTGCCGTACCTGGTCGAGGACCCGGTAGACGGCGTCGGAGCTGTACTGGGTGTGGATGTGGTGGTCGCCGGCCAGCCACAGGTAGCCGTCCTTGGGCTCGCGGCGGCGGTCGGCGGCGGGGGCCGCCGACGCGGAGGCCGGGGCGCCGAGCACGGTGGCGGCGGTCAGCCCGGCGCCGAGCAGGCCCGTCCGCCGGAACATGCGCCGCCGCGAGAGCTGACCGGGGGCCAGCTCCTCGTCGGGGATCGCGAGGTCCCTGGCGTCGTCGTGGTCGTCGTGCTCGTGCTCGTGCTCGTGCTCGTGCCCGTGGTGGTGGTGCCCGTGTCCCATGCCGTTCCTCTGTTCGCTCCGGCTACGGCCGGAGCGTTTCGAAGTCATATGACCGGTATGTGACGCCGCAGGGCACCACCGGTGAAGTCAGCGTGCCTGCTTGGGGAGCAGGAAGCCCAGGCAGAAGGTGACGGCCGTCGCGGCGGCGGCGAGCAGCGTCACCCGGGCCGCCGCCTCGGCGAAGCCCTGCGCGCCGGCCATGGAGAAGAACACGGTGCCGAGGACCGCCACCCCGAGCGACGCGCCGACCTGCTGGAAGGCCGACAGCAGGCCGGAGGCCGAGCCGACCTCGTGGTCGCGCAGCCCGCCGACGATGATGTCGAACAGCGGCACGAAGATCATGCCCATCCCGATCCCGTACACGACCAGCGGTCCGGTCAGGTCCCAGCCGTCGAGCGCGACGCCGATGCCGGTGAAGACCGCGTACAACCCGCCGAGCCCGGCGGTCATCAAGGCGAGGCCGAGGTGCAGGATGCGGCGGCCGAGCCGGTTCATCATCGCGCCGCCGAACGCGGAGCCGAGGAAGGCGCCCACCGCCCAGCCGGCCATGGCCAGGCTGGCGTCCAGCGGCGAGTAACGCAGCCCCACCTGCAGGAACAGGGCCACCACGAGGGAGAAGCCGGTGATCGAGCCGAAGAAGGCGACCACGAACGCCACCCCGGAGGCGTAGGAGCGCCTGGCGAACACGCCGAGGTCGACCAGCGGCGTGCGGCCCCGGCGGCGGAGCTGGTGCAGGACGAACAGGGCGAGCGTCGGCACGGAGGCGGCCAGCAGGGCGAGCGTCCAGCCGGGCCAGCCGAGCTCGTGCCCCTGGACGAGCGGCACGACGAGCATGGTCAGCCCGGCGCCGGCCAGCAGCGCGCCGGTGGTGTCGAGCCGGGAGCCGCGGGCGGTGGGCGGCACGGCGGGCAGCACCTTCCAGCCCACGGCCAGCGCGAACGCGCCCAGCGGCACGTTGACCAGGAACACCGAACGCCATCCACCGGCCTCGATGAGCAGCCCGGACACGATGGGCCCGAGGATGGTGGCCAGCCCGATCACCGGCCCGAGGGCGGCGAACGCCTTGCCGGTCCGGTCGCCGAACAGGTCGCGGATGAGCCCGAACGACTGCGGCACCATCAGCGCGCCGAACAGCCCCTGCAGCACCCGGGCCGCGATCAGCGTCTCCGGTGAGAACGCCAGCCCGCAGGCCAGCGAGGCGGCCACGAACCCGACCACGCCGATGATCATCATGCGCTTGCGGCCGTACATGTCGCCGAGCCGCCCGCCGGTGAGCAGCCCGACGGCCATCGCGAGCGTGTAGCCGGCGACGATCCACTGCATGGTCGCGGCCGAGCCGCCCAGCTCGGCCCGGATGGCGGGGGCCGCCACGTTGCCGACCGTGCCGTCGAGCAGGTTGAGCAGGTCGGCCGCGAGGATCGAGAACAGCCCCAGCCAGCGCCTGGGCGGTGCGGCGGTGACGGGCGCGGGGGGAGCGAGGACGGTCATGACTCGACCCTTCCTGTTGGAACGGAACGCTATATTCCAATAATAGCAGAACGGAACGATCGGTTCCACAAAGAGGAGGCCCCCGGAACGGATCCGAGGGCCTCGCCGATGGCCGAGGTCGCCCGGGCCGCGCACGCGGATGCGCACGCAGCCCGGGCATGATCACGCCGGCGCCTTCATCAGCTCGCGCGAGACCTCGCCGAGCACCCCGCCGGCGCCCCTGTCCAGGGCGGCCTTGGCGTGGCGGACGGCGTCCAGGGTGTTGCCGGCGGCGCTCGGCGAGTCCTCCACGCTCATCCGCACCTCGACCTCCAGCGGCGAGCCGCCGAACCCCTCGCCCTCCAGCCGGATGTAGGCGACCTTGCGATCCTCCAGGAACGGCACGTAGTCGGCGCCGACGTGCGTGGACGTGCCCGCGCCCGCCGTCTTGGTCGCCCTCTTGGTCTTCATGCGCGCGGGGTCGAGCAGGTTGAGGAAGTCCATGTTGCCGCCGCCGAGCAACTGGTAGCCGTCGCCGAGCCGTACCCCTCCGGCGGTGAGGGCGTCCACGAGCGCGCGGTGCACCAGCGTGGCGCCGAACGAGCTCTTCAGGTCGTCGCCCACCAGCGGGAGCCCGGCCCCGGCGAACCGGGCCGCCCACTCGGGCGAGCGGGCGAGCACGGCGGGCATGCAGTTGACGAACGCGCAACCGGCCGCCAGCGCGGCCTCCGCGTACATCTCGGTCTCGCGCTGGGCCCCGACCGGCAGGAAGTTGACCACGACGTCGGTGCCGCGCAACCGCTCGGCCGCCTCGCGCGGCTCCGTCACCTCGACGCCCAGGTGCGGCACGTCGGCGAACGTCCGCGAGTTGTTGGGGGCCGCCCAGATCGCCTCCGACAGATCGCGGCCGACCTTGCCGGGGTCCACGTCGAAGGCCGCAGTGAAGCGCACCTGCGAGACGGCGTAACCCGCGCACACCGGATTCGGCAGGCCGGGGGCGTCGCCGTCACGGTAGTACTCCACTCCCTGGACCAGGGAGGACGCGCAGTTGCCCACGCCGATCAAGGCCACGTTCACAAAGCTCATGCCGCGATTTTCCCGTATCCGCAGATTCGCGTGGTTCAGTCCACGGAAGAGCACCTCACGTGACACGTATCGCGATCGTGGGCAGCGGATTCGGCGGCTTCGCCTGCGCCAAGCTCCTCGAACGACGGCTGCGTCCCGGCGAGGCGGAGATCGTCCTCATCACGCCCAAGGACTACAGCCTCTACCTGCCGCTGCTGCCCCAGGTGGCGGCCGGGGTGCTGCAGCCACGCTCGATCGTGGCGCCGCTGCACACCAAGCTGCGACACGCCAAGCTGCTGCCCGGCGTCGCGATGGACGTGGATCTCGGCTCCCGCGCCTGCGAGGTGTTCAAGATCAGCGGCGAGACCGTGCGGGTGCCCTTCGACGTGATCGTGCTGGCTCCCGGCAGCAAGACCCGCACGTTCGACATCCCCGGGCTGGCCGAGCACGCGCGCGGCATGAAGACGCTGGCCGAAGCCGTCTACCTGCGCGACCACGTGATCGCCCAGCTGGAGCTGGCCGCCATCGCCCACGACCCGGAGGAGCGGGCCTCCCGGTGCGGGTTCCTGGTGGTGGGCGGCGGCTACTCGGGCACCGAGACGGCGGCGACGCTCCAGCTCGTCACCCGCAAGGCGCTGCACCGCTTCCCCGGCCTGGACCCCGGGCTGGTGCGCTGGACGCTGATCGACATCGCGCCCAAGCTGATGCCGGAGCTCGGGGAGCAGCTCGGCGGCGCCGCCCTGCGGCTGCTCCGGCATCGCGGCATCGACGTGCGGCTCGGCGTCACGCTGGAGCGGATGGGCGAGGAGTCGGCCACGCTCACCGACGGCACCACGCTGCCCACGCGAACGGTGATCTGGACCGCCGGGGTGACGCCGAGGCCGGTGGTGGCGAGCCTGGGCACCGAGACGGTCAAGGGACGGCTCGTGGTCGGCGCCGACCTGATGGTGCCGGGGCACGACGGCGTGTTCGGGCTGGGCGACGCGGCGGCGGTGCCCGACCTGACCAACGCCTCGGGCGCGCCCTGCGCCCCGACCGCCCAGCACGCCCACCGGCAGGCCGCGACCGCCGCGCACAACGTGCTGGCCGCGCTGCGCGGGCGCCCGCTGCGCGAGTATCGGCACGAGGACATCGGCCTGGTCGTGGACCTGGGCGGCGCGGACGCGGTGGCCAGGCCGTTCGGGATCGACCTGGCCGGCCCGCCGGCGCAGCTCGTCACCCGCGGCTACCACCTGCTGACGGCCCCGTCCGGCCGGTCGAAGCTGCGCATCACCGGCGACTGGCTGCTCAACGCGCTCACCGGCGACGACCTGATCAGGCTCGACTTCCTCAAGGACTCCCCCGGCACGCTCGACGACCTGGAGCACATGCCGGTCAGGCGGGGTCAGAGCCGGGAGCGGGCAACGGCACACCCACGGTGATCTCGTTGCCGAGCTTGTGCTCGCCGAGCAGCCCGAGATCGTCGCCGCTCCAGAACCGGCCCGGGTCGTACCAGTTGGGGCGCCGGCCGGCCGGCAGCAGGCCCATCTCCTCGTAGGTGACGGCCACGACCTCGGCGCAGTAGGCGCGCTCCAGCGTGTGCTCGCGCTCGCGGCGGCGCAGCCTCGGCACCCGCCCGCGCAGCCAGCGCCCGGCCAGCCGGGCCGTCGACGGGAACGGCGTGCCGTCCAGTCTGGCCACCGCGCGCAGCGCCGCGTCCTCCATGTCGCGGGTGGCCTGCGGCTCGAGCTGCCGCAGCCAGGCCCGCTGGCCGTAGCGGGCGGCCCAGACGGTGACGGCGTCGCGCAGGTCGTGCAGCTGCACGCCCCGGTGGTTGCCGCCGGACCACAGGTCGGGCAGCGATCTGCCCAGCTCGGCATGCCACATCATGGGCGGCAGGTCCTCGATGACGATCGCCATGCCCACGTGGTTGACCGGGCTGTTGGTCATCGTCTGGATGGCCCGGTCGGGCACCGACCGCCCGCGGAAGACCCACAGGTCGCCGGTCCGGGTCAGCTCAACAGCCTCGTCGAGAGTCAGCACACGGCTAGCCTAGGCACATGCGCTGGTGGAAGATACTCGGTCTGGCCGGGATGGCGGGAGTCGCCGCGACCGGGGTGGCGATCGCACGGGCGGAGCGGCGGCGCCGCGCCTACACGCCGGAGGAGATCAGGCTGCGGCTGCGCGAGCGGGCCGAAGGTCAGCCGGAGGGCCGCAAGTCGTAGACGAAGACCACGTCCGGGTAGGCCGGGTTGTCGTCGTAGCCCTGCACGCCGCCCAAATAGGCCCGGCGGTAGTTGACCACCCACGGCAGGGCCGCCGCGGCCTGGTCGTCCAGGATCTGCTTGGTGGCGCGGGCGAACATCCGCTGCGCCGTCGCCTTGTCGGTCACGGTCAGCTCGGGCAGCGAGTCGAGCAGCGCGTCGGTGGCCGGGTGGTTCAGGTAGGCCAGGTTGAAGACGGGCGGGTTCGCGCTGCGGAAGACGTTGCCGAACCAGGAGTAGCCGTCGGCGTAGTCGGGCCACCAGTACATGACGAAGATGTCCTGCCCGCGCTTCTTGCCCAGCTCCCACTGCTCGGTCCAGGGCATCGCGCGCACCCGCAGCGTGACGCCGAGCGTGGCGAGCGTGGCGCGCAGGCTGCGGGCCAGCAGCCGCTGGTCGGTGTCGCCCTCGGTGTAGGTGAGCAGCAGCCGCAGCGGCCGGCCGCCCGGCCCGTAGCCGGCCTGGCGCAGCAGCCGGGCGGCGCCCGCCAGGTCCTGCCGGGGCGCGCGGCCCGGCACGTGGCCGGTCAGCCCTTCCGGCACGATGCCGCTGGCGGGCGTGACCGCGCCGCGCAACGTCGTGATCAGGTCCCGGTAGTCGACGGCCTTCTGGACGGCACGCCGTACCCGCACGTCCCTCATCGGCCCCGTCGCGGTGTTGAAGAGCATCATCGCCGTCTGGAACGACGGCCGCTCGACCGTGCGCAGGCCGGGCGTGCGCGACGCCCGCGCGTACAGCCGCGGGCCGAGCCGGTGCAGGAACGTCACCTCACCGCTCGTCAGCATCCGGAAGGCCCGCTCGGGCTCGGGCACCACGCGGAACTTGACCGAACGGTAGTGCGGCCGGTCCCAGCCTCCCCAGTAGCCGTCGTACGACTTCAGCGTCAGCTCGTCCTCGCCGCCCCGCCGCCAGGACGCCACCGTGTACGGCCCGGACCCGGCATCGCGGCCCGCGCCGAACCAGGTGGTCAGGTCGGGGGCCGCCCGGGTGTCGTAGACGTAGGCCGCGTAGGCGGATGAGGCCACCACGTCCAGCGGGACCGGGTAGCGCAGCGAGAACGTGACCGTGGCCGGGTCGTCGGCCCGGATCGAGGCGACGGAGTCCCAGATGTAGTGGGCCCCGGCCTTGAGCTGCCGGGTGCGCTCGATCGACGCCTTGACCGCGGCGGCGTCCAGCGGCCTGCCCGTGTGGAAGGTGACGCCCTGGCGCAGCGTGAACGTCCAGGTCCGGCCGTCGGCGGAGGAGCGCCACGAGGTGGCCAGGCGGGGGCCGGTCCTCTTGGTGACCGGGTTCCACAGGGTGAGGGTCTCGTAGATGTTCTGCATGGCGATGATCTCGTTGGAGTAGGAACGGGACGGGTCCCACTCCGTGATCACGTCGGTGTTCTCGATGTAGACGAACGCCGACTCCCCCGGTGACGCCCTCGGGACGGCCGCCGGGGCCGAACAGGCTGCCAGCGCGATCACCAGCGTGACGACCGCGGCGAGACGACGGCGCAACGCTTCTCCCTCTGTGACCGATCTACTGGCGAAACCTACTGCATGATCAACCCCAAGTGTCCAAAAGTGCCGAAAAATTGGGCATTCCGGAGATCGGATTGCTATTCTCATGCCTTGTCCCGTCCGGGGTTGCCAGCAGGGGACCGACCGGAGTGAGGTGTCATGGGTCGTAGCCGAACGATCCGCATGAAGATCATCGGCCTGCTGCTGGTTCCGCTCGCCTCGATGGTGGTGCTGTGGGGAGTCATCACCGCCGTCACCGCGGGCGAGAGTCTGGAGCTGCGCCAGTACACCACGCTCTGGACCAACCTGCGTCACCCCGCCTACAAGCTCGGCCACGAGCTGCAGCGCGAGCGCCTCGCCTCGGTGAAGCTCCTGCGCGCCGGGAGGACGGCCGACCGGTCGGCCATCACCCAGCAGCGCGCCCGCAGTGACAGGGCGAGGGAGGAATTCAGGAAGCTCTCGGGCCGGTCCCGGGACACGTCGGAGGCGATCCGCAAGCAGGTGGACGCGGTGTACACCGAACTGGACAGGCTCGACGGAGTCCGGGGCGAGATCGACACGGGCCTGTCCGACCGTTTGCACGCGGTCGAGGCGTACAACTCGATCATGGATTCACTCTTCGGCCTGCACCGCAGGGTGGGATTCATCAAGGAGATCCCCATCTACGAGCAGGCGCGCGTGGTCATCGACCTCGGCTACGCCAAAGAGCTGCTCACCCGCGAGCAGGCCCTCGCCCTCGGCCCGACCACCATCGCCGAGCGCAGGCTCTTCACGCAGATCGCCGGCAACCGGCGCTTCCTCCTCGACCACGCGCTCGGCGAGCTCGACCCGGCGTTGCGCGAGGCCCAGGTGGCCATCATCACCTCGCCCGCCTACCAGCGGATGCGGCTGATGGAGGACCAGATCATCGCCGGCGGCTCGCCGCGCGGCTGGCTCAGCACCACCGACGGGCTGGCCAAGTCGTTCCAGGACGCCCAGCTCAAGGCCAGCCAGGCGCTGGCGGCCCGGTCCGAGCCGGTGGCCGACTCGGTGCTCAGCCGGGCGCTGCTGCTGGCCGGCACCGCCCTGCTGCTGATCATCGTGTCGATCGCGTTCTCGCTGCGGATGGGCAACCGGCTCTCGCGTGAGCTCGGCACCCTGCGGGAGGCGGCGCTGGAGGTGGCCGGCAAGCGGCTGCCGGAGGTCGTCGCCAAGCTGCGCAAGGGAGAGGCGGTGGAGGTGCCCGAGCTGTCGGTGGCCGGCACCACCGTCGAGATCGACGACGTGGGCCAGGCGTTCTCGACCGTCCAGCAGACCGCCGTCGAGGCCGCGGTCGGCCAGGCGCAACTGCGCGACGGCGTCGGCCACGTCTTCCGCAACCTGGCCCGGCGCAGCCAGGCGCTGCTGCACCGCCAGCGCATCCAGCTGGAGGGGATGCAGCACCGGGCGACCGACCCGGAGGCCCTGGACGACCTGTTCCGCTTGGACCACCTGACCACCCGCATGCGCCGGCACGCCGAGGGCCTGATCATCCTGTCGGGCGCCACCCCGGGCCGCGGCTGGAGCAAGCCCGTCCCGCTGCTCGACGTGGTCCGCGGCGCCACCGCCGAGGTGGAGGACTACCCGAGGGTCATCGTCGAGCCGATGCCCGGCCAGCGGCTGGCCGGGCCCGTGGTCGGCGACGTCATCCACCTGATCGCCGAGCTCATCGAGAACGCCACCGTCTACTCGCCGCCGCACACCTCGGTCGTGGTGCGCGGCGAGGTGGCCGCCCGCGGCTTCGCCGTGCACGTCGAGGACCGCGGGCTCGGCCTGAGCGCCGAGGAGCTGGCCGACCTCAACGAGCGGCTGGCCAGCCCGCCCGAGTTCGACCTGGCCGACAGCGAGCGGCTCGGTCTTTTCGTCGTTTCCCGCCTGGCCGCCAGGCATGACATCCGCGTGACGTTGCGCGGTTCACCATATGGAGGGACCACCGCCATCGTGCTGATCCCGGCAGAGCATGTGACAGATCCTCCCGAAGAACCGGAGGAGCCCACCCGGCAGCCGTCCCGTCCCATGCGGGTGGTGCAGGGTGACTGACGAGCGCTGGCTGGACGAGGACGCCGGTCCGATCGTCCCGGCCTACCTGCTGACCCGAGGCCGTACGGTGCCCGCGAGCGAGGCCATCGACCTCATCGCGGTCATCATCACCTCCGGCGGCCTCGCGCCGCCCTCCGGCCTGGGGCCCGAACATCTGATCATCCTGCAGAAGTGCACCCGGCCCACCCGGCTGGTGGACGTCGCGGCGGAGCTGAACCTGCCCATCGGCGTGGTCCGGGTCCTGGTCGGCGACCTGCACGCGCAGCAGCTCGTCCAGGTCGAGTCGCCGCCCCCGGCGCCGGACGCCACGGTCCTCCTGGAGGTGATCACGGGCCTCAAGGCCCTGTGAGCACGTCCTCCGCGCGGTGGCAGGCCACCCTCCGGCCTGCCACCTCGCGCACCTCCGGCGCCCGCTCGCACTCCGGGACCGCGAGCGGGCAGCGCAGCCGGAACGGGCAGCCCGTCGCCGCCGGCCTGGCCTCCGCCCGCCCCCGCGCCACCGGCGGCTCTCCCCCGAGCTTCGGTACGGCGTCCCGCAGGGCCAGCGTGTACGGATGGGCGGGCCGGCCGAGCAGGTCGGCCGTCGGGCCCGACTCCACCACCCGGCCCGCGAACAGCACGTGCGAGGTCCGGCAGAGCCGCTCCACGATGGCCAGGTTGTGCGTGATGAGCAGCCGCTCGGTGTCCAGCCCGGCGAGCAGGTCCAGGACCTTGGCCTGCACGGTCACGTCGAGCGCGCTGGTCGGCTCGTCCAGGACGAGCAGCCGGGGCCGGACCGCGAGCGCCCTGGCGATCACCACCCGCTGCCGCTGACCGCCGGAGAGCTGGTGCGGCCTGCGGGTGGCCAGGTCCGGAGCCAGGCCGACCTGCTCCAGCAGCTCGGGGACCCGGTGCCGGTCGGCTCTGGGGAGCGCCTCGGCGATCGAACGGCCGACCCGCATCCGGGGGTCCAGCGACTCGGCCTGGAAGACGGGCTGGACGTCGGCGCGGAACGCCCTCCGGTCGGCCTTCCTGAGGTTCTGCGTGCCGTACCAGATGGTGCCGGACATGGGGGTGAGGAGGCCGAGGAAGGCGCGCGCCAGCGTGGTCTTGCCGGAGCCGCTCTCCCCGATCAGGCCGGCGCCGCCCTCGGCGATGTCCAGCGTCACGCCGTGCACGACGGGGACGCCGCCGTAGCCGAGCGTCACGTCCTGCGCCCTGAGCAGGGTCACGGCAGGGCCTCCAGGAGTTCGCGGGTGTAGGGGTGGGCGGGACGCGACAGCACCTCGGCGGCGGGGCCGCTCTCCACGACCGCGCCGTCCCGCATGACGAGCACCCGGTCGGCGATCGTGGAGACCAGGGCCAGGTCGTGGGAGACGAGCAGCAGGGCCAGCCCGCGTTCCTCGCGCAGCCGGCGCAGCACGCCGACCACCTCGGCCTGCACGGTCACGTCCAGCGCGCTGGTCGGCTCGTCGGCCAGGATCACCTCCGCGCCGAGCGCGATGGCCAGCGCGATCGCGAACCGCTGCGCCTGGCCGCCGGAGATCTCGTGCGGGTAGCGGCGCAGGATGCCGGGGTCGAGCATGACCGCCTCGGCGGCGTCCGCCATGACCCGGCCGCCGGCCGGGAGACCGTGCAGCTTGAGCGCGCGCCGCATGAGGACGCCGAGGCGGGTGGTGGGGCTGAGCGCGGCCTGCGGGGACTGCATGACCAGGGCCACGCGGGCGCCCCTGATGGCCCGCAGCTCCCGGGGCGCGGCCTTCAGCACGTCGACGCCGCACACCTTGATGTTTCCGGACACGTCGGCCCCTTCGGTGAGGCCCAGCAGCGACAGCAGCGTCGTCGACTTGCCCGACCCGCTCTCCCCCACGATCGCCACGCACTCGCCCGCGCCCACGTCCAGCTCCGGCACCCGGGCGACGACCCGCCCGGCGTAGCCGACCCGGAGGTCCCGTACCTCGATCATTTGACGATCCTCCGCGGGTCGAGCGCGTTGCGCAGCCCCTCGCCCAGCACGTTGAACGCGAACGCCGTCACCAGGATCGCCAGCCCGGGGAAGGTGACGACCCACCAGTTCGTGGTGAACAGCGTCTGCCCCTGCTGCACCATCAGCCCCCACTCGGCGGCCGGCTCCTGCGCCCCCAGCCCCAGGTACGACAGCGCGGCCGCGGTGAGGATCACCCCGCCCGCGTCGAGCGAGAGCTGGACCAGGACCGGCGTGACCGAGTTCGGCAGCACGTGCCTGACGATGATCAGCGGCGCCGGGACGCCGAGGCAGCGGGCGGCGTCCACGTACGGGCGGCCCGCGATGGAGGCGGCCGCCGACGCCGACAGCCGCGCGTACCAGGGCCACCAGGTGACGGCGATGGCCAAGACGACCGTGGTCACGCTCGGCTGCAGCACCACGGCCAGGGTCAGGGAGAGCAGCAGCGCGGGGAAGGCCAGGAACACGTCCGTGACCCGCATGATCACGTCGCGCACCCAGCCGCCGGCGTACCCGGCGACCACGCCCAGCGTGACCCCGGCCGCGGCCGACACCGCCAGCACGGCCACCGCGATCGACAGCGACGTGCGGCCTCCGTACAGCACCCGGGTGAACACGTCGCGGCCGACCTGGTCGGTCCCGAACCAGTGCGCGCCCGAGGGCGGCAACAGGGCGTTGACCGGATCGACCTCGTCGGCCGGGTAGGGCGCCAGCCACGGCGCGAGGAGGGCGGCGAGGACGACGAGCGCGATGAGCAGCGCGCCCGCGACGGCGAACCTGTCGCCGAAGCCCGGCAGCGGGCGGCGCAGGACGGGCGCGGTCACCGGACCCTCGCCCTCGGGTCGACGACGCCCTGGAGGAGGTCGACGACCAGGTTGGCCAGCACGTACACGAGCGCCACCAGCAGCGTGACGCCCGCGATGGCCGGCGTGTCGCTGGAGAAGATCGCGTTGACCGCGTAGCGGCCCAGCCCCGGCCAGTTGAAGACGGCCTCGACCAGGAACCCGTTCACGATCGCGTAGGCGAACACCAGCGCGATCAGCGACAGCACCGGGTTGAGCGCGGGCCGCAGCGCGAACCGGGTCAGGATGGACGTCTCGCGGAAGCCGAGCGCGCGTTCCAGGCGGGCGTGGTCCTGGCTCGCCTCCTCGATCAGCGTGGCCCGGACCATCTGGGCGATCACGCCGGTCGGGTAGGCGGCCACCACCAGCGCGGGCAGCACCAGATGACGCAGGGTGCTGGTGAAGATCGGCCAGTTGCCGGTGATGAGCGCGTCCACGATCGTGATGTTGGTCCAGAGGGTGAGCGGGCTGGTGGTGTTCAGCGTGTCGTCGTACTCGCCGGCGATGGGGAACCAGCCGAGGTTGCTGGCGAAGACCGTCTGCAGGGCGAGGGCCAGCCAGAAGACGGGGACGGAGACGGCGAGCATGCTCGTCACCCGAACCCCGAAGTCCGGAAATTTCGCCTTATAGCGGGCAGCGAGCACCCCGACCGGGACCCCCACCGCGACGGCGAGCACCAGCGCCGCCCCCACCAGCTCCAGGCTCGCCGGGAACGCCAGCGACAGGTCGTCCAGCACCGGCTGCCGGGTCCGCAGGCTGGTGCCCCAGTCCCCCGTCACCAGGTCCCTGACGTAGGCGCCGAGCTGCGCCCAGAGCGGGTCGTCCAGCCCGAACCGCTCGCGCGCCTCCGCCAGCTGCTCCGGCGTCGCCTTCGGGCCCGCGTACGCCACCGCGGGATCGCCGGGCACCAGCCGCATGATGACGAACGTGAGCACGACCACGCCGGCCACGACCAGGAGCGTCTGGCCGAGCCGGCGGATCAGGTAACGAGCCATGGCTCAGCTTGCGGGCTTCAGGTCGTAGAAGAAGACCACGTTCGGGTAGGCCGGGTTGTCGATGTACCCCTGCACGCCCGCGGTCAGCGCCCGCTGGTAGGTCTGCACGTACGGCACGGCCACCGCGGCCTTCTCGTTGATGATCTTCTTCTGCAGCTCGTCGTAGGCCATCTCGGCGGAGCCCGCGTCCGTCGCGGTCAGCCGCGGCAGCCCGTCGATGGCCGCGTCGATCTCGTCGTCCTTGAGGTAGGACAGGTTGAACTCCGGCTTGTCCGCGCTCCTGAACACGTTGAGGAACCACGAGTAGGGATCGGCGTAGTCAGGGAACCAGTACATGACGAAGATGTCCTGACCCTTCTTCTTGCCCTGGTCCCACTGCGCGTTCCAGGCCATCGGCCGGGCCTGCAGCGTCACGTTGATCTTCTTCAGCGCCGAGCTGAGCAGCGTGACGAAGAGTTTCTGGTCGTCGTCGCCCTGCGCGTAGGTCATGGTCAGCTTGAGCTCGGGGTTGTCCGGCCCGTACCCCGCCGAGGTCATCAGCTCCTGCGCCTTGGCCAGGTCGTGCGTCGGCTCCATGCCGAACACGTGGCCGAGCAGCCCCGGCGGCACCAGCCCGCTGGCCTTCTGCCCCGCGCCCTTCAGCGCCGACACCAGGCCGTCGTAGTCGATGGCGTACTGCAGCGCCTGCCGCACCCGCACGTCCTTCGTCGGGCCGCTCTCGGTGTTGAACAGCACCAGCAGGTTCTGGAACGACGGCGTCCGCGTGGCCTGCACGCCTTCCGTGGCGCCCGCCTGCTCGAAGAGCTGCGGGTTCAGCCGCTGGACGAAGTTCACCTCGCCTTGCTTGAGCAGCTGCCAGGCCGTGGTGATCTCCGGCGTGACCCGGAAGGCGACCTTCTTGTACTGCTCGGGCTTCCAGCCGCCCCAGTAGTCCTCGAACGCCTTCAGCGTCAGCTCGGTCTCCTGGCCCTTCTTCCAGCTGTCGACCGTGTACGGGCCGGTCCCGGCGTCGGCCTTGCCGTCCTTGACCTCGTCCACGGCCCCGGTGTCGTAGATGTAGGCCGCGTAGCCGGAGGAGGCCACCAGGTCGAGCGGCGTGGCGTACTTGAGCGTGAACTTCAGCGTCGAGGCGTCCGGCGCCTCGATCGTGTCGACCGCGCCCCAGATGTAGGCCGCGCCCGCGTTCATCTTCATCGTGCGCTCGATGGCCTTCTTGGCCGCCTCGGCGTCCATGGGCGCGCCGGTGTGGAACTTCACGCCCTGCCGCAGCTTGAACGTCCACTCCTTGCCGTCGTCGGCCGACGTCCACTCGGTCGCCAGGCGCGGCTCCGGC
Organism: Nonomuraea sp. SBT364; assembly: GCF_001083785.1. Lineage (GTDB taxonomy): Bacteria > Actinomycetota > Actinomycetes > Streptosporangiales > Streptosporangiaceae > Nonomuraea. The sequence continues at coordinate 15,700 of NZ_LAVL01000102.1, forward strand.
TTCTTCGTCTCGGCGTTGTAGCGGGTCAGACCCTCATAGATGTTGGACATCGCGATGATCTCGTTGGAGTACGAGGACGCGGGGTCCCAGTCGGTCACCACGTCCAGGTTCGGGGCGTAGACGAAGGTGGCGTCGTTCTCCTTGGCCGCCTGCCCCTGGGACGGCTGGGCGGCGGTGTTCTCGCCCGTCGTCGGCTGCGGGGTGCCGCCGGCGCCGCGCACCTGGCCACCCGCGCAGGCGGACGCGGCCAGGGACAGGGCGCCGATGACTCCGGCGACGAGCAGGCGCTTGTGCCAGCGCATGGTGGGGGGATCCTTTCCTCTTCACCGGGCGAGGGGTCCGGCGGCTCTGACGTGTACGCGCACGGCGGGTTCGGAGAAGCAGCTCACCGGCACCTCCAGGGGGCCGGCGATCTCGCCCCGGGCCGGATCGGCGCCCGCGGCGAAGGCTCCCTCCTCAACCCATTCGACAGCCTCTGACCGGCTTTCTCGCGCAGGCATGATCGTATCGACAACGACGGCCGGGGCCTGTCGCCCCGGCCCCCACCACGCATCCTGTGGCAAAGGTGGAGATGTCATCCTCGACGATGCTCATATGGCGACTCAACCAAGCACATACGGGGTGACAGCGCCAGCCCGGGTGTCCCGCGGCCGCTGATTCCGTCGTCCGATGCGGTCGCTCCCGCTGTCTGATAGAGCTGAAGGCCGAGCCTCATCCCCGGAAGGAGCGCCATGCGGATCGCGGTGGCCGCCGACAGCCTCGACGGGGTCGCCGAGCGGGTGGTGACGGCGCTGCGCGAGCGCGGTCACGAGGTCGTCCCGCACGGCGCCCTCAACGACGGCGAGCGCGACGACTGGGCCTGGGCCTGCGAGGCCGCGGCCCGCGACGTCGCCGAGGGCCGCGCGGACCAGGCGGTGGTGTGCTGCTGGACCGGCACCGGCGCGTCGATCGCGGCCAACAAGGTGCCCGGCGTCCGCGCCGCCCTCTGCGCCGACGCCTACACCGCCGACGGCGCCCGCACGTGGAACGACGCGAACGTGCTGGCCCTCAGCCTCCGCCTCACCTCCGCCGTGGTGCTGGAGGAGATCCTCGACGCCTGGCTCTCGGGCAGTCCGAGCACGGACGCCGCCGACCAGGCGAATATCGCCCATCTCTCCGACATCCAGGGCTGATCCCGATATTGTCGGGCGATGGCTGACATCAAGTGCACCCACTGCGGCACGATGGGCTTACAGGCGGGCTTCGTCAGGGACAGCGGGCAAAGCGCCATGGGCTTCGCCAGCTGGGTCGAGGGCGAGCTGGAGCGCGGCATCTTCGGCGGCGCCAAGCTGATGGGCCGCCAGAAGTGGGAGATCGACGCCTACCGTTGCCCCAGCTGTCACCACCTCGAACTCTTCGCCGGCCGTCCTTCCTGACCGTGGCCCGCCGAATCGTCGGTGCGGCGCTTTAGGGTGCAGGCATGACCGACGTCCTCCTGCGCGACGGCCGCCCGTGGGGGCTCGGCGGGCCGGCCGACATCCTGGTCCGCGGCGGGCTGATCGAGCGCGTCGGCGAGGCCGTCGACGCACCGGGTGCCCGGGTCGTCGACCTCGGCGGCGCCCTCGTGCTGCCCGGCCTGGTCGACGCGCACTGTCACCTCGACAAGACCCTCTACGGCGGCCCCTGGGTGCCGCACTCGGCCGGCGACTCACTGGCCGGCCGCATCGGCAACGACCTGGCCCGCCGCGCCGAGCTCGGCGTGCCGAGCGTCGAGCGCGTCACGGCCCTGCTGCGCACGATGATCGCGTACGGGACCACCCACGTGCGCACCCACACCGACATCGACCCCGGCGTGGGGTTGCGCGGAGTCGAGGCGGTGCGCGAGGCCGCCGAGGGGCTGCCGATCGACGTCACCCAGGTCGCCTTCCCCCAGCACGGCCTGCTGACCAACCCCGGCACGGCCGAGCTGCTCGAAGAGGCGCTCAAGAGCGGCGTCGAGGCGGTCGGCGGGCTCGACCCGGCCGGGATCGACCGCGACCCGGTCCGCCATCTCGACCTGGTCTTCGGCCTGGCCGAGCGCTACGGCGCCCGGCTCGACCTGCACCTGCACGACGGCGGCACGCTGGGCGCGTGGCAGCTCGAGCTGATCGCCGAACGCGCGAAGGCGCTCGGGCCGGCGGCGGGCCGGGTGACGGTCAGCCACGCCTACGCGCTCGGCGAGATCGACGAGGCGCACGCCGACCGGCTGGCCCACGCGCTGGCCGAGGCGGGCGTGGTCGTGGCGACCGCCGCCGTCTACAGCTATCCCGTCCCCCCGGTCCGCAGGCTGCGGGCCGCCGGGGTCACCGTCGCCTGCGGCCACGACGGCATCCGCGATCTGTGGGGCCCCTACGGCAGCGGCGACATGCTGGAGCGGGCCATGCACCTGGCCTATCGCAGCACGTTCCGGAGCGATGACGACATCGCGCTGGCACTGGAGGCCGCCACCTACGGGGGCGCGCGGGCGCTCGGCCTGTCCGGCTACGGCCTGTCGCCCGGCGACCGGGCCGACCTGGTCGCGGTGCCCGCGAGCGGGCCGGGCGAGGCGGTGGTCGTTCACCCTGGGCGCACCCTGGTCATGAAAGACGGCGTCGTCCTGCACAATTGACCGGCGGGACCATCGAAAGGCAGGCAAGTGCTCTCTATTCACCAGCGGATCGCGGAAGAGCTCGGCGCGCGCGAGGGGCAGGTGCGGGCGGCAGTGGAGCTGCTCGACGGCGGCGCGACCGTGCCGTTCATCGCGCGATACCGCAAGGAGGCCACGGGCGCCCTCGACGACGCCCAGCTGCGCACGCTCGAAGAGCGGCTGCGCTACCTGCGCGAGCTCGAAGAGCGCAGGGCGGCGATCCTGGAGTCGATCGAGTCTCAGGGCAAGCTCGACGACGACCTGCGCGCCCAGGTCATGGCGGCCGAGACCAAGGCCCGCCTGGAGGACATCTACCTCCCCTACAAGCCCAAGCGGCGCACCAAGGCCCAGATCGCCCGCGAGCTCGGGCTGGAGCCGCTGGCCGACAAGCTGCTCGGCGACCCGACGCTCGACCCGGCCCAGCTGGCGGAGTCGTTCGTCACTGAGGGCGTCGCCGACGCCGCGGCGGCGCTCGAAGGGGCCAGGGCGATCCTGATCGAGCGGTTCGCGGAAGACGCCGACCTCATCGGCGGCCTGCGCGAGCAGCTGTGGAGCCGGGGCCGGCTGGTCTCCAAGGTGCGCGACGGCCAGGAGGAGGCCGGGGCCAAGTTCTCCGACTACTTCGAGTTCGGCGAGCCGTTCACCAAGCTGCCCTCGCACCGGATCCTGGCGATGTTCCGGGGCGAGAAGGAGGAGGTGCTCACGGTCACGCTGGAGCCCGAGGAGACCGCCGCCTACGAGCTGCGCATCGCCGGCCACTTCGACATCGCCGACCGGGGCCGCCCGGCCGACAAGTGGCTGACCGAGACGGTCCGCTGGGCCTGGCGCACCCGCATCCTCGTCCACCTGGGCATCGACCTGCGGATGCGGCTCTGGCAGGCCGCCGAGGACGAGGCGGTGCGGGTGTTCGCCGCCAACCTGCGCGACCTGCTGCTGGCCGCCCCGGCCGGCACCCGCGCCACCATGGGCCTCGACCCCGGCCTGCGCACCGGCGTCAAGGTGGCCGTGGTCGACGCCACCGGCAAGGTCGTCGAGACCACCACGATCTACCCCCACGAGCCCAGGAAGCAGTGGGACCAGTCGCTGGCCGTGCTCGGCGCCCTCGTGCAGAAGCACGGCGTGGAGCTGATCGCCATCGGCAACGGCACCGCCTCGCGCGAGACCGACAAGCTCGCGGGCGAGCTGGTCAAGCTCATGCCGACGGTCACCAAGATCGTGGTGTCGGAGGCGGGCGCGTCCGTCTACTCCGCCTCCGCCTACGCCACCCAGGAGCTGCCCGACCTCGACGTGTCGCTGCGCGGCGCGGTCTCCATCGCCCGCCGGCTGCAGGACCCGCTGGCCGAGCTGGTCAAGATCGACCCGAAGTCGATCGGCGTCGGCCAGTACCAGCACGACCTGGCCGAGACCAAGCTGTCCCGGTCGCTCGACGCCGTCGTCGAAGACTGCGTCAACGCGGTCGGCGTCGACGTCAACACCGCCTCGGCCCCGCTGCTCACCCGCGTGTCGGGCATCGGCTCGACGCTGGCCGAGAGCATCGTGCGCCACCGCGACGCCAACGGGCCGTTCAAGAGCCGCACCGCGCTCAAGGACGTCGCCAGGCTCGGCCCCAAGGCGTTCGAGCAGTGCGCGGGCTTCCTGCGCATCCCCGGCGGCGACGACCCGCTCGACGCCTCCAGCGTGCACCCCGAGGCCTACCCGGTGGTCCGGCGCATCCTCAGCTCGGCGGGCGCCGACCTCAAGTCGCTGATCGGCAACACGGCGACGCTGCACGCCCTCAAGCCCGAGGAGTTCACCGACGACACCTTCGGTCTCCCGACCGTCACCGACATCCTGCGCGAGCTGGAGAAGCCGGGCCGCGACCCGCGTCCCGCCTTCAAGACGGCGACGTTCAAGGAGGGCGTGGAGAAGCTGTCAGACCTGCAGCCGGGCATGATCCTGGAGGGCGTGGTCACGAACGTGGCGGCGTTCGGCGCCTTCGTCGACGTCGGCGTCCACCAGGACGGACTGGCCCACGTGTCGGCCTTGTCCCACAATTTCGTGAAGGATCCCCGCGAGGTGGCCAAGCCGGGCGACATCGTCCGCGTCAAGGTCCTCGACGTCGACATCCCCCGCAAGCGCATCAGCCTGACCTTCCGCCTCGACGACGAGCTCCCCTCGGCGACCGGCAACGACACCGACGGCCGCCGCCGGGGCAACCGCCGTTCCGAGCCCGGCTCCGGCACCGCGGCCACCCCCGCCAACGGCAACGGCAACGGCCGCGGCGAGGGCAGCCGCGAGGGCGCTCGGGGTGAAGGCGGTCGCGGCGACGGCCGTTCACGTGGCCGGGGCGACGGCTCCCGAAGTGACGGCAACCGCGGTGACGGCGCGCAGCGCGGCCGGGGCGACGGCAACCGCGGCGACGGCGACCGGGGAGGCCGTGGAGACGGCAACCGCGGCGGTCGTGGCGACGGCGGTCGCGGTGACGGCGGGCAGCGCGGCCGTGACGGTCAGCGCGGCCGTGGCGACGGCGGCCAGCGCGGCGGCCAGCGCCGCCAGGACCGCCCTCAGCCCATGGGCGCCATGGCCGAACCCCTCCGCAAGGCCGGCCTCGGCGGCGACACCCCCCGCTGCCCCCCACCCGCCGTTCCAGGCCACCAACCCGGAACGGCGGGCCCCGCGGGCGTGTCCCGCTGGCCACCCCCGCCATCCCACTTCACCGATCCGGTACCGCGGGGCCATCCAACGGGCATCCCGTCCCAGGTCCGCCACCTGGAACGACGGGCATCCCGACGGGAGACCGCCGACCACTTCCGCCGCCCCAGCCCCACCGGTCCGGGTCGGCGGACCACCCCTGCCGGGGACATCAGGCATCCCCGGCAGGGACCGGCCCGCGCCGCGGCCCCGGTGATCGCCCTCAGCGCAAGGCCGCGCGCCTGTCTCGGAGCTCCGGGGCGATACGGTCGGAGGTGTGAGCACCACAGCGTTCGACACCACGATCAATCAGGCTCGCGACCTGCTCAGGTGGCGTTCGCCGCTGCGCACCGAGCTGTGGGCGGCCCGGCTCACCGCCGCCCTGGAGGCAGCCGGGGACGACCAGCTCCTCCCCCAGCTCGTACGGGACGGCCGCCCCGAAGCCCGCCTCACCCTCGCCGCCCTGGCCGCCCTCCACACCGGACACCCGGACAAGGAGAAACGCGCCACCGCACAGGCGGGAGCGGACGACCACACCGCCGCACCGAGCGATGCGGACGACGGCGACGCCGCACGGGCCGATGCGGACGACGGCGACGCCGCACGGGCCGATGCGGACGACGGCGACGCCGCACGGGCCGATGCGGACGACGGCGACGCCGTGCAGGCGGGACCGGGTGGGGGTGACGCCGGGGACGGTGGCAACGGCGGGCCCGAGGAGCCTTCACGCCGGGACGGCGAGAGCGCCGGCTCTCCCGTCACCGAGCCGTACCTGCAGGCCGGGGCCGACGCCGTGGGTTCGCTGGCCGGATGGGTGGCGCTGATGGGACAGGTCCGATGCGACGGCGCCTGGTACGGGCCGGCCGATCGCTACGGCGAGCAGACCCTGGCCGCGCTCGCCTTCCGCTACGCGAACGGCAAGGAGCCGCACCTGCTCGTGGTGGGCATCGACCAGGCGCACGGCGGGCTGGCCGTCGACGCGGTGGTGGAGGAGCCGAAGTTCCTCGACGATCTGGAGCTCGCGCCGACGGAGCCGGGGGTCGTGGCGGGGCGGATCCTGGACGCGTTCGAGGTGACGGACCTGGTGATGGGGGCGGAGGTCGCGGAGACGCTCCCCGCCGTCCGCCCGCTCGCGTTGTCACGGGCCCGCGCTGTCCCCGGCCCGGTACGCCACCAAGCCGACGACATCGTCACGCGATTCCACGGCATTCCGGATATGCCGGGTGCGCGGGAGGCGTACGAGAAGCTGGTCGAGTTCCTCGGGGATCGGCCGTCGTGGTGGAGTCCGGCCAGGGTGTCGCGGTTCCTGACCTCGTGGCTGCCCCGGGAGGCGATCCTGTCCGACGCGGCCGTGGCGGCGATGCCCGACGTCCTGCGCGCCTGGACCCGGCATCACGGCGACCACCCGGAGATCCTGCGCCGCATCGACGACGAGGCTCCCCACCTGCCGGCGCTCATGGCCGACGACTCCCTCGCCGGCCTCGCCAAACGCATCGCCCGGCAACACCGCCCCTGACCCCCCACCGCCACAGACGGTCCGGGGCGGCCCAGAGCACCCCGGCAGCCCAGGGTCGCCCACCCAGCCCAGAGCAGCTGCCCGGCCGGGACCCCGGGCGACGGCGCTAGCCGGGGGTGGTCAGCCGCGCCGGATGGGCATGTGGGGTGGGACCCGTGCCCACGTGTTCTCCCGTCGGCGTTTCCGGCTCGGCCGCGGACTCGAGGCTTGCGGGGCCGACCGGCTCGCGTGTGCCGCGTCCGGAGCCGGCCGGTTCGACGTGGCGTTCGGGCTGGCTGATCTCGGCCCACACCGCATCGAGGGAGAGACCGAGGACATCGGCGATCGCGGCGATGGTCGGGAAGGCGGGGGTCGCCACCCGGCCCGACTCGATCTTCCTGAGGGTCTCCGGTGAGACCCGCGCGTCGAGCGCGGTCTCCAGCATCGAGCGCTCTCCCCTGGCGCGACGCAGCAGCGCGCCGAGGCGCTGTCCGCGCTCGACCTCCGCGGGAGTGAGGGGCAACCTGACCATGGCCCCAATTGTAATACCGGGATAATATGGCCGGTATAGTTATTGGCTACAGAGAGAAGGGCGGCCGCATGATCGAGATCCTGAACCCCACCGAACTGGCCCGAGCGAAAGACGCCGGCGCCCTGGTCGCCGACATTCTGCAGACGCTGAAGAGCCGCAGCGCGGTCGGCACGAACCTGCTGGACATCGACCGGTGGGCACAGGACATGATCGTCGAGGCCGGAGCGGAGTCCTGTTACGTCGACTACGAGCCGTCCTTCGGACGTGGGCCGTTCGGCCATTACATCTGCACGGCCGTCAACGACGCCGTGCTCCACGGGCTGCCGTTCGACTACACGCTCGCCGACGGCGATCTGCTGTCGCTCGACCTAGCCGTCTCCAAAGGCGGGGTCGCCGCGGACTCCGCCATCAGCTTCGTCGTGGGCGGCTCGAAGCCCCCGGAGAGCATCGCGATGATCAGCGCGACCGAGCGCGCGTTGAGCGCGGGCATCGCGGCCGCCGGGCCCGGGGCTCGCGTCGGCGACATCTCGCACGCCATCGGCTCGGTCCTCAGTGAGGCGGGATACTCGATCAACACCGAGTTCGGAGGTCACGGCATCGGCTCGACGATGCACCAGGACCCGCACGTCTCCAACACCGGCCGGCCCGGCCGTGGGTACAAACTGCGCCCTGGCCTGCTGCTCGCACTGGAGCCGTGGGTCATGGCGGACACCGACGAACTCGTCACCGACGCCGACGGGTGGACGCTGCGAAGCGCGACAGGCTGCCGGACGGCACACAGCGAGCACACGATCGCCATCACCGACGACGGAGCCGAGATCCTCACCCTGCCGAGATAGGCACCACCGGGTGCGCCGCCCACGCGAGGAAGGGCGGGCACCCGGCAGGCCAGGATGGCGGGATCTGCGCATTGCGCGGGGGCGGCTATGCTGCGCAGTGACGTTTACGCCGCCCCCGCCCGGGCGTTTCCACAGGGAGATCTTGCGCATGTACAAGGAGTTCGCCGCCGAGGCTGTCGTCTGGATCGTGCCGGTCGTGGTGCTCATCGGTCTCGCCCTGATGATCACGGCCTGACGACGCCGGAGGGTCAGCGGTAATACTCGTAGTGCACGACGGTGCTGACTCGCTTGTCGAAGCGGATCTCACCGTCGAGCCAGCGGTTCCACATGTTCGACAGCGACCGGGTGCGGACGGTGCATCCGCCCCACCGGACGCCCTTGGGTCGGATCTGGCCGACGTAGTCGTGGCAGGATCCGACCTTACGGCCATTGACCTTGAGGTTGGCGTTGAGGCTGACCGCGTAGAGACGTTTGCTTGATTTGTTGGTGATGCGGACCTTGATGCGGCAGGTGTCCTTGCATCGGCCGAAATAGATCTTGTAGCGGATGAGGTGCGGTTTGGCCGCGACCGCGTTCTCACTGACTGTCGTGGCGGACACCTGCGAGGTGCCGGCCGAGGCGGGTAATGCGAGCCCTCCCGCCGCCACAGTGGCGACCAAGAGCGCGCCGGCAAGACTTCTGATCATGTTGCCCCCATGGCGAACCGATCCAGCCGCCTCCCCCAGTTGAAAGCGGCTCTTCCATTGACCATCGGGAAACGGGAGAAATCAACATCCCGGACGGCTACGAAGCCCACGCCAGCAACGGCCCGCCCTGGCGCAGCCGCTTGAGCGCCTGCTTCTCCAGTTGCCGGATCCGCTCCCGGGTCAATCCCATCCGCTGCGCGATCTCCGTATAACTCCGGACCTCCTGCCCCGCCAGGCCGTACCGGAGTCTGAGAATCACCGCCTCGCGCGGCGGCAGGGCGGACGCGACCGCGTCGTTCACCGAGACGCTCAGCGCCCGCCTCTCGGTCAGCTCCTGGACCCCCGGCCCGTCGTCGTCGGCGAGCAGGTCACCGATGCTGCTCTCGCCGCTCTCCCCGACGGGCGTGTCCAGGCTGACCATCTCCCTGGCGAGCCCGCGCAGCCCCGCCACCTGCGCCGGCGTGCGCCCGGCGGCCTCGGCGAGCTCGTCGTCTCCGGGCGCCCGCCCGAGCGAGGCGGCGAGCGCCCGTTCGGCCCGGAGCAGCCGCGCCACTTCCTCCGCCACATGGATCGGCAGCCGTACGATGCGGCTCTTGTCGTGGATGCCCCGTTCGATCGCCTGGCGGATCCACCACATCCCGTACGTGGAGAACTTGTAGCCGCGCGTGTAGTCGAACTTCTCCACCGCCCTGATCAGCCCGAGGTTGCCCTCCTGGATGACGTCGACGAGTGGCAGCCCGCGGTGGGCGTAGCGTCTGGCGGCGGCCACCACCAGCCGGAGGTTGGACCCGATGAGCAGGTCCTTGGCGCGCTGACCGTCGCGGCGGACGAGATCGAGCTCGGCGGTCCCGGCGCCCGTGGCGATCAGGTGACCGGCGTACAGACCGGCCTCGATCCGCTTGGCCAGGTCCACTTCGTCAGCGGCGGAGAGTAAGGGGGTCTTGCCGATCTGCTCCAGGTAGAGGCCGAGCAGATCGGGCTCTTGGGCCGACATGCACGGGCACTACCCGGTAAACGGCGGTGAATTCCCGGCGTCGTTGAGTTCGGCGATGGCGAGCTCGGCGGTGGTGCGGATGTCGAAGAACTTGTCGAGCGCGGTGATCGCGAACAGGTGCTTGCACCTGCCGTTGAGCCCCGACAGCAGCAGCCGCCCGCCCGACGCGGTGACCGCCTTGTGCAGATAGACCAGGACGGACAGGCCCGAGGAGTCGCAGACCGCGACGGCCTGCATGTCGATGACGAGCATCGGCGGCTGCGTCAGGTCGAGCGCCTTGGTGACGCGGTCACGGACTTCGGCCGCGGAGCCGAAGTCGAAGTCGCCCGTCAGCCTTGCGATGACACACGGCCCCTGAAGCCCGAGGCTGATCGACAAGGCCTGGTCCGAAGTCACCCAGTTCCACCCACCTGCGTTGCTCTTACCTTCCCCCCACTTTACGAGAACGTTCGTCGGGGGTTGAACACCAGCATCCGCTCGATCTGCTCATCTGTCACACCCGACTCCAGCAGCGCGGCCAGCACGTCGTCGTGAATGTGATCGTATCTCCAGTTGGGCGCCATGGTGCTGAGGGTTTCGTCCCAGGCATCGGGAAAGTAGTCGCTGAAGCAGGCCGCGTCGTGGCTGAGCACCATCCGGTCGTCGTAGCCCCGGCGGCACAGCTCGGCCACGGTGGCCACGCGCTGCGCCGTCGAGTTGTAGACGTCGAGCCCGAACCGGTCCATACCGAGCGTGGCCCCGGTGTCGGCCAGCCTCATCAAATAGTCCAAATCGTTACTGTCACCGGCGTGCCCGACGACGACCTTCGCCAGGTTCACCCCCTCCTTGGCGAACAGGTCGAGCGCGAGGAGCCCGCTCTGCGTGAAGGAGTTCGTGTGGACGGTGATCGGCGCGCCGGTACGCAGGTGGGCCTGGGCGACGGCCCGGCAGATCCGCTCGACGCCGGGCGTCAGCCCCTTCTGCTCGACCACGCACTTGAGGAAGGCCGCCTTGACCCCGGTGTCGGCGATGCCGTCGGTCAGGTCGCGGACGAAGTCGTCGATCATCGGGTCCGGGATGTCGACGATCAGCCCCGGCCCCCGGTGCTCGTACTGGTGGGGCAGCTCGTCGAAGGAGTAGAGGCCGGTGGCGACGATGATGTTCAGATCAGGCACTTCGGCGGCGATGCGCTGGATGCGAGGGATGTACCGGCCAAGCCCCCACACCGTCGGGTCGACGATCGTCCTGACCCCCTTGGCCGCCACCGCGTTGAGCTTGGTGATCGCGTCGGCGACCCGATACTCCTCGTCCCACCACGCACCTTTGCCGTAATTGTCCAGGTGCTCCGTGGCGGTGATGAACACGTGCTCGTGCATCAGCGTCTGGCCGAGCTCGCTGACCTCGACGGGCCCGCGGACGGTGTTGACGGTGGTCATGAGGGCCTCCGCGCCTGCTGGTCTGATCGCGCCAATGTAAAGCCCGCTCACATCCCCGTCAACGTCGCAGCCGGGGAAACAGCGGCTCCGGCCGAGGCAGCCGCTCCCCGCTCACCGCCGCGGCCACCCGTGCCGCCGCCGTGGGCAGGAACGGCTCCAGTTGTACGGCCAGCACCCGGCAGGCGCGCACCAGGGTCGCCAGCGACTCCCGCCGGTCAGCGGGGTCCTGATGCCAGGGGCGCGTGGCCTCGACGTACTGGTTCGCCTCCTCGACGATCGCCCACACCGCGGCGGCCGCCCGGCGGAAGTCGAACGCCGCGAGCGCGTCGCCGACGAGCGCGGGCGCCCGCTCGCAGGCGTCCGGCACCGGGCCCGCCGCCTCGGTCACCCGGCCGTCCTGGAACCGGTGCACCATGGTGACGACCCGGTTGACCAGGTTGCCGATGCCGTTGGCGAGGTCCTCGTCGGCCCTGGCGACCACCCGTTCCTCGGTGAAGTCGGCGTCGCCCACACGCGGCACCTCGCGCAGCAGCCACCACCGCACCGCGTCCACGCCGTACGCGTCCACCAGCGCCACGGGGTCGACCACCGTCCCCGACGACTTGCTGATCTTCCGCCCGCCCGCGGTCAGGTAGTCGTGCACGTAGATGGCGCTGGGCAGCGGCAGCCCGGCCGACAGCAGCATCGCCGGCCAGTACACCGCGTGGAACCGGATCACGCCCTTGCCCACCAGGTGGATCCGGCGCGGCTCCCGTACCCACCAGCGCTCGTAGTCGCCGTCGCCGAGCGCGGTGATGTAGTTGGCCAGCGCGTCCCACCACACGTAGACCACCTGGCCGGGATCGCCGGGCACCGGGATGCCCCAGCCGCGCGAGCGGGCGGCCGAGCGCGAGATGCTGATGTCGTCCAGCCCCGCCTCGACGAACGCCAGCACCTCGTTGCGCCGCGCCGCCGGCTCGATCGCCAGCCGCCCGCTCCGGATCAGGCCGAGCAGCGGCTCCTGGTAGCGGGACAGCCGGAAGAACCAGTTCTCCTCCGAAACCGCCTGCATCGGCGCCTCATGGCCTTCCGGACAGGGCCCTTCGGCGTAGAACTGCTCGCAGCCGACGCAGTAGCGCCCCTCGTAGTGCCGCCGGTAGAGATCGTGCCCGACCGCCCGCCAGATCCGCTCGACCCCGGCGCGATGCCCGGGATGGGCGCTCGTCCGCACGAACGCGTCGAACGACAGGTCCAGCGGCCCGCGCAGCGCCTCGAACGCGGCGGCGTTGCGGTCCACCAGCTCGCGCACCGGCACGCCCGCGGCCTCGGCGGCCAGCACGTTCTTCAGCGAGTTGTCGTCCGTTCCCGTCTGGAACCGCACGGCCTCCCCGAGGTGCCGGTGATGCCGGGCGAGCACGTCACCCTGCACGATCTCCAGCGCGAACCCGAGATGCGGGCGGGCGTTCACGTACGGAATGGTCGTCGTGATGTACATCGGATGCCTCCCAAGGGGCCCCCGACACGACGAGAGGCCCCGCTCGCAGGGCCTCGACGTCACCGGCATGCCCCGCTAGGGGGCCATCATCACCGGGTACGCCGTCATGTCCCCGATGCTATCGGCGCGCTCCGCCGAATCCCAGCGCATTACGTCGCTACGCGCGCCCGGACGAGGCGGTCAGCGCGAGCTCCAGCAGGCGGCGCAGGTCGGCCGGGGGCTGGACGCCCGCGACGGGCGGCCCGCCGTCGATCACCAGGGACGGGACGCCGGTGATGCCCCGCTCCGCCGCACGGCGCCGGTCGGCGCGCACGTCCCCGGCGTGGTCGTCGCCGGCCAGCATCGCCCCGACCTCGCCGGTGTCCAGGCCGGTTTCGCCGCCCAGACGGCGCAGGACGTCCGGGTCCGCCACGTTGAGGCCCTCCGTGTGGTACGCGCGCAGCAGGCGCTCCATCATCTGGCCGCCCAGGCCGCGGCGGGCGGCGAAGTGGCTCAGCCGGTGCGCGTCGAAGGTGTTGACCGGCCGGGCCAGCTCCAGGTTGAGCTCCAGACCTTCCGCGGCCCCCAGGGACCTGATGTGCGCCACCCTGGCCGCCGCCTGATCGCCCCACCATTCGGTCATGGCCTCGGCGGCGGTCGGGCCGGGGGTCCGGCTCTGCTCCGGGGACAGTTCGTAGCTGCGCCACACGAGCTCCACGGCGTGCCGGTCGGCGACCGTCTCCAGCGCCGCCGTCAGGCGTCTCTTGCCGATGTAGCACCAGGGACAGAGCACGTCGGAATGTATTTCGACCTTCATGCGACCCACCCTGCAACCTCAACCACGGTCAAGGTCAAGCGCGCGTCAGACGAACCCGGCCAGCTTGTAGAGCACGAGCGACCCCGCCACGGCCACGTTCAGGCTGGCGCCGGTGCCGATCATCGGGATCTCCACGACCAGGTCGAGCAGGTCGAGCGCCTCGGGCGGGATCCCGTCCGCCTCGTGGCCGAGCACGACGACGGTCGGCTGCCTGGCCATCGGCAGGTCCGCCAGCCGTACGGCGTCCTCGGCCAGCTCGACGCCGACCACCTGCTCGCCCCGGTCGCGGCGCTCGGCGAGCCACCGCATCGGCCGCACCCAGTGCACGCACGCCCCGGCGCGCAACGTGTTGCCCTTGGCCAGCGCGTCGGGCACCCACGGCAGCCGGGGCACGGCCAGGCAGGCTCCGACGGCGTCGCAGGTGCGCAGCAGCGTGCCCAGGTTGACGCTGTGCATCGGCCACAGCGGCGCGACGGTGAGGTGCCCCAGGCATCGGGGCGGCCGTCGCCGCCGTGCGGACTTGAGCTCTTTCCTCGTACGGACCCTGATCCCGCTCATGCGCGCGGGCGGATCTCCTCCGCGGAGGTCATCATGCGAAGGGCGCTTTCAGCGGCACGCCCAGGCCATCGACGGGAGCCTCCAGCATAGCGCCTGACCCCGCGCGCGCCACGGCTCAGGATGACGACCGGCCCTGGCGGGAACGGTGGCGTGCGGCCCAGACGGCGGCGCCGAGCGCGAAGACGGCCAGACCAGCGAGCACGGAGGTCAGCGGGAGGGTGGCGGCGAGCAGCAGGCACAGGCCCAGCCCGAGCACCGGCACGGCCTTGGGCGGCGCGCCCTCCTCGCGGCGCAGGGTGAGCGCGGCGGCGTTGGCGACGGCGTAGTAGACGAGCACCCCGAACGAGGAGAACCCGATGGCCCCGCGCAGGTCTGCCACCAGCACCAGGCCGATCACCGCCACCGCCACGGCCAGCTCGGCCCGGCGCGGCACCGACGCCCCGGCGTGGACGGTGGCGAACAGGCCGGGCAGGTCGCGCTCCCTGGCCATGGCCAGCACCGTGCGCGACACCCCGAGCATCAGCGCGAGCAGCGCCCCGAGCGCCGCCACGGCCGCGGCCACGGCGACGACCGGGCGCATCCACTCCGCCCCGGCCTCGGCCACCACATCCGACAGCGGCGCCTCGGAGGCCGCCAGCCCCCACGTGGTCAGTGTGCCGAGCGTGGCCACCGCCACCAGGGCATAGACGACGAACGTGACGGCCAGGGCGATGCCGATGGCACGCGGGATGGTCCGTGCCGGGTCGCGGACCTCCTCCCCCAGGGTGGCGATCCGGGCATATCCGGCGAACGCGAAGAACAGCAGCCCGGCCCCCTGCAGCACGCCCCAAAGGCCCGGGCTGGACAGGTCGAGGAGGGCGTAGACGGCCGCGTGCTGCTCGAGGGCAAGGTCCGGGACGTTCAGGACCCAGCCCTCATCGAGGGGGATCACCTGCTCCTTGTCAATGACGCGCGCATTCGACGCGTCCCCGCCGGGCGCGTTCGCCGCCTCATCGGCGGGCATGGCGGATGTCTCTTTTACACCTCTCCGAGCCCACGAGACCGGACTAGATATCGTATGCCGGCTTTTGCTTTAAAAAAAAAAAAATAAAGAAGTATATACGATTGTCGCTGATAGAACAAAATTATGTAAACAGAGGATCATATAGAAG
>NZ_LAVL01000103.1 GCF_001083785.1 Nonomuraea sp. SBT364
GGAGTGGGGGCGTTCGCGGGTGCGGGGGTCACGGGGTGACGATCCTTCCTGGGCGGGCGGGGGTGACGGTGTTGTCGCGGACCGCCACCTGGCCGGCGGTGACGACCAGGTGCAGGCCCGAAGGGGGCAGCAGCGGGTCGGTGTACGTGGCGCCGTCGGCGATCGTGGCCGGGTCGAACACCACCAGGTCGGCGTGCGCCCCGTCGCGCACCACCCCCCGGTCGCGCAGGCCGAACCGGGCCGCCGCCATCCCGGTCATCTTGTGCACCGCCTCCTCCAGCGTCACCAGCCCCTGCTCGCGCACGTACCGTCCCAGGACGCGCGGGAAGGTGCCCGCGAGGCGCGGATGGGGATGGCCGGGTTTGGGCACCCCGTCCGAGCCGATCATCGAGAACGGGCTCGCCAGCACCCGCCGGACGTCGTCCTCGCGCATGGAGTGGCTGATGATGGTCACCTCGCCGTCCTCCGACAGCAGCAGTTCCGCCGCCGCGTCGACCGGGTCGCCGCCGAGGTCGGCGATGGTGCGGCCCTCGACGCCGGGGTTGCGGGGCGCGCACGCGACCGAGATGCGGTCCCAGCCGCCGTTGCCGACGGTGTTCTCCCAGCCGGGGACGCCGTCTGCGATCGACCGGCGCATCAGGTCGCGCTGGCCGGCGTCCGTCAGGCGGGTCAGGAGGGCGCGGGTGCCGCCGTCGTTGGCCCACGGCGGCAGCATCGCCGACAGCGACGTGCTGGCCTCCGTGTACGGGTAGACGTCGCAGGTGACGTCCAGGCCCTGCTCGCGCAGCTCGGCGATCCTGGCGAGGGTGCGGACGGTCCTGCCCCAGGCGTGCCGGCCGGCCGTCTTGTGGTGGGAGACGTGCAGCGCCGCGCCGCTGCGGCGGGCGATCTGCACGGCCTCCTCCAGCGCCTCCTCCACGCGGGCCATCTCGTCGCGCAGGTGCGTCACGTACGGGCGGCCGTGGCGGGCGGCGACGGCGGCCAGGGCGACCACCTCGTCGGTGCCCCCGTAGGTGCCGGGGGTGTAGATGAGGCCGGTCGACAGGCCCGTCGCGCCCGCCGCCAGCGCGTCGTCCAGCAGGCCGCGCATCACGTCCAGCTCGCGCGGTGAGGCTGGGCGGTCCTCGTAGCCGAGCACGCCGGCGCGCAGGGTGCCGTGGCCGACGAGGGAGCTCAGGTGGTTGGAGCGGGGGGCGGCCCGATGCGCCTCCGCGAACCCCTCGAAATCCCGAAAAATCGGGACTCGGCCGCCGAAGGTGACGCGGCTCGACGCCCGCATCTCCGCCAGCCGCTCCGGCAGCCCCGGGAACAGCCCCGACCCGCAGTTGCCGCAGATCTCCGTCGTCACGCCCATGCGCACCGGTGCCACCGCCAGGTCCCACGCCTCCTCGCCCAGCAGCGTGACGGCGTCGGAGTGGGTGTGCACGTCGATGAACCCGGGCGCGACCACCAGCCCGGCCGCGCCGACGACCTCGCGCGCCGACGGGGAGGGCCCGGCCGGGGGGAGCACGGTGATCCGCCCGGCCGTCACGGCCACGTCCGCGCGGCGCGCCGGGGCGCCGGTGCCGTCGGCCAGCAGGCCGCCGGTGATCAGCAGGTCGGCGTTCACAGCACCTGCCCCAGGAACGCGCGGGTGCGCTCGTGCCGGGGATCGGCCAGCACCTCGCGCGGCGGTCCCTCCTCCACGATCATCCCGTCGTCCATGAACACCAGATGGTCGCCCGCCTCCCTGGCGAACCCCATCTCGTGCGTGACCACCACCATGGTGATCCCGCTCGTGGCCAGGTCCCGCATGACGCCCAGCACCTCCTGCACCAGCTCGGGGTCGAGCGCGCTGGTCGGCTCGTCGAACAGCATCACCTTCGGTTCCATCGCCAGGCTGCGCGCGATCGCCACCCGCTGCTGCTGGCCGCCCGACAGTTGCGCGGGGTAGTGGTGCGCCCGATCGGCCAGCCCGACCCGCTCCAGCAGCGCCGACGCCTGCGCACGCGCCCGCTCCCGGGAGAGGCCCCGCACCGTGCACGGCCCCTCCATCACGTTCTCCAGCGCCGTCATGTGCGGGAACAGGTGGAAGCGCTGGAACACCATGCCGATCTTGCGCCGCTGCCGGCACAGCTCCGCCGGCTTGAGCAGGTGCAGCCGCCCGTCCACCTCGCGGAAGCCCATCAGCTCACCGTCCACCCGGATCCGCCCCGAGTCGATCGTCTCCAGCCGGTTCACGCACCGCAGCAGCGTCGACTTGCCGGACCCGGACGGCCCCACCACGCAGACCACGCCGCCCTCCGGCACGTCCAGGCTGACGCCCTTCAGCACCTCCAGCGACCCGAACCGTTTGCGCACCGAGCGCACGCTCACCATGGCACTCATCGTCCGGCCTCCCCGCGGCTGAACCGCTTCTCCAGGAAGTGCTGGCCCACGCTCGCCACGGTGGTCAGCACCACGTACCACACCGACGCCACGACCAGCAGCGCGATCACCTCGAAGTTGCCCAGGTAGATCCGCTGCGCCACGGTCAGCAGCTCCGCGCCCGCGATCACCGACACCATCGACGTCGTCTTGAGCATCGAGATGAACTGGTTGCCCGTCGGCGGGATGATCACCCGCATGGCCTGCGGCAGCACCACCCGGCGCAGGATCTGCCGGTGCGACATGCCGAGCGCCTCGGCCGCCTCCCGCTGGCCGGGGTCGACCGACCGGATGCCGGCCCGGACGATCTCCGCCATGTAGGCGCCCTCGTTGATCGTCAGGCCGAGCGCGGCCGCCACGAACGGCGTGATCAGCGCGTTCGCCTGCCACTCCACCAGCATCGGGCCGCCGAACGGCACCCCGATCCCGATCACCGGGAACACCAGCCCGATGTTGAACCAGAAGATCAGCTGCACCAGCAGCGGCGTCCCACGGAAGAACCACGTGTACAGGCCCGCCACGCCGCGCAGCACCGGGCTGTCCGACAGCTGCATCACCGCCGCGATCACGCCCAGCGCGACCCCGATCACCATCGACAGCACGGTCAGCGCGATCGTGACCAGCAGCCCGTTCAGGATCCTGGAGTCGAACAGGAACGCGACGATCACGTCCCAGTGCAGGTTCTCGTTGACGATGATCGTGTACGCGAGCCAGACCAGCACGAGGCCGGCCACGGCGGCCGCGGCCAGCCTGCCGGGGCGGCCCGGCCGTACCGCGTCGATCGGCAGCTCCGTCACGACGCGCCCGTGTTGATCGTCACCTTGGGCAGCCCGTTGGCGGACACGCCGTAGGTGTCGAGGATCGCCTTGTAGCCGCCGTCGTCCATCAGCTCCTGCAGGCCCTTGGCGACGGCGTCACGCAGGGCGCCGTCCTTCTTGTCCACCGCGATGCCCCACGGCCCGGCGTCGTACTGCTCCGCCAGGACCTCGTACTTGCCGGTGTCCTTGGCGTACATGTGTCCGACGGGGGAGTCCACGATCGTCGCCACCGTGCGGCCGGAGTCGATCGTCAGCAGGCCGGTCGGCGCGTCCTCGCTCTGCAGGATCTCCATCTTCTTGTCGCACTTGTCGTTCTGCCGCTGGCCGATGTCCAGGTTGGAGCTGCCCTTGGCCAGGACGACCTTCCTGCCGCACAGGTCGGCCAGGGTCCTGATGCCTTCCGGGTTGCCCTTCTTCACCAGGATCGAGCCGCCCGCCTGGAAGTAGTCGACGAAGTCCACCGCCTTGCGCCGCTGCTCGGTGTCGCTCATCGAGGACATCGCCAGGTCCCACCGGCCGGCCTGCAGGCCCGGGATGAGGCCGTCGAACGCCGCGTTCGTCACCTGGGTCTTCAGCCCGAGCCGCTCGCCGATCGCCTTGGCCAGGTCGATGTCCACGCCCGTCAGCTCCTGAGTGCCCGGCTTGTACATCTCCATCGGCGGGTAGCCCTCCGCCGTGGCGACCCGCAGCACGCCCGACTTGCGTACCTCCTCCGGGACGAGGTCCTTCGCGCTCTTGCCGGTGGAGGGGGGAACGGAGGGCGCCGCCGCGCCGGAGGTGGACCGGCCGCAGCCCGCGCTCAGCAGGGCGACCGCCGCCACCGCGATGACCAGGTGATTTCGCATGGCCGACATGGTGACGAGGGACACACCCCAGCCCCAACGACCGTGACGGCTTACGACCCTCAGCCACGAAAATATCGATGCTTGTTGTGACAGAAGTGAAGAAAGGGAACCGAAGTGATCGTTGTGACGTCTAAGGGCCGTGCATCAAGCGAACCGGCCGAAGCATGCTCGCGGGGACGGCCGGCTGGCCGAGCTCGACCTCCTGCGGTTCATCGCCGCCCTCGCCGTGCTGGCCTTCCACTACCTGATCGCCTACGCCTCCGTCTGGGGTGAGCGGCCCGCCGAGCTCTTCCCCGCCGTCGCCCCCGTCGCCGGGCTCGGCATCCTCGGCGTGGAGCTGTTCTTCGTCATCAGCGGATTCGTCATCCTGATGAGCGTGTGGGGCCGCGGGCTGGGCGCCTTCGCCCGCTCCCGGCTGGTGCGGCTCTACCCCGCCTACTGGCTCAGCCTCATCGCCGTGGCGGCCTTCTACGGCCTGACCGCCGCCAAGGCGCTGGACCCAAAACTTTCACCAGGCGACTACCTGGTGAACGCCACCATGTTCCAGCGGTTATTCAAGATCGCCGATGCCACGGGCGTCTACTGGTCGCTCTGGGCGGAGCTCCGCTTCTACCTGCTCATCTCGATCCTGGTGATCGCCGGTGTCACCTACGGCCGCGTCCTGGCCTTCGCGGGCGTCTGGCTGGCCGCCGCGCTCGGCGCCGAGCTGCTGGGCAACCCGCTGCTCAACGAGATCGTCATGCCCCGGTACGCGCCCTACTTCGTCGCCGGCATGGCCCTCTACCTCATCCACAAGCACGGCAGCGCCTGGCTTCCCTGGCTCTACGTCGCCGCGTCGTACGGCATGTCGCTGCACGCCGCTCTCGAACGCGTGCACGGCCGGATCGAGCTCGCCGGGTTCAAGAACATGCCCGTCAGCGACCTCAGTGTGATCATCACCATCACGCTGATCTTCGCCGTCATGTCGCTCGTCGCGCTCGGTCTCCTGCGGATGCGGGCGCGGTCCGCGCTGACCGCGCTCGGGGCCACCACCTACCCGCTTTACCTGTTCCACTCCGTCGTCGCCGCCGCCCTGATCCCCCTGCTCACCGGGGATCTGCCCCCGCTCGCGGTGGTCACCGTCACCACGCTCGCGGCCGTGCTGCTGTCCTACGCGATCTACCTTTTTGCCGAACGGCCCATCCAGCGACTCCTCAAGCCCCGCAGAAGCCCACAAAACCCAGCATCTCCCTCCGTACAGGTTGAAAAGGCGTCGGTGCCATAACTCTGTGACCCTGGGGCACTGTGAAGGGCATAGGCTCGGGCATATAAACGGCGGATAGACAGATCCGGACGAACAGAGGGTGCGCATGACGGTGCGTCGGGTGATGGGCATCGAGACCGAGTACGGCATTTCCGTGCCCGGTCAGCCAGGCGCCAACGCGATGGTGACCTCCTCCCAGGTCGTGAACGCCTACCTGGCTGCCTCCGCGGCCAGAGCGCGCAGAGCGCGCTGGGACTTCGAAGAGGAGAACCCCCTGCGCGACGCCAGGGGCTTCGACCTCGCCCGTGAGGTCGCCGACCCCACCCAGCTCACCGACGAGGACCTCGGCCTGGCCAACGTCATCCTGACCAACGGCGCCCGGCTCTACGTCGACCACGCGCACCCGGAATACTCCACGCCGGAGTGCACCAACCCCCGCGCCGCCGTCATCTGGGACAAGGCGGGCGAACGGGTGATGTACGACGCCGCCCAGCGGGCCGGCGCCATCCCCGCCAACGCCCCCATCCAGCTCTACAAGAACAACACCGACGCCAAGGGCGCCAGCTACGGCTGCCACGAGAACTACCTCATGCGCCGGGCCACCCCCTTCGCCGACATCGTCCGCCACCTGACGCCGTTCTTCGTCTCGCGCCAGGTCGTCGTCGGCGCCGGCAAGGTCGGCATCGGCCAGGACTCGCGCGGCGAGGGCTTCCAGATCAGCCAGCGCGCCGACTTCTTCGAGGTCGAGGTGGGCCTGGAGACCACGCTCAAGCGGCCGATCATCAACACCCGTGACGAGCCGCACGCCGATCCCGAGAAGTACCGGCGGCTGCACGTCATCATCGGCGACGCCAACATGTCGGAGATCTCCACCTACCTGAAGCTGGGCTCGACGGCGCTCGTCCTCGCCATGATCGAAGAGGGCTTCCTCAGCCGCGACCTCGCCGTCGAGAACCCCGTGCAGTCCCTGCGCGCCGTCTCCCACGACCCGAGCTGCCGCTACGAGATCCCGATGCGCGACGGCCGCAAGCTCACCGCGATCCAGCTCCAGATGGAATACCTCGAGCAGGCCCGCAAGTACGTCGAGGAGCGCGGCACCGCCCAGGACGAGATGAACAAGGACGTCCTCGACCGCTGGGAGTCCGTGCTCACCCGGCTCGCCGAAGACCCCATGCAGCTGTCCAGGGAGCTCGACTGGGTCGCCAAGCTGGAGCTGCTGGAGGGCTACCGCAGCCGCGACGGCCTCGCCTGGTCGCACCCCCGCCTCCAGCTCGTCGACCTGCAATACTCCGACATCCGCCCCGATCGCGGCCTGTACAACCGTCTCGTGGCCCGCGGCCGCATGCAGCGCCTCATCACCGAGGACGAGGTCGAGCGCGCGGTCGAGAACCCGCCCACCGACACCCGCGCCTACTTCCGCGGCCGCTGCCTGCGCCAGTACAGCGAATCGGTCGCCGCCGCCTCCTGGGACTCCGTCATCTTCGACATCCCCGGCCGCGAGTCCCTGCAGCGCGTCCCCACCCTGGAGCCGCTGCGCGGCACCAAGCAGCACGTGGGCGAGCTGTTCGACCGCTGCCGCACCGCCGCCGACCTCGTCGCCGCCCTCACCGGCGGCGAGTGACCCGGGCGCTCAGTCCTCCGGACGGCCCAGCGCCTGCGCGAGTCCGTGCCGCCCGGACACCCCGAGCTTGCCGTACGCGCGGCCCAGGTGGTTGTTGACGGTCCGCAGCGACAGGCCGAGGCGGCCGGCGACCTCGCGGGCCGGCAGCCCGGCGCTGATCAGCTTGGCGATCTGCAGCTCCCGGGGGGTCAGCGTCGCCTCGCCGCCCGTCAGGTCCGTCAACGGCGTCCGCACGCCGCCGCACTCGGCGAGCCGCTCCCGCGCGAAGGCGAGCGCGTTCCTGGCGGCGGTGCGCCGCCCCGCCCTGGCGTGCAGCCGGTGCGCCGTGGCGGCGGCCTCGGCCGCGTGCAGCAGGTGACCGGTGTGATACAGCGTCTCGGCCGCCGCGGTGAGCTGCCGGGCGTCGTCCGTGGCCAGCGCGGCCGACACCCGGGCGAACGCCGCCGCCGCGGGCGCCGCGGTCTCACCGGCGATCCGGTGCAGCCGGGCCGAGACCTCCTTGGCGCCGCCGAACCGCGCCGCGTCGAAGAGCGCCAGCGCCTCGACCATGGGCGACTCGGCCTCCCGGGCGGCCTTCGCCGCCTGCATGGCGTGGTTCGCCGCGCCGAGGAGGTCGAGCGCGGCCGCGGCGGCCCACGCCCGGTTGCGCTCGATCCACGGGTCGAACAGCACACCCGGCGGCGGGGGACAGCCGTCCATCCGGCTGAGCCAGGCGCCGGCCTGGACCGCGTCACCCGCCATCGCGTACGCGCCGGCCAGCTCCGCCAGGTAGACGCCCCGCAGCCGGAGCGGGTCCTGCTCGCCGAGCAGCACGACGGCCTCGCGCAGCGCCTGCTGGGCCGGTCGCACCCGGCCCTGCGCCTTGGCCACGAAGCCGCGCACCACGGCCCACACACCGACCACCGGAGCGGTCAGCTGGCTCTCGACGGCCTCGCGGTACCCGGTCTCCACGTCCTCGGCCGCGGTCGTGAGAGCGCCGCCCAGCAGGAGGGCCAGGCAGCGGGCGGCGCCGACCTGGGCCCGCGCCCACGGTGACACGCCGCGGCGGGCCGAGGAGGCCACCAGGCCGCTGGCGTGCGCGCCCTCGACCCGGTGGGTGTCGCCCATGAGGCCCGCGGCCAGCTCGGCGGCCGTGGCCGCGCGCACCGCGGCCTCGGCCGGCAGCGGGTCCGGCAGGCCGAGCAGCGCCGTACCGGCCGTGAGGGAGCGCCTGACGTGCCCGTCGAGCAGCATGGTCCACGCCCGTACCGCCCCCGCGGCCCGCTCGCCGCCCGGATCCTCCGGGTCCCGCGTGACCTGGTGGCGCCAGTAGCCGATCTTCTCGCGGAGGATCGCCCGGCGCTCGGCCCGGTCCGCGGCGCGGCACTCCTCCGGCGCCGGCAGCACGCCGGCCGCGTCGGCGAACCGCCCCTGGAACCACAGGACCTCGGCCAGCGTGAGGGCGGCGTCCACCCCGCCGCCTGCGTCGAGCGAGGCGGTCGCCAGCCGCTCGGCGGCCTTGAGCTCCAGCCGCCCGGCGGTGCGTTGCGCGGCGTGCAGCAGCTCGCGCGCCGACGAGCCGAGACCGGCGTTGAGCCGCGCCACCGCGAGGTCGAGCGCGTCGTCCTCGCGGCGGCAGGGCGAGGCGGCGAGTTCCCCGGCGAGCAGCCCCCAGATCGCCCGGACCTGGGCGCGGGGCATGCGGGCGCGCAGCACCTCCCCGTGGGCGGGGATCGTGAGCCGGGTCTGCTGCCGTGCCCCGCAGAGCTCGACCGTGATCAGCCCCTGCCGCTCGGCCTGCGCCACCGCCGGAGGCCCGGCGACGCGTTCGAGCACGCGCTGGGCGAGCGGCTCCTGGCAGGCCAGCGCCTCCAGGACGGCCAGCACGCCCTGGTCGCCCACCTGCATCTGCGCCTCGATGAGGTCGCCGAGCCGGCCCGTGATCCGCAGCTGGTCGCCCAGATGCCACAGGCCGTCGACGCGGTGCAGCGCCGCGCCCTCCAGCGCGGACTGGACGAGCTCGCGCAGCACCAGCGGGTTGCCGGCGGACAGGCGGCGCAGCGTGCGCCGGGTGACGGCGTCCAGCGGGCCGCCGAGGGCGCGTTCGAGCAGCGTGTCGGCGTCGCCGTCGGACAGCGGCCGAAGCTCGACCCGCCGGGCCAGCCGTTCCTTCCACAGCGCGGTCACCACGTCGGGCGCGGCCTGCCCCTGACGCGCGGTGAGCAGCACGAAGGTGCGCGTGTGCAGGGCGAGCCGGTGGACGAGCGCGGCCGAGACGTTGTCGAGCAGGTGCGCGTCGTCCACGACGAGGACGGGCCGCGCGCCGGCGGGGGCGCTGAAACGCTCCACGATCCGGTCGAAGACCTGCCGGGTCGCGGGCGTCGCCGCGTCGCAGAGGGGCGCGAGGTGGAGCAGCGCGCCGAGGGGGATCGTCCCCGCGGCCGCGGTCGCGGTCGCCCAGGCCGCCGGGTGCCCCGCCCCGGCCAGCCGCGCGAGCGCCTCCCCGGCCAGGCGCGTCCTGCCGGCGCCGGGCGGCCCCACGATCACCACGCCGCGGATCTCCGCCGGCGCCGCGGCCTCGGTGATGGTGCGCAGCGCGGTGGCGCGTCCGACGAACGGCCATTCGTTCCTGGGGAGTGCGTCGTGCGGACGGCTGTCTCCCATGTCGTCCTTTCAGTGAGAGTCGTGCCAGGAAGAAATGGGCTCGGGCAAAGCTGACGCCGGTAGGGGAGTGATCACTTCGGCCTTCCATGAGAACAACGGCAAAACGGAGTGATCGTGACATAGCTCTTAGTAGACGTAAAGATCTCTTATGTATCCGGAAAGAGACCTGCCGTCACACCGCCTGGTGACGGCCCCGGCGCCGGGCGGTACCACGTTCCATCGGCTCCGGGCGGGCGCCGTCACGGGGCCAGCAGGTCGTCGGCGATCGCGAGCAGGCGCACGGCCGTCGCGTCCGGCGGCTGGGACGTCGCCGACAGGCGCTCGCCGATCCGCCGCAGGAGCGCGCGGGGGTCGCCGGACGGTTCCCCGCGCCGGCCGGCCCTGATCCGCAGCAGCAGCTCCAGGGCGCAGGCGGCCTGGGTGGCGAACAGCCCGAGCAGCTCCATGTCGTCCAGTTCGCTGCGCGAGGCCGTGCGGTCCAGCACCTCCAGGACGCCGACGCACTCCTCGAACCGGATGAGCGGCGCCGCCATGATCGTGCGCGGGACGTAACCGGTGGACTCGGCGGCGTCGCGGGCGAACGGCGCCACCTCCGCCACGTCGTCGGCGACCATCGGCTGACCGCTCGCCGCGACCCAGCCGGCGATCCCGGTCCCGGCCGGGAAGCGGCTGCCGACCAGTTCCTTCTCGCCCTCGCCCGACACCGCCTCGAAGATCAGGTCGCCGGTCTCCGGCTCCACCAGGAAGATGGAGGAGGCGGCGGCGCCGAACATGTGCCGGGCCACCTCGACGACCGACTGCAGCAGTCGCCGTTCGGTGCCGTCGATGTCGTCAGGAGACATGGGCCTCTCCGCTGTGAGTCAGGGTGTTGTCCGCGGCCAGGTAGAGCACCGTCTTGAGCTGGAACGGCGTCAGCCACGGATGCTTGCTCAGGATGAGCGCGCAGATGCCGGTGATGTGCGGCGCCGCGAAGCTGTTGCCGGTGCTGCGGATCTCCCGGCCGCCCGGCCACGCGACGGGCACCTTGACCCCGCGCGCGTGGAACTCCGCGGGCGGCGCGGGATTGTAGAAGTACGTCATCGGATCGGGCAGATCGTGACTGGCCACCGAGACGACGGAGGAGAACGTCCACGGGTAGCTGAGCACGGGCATGTTGTGCGCGGCGGCGACGAGCAGACACCGCCGGAAGTAGGCGCGGTCGGCGAGCTCGTGCAGCGACTCCCGGAAACCGGACCTCGTGGTCGACAGACTGAGGTTGACGAGGTCGAACCCCTCCTCGATGGCCCAGGACAGCCCGGTGACGAGGGCGTCGCCCGAACCGGTCTTCCCGTCGGTGAGCACCCGGACCGAGGTGAGCGACACGCCGGGGGCGATCGACCTGATCACGCCGGCGCAGGCGGTGCCGTGCCCGGCCGGGTCGGCGGCCTCGCAGTCGGCGACGGACGGCCTGCCGTCGTCCCCGCTGACGACCTGGAGCGACCGCTCCAGGTCGCCGATCCGGGGATGGTCCCCTGCCACGCCGGTGTCCACCACGCACACCCGCACGCCCGAGCCGTCGGACCCGCCCCACGCCCACTCCTTGTTCACCCGCGCCAGCGGGCTGACGTCGAAGCGCTCCGGGGACTGCCGCCGGGTCGACAGGCCCCACGCGGGCACCCCGGGGAACTGGGCGGGCTTCTCCCTGCGCCAGGGCGGTGTCATGGTCACGGTTCCCCCAGCCAGTCGCGGACTCTGCGGGCGGGCAGGCTCGCGCCTTTCGTGAGGTAGGCGTCGATCGCCCGCCGGGCGGCGCCGGCCGGATCGCGCCCGGCGGCCCGATGGACCCGGGCGATCTCGGCGAGGACGTCCCCGCGCAGGCAGGGATCGTCGGTCGAGGCGAGCAGCGCGGCCGCGCGGTCCGCCTCGCGCACCGCCTCCGCGTGCGCGCCGCCGAGCGAGGCGATCACGGCCCGGGTCGTGACGGCCGTCAGCTCGCCGCGCAGCTGCCGCGGCCCGTCGTCGCGGCCCGCCAGCTCGGCGGCCGCCCGCCGGACGTCGCCGAGCCGGAGCGCCTCGCGCGCCGCGTAGATCTCCAGGGTGGCGGCGGGCGCGCCGTGACCGGCGGCGCGCAGCGCGCCCGCGGCGCGCCTGAACAGGCTCCCGGCGGCCTCGTGACGGCCGTCGAACGACTCCACCAGCCCCCGCACCTGCAAGACCGCGATCGCGGGCACGTCCAGGTGCAGCTCGCCCGCGTGACGGCCGGCCGTGTCGAGCGCCGCGCGGGCCGCGCCCAGCTCGCCCGCGAGCGCGAACAGCCGGGCCCGGGTGACGAGCACCGGGACCAGCAGGGCCCGGTCACCGGCGAAACGGGCCAGCAGTTCGGCGCAGAGCGCCAGTCCGTCCGGGACCGGCGTCGGCGACCACTGCACCAGCTCGCACAGCCCGGCCAGCAGCCGGTCCTCCTCGTAGGCGTCACCCATCGCCCGGGCGCGGGCGAGCCCGTCGCGCAGGGCCCGGTCGGCCGCGCCGAACCGGCCCTCCTCGATGTGGGCCAGCGCCTCCAGCTGGTGGAACCGGCACCAGCTCAGCTCGTCGCGCGGATCGAGCGCCAGCCGTTCGCGCAGCGGCGGCAGCCGAGGCGGGCTGGCACCGGCCCGCAGGGCGAGGACCTCCCGCTGGATCGCGCAGGTCAGCCCGGCGCGCGGATCGCCCGGCGCCAGTTCCTCGGCGCGGTCCAGCGCCTCGGCCGCCCGGCCGCCCTCTCCCCGGGCCAGCCGGGCGTCGCTGATGCGGATCGCCAGCGACCGGTGCTCGTCCCGGCCGGGCGGCAGCATCTCCCGGCCCCGTTCCAGCAGCGCGATCGCCGCCGGCAGGTCCTTGCGGCGCAGCGCCTGACCGCCGTCCCTGATGAGCGAGTCCGCGGCCCGGTCGGTCAGCTCGGGCAGGCGCGGGTCGCCGGGACGCACCTCGCGGGTGAGTCGGCAGGCGGCCAGCAGGTGCTGGCTGACGTCCGCCGCGCCCGGCCCCGGGAACGGGGCGTCGTCCGGCCCGCCGGCCCGGTCGCCGAACCAGCCGGCCAGCTTCCGGTGCCAGTCGGCCCGCGCCTGCTTGCTCGTCAGCGCGTACACGGTCTCCCGGGTGAGTGTCTGCGTGAACTCGTACGTGCCCGGCAGCGCGCCGGGCTGGATCAGCCGTTCGGCCCGCAGCCGCCCCAACGGCCCCCGCACCCTTTCACCCCCGGCACCCGCGCCCGTGCCTGTGCCGGTGCCCGTGCCGGTGTCGAGGAGGGCCGCCACCAGGTCCGCGGTGAACGCCTGGCCGATGGTCGCGGCCCTCTCCAGCACGTCGCGCTCGGCCTCGTCCAGCCGGTCCAGCCGGGCGCCCAGCAGCGCCTGGATGGTGGGCGGCAGGGCGGAGCCGCCCTCCTGGAGCGCCTCCAGCATCAGCTCGGCGAACAACGGGTTGCCGTCCGAGCCGTACGTCACCCTGTCGAAGACGGCGTCGTCGCGCACCGGGGAGCCGTGGGCGACGACCTCGGCCCGCCCGGCGCGGAGCTCACGGAGATCACGGAGATCACGGAGCTCGCGGAGTTCGGCGACGAGCCGGGCCATGTCCGGGAGGGGCAGCGGGCCCAGCTCCAGCGACAGGGCGCGGACCATGCCCTCCCCCCACGAGGGGCGCGCCTGGCGGAGCTCCGGCCGGGCGACGCACACCAGCAGGACGGGCACCCGGGCGAGCCACGCCGCGCAGTCCTCGACCAGGTCGAGCAGTGTCGGCTCGGCCCACTGCAGGTTGTCCAGCACCACCACCAGAGGGCCGCGCCGGGCGAGGACCTCGAACAGCGACCGCACCGCCCGCGCGATCTCCGCGACCCCGGCGGTGTCGAGGCCGCCGGCCGCCTGCCGGCCCGCCAGCCCGCGCAGCACCCGGGCGCTCTGCGGGCCGAGCGTCCCGGCGATGGCCGGCCAGCCGCCGTTCAGCGCCTCCAGCATCTCCGCGATCGGCCGGTAGGTGGCGCCGATGCCGTACGACGGGCAGCGCCCGGTCAGCACCGTGACCTCCTCGGGCAGCCCGTGCAGGAACTCCCTGACCAGCCGCGACTTGCCGATGCCGGGCGCGCCGAGCACGGTCGCCATGCCGCACCGCCGGTCGGCCAGGACACGCTGGTGGATGCGCGTGAGCCCGCGCAGCTCCTCCGCCCGGCCCACCAGCGGGATCGTGTCGGGCCCCGGCTCCCCGAGATCAGGTTCCACGGTGACCAGCCGCCAGGCGCGCACCGGCTCCCGCTTGCCCTTGAGCCGCAGCGGCGGGACCTCCTCCAGCACGGCGTGCCGGCGGACCAGGCGGGCGACGTCGTCCCCCACGAGGATCTCCCCGGCGGCCGCCGCCGATTGCAGGCGGCTCGCCGTGTTGACCGGGTCGCCGATCACGCGCACGTCCGGCCCCGTCCCGTCGGCGACCATGACCTCGCCGAACGCGACGCCGCAGTGCGCGTCCAGCCGGACCCCGTGCCCGTCTCCCGGCCCGGCGCCCAGGTCGGTGCCCAGTTCCGTGGCCAGCTCCGTGCCCAGCCGGTGCACCTCCGCCATCGACGCGCGCGCGGCCAGCACCGCCCGCAGCGCGTCGTCCACCCGGCCGGCCGGGACGCCGAACACCGCCATGATCGCGTCGCCGATGTACTTCTCCACGACGCCGCCGTTCTCGGTGATCCGCGCCCGGCACGCGGCGTAGTAGCGGTCCAGGACGCGCATGAGCAGCTCGGGGTCCAGGCGCTCGGCCAGCTCCGTCGATCCGACGATGTCGATGAACAGGACCACGACGTTACGGCGGCCCGGCCGTGGTCCCCTGCTCATACGAGCTTGAGCTCCTGTCCTTCCACCTCGCCGGCGGCGTCGTCCAGGCGCTTCTTGATCGAGTTGAGCAGCGTGACCTCCGGCTCGCTGAGCTCGGCGAACACCCGCCGCTGCCGCTCGTCGAGCAGGTCGATGGGATGCCCGGCCGCCCGCAGGAGGGTGAGCGCGTCGAACACGCCCGATCCGGTTCCGCTCATGAGCTCTTCCCCTCGTCAGCCGCTTGACGGCGCCCTGATCCCAGGCTGAAACGGGTCACCGCCGATCGCAAGAGATCGCCAACCCCACGATCGTGGGGTCTCGCCCCGCCAGGTCACCGCCGGTAGAGCCCACGTTCGTGGGGTTGTGCCCCCCTCTCGTGACCGGCACATACTCAACCTGCAACGCATCACCAACACGGAGAGGTGAGGGCATGGCCTTCGATCCGAAGGAAGCTCTGCGCGAAGCCGGGATTCTGAACGACCCGATCGCCGCTGAGGTCGAGGAGGCGTTCGCCACCTTGACGAGGGAGGAAACCGACCTGCTCATCTCGCTCAAGGACAAGATCCCCGCCGCGCTGCCCGAGGTCCTGTCGGGCGAGCAGTGGGCCAGGCCGGAGGTCGAGGTGCACACCATCGAGCCCGACGCCAAGTGCATGTGCGGGGCCTGGTCCGGCTCCGGATCCGGGTCCGTGGCGAACTAGACCGGCTGCTCGCGAGCGCGGCTCCGGGCCGCACGCCGCCGGGCGAGGCCCGGGGCCGCACCTGCCGCTGAGAGCGTGAAGGGGAATGATGTCTGGGAAGCTGGCCCGGAACCACTCGCTGTTCGACGTACCGGAAGACCTGACCTACTTCGTGCACGACGCCGACTACCTGGTCATCAATCCGCTTTCCGGCGGCCGGTGCGTCCTGGACGCGCGTGAGTTCGGCGTACTGCGGGCCCTGACCCGTCCGGGCGGGCGGCTGGAGGAGACCGAGGAGACGGACCGGACCCTCGCCAAGCTCATCCTGGGCTGGATCGTCTACTACAACGGCAACCGGCCGCGGATCACCATGTCGGAGCCGAGGCTCAGCCAGGTCTACTACGCCATCACCGACGGCTGCAACCTGCGCTGCCCCTACTGCTACGCCTCCTCGGAGAAGTGCCTGCCCGGCGAGCTCACCACCGAGGAGTCACTCCGCCTCGTCACCCAGGCCGCCGAGTTCGGGGCGTCCACCATGATCTTCACCGGTGGCGAGCCCATGCTGCGCAAGGACCTGTTCCAGATCGTGGAGCACGCCAACCGCAGCGGCCTGACGTCGAACATCATCACCAACGCGACCATGATCCGGACCCCGGAGATCGCGCGGCGGTTCGCCGACCTGTTCGGCACCGTCACGGTGAGCGTCGACGGCGGCTCGGCCGAGACGCACGACCGCACCCGCGGCGCGGGCTCCTTCGACAAGACCCACCGCGCCCTGCGGCTGCTCAACGACGCCGGCGTGGTGCCGCTGATCAACCACCTGGTCACCTCGGACAACGTCGACGAGCTGGAGGACTTCGCCACCTTCATGCAGGGCATCGAGGTCCGCAGCATCCGGCTGATGTACCACAACAACCTCGGCCGGGGCGTCGACGACGAGTACGACTTCGGGTGGGAGGACCACCTGCGGATCCAGCGGATCACCTGGACCTCACCGGTGGCCGGCCGCCTGCTGCCGGACGGGCCCAAGCCGCTGCAGCGGTGCGCCGTGCGCGGCAACTGCGGCATGGGCGGCAACGAGATCTACATCAACTCGCTGGGCGACGTCTACCCGTGCAAGCTCGTCACCGAGCCCGGCCACCTGGCCGGCAACGTACGCCGCCAGTCACTGTCGGAGATCTTCGGCGGCCCGCTCCTGTACGACATGCGCACGAGCTCGGTGTACGGCGGCGACTACCACGCCGACTGCGAGAAGTGCTACATCAAGGCGTCCTGCGGCGGAGGCTGCCGCGCCGCGCACATGTCCGAATCGGGCGACCTGCGGCGCAACAGCCGTCACCAGTGCCGGATCCTGCGGCACGGCATCGCCACCCAGCTGTGGCTGGAGTCCGGCGTCAAGGCGGCCGAGCTGGCCCGCGATCCCGGCATGACGACGCCCCGCCTGGTGGCCAGCGATGACGTCCACCCGGTGTTCGACGACTGGAAGACCTACGTCCGTCCCTCGCCCGGCGCCGTCCGCGTCGGCGAGTTGCTTCCCATCACGCCCGTCTAGAGGAGGTGGAGTGTGTCACTCCAGATCAGCGACGCTGTGATATGGCAGGAGACCGCCGGTGGCATCTCGCTGTACCACACCGAATCCGGGGACTTCCACAGCTTGAACGAGACGGCTTCGCGGATCTGGACGCTCGTCGCCAGCGAGGGTGAGCGCGAGGCGATCGTCTCCGAGCTGTCCCAGGCGTTCTCCGGAGGCAGTGTCGCGGTGAGCGTCCGCATCCTGAAGGACGTGCAGGAGTTCCTCGGCAGCATGATCGAGCAGGGGCTGATCGAAGAGGGCCCGGCGCTTTCATGACGAGGGCGGTCGTCCTCGGCGGGGGCCTGGCGGGAGTGCTGGCCGCCGCGGTGCTCGTCCGGCACGCCGGCGAGGTGGTGCTGGTGGAGAGCGACGACTATCCGCGCGGCCCGGAGCCCCGCCGGGGGCTGCCGCAGTCCCGGCACAGCCACGTCCTGGTGACGGGCGGCGCCAGGGCGCTGGAGAAGCTGCTGCCCGGAACCCTGGCGGAGCTGTTCGCGCGCGGCGCGCACCTGCGCGGCCTGCCCGGCGACGCCCTGGTGCTGGCCGCGCAGGGCTGGTTCCACCGCCTCGACACCGGCGCCTCCCTCGTCTCCTGCGGCCGCGGGCTGCTGGACCAGGTGGTGCGGGAGCGGGCGCTGCCCGGCGTCACCGTCCTGACGGGCACGCGGGCGCTCGGCCTGGCGGGCGACCGCCGGCGCGTCACCGGGGCCGTGGTGGAAACCCGGGACGGCCGGGCGCGGACGATCGGCGCGGACCTCGTCGTCGACGCCACGGGCCGCAGGTCGAAGGCGCCGCGATGGCTGGCGGCCATCGGCGCGGCGGAGGTCGAGGAGGTCACCGTCTCCTCCGGCCTGGCCTACTCCACCCGCCTCTACCGGGCCCCCGCCGCCCTCACCACCGGAATGGCCCCCGGGATGGCCATCGGGATGCCGGCTGTCATGGTGCATCCGCGGCCGGTGGCGGGCCGGGCCGGGCAGGGGGCGACGTTGTTCCCGATCGAGGGCGGCCGCTGGATCGTCACCCTGACCGGCACCCGGGGCGGCGAGCCGCCGGTGGACGAGCGGGGCTTCACCGCCTTCGCCCGCGCGCTGCGCTCCCCGATCGTCGCCGACCTCATGGCGGCGGCCACCCCGCTGGGCGGCGTCCGCCCGTACCGCGACACCGCCAACCGCAGGAGGTACTTCGAACGGGCGGCGCTGCCCGCCGGGTTCCTCGCGATCGGCGACGCGGTCTGCGCCCTGAACCCCGTCCACTCCCACGGGATGTCGGTCGCCGCGCTGAGCGCGCTGCGGCTGGACGCGGAGCTGGCGCGGCACGGGACGGACCCGACGGCCCTCACGGCGGCCCAGGCCGCCGTGGCGGCCGAGACCGACCCGTCCTGGCACCTGGCGCTCGCACAGGACGAGCCCCGGGGCGGGGGACAGGGCGGGGGGCGTGAGGCGAGCGCGTTCCAGCGGGAGATCCTCGCCCGCAGGTCGCGGGCCCTGCTGAGCAGCCCGGAGCTGGCCGCCGGGTTCTTCTGCGCCCAGGCGCTGATCCCCGCGCCCCCCGCCGACGGCGCGGCGGTGGCGCGGGCGCTGACGGGGGAGCCGGCGCCCCCGCTCACGACGGAGGAGGCGATCGCCCAGTTCCCCGCGCTGCACGCGTGGTGGAGCGCCTCGGCTACCCCCGCCCGAGCAGGCGGTGAACCGATTCGCCGGTGATGAAGCCCGACTCGTACGCGATCCCGACCGCGTGCGCCCGGTTCGCCGCCGACAGCTTGGCCAGGATGCGCGCCAGGTGCGAACGGACCGTTCCAGTGCCGATGCCGAGCCGGGCGGCGATGCCGGCGTTCGACAGGCCGGCCGCGACGAGGGCCAGCACCTCGGCCTCGCGCCGGGTGAGCTCCGCCGGCCGCTGGTCGGGCCGGGGGATCGCGGCGGAGATGCGGTCGCGCAGCCGCGTGAGCATCGAGCTGGAGATGAACGTGTGCCCGGCGGCGACCAGCCGTATCGCGGGGACGATCTCCTCCAGCAGCGAGTCGCGGTGCACGAACCCGCCGGCGCCGCCGCGCAGCGCCCGCCCGAGCAGCTGCTCGTCCAGCTCGTCCGAGACCACCACCACGCGGGTCCGCTTCCTCGCCTGCGCGGCCATGACCAGCGCGTACTCCTGGCCGTCCGGCTGCCGCAGCGCCGCGTTGACCACCGCCACCCGGGGCCGGAACCGGGCGGCCTGCTCGCGCAGCCGGGCGGGGTCGCCGGTCTCGCCCAGGACGCAGATGCCGTTGCCCATGTGCAGGACGCTCCTGAGCCTGGCGCGCACCGCCCGGTCCGGCTCGCCCACGACGACCCGCAGCGCGGGCGCCGTCTCGCCCGCCCGCCTCACGTCCACCGGTGTGCCACCTGACCATCCCGACTATGGGCGCGCCTGCCCGACCGGCACACTATGCGCCGCACCCGGCCGGATCGCCAGAGCAGCGCGACTACTCAAGGCGGCCACCCGCGAGTGGGAAGTACTCATGACTCCCTGTGGCCCGCTCTGTCGGACGGCCCGCCCGGGCGGTGATCGGGAGCCTCAGACCGGGCGGGCGGCCAGGACGCGGATCGCGGTGCCTCCCAGCGGCGCGGTGAGGCCGTCCGGCGCGAACCCGCCCGCCGCGAGCAGGTCGCCGAACTCGGCCCGGTCGCGTTCCCGGCCGCCGGTGTAGACGAGCATGGCGATGTCGCTCATGACGGCCCCGGCCGCGTCCGGCGCGTCGAGCCGGGCGGGCATCACGGGCTCGATCACCAGCAGCCGCCCCCCGGGGTGGATCGCCTCGCGGCAGCGGCGCAGCAGCGTGGCGCACCGCCGGTCGTCCCAGTCGTGCAGGATGCCCTTGAGCAGCATGAGGTCGCCGCCGGGCACGCCCGCGAAGAAGTCGCCGGCCTCGACCGTGCAGCGCTCGGCCACGTTCGCCCGCCGGAAGGTCTCCCCGGCCCCCGCCCCGCCCTGGGCGGTGTCGTACAGGATGCCGCGCGCGCCGGGCACCGCCGTGAGGATCGCGGCGAGCAGTGTGCCGTCGCCGCCGCCGATGTCGACGACGACGCGGGCGCCGCCGCAGTCGTAGGCGCGGGGCACCTCGGCGGCCAGGTGGCCGGTGCCTTCGCGCATCGCCGTGTTGAAGATCCGCGACAGGCCGGCGTCACCGGCCAGGTGGTCGAAGAGCGGCAGGCCGTGCACCTGGTCGAAGGCCGGCTCGCCGGTCAGCACGCTGTCGTGCAGCGCCCCCCACGCCCGCCAGACCGCCGGGTCGCCGAACAGCAGCACGCTGGAGCGCATCGACCGGGGATGATCGGCGCACAGCGGGCGGCCCGCCTCGGCCAGTGCGAGCTGCCCCGGTGGCGCCTCGCGGACCACGCCCAGCACCACCAGCGCCCGCGCCAGCCGCTTCAGCGCCGCCGGATCGGCTCCCAGGGCGTCCGCCAGCTTCCCGACCGGCACGGGCCCGCCGGCGAGGGCGTCGGGGACGCCCAGGCGGACGGCGGCGTACAGGATCTGCGATCCGGCGTAGCCGAACGCCGTCCGCGCCAGGCTCGCGTACCCGTCCGTCACGCGCGGGCTCCTTCCTCCAGCAGCACGGGCAGGCGGCGCACGCCGTGCAGGAACAGATCGGGCGTCCACTCCAGGCGGGCGGGGTCGGCCGCCAGGGTGAGGCCGGGGAAGCGGCGCACCAGCGCGCCGACGGCGGCCCGCGCCTGCAGCCTGGCCAGCGTCGCGCCGAGGCAGAAGTGGCCGCCGTGGCCGAAGCCGAGGTGCCGGTTCGGGGCGCGGCCGATGTCGAAGTCGTCGGGCCGGTCGAACACCGCGGGGTCGCGGTTGGCGGCCAGCAGCACCGGCACGACGATGTCGCCGCAGGGGATCGGCACGCCGCCGATCTCCACGTCGGTCAGCGCGTACAGCATCCGGGAGTGCCCGACCGGCCCGTTGAACCGCAGCGCCTCCTCCACGGCGGAGTCGATCAGCTCCGGCCGGGCCCTGAGCCGCCGGAGCTGGCCGGGGTGGCGCAGGAGTTCGAGCACGGCGTTGCCGATGAGGTTGACCGTCGTCTCGTCGCCCGCCAGCAGCAGCTGGAACACGCTGGAGATCAGCTCGATCGGGCTGATGTCCGGCGAGCTGACCAGCCGCGACAGCAGGTCGTCCCCCGGGCGGGCGCGCCGCTCGCCGAGCCTGGCGCGGGTGTGGGCGACGAACGCGACCCCGGCGCGGCGCACCCGGGTCACGTCCCGGCTGCGCAGCATGTCGTCGCTCCACCGGCGCAGCAGGTCCAGGTCGTCGAGCGGGAAGCCGATCAGCTCGGCGACGACCCGCAGCGGCAGCGGCAGCGCCAGCGCCCCGATCACGTCGGCCTCGGGCCCGCCGGCCGCCATGGCGTCGATCAGCTCGCCGACGACGGCGTGGATGCGCCGCTCCAGCGCCGTCACCGTCCGGGGGCCGAACGCGGGCGCGATCAGCCGCCGCAGCCGGGTGTGGTCGGGCGGGTCGAGGTTGAACACGTTGCGCCGCACCATGGCCAGCGGGTCCCGCTCCCACCGGCGGTGGAAGGCGGCGTGCCCGGCGGGCAGCCGGTCGAGCTCGCGCCCCAGCGCGGGGTCGAGGAGCGCCCGCTGCACGTCGGCGTACCGGGTCAGATACCACAGCACGCGGCCGGTCGCCGGGCAGCGCCACCGGCCGACCGGCGCGTGCGCCCGCATGCGGTGCAGCAGCGGGTGCGGGTCGGCGCGGTGCGCGGGAGCGGACGGGTCGCACTCCACCTCCCGCGTGATCGCGC
Organism: Nonomuraea sp. SBT364; assembly: GCF_001083785.1. Taxonomy (GTDB): domain Bacteria; phylum Actinomycetota; class Actinomycetes; order Streptosporangiales; family Streptosporangiaceae; genus Nonomuraea. The sequence continues at coordinate 21,426 of NZ_LAVL01000103.1, forward strand.
TCATCGCCCGCCGGCCCCGCGCACGTCCAGCGCGAAGAACCTCTTGGCGGTGACTCCCAAATCCTCCGTGCCGAGGAAGCCGCGCCGGGCCAGCTCGACGCGCGCGGGCACGCCGGGCCGGTTCCAGCGGCGGGAGAAGACGGTGCCGCAGATCGCGGGGGCCGGGACGGCCAGCCGGCCGAGGGTCCGCTCCGCCGCGTCGTCGGCGCGGGCGACCAGCCCGCACCACTCCTCCCAGCGGTCCGACTGGCGGATCCGTTCCAGTACGGCGGGCCGCCAGTCGGCCGACTGCCAGACGGGCCACACCCGCACCATCACCCGCCTCGCCTGCCCGGCGGCGGGCAGCGTGTCGCGCTCGGCCCCGGTGAGCCACACGGCGAGGCCGTCCGGGAGCGGGGCGTCGCCGGCCCCGAGCCGGGCGCGCGCGTACTCCTCCGCCGTCAGGCCGCGCTCGGCGGCGAACCCCGCCAGCAGGCCGGTCAGCACCTCCTCGTGCAGGTCCGGGTAGCCGTCGTCGAACAGCCGCGCCGCGTCCAGGACGTCGAGGTCCGACATCCACCGGCCCGGCGCGTACTCCCGCCGCGACCGCCACGCCAGCGCCTCGTAGTGGGTGACCCCCGTCAGCGCCGACTCGGCCGCCCATCCCTCCGCCGTGACGCCCGCCGTCCCGGTCGCGGGGTCGCCGGAGGCGTGCAGGGCGGCCAGCGCGTCCAGCCGCTTGACGTCCCAGTCGCCGCCGCCGATCATCCGCCGGAGCGTGCCCAGCGCCTCCCGGTCCTCCGGGCGCACCGCCCGCTCGAGCTCCTCCCAGGTCCGGTGGGCGAACGGCCTGGCCCTGGCCGCCTCGACGATCCGCACGCCCGCCTCCGCCGGGACGAGCCCGGTCCGCGCCCCCTCCAGGCAGCCGTGCCGGAGGTTGACCAGGGCCACGGTGCCGGCCGGATACCCCCGCTCGGCGGGCCCGTGCAGCACCGCCACCTCGTCGTCCCCGTCGACCTCCCCGCAGGCGTACATGCGGTAGACCGCCCCGACGCCCGTCATGCCGTACGGGCTCAGCTCGGCCGCCCGCAGCGCGCCCATGCTCGCCGCGCCGATGACCCGGACACCGGCGTCGAGCAGCCAGAGGATCTCCTTGTGCCCCACCGACAGCCGCTCCCGGTAGTAGCCGTCGATCAGGACGGCCGTGTCGCCGCGGCTCCACTCCTCCCGGTGCAGGTCGCCGCGCGCGACCGGCGGCCGTACCTCGGCCCGCGGGGCCGCGGCGAGCACCTGGTCGCGCGAGATCGTCGGCCCGGCGTAGACGAGCGTCCTGTGGCTCACTACAGCACCTCCGGAGTGATGCGGCTGCCCGGCGCCACCACCCTGACCACGGGGACGCCGATCTCCTCCCGGGTGAGGTCGGTGACGAGCGGGGCGTGGGAGAACGCGACGGCGGCCCGCTTGACCACCTCTTCCAGGTCGTCGAGCAGGCTCCCGTGCGCCGTCTGCGCGGGGATCGCCGCGCCGCCGGCCGGCGGCGGGAGGGGCCGGCGGTGCAGGGCGGCGGCGTCGTGCGTGTCCGGCAGCAGGTCGTCGCGCGCGCCCGACACGTAGCCGAGCCTGGCCTGCGCGGCCTCGGTGACGGCGCGGGTGAGCGCGATCTCGGTGCTGAGGTGGCAGCCGAACCCCATGAACGCCGGAGGGTAGTCGTCACAGGTGACCCGCGCCAGGAAGACCGGCAGCCCGGTCGGCGACGGCACCGACCTGACCTCCAGGGAGACGCGGGCCCGCGCCATCGCCTCGCACAGCCCGTCCACGACGGGCGACCCCAGCGTCGCCGGGTCGGCGAGCACGCCTTTGCCGCCCCCGGCCAGCGCAGCGGTCACCGCGTCCCTCTCGATCACCTCGTACAGCCCGTGCAGGACGGCCTCGGTCACGGTGTTGCCGCTGGCCAGGCCGTTGGTCGAGGACAGGAACGCGGGCGCGGTCCAGCCGGTCCTGCGCACGAGCGAGAACTCGACGCACTCCCTGGGCACCAGCGTCTGCGAGCCGTCGGCCAGCGACCTGGCCGTCACCCACTCCACCGGCAGGCCGTCGTGCAGGAGCGAGGCCGGGGCCTGCGGCAGGGCGGCGACGTCGTAGTCCAGTCGCCCGGCGACCTCGCGCGGCGGCGCCAGCAGGACCGCCGTCATCGGCTGCTCGGCATGCCACAGCTCGATGCCCTCCATCATCGCCGACACCCTGGCCAGCTCCGGCGTGACGCCCTTGCCCTGGGACACGGCCAGCGTCCTGGAGGTGGGCCGGATCGCCTGGAACGTCGGGATGCCGATGGTGTCGAGCCTGGTGATGTCCGCGACCCTGGTGATGCCGACGAGCCGCGCGGCCCGGCGGGCCATCGCGTACGTGGCGGCCGGGTCCCGGGCCCGGTCGGTGCCCGGCAGCCGGATCTTGGCCCGGTCGGAGTGGTCTGTGCGCATCGTCCCCTGCCTGTGACGGATCAGATGTTGCGGGCGCGGTTGAGCAGGGCGCGTCCGCCGACGGTGTAACTGACGGCCGCCAGGACGGCCAGCACGACCAGGTCCTGCCACACCTCGGCGAACCCGAACACGGCCGCGTCGCGCATCCCGTTGATCCCGTACGTCAGCGGGTTGACCGCCGCCACCCACTGCAGCACCGTGGGCATGCTGTCGACCGTGTACAGCGACGGGGCGCTGAAGATGAGCACCGGGATCGATATGTTCGACAGCAGCATGAACGCCTGGTAGTCGGTGATCAGGATCGCCGCAGCCAGATAGAGGCCGTTGAAGGCCACCGCCGACATCGCCAGCGCCGCCAGCAGCCCCGCCCACGCCTCGGCGTCGAACGGCAGCCTGAAGACGATCACGGCGAGGCCGAGCGCCAGCAGCGCCTGCAGGAGCACCAGCGACACCCCGGCGATCACCTTCCCGAGCAGGAAGCGCGACCTGCGCAGCGGGTAGGACCACAGCTGGGTCGACACCCCGCTCATCTCCTCCTGGAACAGCGCCATGCCGGACGTCCCGGCCGCGCTGACCACCGCCATCGCCAGCGTCATCGGCAGCAGGAACACCGCGAACGGCACCTCGGCGCCCCGGTACTCGACGACCCTGAGGAGGTTGCTCAGCGAGGTGTTCACCAGCAGCAGGTAGATCAGCATCGGGGCCAGGCCCATGACGAGGTACACCCGGTTGCGGGCCAGCAGCGCGTACTCGCGGTAGAGCACCGCCGACAGCTCGGCGGCCTTCGGGATCCCGGTCGGGGGGGTGTTGACGAACGTCAGCTTGGCCGCCACGCGCCTCACCCGTCCTTCTCGGTCATCCGCAGGAAGACCTGCTCCAGCGAGTCCGCGACGGTCGTCACGCCGGTGATCGCGACCCCGTGGTCCTGGCAGTAGCGCGCCAGCTCCGGCAGCACCTCCTGCGCCCGCGCGCCGTGGATGCGCACCTCGGAGTCCTCGGCGGTGGCCGTCAGCCGGGCCGCGTCCGCCCAGCCGGCCACGAGCCGGCCGGCCTCGGGGTCGTCGACCGCCACCACCAGATGGGTGGTGCCGAACTCCTCGACCAGCTCGCGCGGCTTGGCGAAGCGCACCACCTTGCCTCGGTCGATGACCAGGACGCGCTGGCTGTTGCGCTCCAGTTCGTCGATGTGGTGGCTGGTCCACAGCACGGTCACGCCGTGCTCCTCCCGCAGCCAGGTCACGAAGCGCTCGATGTCGCGCCGCCCCGCCACGTCCAGCCCCGCCGACGGCTCGTCAAGGATGAGCAGCCGCGGGATGGTGAGCAGCGCCCGGACGAGCTGCAGCCGCTGCCGCTGGCCGCCCGACAGCTGGAAGGCGAACCGCTGCAGCGCCTCGGTCAGGTTGAGGAACTCCGCCAGCTCCATCGCCCACGGCCGCACGTCCCGCCAGCGCAGCCCCCGGAAGCGGGCGGCGATGCGCAGGTTGTCGAGCGCGGGCAGCATCATGTCGAACGGGCCCGACTGGTGCATCGCCCCGATGCCGCTCTTCGCGGCCACCGGCTGGCGCACCGGATCCGCGCCGAATACCCGGACCTGGCCCGAGGTGGGGGCCGTGACCCCGCAGATCATCTTGATCAGGGTCGTCTTGCCGGCGCCGTTGGGCCCCAGGAGCCCGATGGTCTCGCCGCCTGCGATCTCGAACGAGACACCGTCCACGGCGGGTCGTTCGGCACGTTTGTAGCGTTTGGTCAGTCCTGCCGCAGTCACCACGTCGCCCGGCACGGCCCACCCTCTGTCCGCTCGAGATGTCGTTGCAGGTCGAGTATGGGCTTGTGATCAGCGCATGGCACAACCCCACAAACGTGGGCTAACGGATTGGCAGGCTCCCCCTCTGCCGATCGACAGAGGGGGAGATTGTGCGCCCACCCCCGCAAGATGACCATCGGCACATGGACGAGTTCGCCGGCCGCGACCGGCATGACCTGTGGCCCGGCCGAAGCGAACCGTTCCCCGGCCCCCCGGCGGGAGGACGCCGGTGAGCGGCGACGCGTACACCCTGCGCATGCCGCGCAGCAGTCCCGGCGTGTGCTGGCAGCTGCCGGAGGACGCCGACCCCGCGGCCGTCCTGCCGTGCGTGGTCCTCGTCGGCCGCGCCGGGCTCGCCGAGTTCGCCGTGCTCCAGCGCGGGCTGCGCACCCTCGGCGTGCCCAGCGTGCGCATCGACGCCGGGTCGCTGTCCGGCCTGGGGATCACCGCCCGCCTCGACGACGGCGCGCCCACCGTCGACGGCCGCCGCATCCTCCCCACCGTCACCTGGGTGCGGCACTTCTCGCCGCGCGCCATCCCGGGCGCGAACGGCTCGGCGTCCTCGCTCTTCCGGGCCGACTCCTGGTACGCCCTCGTCGACCAGCTGTCGGCGCGGTCGGCCGTCCGGCTGCCCGCGGGCGCCGATCCGGGACGGCTGGTCCAGCTGGACGACGCCGCCCGCCTGGGAGTCCGTACGCCGCGCACGATCGTCACCACCGACCCCGGCGCGGCCGGCGCCGAACTGCCGGGCGGCCGGGTCGTCATCAAGGCCCTCGACCAGCACTTCGTCGAGGCCGAGCCGGGCAAGCTGCACGGCGTCTTCCCCGAGATCGTGGACGGCGCCTCGGCCGGGCGCCTGGGCCCGCGCGACGTGCCGATGATCGTCCAGGAGTACGTCGAGCACGGCGCCGAGCTGCGCGTCTACTACCTGGACGGGGAGATCCAGTCCTTCCGCGTCGCCAAGCCGTCACCGGAGGCGATCTGGTGCGCCCCCGAGTCGGTCACGGTCTGCCCGGTGGCGACGCCGGAGCCGGTGACCGAGGCGGTGCACCGGCTGGCCGGGCACTGGAACCTGCGCTACGGCGCCTTCGACTTCCTGCTGACCGCCGACGGGCCGGTCTTCCTGGAGGTGAACCCCGACGGCGACTGGCGCTGGTTCGAGTCCAAGGCCGGCGTCGACGACGTCACCATCGCGGCGCTGTCCATGGTGCGGGCGCTGCACCGCCAGTCGGCCGGCCGGCGCCCGCCGCCGATCGACCTGGCCGGATTCCTCGCCCTCGGCACCTCCCGCGGCGGGCCCGACAAGGAGACCCGGCCCACCCTGGACGCCCGCGTGCTGGGCCCGCTCGAGGTGCGCGTGGACGGCGAGCTCGCGCACGTCAGCGCGCGCAAGGCCAGGCTGCTGGCCGCCATCCTGCTGTCGCACCCCAACCACGTGGTGCCGACGGGCCACCTGCTGGACGCGCTGTGGGGGGAGCGGCCGCCCCCCACGGCTCGCAAGAACCTGCAGGTGTACGTGTCGATGCTGCGGCGCAAGCTCGGTGACCGGATCTCCCACCAGGGCTGGGGGTACCGGCTCGACGCCGGGGCGGGCGAGCTCGACCTGCTCAGGTTCCGGCAACTGGCCGGCGCCGGCCGCGAGATGCGGCGCAGGGGAGCCGCCGACGCGGCCGCGGAGCTGCTCGACGACGCCATCCGGCTGTGGCGCGGCCGGCCGCTGGAGGAGTTCACCGGCATCGCGCTGCTCGACGACGTGGTCGGCAGGCTCACCGAGCTCCATCTCACGATCAACGAGGACTGGGCCGAGCTCGAACTCGAACGCGGCGGCCACGTCGACGTCCTGAACAGGCTCGACGAGCTGGTGCCGTTCTTCCCCGCGCGCGAGCGGCTGGTGGCGGCCCGGATGCTGGCCCTGGCCGGCTGCGGACGGGCGCCTGAGGCGCTCGCCCAGTTCGAGACGGTCCGGCGGCATCTGGCGGCCGACCTCGGGATCGACCCCAGCCCGGTGCTGAAGAAGGTCTACGAGGACATTCTCCAGGGCGGTGGCGCGCGCCGCCTCCGCATCAGCCATGACCTCCGCTGATAAGCGGCCGCATGGTCACGCCATACCGATGCTTAAGCGAGTTCTTCTAGCTTGCTTTCACGGGTGCTTTCCGCCGGGGAAAGTCTCCGGTCAGGGTGATTCGAACTGGGACGGCCTATGGACCTCGCTTCCGTCGACCTGCTCAACGACCGCGACACCGGACTGATCGTCATGCTCGCCAAGGGCTACACGACGGCGAGGATCGCCAGGGAGATGAACCTCAGCAGATACACCGTGGCCGAGCGGATCGGCAAGCTCCTCGACCGCTTCGCCTGCAGCAACCGCAGCCAGCTCGTCGCCTACTCCTATGCCCACCGGCTCCTGGACGTGGGCATCTGGCCGCCGGGCACCGCCTGAGAGCCGCACGAGGCTCACACGAGCGTCACACGAGGCTCACACGAGGCCGACGCCCAGCGTCAGCGCTCCGGCGGCCAGCGACAGGCCACCGGCGAACGTCAGGGCGATGAGCTTGTTCGGCTTGGTGTCCGACGGGCGCAGCACCGACAGGAAGAAGCCCAGCGGCATCAGGATCGGCGCGGCCACGATCGACGTGCGCACCAGCGCCTTCCAGCCGTCCGACAGGTCCGCCTGGTCCACGTACAGCATCGCCACCAGGCTGAAGAGCACCAGGACGCCCGCGTGGGCGTGTCCGGCCCGCCACAGGCCGCGGCGCACCGGGTTGTCCAGATAGCCCGGGACGTCGCGCATGAGGAATCTCAGCAGCGTCACGCCGCCGAAGGCGATGGTCGGGACCGTGATGAGCAGCACGCCGGCCGTGCTCAGGGACGCTGGGGACATCGTGAACCTCCGTGTGGTCGTTGCGCCCAGTATTAGATAGTGTCGCTATCCAGTCAAGTCGGCAAGATCGCCGGGCGAAGAGCGCGCATTGTCGCCCGGTTCGGGGAAGATATGGGCTAGAGGCAGTCCCCCGACGTGGAGGTAGGACATGGCGAGCAAGGACACCGGCGGGCAGAAGCAGACCGGCCGGCGCGAGTCCGAGGTCGAGGAGACCGAGGCCACCGCGGCACCCGACGTCCAGGAGCGTCAGGAGAAGCTCACGGACGACGTCGACTCGATCCTGGACGAGATCGACGAGGTGCTCGAGGAGAACGCGGAGGAATTCGTCCGCAGTTACGTCCAGAAGGGTGGAGAGTAGGGCAAAGCGCGGGTCACGAAGAGGGAAAATCCGGAGGATAGCGGGTCCGTCCGGGCCGCGGGGAGCGCGAGCGCGCCTTCGCGGCCTATGCCCGGGCGGCGGGCATCTCGTAGTCGGCGGCGACGCCGAGCAGACGTACGGGACGGGTGAGGTCGAAGCGGCCGAGCGCGGTGAGGGCGGCCTCGGTGAGGGCGGCGTCGTCGGTCGTGGGGGCGGCGAGCGTGGTCTGGCGGGTCCTGGTGAGGAAGGGCGCGAAACGGACCTTGACGGTGACGCGGGTGACGGTGCGGCCGGCCTCGCGGGCGTCCGCGGCGACCTGGGCGGTGAGGGCGCGGACGGCGTCGGTGACGGCGGTGGCGTCGGTGAGGTCACGGGGGAAGGTGGTCTCGCGGCTGTGGCCGCGCGGGATCCACGGGGTGGTGACGACCTCGGCCTCGCCTTTGCCGAGGGCGAGATAGCGCAGCCAGGGCCCGTTGGTGGGGCCGAAGCGGGCGGCCAGGTCGCCGGGGTCGGCGGCGGCGAGGTCGGCGACGGTGTGGATGCCGAGAGCGGCGAGTTTCCTGGCGGTGCGGGCGCCGATGCCCCACAGCGCGTCGGTGGCGCGATGGTTCATGGTCTCGGCCCAGGTGTCGCCGGTGAGACGGTGGACCCCGGCCGGTTTGGCGAACGCTGAGGCCAGTTTGGCCTGGTGTTTGTTGTCGCCGATGCCGATCGAGCAGTCGAGGCCGGTGCGGTCGAGCACGGCCCGCCTGATGGTGCCGGCGAGGGTTTCCGGATCGTCGGTGCGGGCGCCGAGGAAGGCCTCGTCCCAGCCCCAGATCTCCACGGCGACGGGGAAGTCGCGCAGGACGGCCATGACGCGGGCGCTGGCCGCCTCGTAGGCGGGCGGGTCGCTGGGCAGGAAGACGGCGTCGGGGCAGCGGCGCAGGGCGGTGCGCAGCGGCATGCCGGAGTGGACGCCGTGCTCGCGGGCCTCGTAGGTGGCGGTGGCCGCGACGGTGCGCGAGCGGGTGGGGTCGCCGTCGCCGCCCACGACGACGGGCCTGCCGCGGAGCTCGGGATGGCGCTGGAGCTCGACCGCGGCGATGAACTGGTCGAGGTCGAGGTGCAGGATCCAGTCCCTCATGCTGTCCAGTATGGCCTGGTCAGGTGTGCAGGCGGCCGTCGAGGTAGACGAGGGAGCGGCGGGGGCGGGCCCAGGCGGGGGCGCCGAGCGCGGGCTCCTCGCCCTCGGCGACGACGGCCTGGATGAGGGGCCCGGCGGTTTCGAGGGTGACGAGCGTGTGGGTGCCGAGGTTCTCCAGGACGGAGACGGAGCCGGGGAAGGCGTCGGGGCGTTCGGGGGTGAGTTCCAGGTATTCGGGGCGGACCCCGTACACGATCTCCTGACCGGTGGGGAGGCCCGGCGGGGCGGGGAGGCTGGCGCCTGTCTCTTTTACCAATCTGACGCTGCCGGCGGAGAGGGTAGTGTTGATTTTGGGGGTCGGCGGTCTCTTTTAAAAAAAAAAAAAAGAAGAAGGGCAGTAGATGGGTG
>NZ_LAVL01000104.1 GCF_001083785.1 Nonomuraea sp. SBT364
CACCCCACCCTCCCCGCCCGTCGGGGGCCTTCCGGCACGCACTGGTAGCCGGGCGCCGGGAACGCCGGCGATGCGTCCGCCCGGCTTTCCCACGTCCCGGTACGGCCTTTCCCGCGTCTGCACGCTGGACCTGGCGCCTGTGTACCGGCTCGGCGGTCACCGGCTCCGTGGTCGGTGGCTCCGTGGTCCGGCGGGCCGGCGCGATCGTGACGGTCACGGACGCGGCCGCCATGACGCTGATCGCGATCTCTGGCAAGGTGACCTGGGCGAGTCCGCCAGCCAGAGCGGCAGCGGGCTGGACGTTCGGTGCCGTAGGACTGAGGTGGCGGGCTGGACGTTCGGTGCCGTAGGACTGAGGTGGCGGGCTGGACGTTCGGTGCCGTACGACCGAGCAGCCGCGGCCGAAGTGCTCATCCGGACGCAGCAGGGCGCGGACCCGGCCAGGGCCGTCCTGAGGTCGCCGGTGAGGTCGTTACGCGCCAGGCCTGGTGGCCCACCAGGACGGCCGGCGGTGCCGCAGGCGATCCCAGTGATCTCAACGCCGCACAGGCTCCAGCGCGGCCGGCCCCCGGTGCCGTTGCTGTACGGGGGCCTCGCCGCCCCGAGGCCCCCTGCCCATCGGCTGCCGTACGGGGCGTGTGACGAGCTCAGGTGGCAGCCAGGGCTTCGGTGTCGTCAGTGTCACCGGTGTCGTCGGTGAAGCCCGGAACCCAGCGGACGACCTCGTCGCGGAAGCGGGCCGTGGCGCCGAGCTGGCAGAGGACGCCCACGCCCGCCGCATGCACCCGGTGGATGAGGACGTACGAGACCGGCAGGTTGAGCTGGCGCACGACGTTGGTGGGACGCAGATCGGTGACGCTGGCGAACTGGTCCTGCAGCCACTCCCGGCTGAAGGTGAACTCCTCGACGGCCGTCGGCTCGACGTACGGCGCCAGGAAGCCGCGCAGGGCGTCGTGGTCGATCTCGATGCCGGGGCGGATGAAGCCTTCGTCACGCAGGCCGTTGACCACGGTGCCCATGTCGCCCTGGTTGAAGATGCGGGTGAGCTGGCCGAACACCATGGGGTAGCCGTCGGGCATGCGGTTGACGGCGCCGAAGTCGAGGATGCCGAGCTTGCCGTTGGGGAGCATGCGGAAGTTGCCCGGGTGGGGGTCGGCGTGCAGCATGCCGACGCGGGCGGGGGAGCAGAACAGGAAGCGGACGAACAGCAGGCCGGCGTGGTCGCGCTCGTCCTTCGTGCCGCCGGTGATGATGCGGGACAGCGGGGTGCCGTCCATCCATTCGGTGACCAGGACCATCTCGTTGGCGGCGATCACGTCGGGGACGTGGAAATCGGGGTCGTTGTGGAACTCCAGGGCGAAGGCGTGCTGCGCCTCGGCCTCGCGCAGGTAGTCGAGCTCTTCGGCGATCCGCTCGCGCAGCTCGGCCAGCACCGCCTTGATGTCGAGGCCCGGCAGCAGCGCGCCGAACAGCTTGCCGAGCCGGGCGAGCTGGGCGAAGTCGCCGAGCAGGGCCTTGCCCGCGCCCGGATACTGGATCTTGACGGCCGCCTCGCGCCCGTCGTGCCACACGGCCTTGTGCACCTGGCCGATGGAGGCGGCGGCGGTCGGCTGGTCGTCGAAGGAGAGGAAGTGGTCGCGCCAGTTGGGCCCGAGCTGTTCGGTGAGCACCTTGTGGACGGCCGACGTGGGCAGCGGGGGCGCCGCGTCCTGGAGCCTGGTGAGGGTCGCCCGGTAGGGGCCGACGATCTCCGCGGGCAGCGCCGCCTCGAAGATGGACAGCGCCTGGCCGAGCTTCATCGCCCCGCCCTTGAGCTCGCCGAGGACCTTGAAGATCTGCTCGGCGGTGCGCTGCTGGATCTCCTCGGCGACGATCTCGGCCGACTTGCCGCCGATTCGCTTACCGAGCCCCAGGGCAGCACGACCGGCGAACCCGAGCGGAAGGGTGGCCAGCTTCGCCGAACGCGTGACGGCGCGACGCGGAAGATCGCTCACACTGATGCGCGGTATCCCGTGCGGGATGCCACTTCCCCCCCTCGTGGTTGGTAGCTCTGCACGTCAGCCGCTTGAAGCTGACATGACCATTGTTAGCGGATATGGATTGTTTCGCATACAACGACATTGCGGGTGCATGCCCCATGCTTGCCTTTTCCACTGCCAATCAGGCAAGACGTCCACTGTGCCGTTGGTCACAACAGACTCCCGGCCGTCGAGGTACGCCAGAGCGTGACCGGTCACCGCGGCCGCGACCAGGCTCGCCAGGGGTGCGTCGCAGGCGACCTCGCCAGGTGGGTAGCCGCCGAGCCGGGCGGTGACGATCGGCCAGGCGGGGTCGCGGTCGCGACGCGCCAAGTCTAGGCAGTGCAAGCAAGCGCTTTGTCCGGGGAGCACCAGGGGCCCCACGCACCCGTGCCCCTCGAACGCCGAGCCCAGCAGATGCGGCAGGCCCAGCTCGTTGAGCTCGCTGACCAGCACACCGTCGAGCGGACGCACCGGCGTGAGGATCACCAGGTCGGGCCGCTGCGACCGATCGCTCAACGGCGGCCCGCCCGCCCGCGCGTCGACCGCCGGCTCGTGAGGCCGCCCGGCAGGCGGATCGGCGGGGCCGCGGGCGCGCGACCGGCGATCGGGCGCTTCGCCGTCCGGGCGCGACGGCGGGCCGGCCATCCGGCGGACGACCCGTACGGCGCCGTCCTGGCGCGGCAGCCCCAGCTCCGACCAGGTCAGCCCGCCGGGTGTGAGGTCTCGGGGCCGGGTCTGGCCGGGGTCGACCACGCGGATCGTGCCGACGCCCGCCGCCGCGAGCAGGGCGACGACCTGAGCTCCCACCCGGCCCGCGCCGTAGACGCGGACGTGCGCCCGCAGCCGGCGCCGCAGGGCCTCGTCGCCGCCGCCCAGCGTCCGCGAAGCCAGGTCGAGAGCCTCAAGGTCTGGTCTCAGCCGGTCGAGCTCGGCCAGCGGCAACGGAAGCGGCGCGACCGAGGCGTCATGGATCACCCCCTGCCGGGTGAGCGAGTCGAGAAGGGCGGCGGGCTGCGCCAGCCCGGCCGCGGCCCCCTCCCGGAGCACCTGGGGCAGGTCGCGGGTGCCGTCGAGGCCGTCGATCCATCTGCGGACCCGATGGGTGAGGTCGCTCAGCACGACGGCCCGCGCGGGATGCGCGCCGAACTGGAGCGTGCGGTCGTCATGGTCGACACGGAGGAGGGCGGGTTTCACACGTGGCCTCATGCCGCGAAGATTCGCATGCCGTTCCAAGATCCCGTGCCGGTTTCCCCGCCCCTGTGGACAACCGCCCCGGGGTTACGCTCTCCCGCATGAGCGAGCTCTTGATCGATCGCCAGGACGACGGCGTCGTGCTGGTCACCCTCAACCGTCCCGACGTGCGCAACGCCATGACCGACGGCATGACCGCCGAGTGGCGCCGGGCCATGACCGAGCTGGCCGCCGACCGCGACGTCCGCTGCGTGGTGGTGACGGGCGCGGGCACGGCGTTCTGCGCCGGGGGAGACCTGTCCTGGCTCGGCGAGCGGGGCGTCGAGCCGGTCCCCGAGCTGCGCGACAGGATGCTCGGCTTCTACCGCTCCTGGCTGTCGGTCACCGAGCTGGAGGTGCCCACGATCGCCGCCGTCAACGGCGCCGCGGTCGGCGCGGGGCTGTGCGTGGCGCTGGCGTGCGATCTCGTGTACGCGGCGGACGAGGCCAAGCTGCTGGCCCCCTTCACGTCGCTCGGGCTGCACCCCGGCATGGCCGCCACCTATCTGCTGCCCAAACGGGCGGGCACGGCGCTGGCGCGGGAGATGCTGCTGGCGGGCCGTACGCTGCGCGGAACGGAAGCCGCGGATAAAGGACTGGTAAATCAATCTTTCCCGAAAAATGATCTATTGTCGGAAGTGATGACCATCGCCCGGCAGGTTGCGGCGAACGCCCCCATTGCCACCAAGCTCACCAAAGCCGCCCTCAACCAGGATCATCAACACCTGGAAGCCGCGCTCAGTTGGGAGTCCCTGGCCCAGCCCGTGACCATGGCCTCCGCGGACATGATCGAGGGCCTGGCCGCGCATCGGGAAAGGCGTGTGCCCAAATTCACCGGCTCTTAATCATCTGACCAGCGAAAACAACGCTCGCCCTCTGTGGAATTCCGCCAGTCTCGGCTAACGTGCATATGTGCCCCCCGAGACAGTCGAGGTCCGTCGCAGTTCTCGTCGCCGGCGTACGGTCTCCGCCTACCGCGACGGCGACAAAACGATCGTGCTCCTGCCCGCCTGGCTGAGCGGCGAAGACGCGGATGAATGGGTGAGCCGGATGCTCGATCGGCTTGCGGCGAAGGAACGCCGGCGACGTCCGACTGACGAGGCCCTGCTGGAGCGGGCCAAGGAACTGTCGGCGAAATATCTCGACGACAGGGCCGATCCCGTGAGCGTGCGCTGGGTCGACAACCAGCAGCACCGATGGGGCTCCTGCACGCCGGAGAACGGCACGATCAGGATCTCGACCCGCATCAAGGGCCTGCCCGAATGGGTCATCGACTATGTGATCATCCATGAGCTCGTGCACCTGCTGGTGCCGAGTCACGGCCCGCGCTTCTGGGCGCTGGTCGAACAATATCCCAAGGCCGAGCGGGCCCGTGGCTTCCTCGAAGGATTCTCCGCCGCCGCCCAGAACGCCCCGGAGGAATGTTGACGCGCGTCGCCGCGGTCCTGGCACGACAGCGCATGGCGCGGGCGGCGCCGCCCGGCGTCGACGCGCGCACGTGGCTGGAGGCGGTGGCCGAGGACACCTACGAGATGGTCGCCGGCCTGGAGCTGGTCACACCGGTCCTGCTGACCAGCGTGCCCGGACTGACGGAGATCGTCTGGCCGGGCACCGAGGTGATCGCGGTCGGCGAGGACGAGCCGCTGAAGGACATCCTCAACAGGCTCGACGCGGATCAGGTGGCGGTGATCTCGGGCGACGCGCCCGACCTGCCGCCCCTGCTGGTGGGCAAGCTCTTCCGCGAGCTGGGCCGCGCCCGGATCACGGTGAGCCCGGCCGAGCGCGGCGGCGCGGTCGCGCTGGCCTGCGGGCTGCCCGTCCCCGGCTGGGCGGATCCCGACCTGGACGCCCCCGACCCGGTGGCCGCGCTGCGCGCGCAGGCACCCGGCCCGCGCATGGTCGCCACCACCCCCGGCTGGCACCGGCTCCGCACGCCGGACGACGCCGCCCGCCTGGACCCCGGCCTGGAGGGCTGGGACAACACCCGGGCCCTGCTCACGGCACGCTGAGCTCCGCGAACACCGCCCGGTGGTCGGTCCCGGGCACGTCGTGCACGCTGACCGCCCGCACCCCCACCCGCTCGTCCACCAGCACGTGGTCGATCGTGATGATCGGCGGGATCCGCCTGTTCGTCGGCCAGGTCGGAATCAGCCCGGCGCCCACCTGATCGGCGGCGTCCTTGTAGCCGCGGGCGAGCAACCGGCGCATCGGCGCGTGGTCGAGCGTGGCGTTGAAGTCGCCGGCCAGGATGCGCACGGCGTCGGCGGAGGCCGGGGGGAAGGCGTCGAAGGCGGCGTACCAGTCGGCCACCTGGCGCCCCAGCGGCGGCACGGGATGCACGTCGAAGAACTCGATCGGCGTGCCACCGGGCAGCGCCAGCCGGGCCACGGGCATGTTGTGCCCGGACAGCGGCGGCAGCGCGCCGGGGAGCGGCTGGACCGGATGCCTGGAGAACAGCCCGCTCCCGCTCGCGTTCCACTCGGCCTGGAGCACCCGGTGCGGCATCAGTTCCTTGAGCCCGGCCAGGTCGAGCTCCTCGACCGCGCCCGGCGTGAGCTCCTGCGTGTTGAGCACGTCGGGATCGAACGCGCGCACCAGGTTCATGATCGCCTGCGTGTCGGCCTTGCCGAACAGCAGATTGACCGACAGCACCTTGAGCGGCCGGCCCGCCGTCGCCTCGGCCGTGCCGAACCACCGGGGCAGCACGCTGAACCCGAGCGCCGCGGTGGTGAGCAGGGCGACCGCGGTGGCCGCCCGCCTGCGTCCCAGGGCGGCGATCAGCAGCGGGACCAGCGAGCCCGCCGCGGCGTACGGCGTGGCGGTCATCAGCTGGGTGGGGATCGAGCCGCGTTCGAGGCCCGTCAGCCGGGTCAGGGCCCAGGCGGCGAACGGCGTCACGGCGAGCCAGGTCAGCGTCGCCGCGGTGCGGCCGCGGCGTTCGGGGCGGACGGGGGTGACGATCGTGCCGCCGACCGGACTGTCCGCCGATACGCCCATGATCAGCCCAGCATGGCCAGCGTCGCGCGCCCGCGTGCCGCCAGCCGGCGGGTCGCCTCGTCGGACGGCTCGGGGATCTCCTCGACCGGGAACCAGCGCAGGTCCAGCGACTCCGCGCTGATCACGGCCTCCGCCCCGGCGGGGGCCACGGCCGCGTACTCGACGTCGAGATGCCAGCTGTGCGGCGGATGACACCAGACCTGGTGCCTGTCGAGCGCGAGCGGCCCCGGCAGGAGCTCCAGGCCGGAGATGCCGGACTCCTCCACTGCCTCGCGCAGCGCCACCTCGGCCAGCGTTCGGTCGCCGGGCTCGCAGTGGCCGCCCATCGGCAGCCACATCCCGGCCTTGGGGTGGAGCGTGAGCAGCACCCGTTCGCCGTCGTGCGACAGCACCGCCGTGGTCGCCGTCAGATGTCCCGGAGCGCACTCCCGCAGCATCGCGTCGTCGTGCGCCCTCAGGTGATCGAGAAAACTCACCCGTAGCGCGTCCTCCTCCGCGGACGGGGCCGCCCACGAGGTGAGCACCGCCAGCGCGTCGCCGTGCAGGCTCAACTCCCGTCGCCCTCGTCGTCGTCAGGCTTGCGCTCCAGCTGCGAGATGTCCCAGGCGGCCTCGCCCGCCACGAACACCTCGGGGTGCTCCAGGTCGTCGGCGGTCGGCATGAGGTCGGGGTGACCCCACAGCGCGTCGCGCCCGTCGATGCCGCGCGCCTGCTTCAGCGCCTGCCACAGCGCCGCCGCCTCACGCAGCCTGCGCGGGCGCAGCTCCAGGCCGACGAGCGTGCCGAAGGTCAGCTCCGCGGGCCCGCCGGTCGCGCGGCGTCGCCGTACGTTCTCCGCCAGGGCCGTGGCGGAGGGCAGCTTGCCCGCCGCGGCCTCGTCGACCACCGAGGACACCCAGCCCTCGACCAGGGCGAGCATCGTCTCCAGCCGGACCAGGGCGGCCTTCTGCCGCTCGGTCTCCTCGGGCTTGAGCAGCCCGCCGCCGCTCAGCGCCTCCTGGAGCGCCTCGGGGTTGTTGATGTCGAGGCCGCGGATCTGCTCCTCCAGCGCGGAGGTGTCGACCGTGATGCCCCTGGCGTATTCCTCGACGGCGCCGAGCAGGTGCCCGCGCAGCCACGGCACGTGCTGGAACAGCCGGTGGTGCGCGGCCTCGCGCAGCGCCAGATAGAGCCGGATCTCCTCGGCCGGGTGCTCAAGACCCTCGCTGAAGGAGGCGATGCCGCCAGGCAGCAGTGCCGCGGTGCCCGACAGCGGCAGCCCGATGTCGGTGGTGCCGACCACCTCGCGGGCCAGCGAGCCGAGCGCCTGCCCGATCTGCTGGCCGACCATCATGCCGCCCATCTGCTTGAGCATGCCCATGAGCGGCCCGGCCATCTGCTGGGCCTCCGGAGGCAGCCCCGCGCCGCCGAGCGCGCCGCCCATGGTCTCGACCATGCGCTCGGCGATCGGCTCGGCCAGCTTGCGCCAGACCGGGATCGTGTTCTCGATCCACTCCGAACGGCTCCACGCCTGCGGATTGGACACGCCGCTGGGCAGCGTCGTGGCCTCGTTCAGCCACAGGTCGGCGAGCTCCAGCGCGTCGACGATCTGGCGCCGCTCGCCTTCCATGACGCTGGGATCGCCCTGGGCGACCACGGCGTGCCGGGCGATGTTCTTGGCCATGTCCCAGTTGACAGGGCCGGAGCCCTGGGGCGCCGACAGCATGTCGGCGAACTGGCGCATCGCCTGAGCCATCTGCTCAGGGTTGCCGAACATGGCGAACGGGTTCTCGTTGGGGTCGTTTTCGCGACCTGGCAGGTCAGTCACCGCTCTACCTCGTGCAGGATGGAGGAGTCCACATCCGCCACGTTAGTCGTCCTACGGCGGATCAGTGCAAAGTGAGGACCTGGTGCCTACCTCGAAACGCCCGCGCCAACCCGTCGTAGCCGTCACCGGTGCCGCCTCAGGGCTGGGCCGCGAGCTGCTCGCCAAGCTCGTCTCCGCCGCGGATTTCCGCAGGGTGGTGGCCATTGACGAGGAGCGCGGCGACATCCAGGAGGCGACCTGGAGAGTGATCGACGTACGGGATCCGCTCTTGGCGAACCGGATCTCCGACATCGACGTCCTGGTCCACCTGGCCGGTGACTACGCCGTCGACTCCGACCCCCGGGAGCGCCGGGCGTACAACCTGCGTGCCGCCCAGACCGTGCTCACGGCGAGCGCGGCCGCGCGCGTCCGCCGGGTCGTGCTGGTCACCAGCGCGATGGTGTACGGCGCCGCGCCCGACAACGAGGTGCCCCTGGCCGAGGACGGACCGGTCGCGGCCGAGCCCGACACCGGCGTGGTCGGTGACTTCCTGGATATCGAGGCGCTGGTGCGCAGATCGCTGCGGAGCCATCCGGGCCTGGAGGTGACCGTGGTGCGGCCCGCCGCCGTGGTGGGGCCGGGCGTCGACACGGTGATCACCCGCCACTTCGAGTCGCCCCGGCTGCTGACGGTCAAGGGCTGCGAGCAGCGCTGGCAGTTCTGCCACATCGAGGACCTGCTGTCGGCGCTGGAGCTGGCCGCGCGCGGCCAGGTCACGGGCGTCGTGTCGGTGGGCTCCGACGGCTGGCTGGATCAGGAGCAGGTCGAGGAGCTGTCCGGGATCCGCCGGTTCGAGCTGCCGGCGGGGCTGACGTTCGGCACCGCGCAGCGCCTGCACCGGCTGGGCATCACCCCGGCGCCCGCCACGGACCTGCACTACGTCGTCTACCCGTGGGTCGTCGACTGCACGGCGCTGCGCGAGGCCGGGTGGAAACCGGCGTGGACCAACGAGGCGGCCTTCGCCCAGCTCCTGGAGCTGCGCGAGAACCGTACGACCGTGGTCGGCAGGCGGCTGCCCGTCAAGGAGGCCACGCTCACGGCGGCCGGCGCCACCGTGGCGGTCATCGGCACCGCCGCGATCGTCCGGCAGGTGCGCAAGAAGCGTCGCGGGTGAAGACTCTGTAGGCTCTTTTCGTGGACGTCATCCGGTTGCTGGCCATTCGTGACACCGCGCTGTCCGTCGACGAGGTGATGGCCGCGGTGGGCGACCACGCGGCCGGCGGCACCTCGCTGTTCGTGGGCACCGTCCGTGAGCAGGATCACGGCAAGCCCGTGACCAGGCTCTCCTACTCCGCGCACCCCTCCGCCGAGAGCGAACTGCGCTCGGTGGCGGAGAAGGTGGCCACCGACTTCCCCGTCACCGCGCTCGCCGCCGTGCATCGTGTGGGCGACCTGGAGCTCGGCGACGTCGCCGTGATCGTGGCGGTGGCCTGCCCGCACCGGGACGAGGCGTTCAGGGCGGCGCGCCGGTTGATCGACGACCTCAAGTCCCAGGTGCCTATCTGGAAACATCAGGTCTTCGCCGACGGGTCGACCGAGTGGGTCGGCGCCTGCGAATAAGCTCGATCCATGTCACGACGCGCCCTGACCCTGCTCGTATCGGGCTTCCTGGTGCTCGCGCTCGGCATCGTGGGGGCGTTCGTGCCCGTGCCGTACGTCGTCCTGAGTCCCGGGCCGACCGAGAACACGCTGGGCCAGGTCGACAAGAAGCCGGTGATCATGATCACCGGGCGGGAGACCTACCCGACGAGCGGTTCGCTCAGGCTCGTGACCGTGGCCTACCAGGGCGGGCCCAATGCCAAGATCGATCTGCTGACCGCGCTGCGCGGCTGGATCGATCCGTCCGTGGCCGTCGTGCCGCAGGAGACGATCTTCGCCCCCGACCGCACCCAGAAGCAGGTCGAGGAGGAGAACACGGCGGAGATGACCAGCTCGCAGGACAACGCGACCGCCGCCGCGCTGAACGAGCTCAAGATCCCCTACTCGACCGTGATCGCCGTGCGCACCGTGGAGAAGAACCGGCCCGCCGCGGGCAAGCTGCAGACCGGTGACAAGATCACCGCGGTCGACGGCAAGCCGATGGTCGACGTGGACGAGGTGGGCGAGGCCGTCCGGGCACACAAGCCGGGCGAACCGGTGACGTTCACCGTGACCAGGGGCGACGACAAGGTGGACGTGACCATCCAGACGGTCGCGGGGAGCCAGGGGCAGAGCGTGGTCGGCGTGACCATGCAGCGGCAGTACAAGTTCCCGTTCGACGTCGACATCAACGTGGGCGACGTCGGCGGGCCCAGCGCCGGGCTGATGTTCTCGCTCGGCATCGTGGACAAGCTCACCGAGGGCCCGATCACCGGCGGCAAGCAGATCGCCGGCACCGGCACCATCACCCCCGAGGGTCAGGTGGGCCCGATCGGCGGCATCGCGCAGAAGATGGTCGGCGCCAGGAACGCCGGCGCGACCGTCTTCCTCACGCCCGCCGGAAACTGCGCCGAGGCCGTGAAGGGGGCGCCCGGCGGGCTGCGCCTGATCAAGGCCGAAACCCTGCACGGCGCGGTGCAGGCGCTCGACGCGCTGCGCACCGGCAAGGGAAAAGTGCCGTCATGTGACGCGGGATGAAACTTCCCGCGATGGTTGTGCGTTAGCCGTACGGATGGCCCTGCGGTGTAGGTTGCCAGACACGGACCGTTTCTTCATCACGACGAGGGGTTGGCCTTGAGCTTCCGGACCCCAGGAGCCGGTAGGGCAATGCGCTTGCCCCGCCGACCGCGACTGCTTCTGCCTGTCGCGATCGCACTCGTTGCGATTGTGGCGCTTTTCTTCCTATTTTCCGGCATTTATACTGACTATCTATGGTTTAACGCGATCGACTTCATGCCGGTCTTCTCCGGCGTGCTGCTCACGGAGATCGTGCTGTTCGTCATCGGCGCGGTGCTCATGGTGGGCATCGTCGGCGGCAACATGCTGCTGGCCTTCCGCACCAAGCCGATGTTCGGGCCCGCCATGTTCGGCGGCGCGAGCGGGGCCGACCGCTACCGCATGGCCCTCGACCCGCACCGCAAGCTGATCTTCATCGTCGGCATGGCGATGCTCGCGCTCTTCGCGGGCTCCTCCTTCGCCGGGCAGTGGCAGACCTGGATGCAGTTCGCCAACGGCGAGGCGTTCGGCAAGACGGACGAGCTGTTCAAGATGGACGTCTCGTTCTTCATGTTCGACCTGCCGTTCATCCGGATGGTGCTGAACTTCCTGTTCGCCGCGGTGATCATCTCGATCGTGCTGGCCGCGATCACGCACTACCTCTACGGCGGCTTCCGCCTGCAGTCGCCGGGCGTGCACGCCTCGCGCGCCGCGCGGGTCCACCTGTCGGTGCTGCTGGGCGTCTTCGTGCTGCTCAAGGCCGTCGCCTACTGGGTCGACCGCTACGAGCTGGTCTTCTCCGACCGGGGCTTCGTGCACGGCGCCTCCTACACCGACGTCAACGCGGTGCTTCCGGCCAAGACCATCCTCGCGATCATCGCGCTGATCTGCGCCGCGCTCTTCTTCGCCGGCATCTTCCGTCCCGGCGGCATGCTGCCCGGCGTCTCCTTCGGCCTGCTGGTGCTGTCGGCCGTGCTGATCGGCGGCGTCTACCCGCTGCTGGTCGAGCAGTTCCAGGTCAAGCCCAACCAGCAGGGCAAGGAAGCCGCCTACATCGCGCGCAACATCGAGGCCACGCGGCAGGCGTACGGCATCGACGACGTGAAGGTCGAGCAGTATTCCGCCGAGGCCGACCCCGCGAAGGTGCAGCAGGCCGGCGACACGTCCGTGACGGGCGTGCGGCTGCTCGACCCCGCGCTCGTGTCCGCGACCTACGAGCAGACCCAGCGCATCAGGGGCTTCTACGAGTTCGCCGACCAGCTCGACGTCGACCGCTACCCCGACAGCAGCGGCAAGCTCGTCGACCACATCGTCGGCGTCCGTGAGCTGAGCGGCCCGCCGGAGGGCCAGAACAACTGGATCAACCGGCACCTGGTCTACACCCACGGCTACGGCATCGTGGCCGCGCCGGGCAACAAGGTCGACTCCGGCGGCCTGCCCGACTACGACGCCAAGGACATGCCGGTCACCGGCCCGCTGACGCAGGCCACCGGGCTCAAGGAATCGCGCATCTACTTCGGCGAGCACCCGAACAACAGCGAATACGCGATCGCCGGCGGCAACCCGAACCGGCCGCAGGAGCTCGACTACCCGGAGACGGGCGGCACCGGTCAGAAGAACACCACCTACACCGGCAAGGGCGGCGTGCCCGTCGGCTCGTTCATCAACCGGCTGTTCTACGCCGCCAAGTACGGCGAGGTGAACATCCTGCTGTCGGGCGACGTCAACGACAACTCCAAGATCCTGTACGAGCGCAACCCGCGCGAGCGGATCAAGAAGGTCGCCCCGTTCCTGACGCTCGACTCCAACCCCTACCCGGCGATCGTCGACGGGCGGGTCACCTGGATCGTCGACGGCTACACCACGTCCAACGCCTACCCCTACTCGCAGAGCGAGAGCCTCGGCGAGATGACCCGCGACACGGCCACCGACCGCTCGCGCGTCATCGCCCAGCAGCCGCAGGACAAGATCAACTACATGCGCAACTCGGTCAAGGCCACGGTCGACGCCTACGACGGCACCGTGACGCTCTATGCCTGGGACCCGGACGACCCGGTCCTGAAGACGTGGAGCAACGCCTTCCCCGGCGTCATCCAGCCGGCCGACCAGATGAGCGCCGGTCTCAAGGCGCACGTCCGCTACCCGGAAGACCTGTTCAAGGTGCAGCGCTACACCCTGTCGCGCTACCACATCACCGACGCGGCCGCCTTCTACAGCGGCCAGGACTTCTGGAACGTCCCGAACGACCCGTCGCAGGGCGACCGCAACATCAAGCAGCCGCCCTACTACCTGACGGCCACGATGCCGGGCGGCGCGCCCGCGTTCTCCCTGACGACGACGTTCGTGCCGAGACAGGGGCCCAACCTGGCGGCCTTCATGGCGGTCGACTCCACCGCCGGTCCCAACTATGGGCAGCTACGCGTCCTGCGCATGCCGTCCAACACCCCGATCCCCGGCCCGGGCCAGGCGCAGAACGCCTTCCAGAGCCGGTTTGCCGGTGAGCTCAACCTGCTGGGCGTGGGCGCCTCGTCGGTCCGCTACGGCAACCTGCTGACCTTGCCGTACGCGGGCGGGCTGGTCTACATCGAACCCGTCTACATCCAGGTGGCGGCAGGCGGCGGCCAGGAGCCGTACCCGATCCTGCAGCGCGTCCTGGTGTCGTTCGGCAGCAAGATCGGTGTCGGCCGCACCCTGGAGGAGGGCCTGGCGCAGGTCTTCGGCGGCGAGCAGCAAACCACCGAGAACAAGCCGGCCGAGGAGAACCAGCAGCAGCAGCCGTCCCAGACGACGGCTCTGTCGACGGCCATCTCCGAGGCCCAGTCGGCCTACGACGACGCCCAGAAGGCCCTGCAGGCCAGTCCGCCCGACTGGGACGCCTACGGCAAGGCCCAGGAGAGGCTCGACACCGCGCTGGAGAAGCTGAAGTCGCTCGGCGCCCAGCCGGGGCCCACAGCCTCCCCGACGGCCTCCCCGACGGCCTCGCCCACGGCGTCCCCGTCGGCCTCGCCGACCGGGTCGCCTCCGGCCTCGCCGGCCGCGACACCCACGGCGACTTCCACCGGGGGGACATAGGCCGTCAGTTTGCGTAAGCCCCGTGTCAGGGATAGTCTTTAGACACACACCGACGCGGGGTGGAGCAGTTCGGTAGCTCGCTGGGCTCATAACCCAGAGGTCGCAGGTTCAAATCCTGCCCCCGCTACCAAAAGAAATGCCCTCCGGGATTTCCCGGAGGGCATTTCGCATGTCCCGGCCTTTTACCGCTCCTGGTCACCGGTCCTGAGGCCCATTTCCTTTCGCTGCTCCGCACCAATTCACCGCAGGGTGCTGGCGTCCTCGCAGCCGTCGTAGTTCTGCGACGCCCGCTGGATCCGGGTCTCCTGCCGCCGGAGCGCGGTCGCGAGCAGATCGAGCCCGGTGCCGATGTCCTTCATCCGCTGACCGCGCGCCTGCCAGTACGCCCGGCCGTAGTCGTCGTCGCCGAGGGCGGCGCGTGCCGCGCCCGACGACGCCTCGAACCGGGTGCCGGCGCCGGCCAGGTCTCCGGCCATGCCGTCCGTCGCGCACGCCAACCGGTGAAGGTGGCTCTTGCTGTAGGTGACACCGTCGAACCTCACGGGTGGGCAGCCTAGTACTCCTCACGGACCTGCCACAGAATCGGGAAAACGATGGTAAGTGTGGGATCAGCGATGCAGATGGGACGTGGGGGACATATATGGCGGCAGACGAGCCATGGCGGCTGCTGGAGCAACTCGTCCAGGAGGTCAACCAGCAGACCGAGCAGCTCGCCAGGATGCAGGAGAAGATGCGGGACCTGTCGGCCACCGCCAGGTCGAAGGACGGCATGGTGACGGTGACCGTCGGTCCCCGCGGTGAGGTGCGGACGATCGAGTTCGACCCCCGCGTCTACCGCAAGCTGTCGCCGTCGGAGCTGTCCGCCCTGATCGTCGAGCAGATCGGGCGGGCGACCAGCCAGGTGTCCGGCGAGATGAAGGAGCTGATGCATCCCTTCGTGCCGGACCTGCCGTTCGAGGACCTGTTCGGCGACGGGACGAGCTTCGAGTCGTTCCTCCCCGGCCCCGGCACGCCGCAGCCGGGGGACCCACGGCCGCCCCGCGAGAGGTGACATCCGCTGATGGGGCTTGACCTCAGCCTGGTGCCCGACGTGGTGAAGCCGCTGGCGAAGCCGTTGACGGGCGGCGCGTTCCCGGAGACCGACGTCGGCGGGGTCCTCGCGGAGGCGCGGACACTGGAGAGCCTGGCGGACCTCCTGGCCGGGATCAAGGCGGAGGACGCCGGCGCGGTCGTCAGGATGCTGCGCGGCCAGGAATGGCAGGGCGCCGCCAAGGAGACGTTCGAGCAGACGTTCGCGGCCCTCGGCGGGCAGGCGGGCAGCACCGGGGCCGCCTCCGGCGAGGCGCTGCTCGACCTGCTGGAGCAGGCCCTCCGGGACGAGGCGGCCGCCCTGCGCGAGCACGGCGTGCGGATGCAGCACACCGAGTGGATGATCTACGCCTCGCTGGCGCTGCTCGGGGCGATGATCGTCAGGCTGCTGGTGTGGATCTACGTCAACGGCCCGGCCGTTCTGGCGCTGATCAGGCATCAGACGCTGCTGACCCAGATGAGCATCCAGACGATGAAGCGGCTCGTCCTCACGAGCATGCTCAAGTTCGCCGGCATCATGGGCGGCCTGGACCTCGGCGTACAGGTGGCGCAACAGCTCTGGGGGGACCGCGAAGCGGGCGATTTCGACCTCGCGTCGCTGGCGATGTCGGCCGGCAGCGGCGCCCTGACCGGCGCCCTGTTCGGCGGCGCGAACGCCGCTCTGTCACGCCTGCTGAGCAGGCAGATGGTGTACGGCGCCTCCCGGGCGGAGCTGGCCGTCCGCGACAAGATCGTGGCGATCGGGCAGAGCATGTACGGCCAGGCGCTGCTGGGCGGGGTGGCGGGCACGGGCGGCGCCGTCCCCGCGCTGGCGCTCGGCGGGCAGCTGGACGGCTCACATCTCACCTACGCCTTCATCTCCGGCGTCGCCGGCGGCCTCGACATCCCGGCCTCGGCCCGGGTGAGCTACCTGCCGATGCGGGCGGCCGCCCAGATCGGCGACCCCACACCCGCCGTCCCCGGCGAGCCGCACCCGGCCGGCGCACCGCACCCGGCCGGGGAGCCCGCGGCCGCCCGGCCGCTCGCCGCCGCCGTCGGCGAGACGACGCTCGCCGACGCGCCGTCCGCCGACACCGGCCCGCCGCCCGCATCCCCGCCTGCTCCCAGAGCTCCCACCGCCGCCGCCGACGGCCCCCACGTGCTCGCGAACGGGGCGATCGCCGGCGAGGTCGTACGACGCCACGACACGCCACTGCCCAGCGGTGACAAATCCCCACCACAAGGCGGACCCCCCACGCGCACCCCACAAGGTTTCACGGGAGAGCGCCCCGCCCAGCACCTGCCCGCCGAGCGCAGCTCGCAGCACCTGCCCGCCGAGCGTGCCCCGATCAACCAGAGCACCCCCTCCACCTCCCGAGCCGAGGCCGCGGGCCCGGGGCACCTGCCACGGAGCTCGCTGATCCCGGCGACCATCACCGCGACCCCCGGCGACGCCACCGGCGGCGAGGGCACGCCCGAACGACACCAGCAGCCCCGCCCGGACGCCCAACCAGCGCGCGAGCCGGCCCCACCCCGGACGACACCCGACCATCGGACAGAACAGCCCACCCCCGTGGCACCCCACGCGTACCGGCCCACCGGAGCGATGCCGGAGGCCGACCCCGGCACGCCCCGGTCCCCGCAGGAGCCGACGAGCACCGCCGTCCAGGACCGGGCACACCCGCAAGCCCCGCATCAGGCGCCCGACGGTCACTCTCCGATAGCGGATCCGCGGCCCAGGAACTTCGCCGAAGCCGCGGCGATCGTCCACCGCTGGACGCCCGGCAACGCCGGCGACCCGGACGGCAGCCGCCCCGGCCCGGCGAACCGGATCGAACGGCTGCTCGGCGGCCCGCCCGACAGCTCCGCCCCCGCCCAGCGGCCCGTACCGGACGAGGTGCTCCTGGCGGAAGGCCGGCGCCTGGCGGAACAGCTGCCCGTCACCCGCCGGGACGACGCGACCGCGCGAGCCCTGGCCCAGATGGGCCGGAGCATCGGTGGGCCCGACCCGTCGAGGGCCATCCAGGACGTCGCGGCGGACCTCGGCCTGCGTCTTGAGATCGACGCCCTGGTCGACGTCTTCAACGACGCCCAGCGGTACGAGCTGTCCCCGGCCGCCGCGACCGACCGCGCGGCCCTGACCGGTGTCCTCAACCGGATGATGGCGGCGGACTCCTACCGCTGGACGGGATTCCGGAACCAGCTCCGGTTCTCCTTCCACGACGCCGACGCCACGCAGGCACGCACGATCGGGCTGATGATCGAGATGATGGGCGACCCCGTCACCTCCACCAGGGTCCGCGACTTCACCAGACCCGTGCTCGAGCGGTACGGCATCCGCGACATCAGGGAGCTGCTCCCGGTCTTCCGAGCGGCTCACCAGAACGGCCACTTCCCGCACGGCACGACCGGGGACGCGGCCTTCCGCGCGGCCATGGACGCCTTCCGGCAGGAGGACCCGTACCTGTGGAACGGCGTGCTGCTCGCCGAAAGGCACGCCCTGCCCGGTCTCGGCGAGCCGACGGCACGGCTGCTCGCGCTCCTGGACGAGATCGCCACCCGCCCGGAGAGCGGGGCGCTTCCGCTGGACCGCCTGGCCGGAGAGGCGGGCCAAGGACGCTCGGTCGAGCAACTCGTCCGCCTGGCCGAGGACGCGCGGGAGCACGGCGCCGACCTCACGCGGGTGGCCGGCCCGCGGGAGCTCACCGACCTGCTCACCACTCACCGGACGCGGGACCCGTACCTCTGGGACGGGCTGCGGATCGCGGCCGAGAACGACGTCGCGCGGCCGAGCGACGACGCGGCGCGAGCCCTGGCCCGCCTCGCCGAGATCACCGGCTCCGAGGCGCCCTCGCGGCTGCCGGTGTTCGAGCCGCTGCGCCGCCTGGCGGTGGACGCGGGTCTCGGCCATTCCGTCGAACGGCTGGCCGACAGGGCGACCGAGATCCAGCGGAACGGCTTCGACCTCTTCGCGCCGGTCGACCGGCGGCAGGTGCTCGACGCCCTGACCCGGGACGCCGGCACCCCCGTGCCCCGGCTGCCGGATCTCCCGCCCGGGTTGCACGATCTGTCCCCCTCGTCCGTACGGGACGCCCGGGAGGCCGCGAGCCGCGAGCACGAGGCGGCGCGGCAGGCCCATCCGGAGGGGAGCCCCGTCCTGCGCCGCGTCCGGTCCCTGCTGACCGGCCCTGACCTGCTGGCCGTGGCGGAACAGGAACGCGTCGCCTCGCTGGAGGCCCGGGCCCGGGCGTGGCAGCGCTGGCCGGATCGTCCGGAGGTGTCCTTCACGAGAGATCTCGCGGCGTTCCGGAACGCCTACGACCAGGCCGTGGAACGGGCCGTCAGGGGAGAGGCGGTGATCCCGTACATGCTCGACGACGCCACCGCGTCCCTCGCCGCCCGTGACGGCGGGCGCGGGTTCGGGCTGGAGCTCGAGTTCGACCTCCCGGACGCGCTGGCCCGCCAGGGGCTGCAGGCCATCGCCCATGCCCTGCACGAGGCCGGACTGACCGGCGACGATCGGCAGCACAGCTATCACACGATGAAGGGCCAGGGTTACAGCTCGGGGAAGAACGGCGGGCTCGGCCTGTGGACGCTGGAGAAGGACGGCACGGTCACCGGCGAACTGGTCTCGCCCATCCTGTACGACGAGCCCGCGACCTGGGAGAACCTCCGCCTCGCCGTCGAGATCATCCGATCCCACGGCGGCACGGCCGGCCCGCGGACCGGTGGGCACGTCCATGTGAGCACGCACGACTACGACCACATCGTGGAGAACTACACAAGTGTGCTGAATCAGGTGGGCCATCACGCCGACACGCTGTACAGACTCGCGCAAAACCCGGAGGCGGAGAGCCATCGCGGCCTCAAGCACTGCCGCCCCAACGAACTGCCCTCGGCGGGTTACGAGGCGATCGGCCCGGTGCGGCACCGCAACAGCGGCCACGAGTCCGCGGTGAACATGCAGGCCATGAAGGGGTCCTCGAAGGATCACATCGAGCTGCGGCTGTGGGACGGTTCGCTCGACCCCGCCGTCATCCAGTCGCAGGTGAAGGTGTCGCTCGCCCTGGTCGAGGCGGCGTTCCGCAACGCGACGCTGGGCGAACTGCCCAACCGGGGCCGGCCCGACCCGCTGGGCACCCATGCCGCACTCTTCGGCGATCCCGCGCAGGACCGCACCGAGCGGGGGAGCCTGTCCTTCCGAAGCCTGATGGACGAGCTGTTCTGGCGGGCCGCCGACAAGGAGCAGCTCACCGCCCTGTACGCCGCCACCCGCTGGGCGCTCCCGCAATGACCCCACCCGGAGGCCACCCATGGCCGTGATCATCCGCAACACCTCGTCGGCGGAGCCGGCTCCGGCGGCCCCGGTCAAAGCCGACGGCCGGCCGTACCGCTTCGAGATGATCCACGCGGGCGGCGCCCGCCGAGGCTACGCCGACGACCCCGCCGAACTGATCGACATGCTCATTCCCGAGCCCCCCGAGGACGGGACCGCCCGCGTCCGCCTGGCGCTGGACATGCAGGTCAGGCTGCAAGCCGAGCTCGCGGCCGGACGATCGCTCGACGCGTGCACCGAGGCGGAACGCGCCGTGCTCCTCGGCCCGCGACACGAACCCCCGGCCCCGGCCCGCTGGACGGCGCCGATCCCCCTGGTCCTCGTCTCGACCTTCTACCAGCCCACCGGCGCCCTCCCGAGACCGTCGGGCCCGGCGGACCTCCAGATCTGGCTCGACCCCGCCGACGACTGGACCCTCCTGACCAGCCTCCACGCAGCCGGCCTGATCACCGTCAACGCCTACCGCAGCCGGTCATAGACGCCCTTGGCCGTCTCGTCGTATCCGTCATCGCCCAGCCACCGAGCCAGCACCTGCGCGATTTCCCGCGGCGTCGCGGGACAGGCGATTTCGTCTCGGGAGAAGCCCATGAGGGTGGCGAATTCCCACTCCTCGAAGAACGGTCCGTGAATGACACGCAAGTCCCGATCCGACGACGATGCGATGCTGCCCATGAGGAATGATCGCATCGCTCACCCGGAAGCCGGCACCTGCCATTTCGAGGGACCGCTCGCGCGCGGTTCAGCGCCTGGACCGGCGGAGGATGCCGAACTCGACCGCCACGCCCAGCAGCGCACCGCCGCCGAAGGCGATGAGCTCGTCGAATCCGAGCCCCGGGTCCCTGGTCGTCAGCAGCGCGAGGGCCACGTTGCCGACGACGACGCCCGCGAGCATGAGGATGACGAGCCTCACCGCCGGCCAGGCGGATTCCCGGGTCTCACTCATGACCACGCCTCCCTAATATGTAGACCACCTACATGTAGACAGTCTACTCTCCGCTTGAACGTGCCGCGCCGAAGCCACCGCCCCCCATCTCTGCCGGGCGACTCGGACGCCACGGATCCGTCCATTGCCCGCCCAGTTCGGGGCTGAATCAGGCAAGATCGGTGTATGAGTGCATTAGTCAGAGCCGCGCTCGTAGGAGCCGTCGTCGGTATCGCCGAGGCCATCCTCTTCGTGTTCGGCGGTGGCGACGAGCCTCTGACCGTCATGGCGATGGTCCTGCTGCCGTTCCCGCTGGGCATGTTCCTGAGCTGGTTCGGCAGGCTGCCGGTCTCCTGGGCGGTGTCCACGCTGGCGCCCTTCCTGCTGTACGCGCTGCTGATCGCGTTCGGCATCGCCGGCCTGACGCTCTTCACGGCCATGGACTTCGGCGTGGTGGCCGGGACCGCCGTCTTCATGGTCCTCGGCGCGATCGGGTACGTGGCGCCCGCCGCGATGGTGCTGCCGGGTTACGGCAAGGCCAGGGCGTGGGCCGCCGGGCTGATCGCCGTGACCTGCCTCGGCCTCTGGACGGCTCAGGACGTGATCGCCGCCGGTGCGCAGGCCGAGCGCCTGGAGCGCGCCGGGGTGCCGGTGATCGGACCCGCCCTCGACGGCTTCGACCTCACCTACGTCTGGGACTCCACGGAGAATCCCGACGAGGCGGAGCTGAACCTCGAGTACGCGGGGCAGGGGACGGGCATCGAGGTCACCGTGCGGGCGCGCGGCGCGGGGACCCCGGAGGAGGCCTGCGCGTCCGACGGCGCGGAGCCCTGCCGGGAACTGCGCGAAGACGTCTGGGTGAGCGCCGAGAGCGACGACAGGGCCCTGTACGCGCGCCGCGGCGACGCCGTGGTGCGGCTCAGGGGCCCGGCGGCGACCGAGCTCCAGCTCCTCGCGATGCTGGCCACCTTCCGCCCGCTCGCCGTGTCGGAGCTGGTCGCCGCCGAGATCCCGTGACCGCCCGCTACGACGGCTTCAACGCCGAAGCGGCCGCCGCCAACGCCGCCGAGGTGACCGGACTGCTGGGCCCCGGCGACGGCCCGTGCCTGGACCTGGGCTGCGGAACCGGGCTCTACCTCGACGCCATCCGCTCCACGGGCAGGACCGTGATCGGGCTCGACCGCTCGGGCGGCCAGTTGCGTCCGGCCCGCCGCCGCGATCTGGGTGTCCTCCGACATCGCCGACTTCGCCGGCCTGCTCGGCGAGGCCGCCCGGGTGCTGCGGCCGGGCGGGCTGCCGCTGTTCTACGGCATGCACCCGTGCTTCAACGGCCCGCACATCGAACCCCGTGACGACGGGGCCGTGGTGGCGTGAGGGCGGGGTCAGCGATCGCGTCGGCATGAGCCACAAGCCGCTGCCCGACCTGATCAACGCCTTCCTGGACGCCGGGCTGATCCTCACCAGGGTGTACGAGCCCGGCGACCGCCCGGTTCCGTACACCCTCGCGATCACCGCACGAACGCCGGCATAACTACTGAGATATCGAAATATCAACTTTTGAGTCGGTGGCTTGTCGAGTCGGGACGCCAGCGGCATAGTGGGGCAGATCACAACGCGCATCCGTCGCGGCGTGCACACCAGGCACTTGCCGCCCACCAGGCAGACCGACTATGCGCAGGACAAGCGCGGATTGGACATAGCGCATGAAATCCGCCCCGCCGATCCGCCGGAAGATCCTCCGGATCCTCCTGGTGCCTCTGGTCTCGCTCGTCGCCCTGTGGGGGTACATCGCGTACAGCATGGTGTCCGAGACGTCAGGGTTCGCGCAGAGCCGTGGCGAGTGGGACGCGGTCGGCGCGCCGTCGCGTGACCTGATCATCGCGCTCCAGCGCGAGCGCCTGCTGACCGCCGAGCTCGCGGGCCGGGCCGCCGGCGACACGCAGCTCGGGACGCAGCGGCAGGCCACCGACCAGGCGGTCGCCCGGGTGCGCGACGTGGCGGCCGGGCTCGCCGAGCAGCCGCAGGCCGGCACCGCGCCCGAGACCGTGCAGGCGCTGCTGAAGG
This sequence comes from Nonomuraea sp. SBT364, assembly GCF_001083785.1. Classification (GTDB taxonomy): domain Bacteria; phylum Actinomycetota; class Actinomycetes; order Streptosporangiales; family Streptosporangiaceae; genus Nonomuraea. The sequence continues at coordinate 22,191 of NZ_LAVL01000104.1, forward strand.
CCCTGGACGGCCTGTCCGGACTGCGGGCCGCCGCCGACCTCGGCGACGAGGCCCCGCTGGTCACCACCGAGAAGTACAACGTGATGATCAGCGTCGCCAACCGGCAGTTCGGCGGCGCCGAGCGGATCACCGAGGTGTCGTCCTACCGGGTGCTGCGCGGCCTGTCCGCCTACAGCTCGGCCTCCGAGTACGCCTCCAGGGAGGCCGCCGTGCTCGCCCCGGCGCTGGAACGCGGGCAGATGACCCGCACCGAGCACGCGGCGTTCGTGGCGGCCATGACCGCACGGCGGGTCCAGCTCGCCGACGCCCTGCGCGACATCGGCCCCGAGCTGCGCGCCTGGCACGAGCAGCTCGCCGCCACCACCGCCTACCAGCGCTTCGAGCAGGCCGAGGACGCCGTCTACGGATGGAACGTGCGGGGCATCGTGCCCGTGACGGCCACCTCCTGGCGGCTCGACTCGGCCGAGGCGTTCGCCGGGCTGAGCGGCAACGCCGGCAAGGACCTGCGGCGCGCCACCCTGAAGGGCGAGGGCCTGGTGTTCGAGGGCCTGGTGCGCATCGGCGTGGTGCTCGGCCTCGGCCTGCTGGCCGTGCTGCTGTCGATCGTGCTGTCGTACCGGTTCGGCCGATCAATGATCAACGAGCTGAAGAAGCTGCAGGGCTCGGCCGTCGAGCTGGCCGAGGTCCGGCTGCCCAAACTGGTCGAGCGCCTGCGCAAGGGCGAGGACGTCGACCCCGCCGAGATGACCACGGAGCTGGAGAGGGCCAGGACCGCCGAGGTCGAACGGGTCGTGCAGGCGTTCTCCGCCGTGCAGCACACCGCCGTCGAGGCCGCCGTCGGGCAGGCCACCCTGCGCAAGGGCGTCGGCCAGGTCTTCCTCAACCTGGCCCGGCGCAACCAGGCGCTGCTGCACCGCCAGCTCACGCTGCTCGACGCGATGGAACGCAAGGCCGAGGACCCCGACACGCTGGAAGGGCTGTTCAAGCTCGACCACTTCACCACCCGCATGCGCCGCCACGCGGAAAACCTGATCATCCTGTCCGACGCGGCCCCCGGCCGGCGCTGGCGGGACCCGGTGCCGATCCACGACGTGATCCGCAGCGCCGCGCTGGAGGTCGAGGACTACACGCGCGTGACCATCCAGCCGATGCCGCAGGCCCCGATGCTCGCGGGCGCCGCCGTCACCGACGTCATCCACCTGATCGCCGAGCTGATCGAGAACGCCACCGCCTTCTCCCCGCCCAACACCAGCGTGCAGGTGCGCGGCCTGGCCGCGGCCAACGGCTTCGCCATCGAGGTCGAGGACCGCGGCCTGGGCATGAACGCCGCCACGATGGCCGAGCTCAACGCCCAGCTCGCCACGCCGCCCGAGTTCGACCTGGCGGGCAGCGACCGGATGGGCATCTTCGTGGTCTCCCGGCTGGCCGCCCGCCACGGGATCAAGGTCACCCTGCGCCCGTCGCCCTACGACGGCACGACGGCGATCCTCATGGTCCCGGTCACCGTGCTCACCGAGCCCGTGCAGGCCCTCCCGCACAACACGGTCTCGCTGTTCGAGCCCGTCTCGACGCTGCCGTCCCGGCCGGTCCCGGCGCCCTCCGCCGTACGGCCCCTGCCCCCGCCTCCGCCGCCGCCCGTGCCCGCACCACGCCACGAGACCGACGACGACCTGGACGGACTGCCGGTACGGGTACGGCAGGCCAGCCTCGCACCACAACTCCGCAAGACACGTCCACGGCAGGAGCCCGACGTCTCCACCCGCTCCCCCCAGGAGCTCCACGACCTGATGACCTCCATGCAGGAGGGCTGGCGGCAGGGGCGCAAGGAAGCGGAGGAGAGCCGTGACGTGCGCAACGAAAGGGATACCCATGGCCGACGCGAGATCTGAGCTGAGCTGGCTGCTCGACGACCTGACCCACCGGGTCGCGGGCGTACGGCACGCCGTCCTGCTGTCGGCCGACGGTCTGACGATGGGCGGATCCCAGGGCATGACCCGGGAGGACAACGAGCATCTGGCGGCCATCGCGGCAGGCAGCCACAGCCTGGCCCTGGGTGCCGGGCGGCACTTCGGGCTCGGCGGCGTCCGCCAGACGATCGTGGAGCTGGAGGGGGGTTTCCTGTTCGTCACGGCCGCCGGACAGGGCGCCCGGCTGGCCGTACTGGCCGCCGGTGACGCCGAGCTGGGACTGATCACGTACGAGATGGCGCTGCTCGTCAAGCGCGTCGGCGAGCACCTCTCCACCCAGCCGAGAGGAGCCGCGCCCGCGCCCGTATGGAACGGGATGGCACCGTGACAGATGAGGATCCCGGACCGCTGGTCCGGTTGTACGGGCTCACGGGTGGCCGGGCTCGGCCGCCCGGTGAGTCGTTCGATCTGGTGGCGATCGTCACGACGATCAGGACACCGTTCGAGCTGCCCGGCCTGAACCCCGAGCATCACGCCATGCTGTCCATCTGCCGCCGGCCGACGCCGGTGGCCGACGTGGCGGCGCAGCTCGGCCTGCCGCTCAACATCACCCGCGTGCTCCTCGGCGACCTGCGGCGCGAGGGCCTGGTGAACATCGACCCGCCGCAGCCTGCCAACCAGACGATCGACGAACGTACCTACAGGGATGTACTGCATGGAATTCGCAGGCTTTGACCGCCCCCGGCCCTCCGGCGGGACGCTCACCGCGACGGCCCTGAAGATCCTGATCGCGGGTGGTTTCGGCGTCGGCAAGACGACGATGGTCGGCACCATCAGCGAGATCCGCCCGCTGCACACCGAGGAACTGCTCAGCGACCGCGGCGTCGGCGTGGACGACCTGTCCGGCGTCGAGACCAAGGTCGCCACCACGGTGGCGCTCGACTTCGGCCGCATCACCATCCGCGAAGACCTCTGGCTCTACCTCTTCGGCACGCCCGGTCAGGACCGGTTCTGGTTCATGTGGGACGAACTGGCGCTCGGCGCGCTGGGCGCCGTCGTCCTCGCCGACACCCGCCGCCTGCAGGACTGCTTCCCGGCGGTGGACTACTTCGAGCAGCTCAAGCTGCCGTTCGTGGTCGCGGTCAACTGCTTCGACGGGGCCCGCCGTCACGATCCTGCGAAAGTACGGCGGGCCGTCGGGCTGGACGAGAGCACTCCGGTCGTCATGTGCGACGCGCGCAACCGCGCCTCGGTCAAGGACGTGCTCACCACGCTCGTCACCCACGCGGTGAGCCGGAGATAGCCGTCAGGAGCTCGTGCAGCTGATCGGGGACGGCGTGCTCTCGCCGTTCCCGGTGGCGAGGAAGCCGAACGTGGTGGTCGCGTTCGGGCCCACCGCGCCGTTCCAGCCCAGGTTGGAGACGGTCACGTTGCCGCCGCTGCCGGACACCGAGCCGTTCCACAGCTGCGAGATCGACTGACCGCCGCCGAACGCCCAGCCGACCCGCCAGCCGCTGATCGGCGCCGAGCCGGTGTTGCGCACCGTGACCTCGGCCTGGAAGCCGCCCTGCCAGCGGTTGACCAGCTTGTACGTCGCGGTGCAGCCGGGCGTGCCCGTCGGGGTGACGGTCGGGCTGACCGTGACCGTGGGCGTCACCGTGACGGTCGGCGTGATGGTGGGCTGGGGCGCGGCCATGGCCAGGTCGTACGCCCGCTGCGGGACGAACTGGCCCGCAGAGGCGATGCAGCCGTCGGCCTCACCCGGCGGCTTGACCCACAGGTAGGCGTCGATCGCCGGGTCGCCGGTGTCGGTGGTGCTCCAGGTGCCGGTGGCACGGCCCGCCGGGTCGCACCACTCGCTGCCGGCCGGGCCGTTGCCGTTGCGGCTGGTGTCGATCACCGCGCCCAGGCCGGAGACGCCGGTCGCCGAGATGACGCTCTTGGCGTAGGAGACCAGGCCGGGCGTCGAACGGTAGTTGGAGGTGTTGACGGCGATGCCGTCTGCGCTGGTGCCGACCTGGGCGCCGTTCAGCCGGGAAGCGGCCTCCGACGGCGACAGCCAGGCGTCGTGCCCGATGTCGAAGTACACCTTGACCTGGGAGGACGTCGCCTTGAAGCGCTGCCCGGCATAGGCCATGGACGCCTTGACCTCGGCCTGCTCGGCGGAGTTCATGCAGTTGGACATGATCGCCAGCGCGTCGGGCTCCAGGACGATCGTGGCCGGCCGGCCGCCCAGGCCCGCGGCGATCTGGTCGATCCAGCCGCGGTACGCGGCGTGGTCGGGGGCGCCGCCCGCGCTCGGGCCGCCGCAGTCGCGGTTCGGCATCGCGTACACGGCCATGATCGGGATCTTGCCGGCCGCCGCCGCGGCGCCCACGTACGCGTCGACCTGGCCGCGCACGGCCGACGGGTTGTAGCTGGCGAACCAGCGGCCCTGCGGCACGGCCGCGATGCGGTCCCTGATGACGGCCGCGCGGCTGTCGCCGGGGTTGGCGGCCACCCACTTGGCGGCGTTGGTCTGCGGGTCGACGTAGAACGCGGAGTCGGCGGCCTGGACGGCGGAGGAGGTGAAGACGGCCGCCCCCGCCACCGCCGTGACGGCCGCGGCGACGATGGCGGCCACCAAGGGCCTGCTGCGAGACATGGATACTCCGTCCGATGATGTGGGAGCGCTCCCACGGGGGTTCACTCGGATGGTAGGGAGCCGGTCGCCGTCCCAGAAGGGTCCGCGCGGGCCGCGGCGCGGCCGTTCGGCGAAAGGCACAGGCGGGGCAGGCTGTTCGGCTGTGCGGAAGGGTGAAACTTTCAGCAGGCGCCTTGCTATGGTCCCTGGTGTGCATGGGCCAGGGGGACCGGTCAGGCGTAGGGATGTGCGGTGGTTGTGGCTGGTGGTGCCACCGGTCATCGCGGCCACCGCGAGCATGATTGGGGCGATATTTCCCGGCGGCAGCCTTTATATCTGGTCCTATGCGTTGATGTTTTGGATTTTGGCGGCCATTGCGTGGTGCGTGCTGTTCTTCTTGCGCCGCTATCGGAAATGGGCCGCCGTCGGCCCGCTGCTCGCCGCCGCGACCTGCGCCGCCCTGGCCGCCGACCTGCCCATCCGGTTGGCCTTCGCCGTTTCCGAGCGCGCCCTGTCGGCTTACGTACGGTCGCTGCCGATGCATCCGGAAAGCGTCACCGTCGGGGATGTCGAGGCCGGGCTGGGCGTCGAATGGGTCGGTCTGTTCCCCGTCGGCCGTGCCGTACGGCATATCGGCAGTACCGATCTCGGCGTCGTGGGCTCCGGAGGATGGCTGGAGTTCTGCGGGCTCACCTATTCCACCGGGACGATCCGGGCCACCTCGGCCGATCACCTCTCGGGGCGCTGGTACGTCACGTGCGAGGCTTTCTGAAGAGCAGCAGGTAACGCCAGAAGAGCAGTCGGCGGATCCGGGCCCCCGGCAGAAGCGTGGCCGCCTGCTCACGGACGTCCGCGAGCGTCATCGACGGCGGGCTGACCGGCGCCCGCACGGGAGAGCTCGCCGCGCGGCCGGCCAGCGCCAGCCGGACGGCGGCGTTGACCGGGACGGCCGCCGTGCTGATCACGTGGTCGGACCAGGTGCTCTCGCGATAGCAGCCCAGCACCGCCAGCACCCCGCCGGGGGCCAGCGCCTCCCGCAGCCGGCCGACGGTGCCGAACGGCACGTGGTGCAGGCTCGCCAGGCAGGAGACGAAGTCGTACCGGTCGCGCGCGAGATCCATCGTCGTGATGTCGCCGCGCGTGAACCGCACGCCCGGCGTCGGGCGTGCCGCCCCGATGACCGCCTCGTCCGGGTCGACGGCGTCCACCTCCAGCCCGCGCGCGGCGAGGGCGCGGGCGAACGCGCCGGTGCCGCATCCCACGTCGAGCGCCTGACCGGCGGCCGGCGGGAGCTGCCTCAGCAGCAGGGCGTGGTAGTGGTCGTTATGGTCGAACATCCCGAGATTATGGGGCTTGCACACCATCGACGCTCAATGATTACATCATTACATGGCTGATCAACACGTGCCGACCCTCTACGAATGGGCCGGCGGCAGTGAAGCGCTGGAACGGCTGACCGAGGTCTTCTACGGGCAGGTCGTCAAGGACGAGCTCATCGGGCCGCTGTTCGCGCACATGGACGCGGATCACCCGAAACACGTGGCCATGTGGCTGGCCGAGGTGTTCGGCGGGCCCACCCGCTACACCGATGAGCGCGGCGGATATGCGCACATGCTCTCCTACCACCTGGGCAAGTCCATCACCGAACCGCAGCGCCGGCGGTGGGTGAGCCTGCTCATGGACGCCGCCGACGAGGTGGGACTGCCCGACGACCCTGAGTTCAGGGCCGCGTTCTTCGGCTACATCGAGTGGGGCACCCGGCTCGCCCGCCAGAACTCGCAGCCCGGCGCCACGCCTCCGCCCCAGGCGCCGATGCCTCGCTGGGGCTGGGGAGTCGCGCCGCCGTACATGCCGTAGTCAGTCGAAGTAGCACTCGGGCTCGGCGAGCGGGTCGACGTGCGTGTCGGATTCACGTACGTCCTCCTCTCGCGTCCACCGGGAGATTCCGCGGGCGGCCTCGTCGTCTATCTCGTCGATCCGGTGCCGCTGCGGGAGCCGGTCCAGGTACATCGCCGCGAACGACGCCTGCGGGTCGTCGCCCAGGTCCAGGCTGACCTCGTACGGTTGCTCGCTCATCGAACTCACGCCTTGCCGATCATGAGAGCCGCCTTCCGCACGGCCCATCCGAGCAGGAGCAGGGCGAACACCGCCTGACCGGCGCGCATCCATGGGGCAGAGGCCACGTCCGCGTACACCACGACACCCAGCCACAACACGCTGAATGTCCCGACCAAAGCGATAGCCGCCCAGTTCATCCCGCGTTGCCACATATGCGCAGTCTCCCAGTCATTTCGCCAAGCGCGGGTATGTCGCCGGTCGTCATCCGGTGATGCACGCGGGCCCTCGTCTGTGGGAGTGTCCGTGCCGGTGGCGTGAAGCCTTCCTGCCGGGCGGGGACGGCGCGGCAGGCCGGGCCTTCCGGCGTCGGGCCGGGCGGCGGCGCTGAGGGCGGGACGGTTCGCCGGCTGCCTGAGTCAGCTTGGAAGGCGCGGCTCACGCTCGGACCCAAGGGGATGGCTCGGCCGGCTGCCGGCGGCACCGCGGAAGGTGCGGCTCGTTGCCGGATTCAGCGCGGCAGGGTGCGGACGGTGCCGACACAGCGGCGCAGGCGCAGGACGGGACGGGGGCGCGGCTGGGCATGCTGCTCCAGGCACGCCAGCAGCGCGGCCGCCGTGCGGGCGTCGGACAGGATGCGCTGGACAGCCTCACCGTTCGCAGGCAGCTGACCGTGCTCGGCCAGCTCGTGCCTGACGAAGGACATGGGCTCGGGCGCCCCCGCGGACTCCGCCGCCACCGTGGCCCGGGCGGCGGTCAGCAGCCGCAGGTAATGGGTGCGCATGACGGCCTCACGCATCCGGGCGTGCTCAAGGTCGTCGACGAGGGTGCGCGCGACACGCAGGAGATCCTCCGGTCGGGTCGCATCGTCGGCGAGGAAAGCGCGGATGTCGTCGAACTCCGAGCGGGTCATGGCGGGCACCTCCGAGAGCGCAGTCTGCTCGTACGTAGTTCGTACCTGTGAGCGATTGCGGATGACTTGCCGGGCACTTGCGCGGTTCAGGTGCGGCGCCGGGACCGGTCCTTGCCCAAGGCAGTGCAGAGGTTTGGGGGTTGCCAGGGCAGGGAAGAACGTCATGATTACCTAAGACGGGCCACGGCGGTCTTGGAGACTGCTAGAGTTGCTGAGGCGCGGGCGACGAGGAGCTGATCAAGCTCCGGAGCTGCCCGGCGAATCCCACTCTCTGGCTGGACATAAGGATGGCTCGAAGCTGTCCGAATGGCTGGTAAGTTAGCGGGGCGTCGAAATTCCAGCAGGTCGAGCGGGTCCGGTCAATTTGACAGGGACTTGAACGGCTGAAAGAATTAAGACACAACGAAATGAGCGCCTCTCGCAGGACCGGGGAGTATGCGTCCGTTTCTTGAGAACTCAACAGTGTGTTAAAAGCCAGTGCATGAAGTTTTTCATGCAACACCTCGTCAAAGTTTTGACGGAGATTATGTTGCCTGGTATCAAACCTTTTTTGGAGAGTTTG
>NZ_LAVL01000105.1 GCF_001083785.1 Nonomuraea sp. SBT364
CCGGGGCGGCGGGGGGGGGGGTGATCGGGGTGCGGCCGCGGCCGAGCACCCACACCATCGCGGCCAGCGCCGCCACCTGGAGCGGCCACCCCATGACGATCTTCGCCACGCCGAGCGCCGCCACCGCCGCGTCACCGCCGTGCAGGTAGACCGGCAGCTGCACGGCCACCCGCACCACGCACGGAAGCATCAGCAGCCAGGTGAGCCGCGTGCACAGCCTCACGATGCCCGGGTCCTTGTGCCAGCCCACCGGGTCGTTGGTGACCGACCCGATGAGGAAGCCCACGACCGGCCACCGGGCGACGATCGAGACCAGCATCCCGATCGAGTAGGCGCCGTTCCACAGGATGCCGGGCAGGAAGTAGTCCTTGGCGTCCCCCGTGCGGCTGGCGAAGAACGCGCCGATCGCGATGCCGATGAGGCTGTTGATGACGAACTGCGGCGTGGACCGCTGCACCAGCCGGACGATCAGCAGCACCACCGACAGTGCGATGCTGATGATCAGCGACAGCCGGAGCTCCTCGGTCGTGATCCAGGTCAGCGTGAACGCGATCGTCGGCACCGCCGCCTCGACGATGCCGCGCACGCCGCCGAAGGCCTTGGCGAGCTGGGATCGCACCGCCGCCTCGACGGTGTCGTGGGCGACTTCTCCGGCCTCAGCACTCACCTGATCAACTCCCTGGGCGCAGCTCGTATCGCGGATTGAACATCACCTTGCGGCCGTCCTGCATGCTGACCAGCCCCTCCGCCTTGACCGGCCGGCCCGGCTCGATCCCCGCGATCTTGCGGCGGCCGAGCCATACCAGGTCGATCACGTCGGAGCCGTCGTACAGCTCGGCCTCCAGGGCGGGGGCGCCGCCCCGCGGGCGCAGGGTGACGGTCCGTAGCGTACCCGCTACGCAGAAGCGGCGTCGGCCGCCACACGAGGCGATGGGTGTGGCGCCTGCCTCGTCGGCGCCCTCACGGAGCTCCTGCGCCTCCAGCTCGGACCGGCTCGTGGCCAGCCTGCTGAAGAAGGCCCGCAATCCTCCGCGTTTCGGAGGCTCTGCCGTACTCATGATGGTTCAGCCTATGTGATAAGGGGGTGTCAGCGTATCTCGCTGATTTCGGGGCCTCGTTTGAACGGGTTCTGCTGCTGCGCCTCGGGCTGGTCGGCGGCGGGCTGCTCGTTGGGCCGGCGCAGCGGGATCGACTCCTCGCGGGCCATCGGCTCGTCGCCGCGGACCACCACGATGTCCCTGACGAAGTCGACGAACGCCTCCGCCACCGTGTCGTCGACCGCGGCGCGGCCGTTGATCACGGCGAGCAGGAACCAGCGGGGGCCGTCGATGCCGAGGTAGCGGGCTGGGCGGGTGCCGCCCTCGACGGCGATCTGCCCGGCCAGCTCGACGCCGAACGGGCCCTCGCGCTCCTCCAGCGTCTTGGCGCTCGTCTTGATCTTGACCCTGATCTCGTCCCACAGGCCCGAACTCTTGGGCGCGGCCAGCGCCTGGAGCTGCAGGGAGCTCTCCTCCCACAGCGCGACCACGCCGACGTGCTGGTCACCGACCGAGGCCAGCCGCACGTCGAAGTCCGGGTTGTGGGGCAGCCGCAGGCCGCCCAGGTCGGTGCGGTCATGGTCGGGGTGGGGCTCGTCGGCGTCCCACGGGCCGGATGCGCGCGTGGGGGCGGCGAGGGTCTCCTCGGCCACCTGATCCGGCTGCTCACGACGGCGACGTCGCAACACGTTGTCTCACTCTCCCTGGTTTTGTCAGCGTCCTGTCGAACCGTGCCCGCCGGCGCCCCGCGCGGACGACGGCAAGCTCTCCACCTCGCGGAAGGCCGCCCGCTCCACCCGCTGGAAGACGAGCTGGGCCAGCCGGTCGCCGCGGCGCAGCCGGAACGGCTCCTTGGCGTCGGTGTTGATCAGCGTGACCTTGACCTCGCCCCGGTAGCCGGCGTCGACCGTGCCGGGCGCGTTCACCATCGTGATGCCGTGCCTGGCGGCCAGGCCGGAGCGGGGGTGGACGAAGGCCGCGTAACCGTCGGGCAGCGCGATCGCCACGCCGGTGCGGATGACGGCCCGCTCCCCCGGCAGCAGCTCGGCGTCCTCGGCGGAGTAGAGGTCGGCTCCCGCGTCGCCGGGGTGGGCGTAGCGCGGGACCGGCAGCCCGGGGTCGAGGCGCTGGATGAGGACCTCCACCTCGGTCACGGGTTCACCTCGTAGTCCTGGTGCTCGGCGGCGATGGCGGCGAGGTCGCCGTGCTCGGCGAAGTGCGCCATGTCCACCTCGATGAACAGCGCCGCCGCGCGGACGGCGACCGGGCCGTCGGAGGCGCCGATGCGCCCCTCCGCCTCAAGGTACGCCTTCCGGCCCGCGATCCCGTTGCACCAGGCACGCAGGTGGAGTGTCGTGCCCACGGGAACGGGGAGAAGGTAGTCGGTCTCCAGCCGTCCCGTGACATAGGGCTTGTGGAACAGCCAGACGGACATTCCGATGACCTCGTCCATGGCGGCGGCGAGCACCCCGCCGTGCGCCAGCCGGGGCGCGCCCTGGTGCGCCTCCCCCACGGTGAACTCGGCCTCGACGGTGTCGCCGTCCGGGGTGACGGCGTTGATGTGCAGGCCGGTGGGGTGGTCGGCGCCGCAGCCGAAGCAGCGGCTGTAGTGGGAGCCGAGGGCGGTGCCGGGGCCGGGCGCGCCGGGGTGCGCCTTGGGCGGCTCGGCGCCGGGCGGCGGGGTGGTCACGGTGGAACGAGTCACGGGTGACGAGGCTACTCCGTGTCGGCACCGGCCCGGGTCGCGGCGGGCGAACGTCCCTGCTCAGGCTCGGAACTCTCACCCTCGGGACTCTCACCCTCGGGCGGGCCCGCGGGATCCTCCGGAGGGTCCTGACCGCCGCCGCCGGTGTCCGTCCGGGACGGCGGCGGCAGCGCGGGCGGGTCGGCGCGGAGCTCGGGCAGGGCGCGGTAGATGACGGCCGCGATCGGGACCGCCACGACGGCGCCCGCGATCCCGGCCAGGATGCCGCCCACGGACAGCACGATGATGATGGCCAGCGGGTGGAAGCGCAGCGCCCGGCCGACGATCAGCGGCTGCAGGACGTGGTTCTCCAGCTGCTGCTCGACGACCAGGATGCCGATGAAGATGAGCGCGTAGACGATGCCCTTGGCGCCCAGCGTGACGAGGGTGGCGACGGTGCCGGCGAAGAAGATGCCGACGATCGGGATGAAGCTGGCGAAGAAGATGAGCACGGCGAGCGGCGCCCAGAGCGGCACCCCCATGCCGGCCAGCACGATGCCCATGACGACGCCGTGCACGGCGGCCACCAGGACGCTGCCCTGCACGTAGTGGGAGAGCGTGGTCCACGCGGCCCGCCCGGCCCTGTCGACCCGCGGCGACATCCCGCCGAACCCCTTGAGGAACCACGACCAGATCCGCTCGCCGTCCTTGAGCAGGAAGAACGTCACGAACAGCAGCAGCACGATGGAGGCGAGCACCTCGACGGCCACCGCCCCGGCGGAGAGCACCGTGCCGGTGATGGCGTCACGCTGGGCGTTGATCAGCTTGAGGACCTCGGCGACGTACTCGCTGATCTGCGCCTGCTCCAGGTGCAGCGGCCCGGTGGTGAGCCAGAGCTGCACGTCGGCGACGGTGGCCTCGACCTGCTTGACCAGGTTGGGGAACTCCTCGGTGGCGCGCACGCCGACCAGCCAGCCGGTGCCGACCAGTATGGCCAGCGCGGCGAGCATGGTGAGCCAGGTGGCCCAGATGGGCCGCATCCCGGCCTGCCGCAGGCTCCGGGTCAGCGGGAAGAGCAGCGCGGTCAGCAGCAGCGCGATCGCGACGGGCAGCGCCACGAAGCTGAGCCGGGCGATGCCCTGGACGAAGAAGTAGACGACCACGCCGACGAGGATCAGGCACAGGCACCACGCGGCCATGCGGGCCAGCACGGGCGGCACGAGTTTGGTGGGGCGGTCGGTCAGCACAGCTTCAAGACTGGCACGCCGGAGCCGCGGATGCGCGCGGTTAAAAGATCGGGCCTGGGCAAGGCGGGTACGCCGTGTCACCGTCGTGGGCATGAAGGCAGTCGCGATCACGCTCACTGTTCCGGCTCTCGTGCTCGCCGTCCTGGTGGCCCCGGCCACCGCCGCGCGGGCGGGCGGCGGCAAGGTCTCGCTGGAGGTGCTCTCCAGCCGGGCCGACCAGGTCAGCGGCGGTGACGCCCTGGTGCGGGTGCGGGCACCGCGCGGCGAGCGGCCGCGGGTGCTGCGCGACGGCGTGGACGTCTCCTCGGCCTTCCGGGCCGATCCGGGCGGGCGTACGCACACGGGCCTGGTGACGGGGCTGACCGACGGGACGAACACGATCACCGCGTCCGCGGGGCGGCACCGGGACTCGCTGAGAGTGCGCAACCACCCGATCTCCGGGCCGATCTTCTCCGGGGAGCACCAGTACCCGTTCGTGTGCAAGACCGAGCGCAGCGGGCTCGGCCCGCCGGTCGCGGACAACCGGGACGGGCAGGGCATGCGGGTGGCGGGCGGCTGGAGCCGCGACTGCTTCGCCGCCACCGTCACCGACCGGCTCTACCGGTCGACGGACGGCACGTTCAAGCCGATGCCGCAGAGCAGGCCGGCCGACCTGGCGACGACAACGACGCTGGACGGGCGGACGGTCGACTTCGTGGTGCGGCGCGAGCGCGGCGTGATCAACCGGTTCCTCTACTCGATCGCGGCGCTGGAGGACGGCTACACCGGCCGGGCGATCTACCGCTTCGACGGCGGCGTGGCGATCGGCCACGACCAGGGCACGCTCGGCGGCGGCGCGCTGGACCCGTACGGCCTGGGCAAGGGCTACGCGATCCTGCACTCCTCGGGCACCCGCACCTCGACCCACTACAACCTGATCCTGGGCGGCGAGACGGCGCTCATGGTCAAGGAGCGCTTCATCGAGACGTACGGCGTGCCGCTCCACACGGTGGGCGTGGGTGGCTCGGGCGGCGCGATCCAGCAGTACATCTACGGGCAGAATCACGGCGACCGGATCATCGACGCGGCCGTAGCGCAGTATTCCTATCCGGACATGGTCACCCAGACCATCCACGTGGGCGACTGTGAGCTGCTCGAACGGTACATGGACCGCGACCCGCGCTGGGCCCGCTGGGACGACCGCACCGCGCTGATCGGCATGAACGCGAGCGACACCGTCGTGAACCCGTTCACCGGCGAGCCCGGCTCGGACGAGTGCGTGAACGGCTGGCGCGGCCTGACCCCGCTGGCCATGAACCCGCTGTGGACCGACGACGCCGATCCCGAGTGGGAGCGCATGGACCCGCCGGGCGTCAAGGAGAGCGTCCAGTGGACGCACTGGGACGACCTGCGCAAGGTGTACGGCGTGGACGCCGCCGGCCACGCCCGCTCGACGTGGGGCAACGTGGGCGTCCAGTACGGCCTGAAGGCGCTCACCGACGGCGTGATCACCCCCGCCGAGTTCCTGGACCTGAACGCGAAGGCGGGCTCGTGGAAGGAGTCGGCCGACATGGTGCGGGAGGGCTGCCCGTTCACCCCGTCGGCCTGCCCCGGCGACGTCGACCCGTGGAGCGCGCGGAACATGAACCTGGGCGACCCGGCGCCGCGCCGGGCCGCCGACCCGGTGGCCGTCAGGAACGTGCTGCGCAGCGGCCTGGTGTTCGGCGGCGACATCGACATCCCGGTCATCGACTGGCGGCCGTACCTGGAGGAGCGGCTGGACATGCACAACGCGCACCAGTCGTTCGCGGTGCGCGGGCGGATGCTGAGGCACGACGGCCAGGCGGGCAACCAGGTCATCTGGTTCACCGACGCCCGCCCGGCGCCGCGTTCCGACGCGACGCCCGAGGCGCTCGCGGTGATGGAGGAGTGGCTGGCCGGCATCCGGGAGCGGCCGTGGCGCGGGGTGACGGGCAACAAGCCCGCCGGCGCCGTGGACCGGTGCTTCGCCACGGACGGCACCCAGATCGCGGCCGGGCCGCACGTGTGGGACGGCGTCCTGGACCGGCGGGAGCCGGGGGCGTGCACGAAGGCGTTCCCGCTCTACTCCACCTCCCGCGTCGTGGCGGGCGGGCCGATCGAGGGCGGCGTCTACGCGTGCCGGCTCCAGCCGGTGCCGAGGGCGATCGCACGTGGCCTCTACGGCTCGTGGACGCCCTCGGCGGCCGAACGCGCCCGTCTGGAGCAGATCTTCCCGACGGGCGTGTGCGACTACTGAGCGCCGAGCGTGACCTCGACGCTGTGGCTCTCGCCGTGCTCCAGCACGAACTCCTCGACGGTGCCCGCGCCGCACAGGTCGTCCTGGGCGAGCCGGATCAGGCCGGCCTGCGGCGAGGTGACGTCGAGGCGTGTCACCTCGGCGCGCATCGACAGCTTGGCCTCGGACTTGGCCTTGCGGATCTGGCGCAGCACCTGTGAGGCGGCCTCCAGCACGGCCGGGTCGCCGGCGCCCGGCTCGGCCACGGGCCACGCGGCCCGGTGCACCGAGCCGTCACGCCACCACGACCACACCTCTTCGGTGACGAACGGCAGGAACGGCGCGAACAGCCGCAGCTGCACGTCGAGCGCGCGCCGCAGCGCCTCGTGCGCCGACGCCGCCGCCGCGCCGTCCTCGTAGGCCCTGGCCTTGACCAGCTCCAGGTAGTCGTCGCAGAACGTCCAGAAGAACCGCTCGATCGCCTCCAGCGCCCGCGTGTGCTCGTAGGCGGCGAACGCCTCGGTGGCCTCGCGGACCGTCTCGGACAGGGCGGCGAGCATCGACAGGTCGAGCGGCTCGGTGACCTCCCCGCCACCCTCGCCCATGCCGAGCACGAACTTGGAGGCGTTGAGGATCTTGATCGCCAGCCGCCGGCCGATCTTGAGCTGCCCGGCGTCGAACGCGGTGTCGACGCCGTAGCGGCCGCCCGCCGCCCAGTAGCGCACCGCGTCGGAGCCGTGCTGCTCCAGCAGGTCCATCGGGGTGACCACGTTGCCCTTGGACTTGGACATCTTCTTGCGGTCGGGGTCGAGGATCCACCCGGAGATCGCCACGTCGCTCCACGGCGCGGCGCCGAACTCCAGGTGCGAGCGGACCACGGTGGCGAACAGCCAGGTGCGGATGATCTCGTGGGACTGCGGCCGCAGGTCGGCCGGGAAGACCCGCCGGAACAGGTCGTCGTCGGTCTCCCAGCGGCCGGCGATCTGCGGCGTCAGCGACGAGGTCGCCCAGGTGTCCATCACGTCCGGGTCGGCCATGAACCCGCCGGGCACGCCCCGCTGGTCCGCGGTGTAGCCCGGAGGCGTGTCGGACGACGGGTCGATCGGCAGCGACTCCTCGGGCGGCGTGATCGGGTCGTCGTGGACCGGCTGCCCGGCCTCGTCGAGCCGGTACCACACCGGGAACGGCACGCCGAAGAAGCGCTGCCGGGAGATCAGCCAGTCGCCGGCCAGCCCTTGCACCCAGTTGTCGTAGCGGACCCGCATGTGCGGCGGGTGCCACTCCAGCTCGCGGCCGCGCTCCAGCAGCCGCTCGCGCAGCGCCTCGTCGCGCCCGCCGTTGCGGATGTACCACTGCCGGGTGGTGACGATCTCCAGCGGCTTGTCGCCGCGCTCGTAGAACTTCACCGTGCGCTGCACCGGGCGCGGCTCGCCGTCGAGGTCGCCGGACTCGCGCAGCAGCTCCACGATGCGCTCGCGGGCGCTGTGCACGGTCTTGCCGGCCAGCTCCTTGTACGGGCCGGGCTCGACGCCCTCCGGCGGCTCGGGCAGCAGCCGGCCGTCCCAGCCGATGATCGGGCGGGTCTCCAGGTTGAGCTCGCGCCACCAGGTGACGTCGGTGATGTCGCCGAACGTACAGATCATCGCGATGCCGGAGCCCTTGTCCGGCTCGGCCAGGTGGTGGGCCAGGATCGGCACCTCGACGCCGAACAGCGGCGACAGCGCCGAGGTGCCGAACAGCGGCTGGTAGCGCTCGTCGTCGGGATGGGCGACCAGCGCGACGCAGGCCGGGATCAGCTCGGGCCGGGTCGTCTCGATCCAGACCGGCCCCTTCTCGCCGTAGAAGGAGATCCGGTGGAAGGCGCCGGGCCACTCCCGGTCCTCCAGCTCGGCCTGGGCGACGGCGGTGCGGTAGCTGACGTCCCACAGGGTCGGCGCCTCGGCCAGGTAGGCCTCGCCGCGTGCCAGGTTGCGCAGGAACGCGCGCTGCGACACCCGGCGCGAGTCGTCGCTGATCGTGGTGTAGAGCAGCGACCAGTCGACCGACAGGCCGACGCGCCGCCACACCTCCTCGAACGCCTGCTCGTCGATCGCCGTCAGTTTGTGGCACAGCTCCACGAAGTTGCGCCGCGAGATGGAGATCTCCCGCTTGCCCGGCTTGTCCGGCGGCTCGAAGGCGGGGTCATAGGGCAGCGACGGGTCGCAGCGGACGCCGTACACGTTCTGCACGCGGCGCTCGGTGGGCAGCCCGTTGTCGTCCCAGCCGATCGGGTAGAACACCGACTTGCCCAGCATGCGCTGGTGGCGGGCCATGATGTCGGCGTGGGTGTAGGAGAAGACGTGGCCGACGTGCAGCGAGCCGGAGACGGTGGGCGGCGGCGTGTCGATCGCGTAGACCCGCTCACGCGGGCTGGTGCGGTCGAAGCGGTAGGTGCCCTGCTCGTCCCAGCGGGCTACCCATACCTGCTCCAAGCCGTCGAGAGTTGGTTTCTCGGGCATGAGGGCATGGCGTAGTCGCTGCTGAGTCATGCCTCCATATGGTACGGCTTGGCGGGCGCAGAAGCGGTAGAGACTAGTGTTCGTTACATAGGGGAAGGGAGAAGTGCGGATGGCTGATGACAAGCCCGATGTGGCCTGGCGGGTGGTCGGCGGCCTGGTGGGGCTCGTGACCGCTTGGGCGGCCAGGAAGCTCCTCGGCTACGCCTGGGTCAAGGCGACGGGCAAGGAGCCTCCTGTCGATCCCGACTCGCCCGAGGTCAACATGGGTGAGGCGATCGGCTACGCGGTCGTGATGGGCGTGGGCATGTCGGTCGCGCAGATCGTGGTCAACCGGACCGCCAAGAAGCGCTATGACTCGTGGCGGGCTCTGAAGCAGGCGTCTCCAAAGCATTGAGGAACTCGCTGGCCCAGCGGTCCACGTCGTAGGTGGCGACCCGGCGGCGCATCGTGCGCATGCGCCGGGCCAGCTCGTGCGGCGTGGCCCGCATCGCGGCCAGCATCTGGCGCTTGACGTCCTCCACGTCGTACGGGTTGACCAGGTACGACTGGCGCAGCTCGTCGGCCGCCCCGGCGAACTCGCTGAGCACCAGCGCCCCGCTCAGGTCGTGGTGGCAGGAGACGTACTCCTTGGCGACCAGGTTCATCCCGTCACGCAGCGGCGTGACGACCATGACGTCGGCGGCCAGGTAGAGCGCGGCCAGCTCCTGCTTGCCGTAGGACTGGTGGAAGTACTGGATCGGCTGGCCGCCGAACACCGCGTTCTCCCCGTTGATGCGGCCCACCTGCAGCTCGATGTCGTCGCGCAGCCGCCTGTACTCCTCCACCCGCTCCCGGCTGGGCGTGGCGATCTGCACGAACGTCGCCTCGCCGGGGCTGACGTGCCCGTCCTTGAGCAGCTCGCCGAAGGCCTCCAGCCGCTGGCCGATGCCCTTGGTGTAGTCGAGCCGGTCCACGCCGAGCAGCACGTGCTCGGGGTCGCCCAGCTCGGCCCTGATCTCCTTGGCCCGGGAGATGATGTGCGGCTCGCGTACCAGGGAGTCGAGCTCGCCGAAGTCGACGGACATCGGGAACGCCTGGGTGGTGACGACCCGGTCCTCCAGGAAGATCTCGTTCCCCTTGTACGGGACGCCGAGCAGCCGGCGGCACAGGCGGCGGAAGTTCGACGCGCCGCCGGGCAGCTGGAAGCCGACCAGGTCGGCGCCGAGCAGCCCCTCGACGAGCTCCCTGCGCCACGGCAGCCGCCAGAACAGCTCGACCGGCGGGAACGGGATGTGCAGGAAGAAGCCGATGCGCAGGTCGGGCCGGAGCTTGCGGAGCATCGCGGGCACGAGCTGGAGCTGGTAGTCCTGGACCCAGACGACCGCCCCCTCCTCCGCGACGTCGGCCGCCGCGGCGGCGAAGCGCTCGTTGACGGCCCGGTAGGTCTCCCACATGTCCCGCTCGAAGATCGGCGGCGCGACCACGTCGTGGTAGAGCGGCCAGAGCGTGGCGTTGGAGAACCCCTCGTAGTAGAGCTCGACCTCCTCGGCCGACAGCGGCACCGGGATGAGGCTCATGCCGTCCTGCTCGAAGGGCTCCAGCTCCTCCTCGGCCGCGCCGTGCCAGCCGAGCCAGGCCCCGTGACGGCGCTGCATGACCGGCGCTATGGCGGTGACCAGCCCGCCGGGGCTCCTGCGCCACGAGGCCGTTCCGTCCGGCTCGACGGTCCGGTCCACCGGCAACCGGTTCGCGACGATCAGAAACGAACTGCGGCCAACCACCGAGTCTCCTCCCCAAAGGCTCATTGGTACGCGAGACACGACGCGCGTCTCACGGCGGCCGCCACCGTCTCGGGCCCCGCGTGGGGGATGATCGCGGCGATGTGGGCATCCGGCCTGATCAGCCATGCTTCATCAGGTCCAGCGCCGAGCCTCTCAGCGAGTGTGCCGGTCCCGTCCATCTCCGCGAGCTCGCGTACGGCGAGCGGCGCCGTAGTGACCTTGCCCAAGACCTGGGCAAACAAACCCGAATCGCACATTTCACCCAGCAGCACCAGGAATCCATCGCGGCAATGTTCGCGCAGCCGGCCGCCCGGCAGCGGCACGTCCGGCACGATCACTCCCGGCGCCGGCTCGCACGGCGACCCCTTGGGCGGCCGGCCCCGGAACGGCCTGGCCGGCTCCGGCGTGGTGAGCGGCGAGTCGACGTACCAGAACGGCTCGGCGAACCGGCCGGAGTCGACCCGGTCGGCGCGCCCGCTGTCGAGCGCCGCGCGCCGGCGGGCCCGCTCCTCGTCGGTCCTGGGCGCCAGGAACCGCATGGTGGCGGCGGTGACCTCCAGGTTCTCCAGCGCCGCCGCGTGCCGCTCGGCGTGGTAGCTCTCCAGCAGCTCCTGCGGCGCCCACCCGTTGAGCACGAAGGCCAGCTTCCAGGCGGCGTTCTCGGCGTCGGGCACGCCCGAGTTGAGGCCGCGCGCGCCGAACGGCGCCACCAGGTGCGCGCAATCGCCCGCCAGCAGCACCCGGCCGGCCCGCATCCGGGAGGCGACCCGTGAGTGGAAGCGGTAGGTCGTCTGCCACAGCAGCTCGTAGTCGCGCTCGCCGATCACCTGGCGGATCCGGTTGCCGACGTCGGCCTCGGACGGGATGAAGTGCGGCGGGATCTGCCAGTCGATCCGGTACGCCGAGCCGGGGCAGGGATGGATGAGCACCTGGCGGCCGGGGTTCCACCCGGGGTCGAAGTGGAAGCGGCGCTCGTGCTCCCAGCCGGGCAGGTCGGCCCGGATGTCGCAGATGAGGAACTGGTCGTCGAACGTCTCGCCGTCGAACGTCACGCCGAGCGCCCGCCGCAGCTCCTGGGCCCGCGCGCCCGCGCACACGATCACGTAGGGGGCACGCAGCACGCGCTCGCCGCACCGCACGGTGACGCCGCCCGCGTCCTGTTCGAGCCCCGTCACCCGGTGGCCCCAGCGCACCTCGACGAGCGGCTGCCCGGCGATGGCCTCGTCGAGGATCTCCTCGGTGCGGGACTGGGAGATGTTCACGCACGGCGGCAGCGGTCCCTGCTCGCCGAACGTCCAGGAGAACAGCTCCTCGCCCCGGTAGTAGGTGCGGGCGGTGGTCCAGGCCAGCCCCTCCTCGGCGATGCGCCCGGCGCCGGCGGCCGTCCAGATGTCGAGCACGTCGCGCTGCTGGCAGATGGACTTCGACCCGGCGCCGTCGCGCCGCTCGCGCTGGTCGAGCACCAGCACGGGCACGCCCCACCGGGCCAGCAGCAGCGCCGCGCTCTGCCCGACGGGGCCGGCGCCGATGACGACGACCTGCGGCTCGGCCAACGGGGTCTCCTCTCAGGACTGCAGCTCGGCCCAGACCTCTCGATCGCGTTCGGGTGTCCACACGCGCGGGCGCACCACGCCGTCCAGCTCGTCCCACAGCCGGGAGACGTTGAACGGCAGGCAGTGCTCGAAGATCGGCCAGGCGCCGTAGCGGGGGTCGAGGGCCCGGCGCACGGCCTGGAACGCCTCACCGATCGTGCCGCCGCGCTGCCGGATGTGGCCGGTCTCGGCGAGCATGACGGCCAGGAAGTCGCGGGTCTGCGCGATCGCCGCGTCCACCTCCCCCTTGCCGCGCGCCACCGCTCCCCTGCCACCCACCAGGGTCTCTGCCCCGAACGAGGCCACCCGATCCAGGGTCGGCCCGGCCCAGTCGCGGTGGAAGGCGTCGCCGGTGTAGAGGGCGGCCCGCGACTCGACCAGGTCCCCGGCGAACAGCACCCGCCGCTCGGGCAGCCACGCCACCAGGTCGCCCTCGGTGTGGCCGCGCCCGCAGTGGTGCAGCTCCACCCGGCCCCGGTCGCCGCCGAGCTCGATCGTCATCCGGTCGCCGAAGGTGACGGTGGGCCTGGTCAGGCCGGGGATGGACGCGGGCTCCTTGAACAGCCGGGGCATCCGCCCGTACTCGCTGGCCCAGTCCTGCTCGCCGCGCTCGGCGATCAGCTCGGCGGTCTTCTCGTGCGCCACGATCGCGTCGGCGCCGAACGCGGAGGCGCCCAGCACCCGGACCGCGTGGTAGTGGGACAGGACCAGGTAGCGCACCGGCTTGCGGGTGCGCTCGCGCAGCAGGGCGAGCCATTCGCGGGCCGCCACGGGAGTCGCCATGGCCTCGAAGCAGACCAGGAAGTCCTCGCCCTCGACCGCGCCGACGTTGGGGTCGCCCTCGGCGGTGAGCGCGTAGAGGCCGCCGCCCAGGTCCTCGAAGCTGCGCTGCTTGTCGTCCAGGTCCGCCGAGGAGGCGAACGGCCTGCTCACCACGTGTAGAACCCCTTCCCGCTCTTGCGGCCGAGCTCGCCGGCGGCGACCATGTCGCGCAGCAGCCGGGGCGGCTCGAAGCGCGGGCCCAGCCGGGCGTGCAGGTGGTCGGCGATGGCCAGCCGCACGTCCAGGCCCACCAGGTCACCGAGCTTGAGCGGCCCCATCGGGTGGTTGTAGCCGAGCGCCATGGCGGTGTCGATGTCCTCGGCCGAGGCGACGCCCTCCTCGACCATCCGGATGGCCTCCAGGCCGAGCAGCACGCCCAGGCGGCTGGTGGCGAAGCCGGGCGAGTCGTTGACGACCACGCTCGTCTTGCCCAGCCGGGCGGCGCAGGCGCGGGCCAGGTCGAGCGTGCCCGGCTCGGTCGCCCGCGTGACGACGATCTCGACCAGCCGCTGCACCGGCACCGGGTTGAAGAAGTGCAGGCCGAGGAAGCGGCCGGGCCGCTCCAGCCCGGCCGACAGCTCGGTGATCGACAGCGAGCTGGTGTTGGTGGCCAGCACCGCGTCCGGCGCCAGCCGAGACTCGGCCTCGCCCAGCACGCCGGCCTTCAGCGCCGGGTCCTCCGGCACGGCCTCGACGACCAGCTCGGCGTCGGCCGGGACCGGCCCGAACGCCAGCCGGGCCAGCGCCTCCTCCCGGCTGCCGCCGCCGCGCGACTCGGCCACCCCGAGCCCGTGGACGATCCGCTGCCGGGCGGCGCCGGCCTCCGGCTCCTGCACGGTGACGGTGTCGCCGGCGGCCAGGAACACCTGCGCGATCCCGGCCCCCATGCGGCCGCCGCCGATGACGCCCACCCTCATGAGGCCGTCCTCATGAGACCGGGCGGCGGGACTGGACGACGTGGAAGCGGCCGGCGACGTAGCCGGGGTCGGTGAGCGAGGCCGTCGCGGCCGGGTTGGCACCGCTGCCGTGGTAGTCGGAGAAGGCCGCCGACTGGTTGACGAACACGCCGCCGGTGAGGTTGCACGACAGGTTGACGCCCGCGTCGAGCGCGGCCCGTTCGGCCTCGTCCAGCACGGCGGGCGAGGTGGAGTAGACCGACGCGGTCAGCGCGCCCCGCGCGGTGACCGTCCGGCGCAGCACGTCGAGGCTCTCGGCGGTGGAGGCGGTCGGGATGACGAACGAGATCGGCCCGAAGTGCTCGTGGCCGTAGACGTCGGTCCGGGACGGCGCGACGCGGACGATGGCCGGGGTGCGCACCACCGCGTCGGGGAAGGCCGGGTGCTTGACCGCGCGTGACTCGAGCACGGGCTCGCCGAGCCCCGGAGCCTGCTCCACCCGCGCCAGCACGTCCGGGTTGACGATCGCGCCGGTCAGCTCGACGGCCTTGGCGTCGTCGCCGAGCAGCCTGCCGACCGCCGCGGCCAGGCCCTCGGCGACCTCGTCGAAGCTCTTGTGCCCCTCGTCGGTGTCGATGCCGCCGGCGGGCACCAGGAAGTTCTGCGGCGCGGTGCACATCTGGCCGCTGTAGAGCGACAGCGAGAAGGCGAGGTTGCCGAGCATGCCGCGCCAGGAGTCGGTCGAGTCGATGACGACGGTGTTGACGCCGGCCTTCTCGGTGTGGACGAGCGCCTGCGCGGCGTTGCGCTCCAGCCAGTCGCCGAACTCGGTGGAGCCGGTGAAGTCGACCACCCGCACCTGCGGGTCGGTGGCCAGCTCGACGGCCAGGCCCCTGCCCTCCTCTGCGGCGAGCTGCACCAGCGCCGGGTCGAAGCCCGCCTCCGCCAGCACCTCGCGCGCCACGCTCACGCTGATCGCCAGCGGCAGGATCGCCCTCGGGTGCGGCTTGACGATGACCGGGTTGCCGGTGACCAGCGAGGCGAACAGCCCCGGGTAGGCGTTCCAGGTGGGGAAGGTGTTGCAGCCGATGACCAGCGCGACGCCGCGCGGCACCACGGTGAACCGCTTGTCCAGCACGATCGGGTCGCCCTTGCCCGGCTTCTCCCAGCGGGCCGAGGCGGCCGACGACGTCATGGCCGCGTAGCCGTACGCGACGGCCTCCAGCGCGCGGTCCTGCGCGTGCGGGCCGCCCGCCTGGAAGGCCATCACGAACGCCTGCCCGGTGGTGTGCTGCACCGCGTGCGCGAGCTCGAAGCTGCGCTCGTTGATGCGGCGGACGATCTCCACACAGGTCAGCGCGCGGGCCTCGGGGCCCGCGTCGCGCCAGGCCGGCAGCGCCGCCCGCGCGGCGGCCACCAGGTCGGCGGCGGGCGTGCGCGGGTAGGTGACGCCCAGGTCGATCCCGTACGGCGAGCGCTCGGCGCCGATCCGCTCGCCGGGCTGGTCGAGCGGGAACGGCCGGCCGAGCAGGCTCTCGAACGCCTGCTTGCCCCGCTCCGCCGCGCCCTCGCCGTAGACGCGGGGGCTCGGCGACTCGGGGTAGGCGCTCCAGTAGCCGCGCCGGGCGGCGGCGGTCAGGGCCTGGTCCAGGGTTTCGCGATTGCGTTCGAACATCGTTGTTCTCACCCTCTTGACAGGGATCGGCCGGTCGTGAAGTGTTTACCGAACATTCGGTCAGTTGACAAGGAAGACTTGCGTGGAGCGCGTACGAAAACGCGGGCACGATCCCGAGTCCGTGCTCGCCATCGCCGTGCGCGTCTTCAACGAGCGCGGCTACGACGGCACCAGCATGGAAGATTTGGCCCGGGCCCTCGGCGTCACCAAGTCGGCGATCTACTACCACGTGCCGGGCAAGGAGCAGCTCCTCGCGCGGGCCCTGGACCGGGCGCTCGACGGGCTCGACGCGCTGATCGCCGACGAGCGCGCCGCCTCGGGCCCGGCGATCGCGCGCCTGGAGCGGGTGGTACGGCAGAGCGTGCGGATCCTGGTGGACCGCCTGCCGTACGTGACGCTGCTGTTGCGGGTGCGCGGCAACAGCGCGACCGAGCAGCGCGCGCTGGAGCGGCGGCGGGAGTTCGACGCGTTCGTCAGCCACCTGGTCAAGGAGGCGGCGGCCGACGGGAGCATCCGGCCGGACCTCGACCCGGCGCTGGTGACACGGCTGCTGTTCGGCGCGGTCAACTCGATCACCGAGTGGTATCAGCCGGGGCGCGGCGGCTCGGCTGACGAGCTGGCCGACGCCCTGCTCGCGATGACGTTCGGCGGGCTACGCGTCTAGCTCGGGGCGCTCCCCCGGCGGCAGCGGGCTCTTGATCCGCAGGTCGTTGCGCACCGCCTGGCCGAGCTTCTTGGTGGCCATCCGGTTGAGCGCTCCCCCGGCCACGGCGCCGGTCAGGAACGGGCCGAACGTGGTCAGGTGGCGGCCCAGGGTCCGCATGAGCCGGTTGCGCAGCGCGGTCTTGGTGGCCGCGCCGAGCGCGAGCGTCACCGAGGCGGGCGCCAGCGGGTCGATGCCGCGCTGCTTGGCCCAGGCGGCGGTGAAGGCCACCGCGCGCTGGGCGCCCGTGCCCTGCACGCGCACGCCGTAGACCTCGTGCAGTTCGGCCAGGAGCTTGACCTCGATGGCGGCCACCACGATGGTCTCGGCGACGAGCTGGGCGGGTGCTGAGAGGAGGAGGGGTGGGGCGGCGAACTCCGCCGCGGCGAGCGCCCCGCCGATGGCCCCGACGGTCATCGTGGCCTTCTGGGCGGTGCGGACGAGGTCGTCGGCGAGCTCCTCGCCGGTCAACCCCTGGTGGTGCTCGGAGAGCGTGTGCAGGTCCCTGATGGGGATGCGGGGGGCGATGTTGAGGAAGACGTCGGCCAGCCAGCGGCCACGGCCGGCGCCGCTCTTCCTGGCCTTGCTCGCGCCCGCCGACAGGGCGCGGGCTAGTCGGCCGAGCAGCCTGCGCCGCTCGGCCGGCTCGAGCTCACCGGGCGCGGTGAGCCTGCCCACGAGCTCGCCGACCTCCGACTCGGAGGCGGCGACCTCGTCGCCTGGTTCGTGATCCTTGTCAGGTGCGGCCACGCGGTTGCCTCCTTATCAGGCGGCGCACTCCCGGCAGACCTGCTGACCGTTCTTCTCGGAGGCCAGCTGGCTGCGGTGGTGCACGAGGAAGCAGCGCGCGCAGGTGAACTCGTCGGCCTGGCGCGGGATCACGCGCAGGCTGAGCTCTTCGTTCGACAGGTCCGCACCGGGCAGTTCGAGCGACTCGGCGAGATCGGTCTCGTCGATGTCGATGCTGCCGGACGACTTGTCGGTGCGCCGCGCCTGAAGCTCTTGGAGACTGTCCTCCCCAAGATCGTCATCTGTCTTGCGCGGGCTGTCGTAGTCGGTAGCCATGGTGATTACTCCATCCCCCTCATCAATATGTCGTCGCGCTCATCGCGCGTCTTCTAACGTCCGGGAGGCCCGTCTTGTGCCCGTTCCGCCGGGGAGATTTCCCATCGGTACCCCGGGGAAACGGACGACGAACCTCCCAACACGTCAGGGCGCGGCGCCGCCGGCAATGGTTAGCCAAATATGGCCGAACCCACAGCCTTGGCGTCATGCCCCACCGTGTTCGACGGCACATCCAACCACATGTGCGACGCGAACGAGACGCCCCCCGCAGGGCAACACGCCGATCAACGCCTTGGAAGCCTCATGGTGACCACAAGACCTCCGCCCTCCCGTGGCACTGCGTTGACGTTGCCGCCGTGCGCCTGCACCACGGCGCGGACGATGGACAGCCCAAGACCCGCTCCCTTGGCCGAATCCACCCGATCGGCATTGAGCCTCCGGAACGGTTCGAACAGGCTGTTCACCTCGTACGCCGGGACGTGCTGCCCAGTGTTGGCCACCTGAACAACCAAGGCCCCGTCCACCATTCCCGTACGGATCCATACTTTTCCGCTTTCGGGATTGTTGTACTTCACGGCGTTCTCGAGGAGGTTGCTGATCGACCGTTCCAGCAGAACCGGGTCGCCCACGGTAGGGGCGCTGACCAGTTCGGTGGTGAAGCTCACGCCGTGCTCGGCGGCGAAGGGCATCACCTGGTCGACGGCCGTCTGCGCGACCTCCATCACGTCCAGCGGCTTGCGCACCGCCAGCTCGCGTTCGCTCCTGGCGAGCAGCAGCAGGCCCTCGATGAGCTTCTCGTTGCGGGCGTTGACCTCCAGGAGGGTACGCCCCAGCGCCTTGAGGTCCTGCGACGCCTCCGGATCGGACAGGGCGATCTCCAGGACCGTCCTGTTGATGGTCAGCGGTGTACGCAGCTCGTGAGAGGCGTTGGCGACGAACCGTCGCTGGGCGTCGAAGGCGACGTTGAGCCGGGTGAGCATGTCGTCGAAGGTGTCGGCCAGCTCCTTGAGCTCGTCGTCCGGGCCCTTGAGGTCGATGCGCTGGTGGGCCAGCGTGCTGCCGGAGAGCTTGCGGGCCGTGGCCGTCATCTGCGTGACGGGCCGCAGCGCCCGGTCGGCGATGAAGTAGCCGATGATGAGCGCCAGGATGCCGACGCCGGCCAGCGCCATGAACGAGCTCTGCACCAGCGCGTCACGCGCCCTGGCCACCGCCTCCAGCCTGGCCGCGTGCCAGATGGCCTGGGCCTGCGCGTTCTGCTGCTCCGTCACCCACTCGCCCAGGTCGAGGGTGGGCCAGGCGTCGTCGATCGCGTTGCCCACGATGGCGTAGACCGAGAACAGCAGCACGGCGGCGGCGGCGAACACCAGCGCGCTGTAGGTGATCGTCAGCCGCCAGCGGACGCTGACCCTGCCGGGAAGCTCCTTCACAAGCTCCATGGTGGATCGCGTCGCCTGCGGCGAGTCCGGCGGGGGTGGGCCGTCCCACATGGGCGGCCCCTGCGGGGGCGGCGCCTGGGGGCGCACTCCTTTCCGCTCCGAATGCGGGCTGATCATCGGATGCGTCGGCGCCGACGCGCGATCCGGCCGTTCCGTCACAACTTGTACCCAACCCCGGGCACAGTCTCGATCACCTGAGGCTCGCCCAGCTTCTTGCGCAGCGTCATCATGGTCACCCGCACCACGTTGGTGAACGGGTCGATGTTCTCGTCCCAGGCCTTGTCGAGCAGGTCCTCCTGGCTGACCACGGCGCCCTCGGCGCGCATGAGCTCCTCCAGGACGGCGAACTCCTTCTTGGTGAGCACGATCTCCTTGCCGTCGCGCTCCACCAGCCGCTTGCCCGGGTCGAGCCGGACGCCGGCGCGCTCCAGCACCGGCGGCAGCGCCGGGGCCGAGCGGCGGCCCAGCGCCCGCACCCGGGCGACCAGCTCGATGAACACGAACGGCTTGGCCAGGTAGTCGTCGGCGCCCAGGCCGAGGCCCTCGACCTTGTCGTCGACGTCGCCCGAGGCGGTCAGCATCAGGATGCGCGAGGCGGTGCGCTGCTCGACCAGGCGCCGGCAGACCTCGTCACCGTGCACGACCGGCAGGTCGCGGTCCAGGACGATCACGTCGTAGTCGATGTAGGAGGTGCGCTCCAGCGCCCCGCCGCCGTCGTAGGCGACGTCGACGGCCATGGCCTCGCGCCGCAGCCCGGTCGCGATCGCGTCGGCGAGCACCCGCTCGTCCTCGACCACCAGCACTCGCACCCTGGTACACCTCTCTCCGATTGTGGTGCCTCATTCTGCCCACAGCCTCGATAAGCGCACGGTAAGGCATGTACGGGCTCGCCACGGCAGCCACGGCACAAGCAACAGTCAATTTCATGTTTCGGCACCGGAGAGGCCTGGGTACACCAGCCAGACACCTTTCGCCCCCACGATTACGGACCCCGAGAGAGTAGGTGAGATGGGCGAGTTCACGACCACGATCGAAAGCCGCCTGAACCAGGCTTACCAGGGCCTGCGGGAAGCCAGGAGCACCGGCGACGACTACCTCGCCGACACCCTCACCGCCGAGATCGAAGACCTGCGCCGGTTGGCCGACGATCACGGCGTCCCGCTGCCCCGCTGAACCACCGACGGCCGGAGTCCCAGGAGGAGGGGCTCCGGCCGTCGCACGCCCGCGTCAGGAATCGCGCTCCGGATCGAGCGGGACGAGCAGGTCGTGCAGTTCCTCGAAGAGGCCGGGCGCCGCGCAGAGCGTCAGGTCGGTGTTGCACGGCCTGCCGCCCAGCCCGCCGATCCTGGCCCCGGCCTCGGCCGCTATCAGGCCCGCCGCGGCGTAGTCCCAGTAGTTGACGCCGCGCTCGTAGTAGGCGTCCACCCGGCCGCCGGCGACCGAGCACAGGTCCACGGCGCAGGAGCCGCCGCGCCGGATGTCGCGTACGTGGGGCAGCACTCCTGTCAATACCTCGGCCTGTACCGCCCGCCGCGCCGACTCGTAGCCGAACCCGGTCGCCACCAGGGCCTGCCCGAGCGGCACCGCCGGGTTGCAGCGTAGCCGCTCGCCGGCCAGCCAGGCGCCCTCGCCGAGCGCCGCGGTGTAGACCTCGCCGCGCGGCACCACGTTCACCACGCCCGCCACGACGCGGCCGTCGACCTCGACCGCGATGGACACGGCCCAGTCCGGCAGGCCGTACAGGAAGTTGACGGTGCCGTCGATGGGGTCGACGACCCAGCGGACGCCGGAGTCGCCGCCACCCTCCTCCCCACCTTCCTCACCGCCTTCCTCACCCAGGACGCGGTCGCCGGGCCGGGCGGCGCGGACGCGCTCACGGATGAGCTCCTCCGAGGCCCGGTCGAGCGCGGTGACGACGTCGGTGGGGCTGGACTTGGTCTGGACGGCGCCCGGCTCGACGGACATCGTGGGCCGCTTGGCCAGCAGCATGTCGCCGGCCTCGCGGGCGATGTCCTCGGCCAGGCGCAGGAAGTCCGTCATCACGCCACCGAGTCCGGGCGCTTCCACTCCTGGCCGAGCACGTGCTGCGCGAGGAAGGCCAGGACCGTCTCGTACCAGGCGACGACGTTGCCCGGCTTGAGGATCCAGTGGTTCTCGTCGGGGAAGTAGAGGAACTTCGACTCGACCTCGGAACGGCGCAGGTCCCACCACAGGCGCAGCGCCTCGCCGATCGGCACCCGGTAGTCCTTGTCGCCGTGGATGACGAGCATCGGGGTGCTGATCTTGTCGAGCGCGTGGTGCGGGGAGAGCCTGGCATAGCGCTCGGAGCCGGGCGCGCCGAACTCGCGCTGCCAGTAGGCGGACACGTCGGTGGTGCCGGCGAACTGGTCGAGGTTCCACAGCGAGGCGTGCGTGACGATGGCGCGGTAGCGGTCGCTGTGACCGGCGACCCAGTTGGCCATGTAGCCGCCGAACGAGCCGCCCATCGCGCCGACGCGCTCGGCGTCGATGTCGTCCCTGGCCAGGGCCACGTCCACGATCGCGTCGAGATCGGCCTGGGTGCGCGGGCCCCAGTCGCCCCAGCCTCGGTCGATCATCTCCTGACCGTAACCGGTGGACAGGCACGGGTCGGGCATCAACACGGCGTAACCGTGCTGGGCCATGATCCACGACTGCCAGCGCCACTGCCAGTCGTTCCAGGAGGCGACCGGGCCGCCGTGGATCCACAGCAGGAACGGCGCCGGCGCGTCGGCGGAGGCGCCCTCGGGCAGAACGAGCCAGCCTCGGACGGTGGCGCCGT
Source organism: Nonomuraea sp. SBT364 (assembly GCF_001083785.1). Taxonomy (GTDB): domain Bacteria; phylum Actinomycetota; class Actinomycetes; order Streptosporangiales; family Streptosporangiaceae; genus Nonomuraea. The sequence goes on from NZ_LAVL01000105.1 coordinate 21,452, forward strand.
CGTCGGCGGTGGCGGTGATCTCGGTGAGCGTGCCGGGCACCTCGGGGCGCGGGGCGGGCGACGCCAGATCGGTGACCTCGCCGGTGCCGGCGTCGATCCGCGCCGGAGCGGGCGCGAGGGCGACGCCGCTGCGCAGCGCGTACACCGAACCGCCGTCGGCGGAGACGTTCAGGCTCAGGTAGGAGGCGTCGTCCTGGGTGACACGCACGGCCCGGCCGATCCCGCCGGCCCCGCCGATCTCGCCGGTCTCGCCGTCCAGCGGGACGCGGAAGACCGGGCGGCGGCCCTGGAAGTCGGCGGCGATGTAGACGGCCGAGGAGTCGGGCGCCCAGGCGAGGTCGCCGGGGAACAGGTCGCCGGCGTGGGCGCGGCCCTCGCCGGTGGCCAGGTCGGCGATCCACAGCTCGACCCTGACCGAGACGTCCAGGTCCGTGTGGCGCTCGCGCGCGCACGCCAGCCGGGTCCCGTCGGGCGAGACGGCGAGCGGCCCGCCGAAGTCGTGGCCCTCCTCGCTGAGGAGCGTGCGCCGCTCCCCGGTGGCCACGTCGACGGCCACCAGGTCGGTCCGGCTCTGCCCGGCCGACAGCGGGACGCGCCAGGTGGTGATCACCGTGCGGCCGTCGGGGGTGAGCTCGAAGGCGGCGTCGCGCAGCGCCTCGCCGGGCTCGGGGGTCAGCTCGCGCACGTCCTCCAGGCGGTCGGCGCCGAGCCGGCCGGCGAACAGCCGGGTGCGGCCGGGGCCGAGGTCGTGGTCCCAGTAGCGCACCGGGTAGCCCTCGTGCAGGATCGCGCTGATCCCGGCGTCCTTGCGGGCCTTGCGCCGCTCCTCCTCGCCGGCCGCGTCGCCGTCGAGCACGTCGGAGGCGAACACCACCACGTCGCCGGCCGTGCGGAAGGCGCCGACGCCGCCGGGACGGGCCGCCACCTGGCGGGCCTCGCCGCCGTCGCGCGGCAGCAGCCACAGCGCGGGCACCTCGTCCCCGGCGTCCTTCGCCGTCGGGTCGGGGCGGGCGGAGGAGAAGAGCAGGTCACCGGCGTCGGTGAAGTGCGCCTGGGTCTCTCCCTTGGCCGATCTGGTCAGCCGGTACGGCTCCCGGTCCAGCGGGACGGCCCACAGCGCGGTGCCGTACGACTTCCCGTCGGGGTTGAGCGACTGCACGGCCGACACGAGGCGGGAGCCGTCAGGTGAGAGCCTCAGGGAGAGAACTCGGGGAATCGCGACATATTCGCGAATGTCGTCAAATGCGGTCACCCGTCCGAACCTACCTCGTGAAAGGACCACCGGCACGCGCGCATAAGGTTGCTCACGTGGGAGATTACGACGCGCTGCTGGTGCTGTCGTTCGGCGGCCCCGAGGGCCCCGGCGACGTGCTGCCCTTCCTTGAGAACGTGGTGCGGGGCCGCGGGGTGCCCCGGGAGCGGCTGATGGAGGTCGCCGAGCACTACCAGGGCTTCGGCGGCGTCAGCCCGATCAACCAGCAGTGCCGCGACCTGGTCGAGGCGCTACGCCCGGTCGCCGGGGTGCCCGTCTACTGGGGCAACCGCAACTGGCACCCGTTCGGCGAGGAGACGGTCAAGCGGATGGCCGCCGACGGGGTGCGCAGGGCGGCGGTCTTCGCCACCTCGGCCTACGCGGGCTATTCGAGCTGCAGGCAGTACTACGAGGACATCCACCGCATCTCCTTCGAGGGCGGCCCCGAGCTGGTCAAGATGCGGCATTTCGGGGACCATCCGTCGTTCGTGGAGGCGATGGCCGACCACACCCGGCAGGCGCTGGAACGGCTGGGGCGCGACGACGCGCGGCTGGTGTTCACCGCGCACAGCATCCCGGTCGGCATGGCCGAGAGCGCGGGCCCGGCGGGCGGGCTCTACGAGGCGCAGCTGCGCCGCACCGCCGGGCTGGTCAGCGAGGCGCTCGACCGCGACGAGCCGTGGGACCTGGTGTGGCAGTCGCGCAGCGGCCCGCCGCAGGTGCCGTGGCTGGAGCCGGACGTCTGCGACCACCTGCGGCAGACCGGCGCCGGCTCGGTGGTGCTGGTGCCGATCGGGTTCGTCTCCGACCACATGGAGGTCGTCTACGACCTCGACACCGAGGCCCGCCAGGTGGCCGCCGAGCTGGGGCTGCCGATGGAGCGGGCGGCGACCGCCGGCACCCATCCGGCGTTCGTGCGGATGGTGCGCGAGCTGATGGACGAGCCCGAGCCGGTCGCCTGTGCGCTGACCTGCTGCCCGGCGCCGCGCCGCCGTCAGGCGTAGGCGCGGGCGTAGGCCTCGGCGATGCCCAGGACCTTGTTCACGTAGTCCCACGAGTGGTTGTAGTGCCACACGGCCTTGCGCAGCTTCTCGCCGCCCTGACCGGCGCCCGTCCTGCACAGGTAGTTGGCCGCCCCCGGCACCGCGTCGTACGGGCTCCAGATGTCGCGCTCGCCGTCGCCGTCGCCGTCGACCCCGTACGCCTTCCAGGTGGCGGGCATGAACTGCATCGGCCCGAGCGCGCCCGCGCTGGACGGGCCGTTGTTGCGCCCGTGCCCGCTCTCGACCTGCCCGATCGCCGCGAGCACGGTCCACGAAAGGCCGGGGCAGCGGGTCGCCGACACCTTGTAGAGCTCCAGGTAGCTGCCCGGCCGCGCGGCCGTGGCCGTCGCGGGCTGCTCCCGCTTCTCGCCGGTACGCCGGGCCTCGCCGAGCATGACGACCTGGCTGCCCTTGCCGAGCACCTTGCGCACGCCCTTCTCGCTGATGCCGCCATCCTTGCCGTGCAGCAGCACCGCCACGCCCTGCGCCATCCCGAGGGTGCGGCCCAGGTCGGTGCCCACCAGGCCGTCGACCCCGGTCAGCCCCAGCGGGGCCGAGGCCCCCACACGCAGCCGGGGCCCGCCGTCCACCTGGTAGTAGGCCCCCAGCGCGAGGCCGTACCTGCGCATGGCCGCCGAGTCGGCGACGAACTCGCCCCTGGCCAGCGCGCTCCACACGCCGGGCTGGTCGGCGACGGCCTTGGGGGTCCAGGAGCGGAAGTCGGCGGGGTCGACCGCGAGCAGGTTCAGCCCGGTGCCCGACACCTTGACCGAGCCCGCGTCCACCACGACGGCCTTCTGCACGTGCTTGAGCGCCGACAGCGCGTGGCGGGCCTGCCTGGGCACGGTGCCGGAGGCGATGGCGAGCACCCGGGGCGGGGTGGGTGTGACGCCGGCGCCCCCTTCACCGAAGTCCTTGACGGGAGCCGTCGTGGGAACGAGCTTGTCGAGCGCCTGGGTCTCCCGCCGCACCGTCCGCGGCTCGGGCGCCGCGGGCGTCTCGAACGGGTCCTCGCCCAGGAGCAGCACGACGCCGCCGGCCGCGAGCGTGACGGTGAGCACGGCGACGACCATGAGCAGTACGCCGCGTGGAGAGGGAAGACCGGACACGCGGGACACGTTAACCCACGTGCCGCAAAACAGGTTGCGGTCCGGACAGACGATACGCAAGGGTGTGTCGGCACAGTAAGGAGAAACGCGGATGGTCGGGCCTTACCGGGGGTTGTTCAAAGGGCCCGGCGTCAAGGGTTTCGTCCTGGCGGGGTTCGTCGGCCGGATGCCGATGTCCATGCTCGGCATCGGGATCGTGCTGCTCATCCAGGGCGTCACCGACTCCTTCGCGATCGCCGGCGCGGTGGCCGGGGCCTGCAACGTGGCCTTCGCGATCGCCGCCCCGCTGTCCGGGCGGCTGACCGACCGGTTCGGGCAGAACCGGGTGATCGTCCCCTTCGCCACCCTGAACGCGCTCGCCCTGACCAGCCTCATGCTCAGCGCCGCCCTCAGCCTGCCCGACTGGACGCTGTACGTCTCCGCGCTGCTGGTCGGGGCCACGTCGCTGTCGCTCGGCTCGATGGTGCGGGCCCGCTGGTCGCACGCGCACGGCGGCTCGGCCAAGCTGCACACGGCCTTCGCGTTCGAGTCGGTCATCGACGAGGTGATCTTCGTCACCGGGCCGGCCCTGGTCACCGTGCTGGCCACCGCCGTCAACCCGTTCGCCGGGCTCGTCGTGGCGCTGGTGTGCATGTTCGCCGGCTCGATCGCGCTCGCGCTGCAGCGGCGTACCCAGCCGCCCGTGCAGCCGGTCAGGAGCGGTGGCGGCAGCCCGATCCGCATCCCCGGCATCGCCCTGCTGTCATGCGTCTACCTGGGCCTCGGCGCGGTGTTCGGTTCGGTGGACCTCATCACGGTGGCGTTCGCGACCGAGCACGGGGCCAAGAGCGCCTCCGGGTTCCTGCTGGCCGCCTTCGCGGGCGGGTCGATGGTGTCGGGCCTGTGGTTCGGCTCGCGGCACTGGCGGATCTCGCTGCGCGGCCGGTTCGTGCGCGCGCTGGGCGTGTTCGTCGTCGGGCTCCTGCCGATCATGTTCATCGGGGACGTGCCGGTCATGGCGGTCGGGCTGTTCCTGGCCGGGCTGGCCATCTCACCGACGCTCATCACCGGCTTCTCGCTCACCGAACGCCTGGTGCCGCCGTCGCTGCTCACCGAGGGCATGGCGTGGATCTCGACGTCGATCGGGTTCGGCGTCGCGCTGGGCGCCTGGGCGGGCGGCAGGCTCACCGAGATGTTCGGCCCGTCCAACGCCTACGGCTTCTCCCTGGCCTGCGCGCTGTTCGCGGTCGTCGTCGGGATCGCAGGTTCGGGTTTGCTGAGACTTCCCGAAGCGCCTTCACCGGCCAAGAGCTGATCCGCTACGGTCGAGACATCCCTCGCAACATCCATCACATTGGAAGCTTTGCTTATGTCCCGACATCTCAGCTCACTTTTGGCCATCGCGGCTGTCACGGTCGCCCTCGCCCCCGCCCCGGCGCTCGCCGCCCCGGCCGAGAAGGAAGTCGACTGCACGAAGGTCAAGTGCGTGGCGCTGACCTTCGACGACGGCCCGGGCAAGTACGCGGGCACGCTGCTCGACACGTTGAAGAAGTACGACGCCAAGGCGACGTTCTTCCTCGAAGGCCAGTACGTGAAGAGCCGTCCCTCCTACGTCAAGCGGATGGTGGAGGAGGGGCACGAGATCGGCAACCACAGCTACAAGCACCCCGACTTCACCAAGATGACCGCCCCCGCGATCCGGTCCGAGATCCAGCGGACCAACGACGCGATCAAGAAGGCGGCGGGCGTCGAGCCCAAGCTGCTGCGTCCCCCGTACGGCCTGTCCGACCTGACGACCTCGGAGGTCGCGGCCGAGTTCGGCATGCCGATCATCCTGTGGACCGGTGGCTCGCGTGACTGGGAGACCAAGAACGAGGAGTCGATCAAGAAGCAGACGCTCACGGTCGCCAAGCAGGACAGCATCGTCCTCATGCACGACTGGGTGAAGCAGACCGTCGACTCGATGCCGTCGATCATCAAGACGCTGCAGAAGAACGGCTACCACCTCGTCAAGGTCTCCGACATCGTCAAGCACGAGAACCTGGAGCCCGGCGACGCCTTCCCCCTCCCCGAGGGCTGGGAGAAGTGAGTATCGTTCGCGTTTAGCCGAACGACAGGGGTGCGCGCGTGGCCTTCATCAACTGGGCGGGGAACCAGGCCATCGAACCCGCCGAGGTCCGCGCCCCCACCTCCACCGGCGACGTCGTCCGGGCCGTGCGCGACGCGGCCGCGAGCGGGCGGCGTCTGCGCATGGTGGGGACGGGCCACTCCTTCACCGGAGTGGCCCTCACCGACGGCCTCATGCTGCGCCCCGAAGGACTGACCGGCGTCGCCTCCTGGCAGGACGGCCGCGTCACCGTCCTGGCCGGCACCCCGCTCAGGACGCTCAACGAGCTGCTCGGCGAGCGCGGCCTGGCCCTGGCCAACATGGGCGACATCACCGAGCAGACCGTCGCGGGCGCCATCCAGACCGGCACCCACGGCACCGGCCGCGACACCGGCGGCCTCGCCGACCAGGTCACCGGCCTTGAGCTGGTGCTCGCCGACGGGACCGTGACCACGGCCGGGCCCGGCGAGGACCTGTTCGACGCCGCCCGGGTGGGCCTGGGCGCGCTCGGCGTGCTCACCGCGGTGACCTTCCGGACCGAGCCCGCGTTCCTGCTGCGCAACGAGCGCCGGCGGATGCCGCTGAGCCGCATCCTCGACTCGCTCGGCGAGCTGACCTCGGGCAACGAGCACCTGGACTTCTTCTGGCTGCCGCACACCGACGCGTGCCTGGTCAAGACCAACAACCGGCATCCCGGCCCGGCGAGCCCGCCCGGCGCGTTCCGGCACTGGCTGGACGCGGTCTTCCTGGAGAACACGCTGTTCGGCGCCGCGTGCGCCACCGGCGCCCGCTTCCCCGGCCTGATCCCGCGCATCAACGCCGTCAGCGCCTCCGCGCTCGGCGACTCCGCCTCCGTGGACACCTCGTACAAGATCTTCACCGCCCGGCGGGACGTGCGCTTCCTGGAGATGGAGTACGCCGTCCCTCGCGAGCGGCTCGGCCAGGCGCTGCGCGAGACGCGCGACCTGATCGAGCGGATGGACTGGAAGATCACCTTTCCCGTCGAGGTACGGGTCACGCCGCCGAGCGACGCCTGGCTGTCCACCGCGTACGGCCGGCCGACGGCCTACGTCGCCTGCCACATCTACCGGCCCACCCCCAACCCGGCCTACTTCGAGGGCGTCGAGGAGATCATGACCCGGCTCGGCGGGCGGCCGCACTGGGGCAAGCTGCACACCCGGAACGCCGCCTACCTGGCCACGGTCTATCCGCGCTTCGCCGACTTCCTGGCGCTGCGCGACCGGCTCGACCCTGGCCGCCTGTTCGCCAACGACTACCTGGACACGGTCCTCGGCTAAGCCTTTGGTAAAGAACCGGCTGGCGAATCGACGGGATCGCGTGTCCCGTACCTCCTGAGGGGCCCGCGACCGGCACCCTCTTCGCTCGTGCCCCGACGATTCGGCCTGCCCTCCCTGTACCTCGCGGCGGCCGTGGTCACCGCCGCAGCGACGGCCGTCACCACCGCTGTCCCCCTCATGACGCCCGCCTCCGGCCTGGCCGCCCGGCCCCTCCGGGCCGAACCGGCGCGCCCGTACATCGTCACCGCCCGTGACCGGGCGGCGGCCCGCGACCTCGTCGGCGAGGTGCGCCGTCGGGTGCGGCGCTACTACACCGCCGCCCTGCCCGGCTTCGCCACCATGCTGAACGCCGCCGAGGAGGCCGAGCTGCGCGCCGACCCGCGCGTGCTGGCGCTCGAACCCGACCGCGAGATCCGCCCCGCGGCCGGGCGCGCCGCCCTCCCCGCCCGGGCCCCTGCCGGGCGTGGCGTCACCGTGTACGTCGTCGACAGCGGCGTGGACGTGGCCCGGCTCGGCGACCGGGCCTGGCGGGCCTTCGACGCCACGGGCGGCACCGGCCACGACTGCACCGGGCACGGCACCCGCGTCGCCCGCGCCGTCGCCGCCGCCGCGCCCCACGCCAGGATCGCCTCCGTGCGGACGCTCGGCTGCGGCGGCACCGGCACGCTGTCGGACGTGCTGGCCGGGCTCGACTGGGTCCGCCGGCACGCGCGCGGCCCGGCCGTCACCAGCGTCCAGCTCGACACCGCCGGCTCCCCCGCGCTCGCCACCGCCATGCGCGCCCTGGTGAGATCCGGCGTGCTCGTCACCGCCGCCGGTCCCGGCGCCTGCCGGGCCGCACCCGGCGAGCCCGCCTACACCGCCGCCGCCCCGCGACTCGCCGGCGCCGCCGCCAGATATCTGGAGTTCCATCCGGGCGCGAATCCGGCGGATCTGACCACTTGGCTCAAGTGCACGGCGACGCGCCCAGCGATTCGCCAGAATCCGTCGAGGACCTCTAACCTCCTCCTGCGCACCGGCGGGCTCTGAAGGGGATGGATTCGTCAAATGTGACCGGCGTCACATCGCCTCCGGGCTATCCCAGGAAGGCGATGTTCGGACATGCCGGGTACGGTGCTGGCAGGCAACCGGCACACGCGAGAGACTCAAGGGTCCGGGGGAAGAATGGCGACGCTGACGAAGGGACTCGCATGCAGGAGCTCCGACTCGTCGCGGTGAGTGAGGACGGCACCTACCTCGTGCTGGCTACTGCCGGACGGGGCACGCGCTTCACACTCCCCGTGGACGACCGGCTCCGTGCTGCCGTCCGCGGCAACTTCTCCCGTCTCGGCCAGTACGAGATCGAAGTGGAGAGCCCGTTGCGTCCCAAGGAGATCCAGGCCCGCATCCGAGCCGGTGAGACCGCGGAACAGATCGCCGCGACCGCAGGCATCCCGGTCGAGCGTGTCCGCTGGTTCGAGGGCCCGGTCCTCCAGGAGCGCGAATACGTCGCCCAGCAGGCCCAGCGCGTCACCGTGCGCATGCCCGGCGAGTCCTCGCCCGGCCCCACCCTCGGCGAACTCGTCGCCGAACGCCTCAACCGGCGCGGCGTGCCCACCGACGAGATCGACTGGGACTCCGCCAAGCGCGACGACGGCCTGTGGCGGGTCAAGCTCGGCTACGTGTGGAACGGTCACACGAGGCACGCCGAATGGCTCTTCGACCCGCGCCGCCGCCACGTCACCCCGCACGACGACGAGGCGCTGCGCCTGTCGTCGGCCGACTTCGACCCGGACCCCGTGGTGGAGGACACCACGGTCACGCCGTTCACGCCCCGCGTGGCCAAGCTGCAGCCGGTGCCGCCGCTGGCCGCCGACCCGCTGCCGTTCCCCTCGGTCATCCGCCACGAGCCGGACGATCCCGCCCCCGCCATCGAGGCGCCCTTCGACCGGCAGCCGC
>NZ_LAVL01000106.1 GCF_001083785.1 Nonomuraea sp. SBT364
GCCCTCCTCGCCCTCCCCGGCGTCGCCGGCCTCCTGGACGCGGTGCACGACCGGTTCGACCCCCTGGACATCCTGGTCAACACCGCGGCGCAGACGATCCGCCGCCCCGCCGCCTACTACCGGGAGATACACGCGGCGGAGTCGGTCCCGCTGACCGGCGCCGCCCCCCGCGCCCGGTTACGGGAGGGCGTCCCCCCCCCCCCCGCCCCCGTCAAGGGCCGCATCACGGTGGCCGACGAGGTGGTGGAGAAGGTCGCGGCGCTGGCGGCGCAGGAGGTGCCGGGCGTCGCCGACATGGGCGGCGACCTCGCGCGCGCCTTCGAGTCCGTACGCGACCGCATCGGCATCGGGTCGCGGCGCGGCAACCAGGGCGTGAGCGCGCAGATCCACGACCGGCAGGTGGCGATCGACCTGACGATCGTGGTCGAGTACGGCCACGTGGTGATGGAGGTCGCCGCGGAGGTCAAGGCGAACGTGGCCGGGAGCGTGAGCCGGATGCTGGGCATGCGGGTCATGGAGGTCAACGTGACCGTCGACGACGTCCGCCTCCCGGGCGAGGGCCGCGCCGCGCAGGAGCCCCCGGACGAGGAGCCGTTCTGACGCCGCGGAGATTCAGCGGGGGCCGCGGATCCGGTCGGCCAGATCCGTGACGGCCCCGATGAGCTCGGGGCCGGTCAGGAAGGCCGGGGCGTTGTGGCCCGCGCCGGCCACCTCGACGACGGTGACCGGGCCGCCGGCGGCCCCGGCGACCGCCCTGCTCTGCTCCGGCGGCACGATCGTGTCGGCGGTGCCGTACACGACCACGACGGGCGCCCGCACGCCGGCCAGGCTCCCGGTGACCGGGAAGCGGTCGCGCAGCAGCGCCCGCACCGGCAGGAACGGGTAGTTGACCTGCCCCGCCGCCGCCAGGTCGGTGAACGGCGAGCGCAACACCATCCCGGCGGGCGGCCGCACGGTGGCCAGCCGGGTGGTCACCGCCGCGCCCAGGCTCTCCCCGAAGTAGATCACCGGCCCGTCGCCGGCGAACCGGCTCGCCGCCAGCGCGTCCTGGAACAGCCCCTCCTCGTCCGGGCTGCCCGGGTTGCCGCCGTAGCCCCGGTAGTCCATCAGCAGCACCGGCAGCCCGTGCGCCGCCAGCGCCCTGGCCAGCGGCGCGCGGTGCAGGCGGTTGCCGGCGTTGCCGCCCGCGACCAGCACGGTCACCGGGTGGTCGCCGGGCACGTGCCAGGCGGCCAGCCGCAGCCCGTCGGCGGTGGTCAGGACGACGTCGCGGGCGCCCGGGATCACCTGCCCGGCCGGCGGCACCGGGCCGCGGTCGGGCAGGTAGATCAGCTTCCGCTGGAACAGCCAGAGCAGGGCGGCCAGCAGCACCGGCACGGCGAGGACGACCAGGGCGACGCGCACGAGCCCAGTTCACCACAGGCCGCGTCCACCCCGGCGCGGCTCACCTCACACGGGTCATGTCCGACGGGTAGCCGCCTCCGCCCGGGTACACCCAGGCGCCGGTGACGGTGTCGCCGTCGGCCGAGAACGTGCCCCGGTAGTAGGCGGGCGAGCCCTTCTCCATGCCCCAGATGGTGAGCGTGTCGCCGTCGAGCTCGTAGACGTAGTCGAGGGTGGCGCCCTGGCTGTCGTAGTAGCGGGACTTGATGTCCTCGCTCGGCTTGTCGGCGCCGAACGCGCGTTCGCGGCCGATCATCTCCACGCCCTTGACGGGCTGGCCGTCCTGGACCAGGTCGACGTCCTGGACGAGGAAGAAGCCGCCCTCCATCCAGCGGTAGGAGACGGTGCCCTCCGCTCCGCCGGTCACCCGCCAGGTGCCGACGAGCCGGTCCAGGGCCTTGAGCTGCATGTCGATAGTCATGCCCGTATGACGGCGGGGCGCGGGGAAAGGAATCGGTCTCCTGGGAGAAATCTTCAGAGGGTGGCGGGCAGGCCGAAGGCGGGGAACAGCTCGGGGCCGAACGTGATGATCTCCGCGATCAGGGCGTCCTCGACCCGCAGCACGTCGAGGTTGACCGCCGTGAAGGACGTCTCGCCGGGCCGCCGCACGTAGTTGGCGGCGGCGGGCTGCCGGTTGGCCGTCACCGCGAGCGAACGCCACTCGCCCCACGCCTCGGGACCCTCGGTGACCGGGGCCCACATGCCGAGGATCGCCGTGCGGCCGTCGTACAGCAGCGTGGCCGGCGGCATCGTCTGGCGGGCGTCCTCGCGCAGCAGCGCGGCCAGCGCGGTGAGGTCGCCCGCCTCCGAGGCGCGCATGTAGCGGCGCAGGACCGCGCGCTCCTCCGCGCTCGGCTCGGTCGCCGGGCCCCACTCCGCGCGCCGCTCCGGCAGGTGGGCGCGCAGCGTCGCGCGGGCGCGCTGCAGCGCGCTCTTGACCGCCGCCACGCTCAGCTCCAGCGCGCCCGCGGTCTCCTCGGCCGGCCAGCCGGCCACGTCGCGCAGGATGAGCACGGCCCGCTGGCGCGGCGGCAGGTGCTGGATGGCCGCCAGGTAGGCCAGCTCGATCGTCTCGCGGGCGACGGCGAGCGCGTCAGGCTCGCCCTCCCCCGGCCCGGCCAGGTCGAGCAGCCGGTCCGGGTACGGCTGCAGCCACGGCACCTCGGCGGGCGCCGCGCCCACGGTGACCACGACCTCGCGCGAGCGCGGGCCGGCCAGCGCGTCGAGGCAGACGTTCGTGGCGATCCGGTAGAGCCACGCGCGGAACGACGAGCGCCCCTCGAACGTCTCCCGCCTGCGCCACGCCTTCAGCAGCGCCTCCTGCACCATGTCCTCGGCGTCGGTGTAGGAGCCGAGCATGCGGTAGCAGTGCACCTGGAGCTCGTGCCGGTAGCTCTCGGCCAGCCGCGCGAACGCCGCCTGATCGCCCGCCGCGATCGTCTCCGCCGCCTGCTCCATCGCTGTCCCCCTTCGCCCCGCTGGCCATCGTACGTTCTAGGGTGAGGACATGGATCAGCTCGAACCCATGCCCGGCGACTGGCGGCGCGCGCTCGCCGTGGTGGCTCACCCCGACGACCTGGAGTACGGCTGCGCGGCGGCCGTGGCGACGTGGACCGGCGACGGCCGCGAGGTGTCCTACCTGGTGGCAACCAAGGGCGAGGCGGGCATCGACACGCTGGCCCCGGCCGAGGCCGCCCCGCTGCGCGAGCGGGAGGAGCGGGCCAGCGCGGCCGTCGTGGGCGTGACGTCCGTGGAGTTCCTCGACCACGCCGACGGGGTGATCGAGTATGGTCTCGCGCTGCGCCGCGACATCACCGCGGCCATCCGCAGGCACCGGCCGGAGCTGCTGATCACGCTCAACTTCGCCGACACCTGGGGCGGCACCTACTGGAACACGCCCGACCATCGGGCCGTCGGCCGGGCCACGCTCGACGCCGCCGCCGACGCCGGCAACCGCTGGATCTTCCCCGACCTCGGCGCCGAGCCCTGGGACGGCGTGCGCTGGGTCGCCGTGGCCGGCACCGACGACCCCACGCACGCGGTCGACGTCACGGCGGGCCTCGAGGCCGGCATCCGGTCGCTGACCGAGCACCGCGCCTACATCGAGGCCCTGAGCACCGACCCGCCGGAGGTGTACGCGCGCTCGCTCATCGAGGGCTACACCTCCGAGACGGCCGGGCGGTTCGGTGGCCGCCCGGCGATCGCCTTCCGCCTCTTCAGCCGGTGACGGCCGGTCGTCGGCCGGTCAGACCTGGACGCGGCGCTCGACCGCGTTGACGATCTCGTCGATCGCCTCGTCCACCGCAACGCCGTTCTTCTGCTCTCCGTCGCGATAGCGGAACGACACCGCGCCGTTGGCGATGTCGTCGTCGCCCGCGAGGAGCATGAACGGGACCTTCGACTTCTGGGCGTTGCGGATCTTCTTCTGCATCCGGTCGTCGGAGGCGTCGATGTCGACGCGGATGCCGCGCTCGCGCAGCTTCTTCGCCACGTCCTGCAGGTAGGGGACGTGCGCGTCGGCGATCGGGATGCCCGCCACCTGCACCGGCGCCAGCCAGGGCGGGAAGGCGCCCGCGTAGTGCTCGGTGAGCACGCCGAGGAAGCGCTCGACGGAGCCGAACAGCGCCCGGTGGATCATGACCGGGGTCTGCCGGCTGCCGTCGGCCGCCTGGTATTCCAGGCCGAACCGCTTGGGCTGGTTGAGGTCGAGCTGGATGGTGGACAGCTGCCAGGTGCGGCCGATGGCGTCCTTGGCCTGCACGGAGATCTTCGGCCCGTAGAAGGCCGCGCCGCCCGGGTCGTCCTTGAGCGTCAGCCCCGACTCGGTCGCCACCTGGCGCAGCGCCTCGGTGGCCTCCTCCCACTCGGCGGGGTCGCCGATGAACTTCTCGGAGTCGTCGCGGGTGGACAGCTCCAGGTAGAAGTCGGACAGGCCGAAGTCACGCAGCACGCTGAGCACGAACCGCAGCAGCGACTTGATCTCGTCGGCCATCTGCTCGCGGGTGGTGTAGATGTGCGCGTCGTCCTGCGTCATGCCGCGCACCCGGGTCAGGCCGTGCACCACGCCGGACTTCTCGTAGCGGTAGACGGAGCCGAACTCGCACAGCCGCAGCGGCAGGTCGCGGTAGGAGCGGCCGCGCGCCCGGAAGATCAGGTTGTGCATCGGGCAGTTCATCGGCTTGACGCGGTATTCGACGCCCTCCAGCTCGAAGGCCGGGAACATGTCGTCGGCATACCACGGCAGGTGGCCGGAGGTCTCGAACAGCGACGACTTGGTGATGTGCGGCGTGTTGACGAACTCGTAGCCCGCCTCGGCCTGCCGCGCCCGCATGTAGTCTTCCATCTCCTTGCGGATGATCCCGCCCTTGGGATGGAAGATCGGCAGCCCGCTGCCCAGCTCCGGCGGGAAGCTAAACAGGTCGAGCTCGGCGCCGAGCTTGCGGTGGTCGCGCTTCTCGGCCTCCTCCAGCAGCTTGAGGTAGTCGTCCTGCTTGTCGCGGGACTCCCAGGCGGTGCCGTAGATGCGCTGGAGCTGCGGGTTCTTCTCGCTGCCGCGCCAGTAGGCGCCGCCGGAGCGCATGAGCTTGAAGGCCGGGATGGACCGGGTCGAGGGCACGTGCGGGCCCCGGCACAGGTCTTTCCAGTGGAGCTCGCCGGTCTTGGCGTCGAGGTTGTCGTAGATGGTCAGCTGCCCGGCGCCGACCTCGACGGCCTCCTCGTCGGCCGCGCCGCCCTTGAGGCCGATCAGCTCCAGCTTGTAGGGCTCGCCGGCGAGCTCCTCGCGCGCCTCCTCGTCGGTGACGGGACGGCGGGAGAACAGCTGGCCCTGCTTGACGATCTCGCGCATGCGCTTCTCGATGCGCTTGAGGTCGTCGGGGTGGAAGGCCTTGTCGACGTCGAAGTCGTAGTAGAAGCCGTTGTCGACCGGCGGGCCGATGCCCAGCTTGGCCTCGGGGAACAGCTCCTGCACCGCCTGGGCCATGACGTGCGCGGTGGAGTGGCGGACGATGGCCCGGCCCTCGTCGCTGGACACCTCGATGGGCTCGACCACGTCGCCGTCGGCGAGGCGGTGGGCCAGGTCGCGCGCCTCGCCGTTGACGCGGGCCGCGATGACGGCGCGCCCGTCGGCCTCCAGGGCGTCGCCGGCCGTCGTGCCGGCCGCGACCACACGCTCGGCTCCGGCGAGGGTGATGCGTAGCTCGGCTGACACGGTGACTCCCTTGGATAGCACGCGGATCGATGAGATCCGATGCTATCGCGGGTCGTACCCCAGCCTGGTCAGCTCCCGGCGGGTGCCCTCGAACACGTTGCGGTCGACGGGGCTGTTGGCGTGCTGGTGGATGGTCCAGTCACGCCACGGCCCGGGCACGGCCGGTTTGCCGCGCGGTTTGTGCGGGCTGGCGATCCACAGCGGGTATTCGGCCAGGCCGGCGCAGTTGCCCGCGCCGGCGAAGGACTGGAAGGTGTAGATGAACGGGCGCAGGCCCGCCTGCCGTTCGACGGCCCGGCACCAGCGGCGGGCGTAGCGGGCGACCTCGTCGGGCTTGAGCCCGTCGTTGGCCTCCAGGTCGAGCGCGACCAGGTCGCCGCGGCGCAGCCCGCCGGCCTGCCTGATCGTGTTCAGGAAGTGACGCGCGTGCTGCTCGGGGTCGCCCTTGGGACGGGCGAAGTGGTAGGCGCCGCAGACGATCCAGTTCTCACGCATGGCTTCCCAGTTGCGGGCGAACCACCGGTCCGTCCAGTCTCCTCCCTCGGTGGCCTTGGCGAAGGCGAACGCCACTCCGGACCGGGCGTGGTCGGCCCAGTCGACGGAACCCTGCCAGTTGGACACGTCGATGCCATGCAGCAAGCGCTTCACCTTTGCGGAGTCTAGGCAGGCGCCCGCCGCTCACCCTTTAGACGCGCCGAGGAGAACCTGCCTGGCCCGCTCGCGGTCACCGTAGACGGCGGCCACGAAATCGGTCACGCCGGCCGGGGCGAGCGCCTCGATCTGCTCGCGGACGGAGTCCTCGTCGCCGATGATCGCCACGTCGCCGGGCCCCTCTGCGCCCTCGCGGTCCAGCATGGCCCGGTAGGAGGGCAGCTTGCCGTACACCTCGAAGATCTCGTTGGCGCGGGCCCGCGCGGCGGCGGTGTCGTCGGTGACGCACACGGGCAGCGTGCAGACGATGCGCGGCCGCTCGCGGCCGGCCTCCTCGGCGGCGGCGTTGATGGTGGGGGCGATGTGCCCGGCGACGGTCTTGTGGCCGGTCATCCAGAGCACGGTGCCGTCGGCGACGGTGCCGGCGAGCTTGAGCATGCGCGGGCCGAGCGCGGCCACGAGCACCGGGAGCCCGGCGCCCGGGGTGCCGAGGCGCACGTTGGCGCTGAGCGTCTCGCCGCTGTAGGAGACCTGCTCGCCGCGGGTGGCGGGCAGCAGGATCTCCAGGTATTCCTTCATGTGCCGGGCCGGGCGGTCGTAGCTGTAGCCGAACATGTCCTCGATGACCAGCTTGTGTGACAGCCCGATGCCGAGCGCCAGACGCCCGCCGAGTGCCGCGTTGACGGTCATGGCCTGCTGGGCCAGCACGGCCGGGTGGCGCGGGTAGGTCGGCACCACGCCGGTGCCGAGCTCGATCCCGCCGCCCGCCCGGCTGCCGGCGACGGCCAGCGCGGTGAGCGCGTCGAGGCCGAAGATGTTCGACATCCAGGCCGAGTCGAAGCCGTCGTCCGCCGCCTGGGCGATGCGATCGCTCAGCTCGGCGAGCGGGTCGTCGCCCTGGGGCTCGTTGATCAGAAGTCCGAATCGCATAGCTACAGAACTCCATTCTAGTGGCCGCACCGCGAGTGTAACCTGATCACTCAGGGTGTTGCCGGAGCCATGCGGAAGACCGTTTGTAAAGTGGCCTCATGACCCACGAACGCGCGGGCAAGCCCGCTCAGCCCGCCGACCTGGTCGACGTCGCCAGGCTGGTGACCGCCTATTACACGCTCCAGCCCGATCCCGGCGAGGTGGCGCAGCGGGTGGCGTTCGGCACCTCGGGGCATCGCGGGTCGTCGCTCGGCACGGCCTTCAACGAGGACCACATCCTGGCCACGACCCAGGCCATCTGCGAATACCGGCAGGCACAGGGCACCGACGGGCCGCTGTTCCTGGGCATCGACACGCACGCGCTCTCGGAGCCCGCCCGGGTGTCGGCGCTGGAGGTGCTCGCCGCCAACGGGGTGCGGGTGCTCGTCGACTCGCGCGACGGCTACACGCCCACGCCCGCCGTCTCGCACGCGATCCTCGTCCACAACCGGGGGCGCACGACCGGGCTCGCCGACGGGGTGGTGATCACGCCGTCGCACAACCCGCCGTCCGACGGCGGCTTCAAGTACAACCCGCCGCACGGCGGCCCCGCCGACTCCGACGCCACCTCCTGGATCCAGGACCGGGCCAACCGCCTGCTGACCGGCGGGCTGAAGAACGTGCCGCGCGTCAGCTACACCAAGGCGCTCGCGGCGGCCGGGCGGCACGACTTCCTCGGCGCGTACGTGGACGACCTGCCGTCGGTGGTCGACCTGGACGCGATCCGGGCGGCCGGGGTGCGGATCGGCGCCGACCCGCTCGGCGGGGCGAGCGTGGCCTACTGGGGGGAGATCGCCGAGCGGCACCGGCTCGACCTGACCGTGGTGAACCCGCAGGCCGACCCCACGTGGCGGTTCATGACGCTCGACTGGGACGGCAAGATCCGGATGGACTGCTCGTCGCCGTACGCGATGGCCTCCCTCATCGCCGGGCGCGACGCGTACGACGTCTCCACCGGCAACGACGCCGACGCCGACCGGCACGGGATCGTCACGCCCGACGGGCTGATGAACCCCAACCACTACCTCGCCGTCGCCATCTCCTATCTGTACGGGCACCGCGACGGCTGGCCGGGGGACGCCGGGGTGGGCAAGACGATGGTGAGCAGCGGCGTCATCGACCGGGTCGCCGCCTCGCTCGGGCGGCGGCTGTACGAGGTGCCGGTGGGGTTCAAGTGGTTCGTGCCGGGGCTGCTGGACGGGTCGCTCGGCTTCGGCGGCGAGGAGAGCGCCGGGGCGTCGTTCCTGCGGCGCGACGGGTCGCCGTGGACGACGGACAAGGACGGGATCATCCTGGCGCTGCTGGCGTCGGAGATCCTGGCGGTCACCGGCAGGTCGCCGAGCGAGCACTACCGCGACCTGACGGCCGAGTACGGCGAGCCCGCCTACGCCCGGGTGGACGCGCCCGCCACGCGGGAGGAGAAGGCGGTGCTCGGGAAGCTGTCGGCCGATCAGGTGACGGCCTCCACGCTGGCCGGGGAGGCCATCACCGACGTGCGGACCTCGGCGCCGGGTAACGGGGCGAGCCTGGGCGGGGTGAAGGTGTCGACGGCGAGCGCCTGGTTCGCGGCGCGGCCGTCGGGGACCGAGGACGTCTACAAGATCTACGCCGAGTCCTTCCGCGGGCCCGGCCACCTCGCCGAGGTCCAGGAGGAGGCCCGCTCGCTGGTGTCGGCCGCCCTGAGCTGACCCGCGGCCGTCAGGTGAGCTCGCGGGCCGGTTCGGCGGGCACGCCGGTGCGGCCGAGCTCGGCGCGGCGGCCCGCGGCGACGCCGTCGCGGTAGCCGGTGCCGCTGGTGCGCGGGACGCTGAGGCGGATGCGCGGGTAGGCGGCGGCCACCGCGCGCTCGACCTCGGCGCGGCGGTCGGCCAGCACGAGGGCGGTGCCGGCGACGGGCGACTCCTCCTCGGCACGGGTCTCGGCCTCGCGCAGCAGCCGGTAGACCTCGTCGGTGAAGCCCAGCAGCCATGAGCGCCGGTAGGCCCGCACGGCGCTCACCCCGTCGGGCGGGCTGACCCGGGCCAGCCCGGAGGCCATCTGCAGCAGCAGCGACGTGGCCAGCAGCTCGGCCCGCTCCAGGTCGGCGGCGAACCCGAACACGTGCACCCGCTGCCCGCCGTCGCCCCGCCCGATGAGCAGCGGCCGGCAGCGCAGGGCCTGCGCGACCAGGCTGACGAGCCGGGCCTTCTCCCTGGCCCACGGCCCCGGCAGGGTGACGATCCGGTCGCCGGGCGCCCGGCGGGGCTCGGCGGGGTCGAGCGCGTCGATGCCGTACTTGGCCATGAGCGCCGACGCCGCCGCCATGAACGTGGCGCGCTCGTGCTCGTTGTCCGTGCGCTCGGCCTTGGCCAGCAGCTTCCTGACCCGTTCGAGCGTCCGCTCGCGCACCCTCGCGCCCCCGTTCGTTCAGGACTTCGTCAGCACCCGCCCGTCGTCGGCGATGGCGGGGAAGGCGCCGGTGTCGACGATGCCGTGCTGGTGGAACAGCGCCTCGATAAGGGCGTGGGCCCGCGGCTCCAGCTTCCACAGGGCACGATACTCGCGCGCGGTGGCCAGCGAGATGCCGATCTCCTGGGCGATGTCGACGGTGCGCGGCACGAGGCCCTTGGCGATCTGCCGGTCCCAGTAGGCGCGGGCGGCCCTCATCAGCGCGGCCCGCTGGGCGGTGTCGACGACCTGCGGGGTGGCGTCGAGCACGTCGACGTCCTCGTCCTCCTCGTCGACGAGCTCGGCCAGCGCCGGCGGCAGCGCGGGGCGGGCGGGCACCGGCTGGTGGCCGGCCTCGGGCTCCCACGGCACGCGGGGGGCGGCGTCGATGAGCGCCGAGGTGTTGTAGAGGGCGGCGATCTGCGCCAGCAGCGCCTCCTGGCGGGCCTGGTCGACGGCCAGGCCGGTGTGCTCGACGGCCTGGTCCATGGCCTTGTCGAGCTTGGCCAGCGCGGCGCGCATCTTGCGTTCGGAGCCGCCGCCCTCGCGCAGCGCCTTGGCCCGCTTGGCGGCCAGGGCGACGCGGGTGAGCCGGCGGTGCGCGTCGACCTCGCTGGCGGTGCGGTCGCTGACCTCGGCCAGCCCCAGCCTGACCAGCAGCCGTTCGGGGGTGAGCCGCCAGTTGATGCGCCCGGTGCCGCGGATGCGGTGCCGCTCGATGGCCATGCCCCGCTCCCACAGCCAGGCGGCGACCAGCGGCGCGGCCAGCCGGAAGATCGCCTCCGGCAGGCTGCGCGCGTCCATGCTGGACAGCACGGCGGTCAGGCAGGTCAGCGCCCACACGGCGATGCCGTCGATGCCCGCGGAGAAGTTCTCGCGCATGTTGCGCCGGGCGCGCACGGCCGAGGTGATGATGGCCACCTCGATGAAGGCGAACAGCAGCAGCCTGAGCGGCCCGTCGAGACCGAGGACGTCGCCGGAGAAGCGCCACATGCCCTGGGCGGACACGCCGGTGGCGATGGACGCGGCGACGATGGTCAGCAGGTCCTCGATCGGGCGGGGCGCGACGTAGCGGGCGACCACCCAGGCGGTGGCCCGCCAGACGACCCTGAGAACCAGGAAGGCCAGCCCCAGCCCGGCCAGCGCGAGAAGGGTGATGACGGCGGTCGCGAGCGGCTTTTCGGTGATGAAGGCCGCTATTTCCTCGAATGTGGGCATCAGTCACTATCCGTGAGGCTCAGTCTCGGGCTCCAAACGACGAGATCATCGCAGAATGTCGCCATCTTGTACGCCAAACGCCGCCTGCCGCCCCAGTTTGCCCGTCTTTCCACGTACGTCCCACCAGCACGAAAAGCGGCGGGATCGTACCAAACAGCAACCTTCTGGCTGTCGCGTGAGCCGGGTTCGGAGCTCAGAATGGAGCGCGGTCGGCCTCTTGGAGGGGTTGTGGGCAAGAGATCGCGCAAGCGCCGCGTCTACCCGAGCGGCGTCCCCAGCTTCGGGCCCCTCGGACCGCACGGCCCGGGGCAGGACGACCCGCCCCCGGCGGCGGTGGTGACGGCGGCGAAGGCGGTGGCGGCGGTGGCGGCGACGGCGGGGTGCGGGAGCCGCGCAGGCCCAGACCGGCGCCGCCGTCCCTGACGGAGCGGGCGCCGCTGCCCGAGCCGCCGTCGCACGCCGTGGAGCGGTCGGCGCCGCCGCCGGACGAGATGACCAGGGAACTTGCGGTCGGCTGAGCGGAATCTCATCATCAGATGAGATGAAATCTCGTCCTTTCGGAGGGCACGACCCACCCGTCATGGATGGGACCATCTATGCAGGGATTTATCCCAACATGGTGCGATGCATCCCAGCAGGACGGATTTCGATGTCAGACTCAGAGTTCCCGCTCGTCCAGTTCATGCGTGACGGGTTCGACCCGGCCGCAGAGCTCTCCCGCATCAGGACCGAGCACCCGGTCTTCCCGATGGAGATCCCGGGCGGGCAGACGGTGTACCTGGTGACGCGATGGGACGACGTGCGCGGCGTCCTCGGCGATCACGAGCGCTTCAGCAACGACTTCGCCGGCGTCATCGGCCTGGGCTCCAACCAGGAGGACCCGGGCGGCCTCGGCTTCCGCGACCCGCCCGAGCACACCCGGCTGCGCAAGTACCTGACGCCCGAGTTCACCATGCGGCGGCTGCGCAGGCTGGAGCCGCGGATCGAGGCCATGGTCGAGGAGTACCTGGACCGGATGGAGGCCAAGGGCTCGCCGGTGGACCTGATGGAGGAGTTCGCGCTCCCCATCCCGTCCCTGGTGGTGTGCGAGCTGCTCGGCGTCCCGTACGAGGACCGGGCGGACTTCGTCAAGCTCAGCACGGACCGCTTCGACTTCACCGCCGGGCCGGAGGCGTCGCTGCAGGCGATCAACGACGCGATGACGTACCTGACGGACCTGGTCGCCCGCGAGCGGCGGAACCCCGGTGACGGGCTGCTCGGCCAGCTGCTGCGCGAGCACGGCGACGAGCTCGACGACCGGACGCTCGCCAGCATGGCCGACGGCCTGCTGACCGGCGGCCACGACACCAGCACCAGCATGCTCGCGCTCGGCACCCTGTGGCTGCTGGAGAACCCCGAGCAGGCCGCCAAGGTGCGCGAGGTCGACGGCTACGTCAACGACGTCGTCGAGGAACTGCTGCGCTACATGACGGTCGTGCAGGTGGCCTTCCCGCGCTTCGCCCGCGAGGACCTGGAGCTGCACGGGCACCAGATCAAGAAGGGCGAGCTGGTGCTCTGCTCGCTGGCCGCCGCCAACCGCGACCCGAACCTCGGCGAGGACATGGACGAGGTCAGGCCGGGCCGCGCGACCGCGGGCTCGCACCTGGCGTTCGGACACGGCATCCACCGCTGCATCGGCGCGCCGCTGGCGCAGATGGAGATGCGCATCGCCTTCAGGGCGCTGCTGCGCCGCTTCCCCGACCTGCACGTGGCCGGGGAGATCCCGTGGCGCAAGCTGGCCATCGTCTACGGCGTGGAGAAGCTACCCGTCGCCTGGTAGAGGGGTTACGTTCGCGGTGTGAACGAGCCTGTCATCGACCTGACCGCGATCGGCGCCGTCGTGTTCGACACCGACGGCGTGGTCACCGACACCGTCCGGGGCCACGCGGCCGCCTGGAAGCACGTCTTCGACGCGTTCCTGCGCGGCCGCTCCGAGCCGTTCGACCTGCGCGGCGACTACCTGCGCCACGTCGACGGACGGCCGCGCCTCGACGGGGTGCGCACGTTCCTGGCCTCGCGCGGCATCACGCTGCCCGAGGGCGCGGCCGACGACCCGCCGGGCGCGCCGACCGTGCACGGGCTGGGCCTGGCCAAGGACCAGGTCTTCCTCGGCGAGGTGGACAAGTACGGCGTCGCCGCGTTCCCCGCCACCGTGGCGCTGCTGCACGAGCTGCGCCGCCGCGGGGCCCGCACGGCCGGGGTGTCGGCGAGCCTGCACGGGCGCAGGCTGGTCGGGGCGGCGGGCGTGACGCACCTGTTCGACGTGCTGGTCGACGGCGCCGACGCGGCGCTGATGAACCTGCCGGGCAAGCCCGACCCGGCGCTGCTCCTGGAAGCGGTGCGCCGCCTCGCGCTGCCCGCGCCCCGGGCGGCGGTCGTGGAGGCGGCGCTGCCGGGGATCGAGGCGGGCCGCAGGGGCGGCTTCGGGCTCGTGGTGGCCGTCGGCCGCGACGGCTCCGGCCTCCCGCACGGCGCCGACGTCGTGCTGGCCGACCTGGGCGACCTCACCGTACGCGGACGGGTCCTACCCTTGACGTCGTGACGGTGCTCATCGACCCGCCCAACTTCCCCGGGCCTCGCGGCCTGCTCTGGTCGCACCTCGTCAGCGACAGCTCCCTCGACGAGCTGCACGCCTTCGCCGTGCTGCTCGGCGTGCCCCAGCGGGCCTTCGACCGCGACCACTACGACGTGCCGGAGACGGCGCACGCGCACGCCGTGTCGCTCGGCGCGCACCCGGTCAGCTCGCGCGAGCTGCTGCACCGCCTCATCGCCTCGGGCCTGCGCCGCCGCAAGCCCCGCGGAGCTCGGTGAGCTCCCTGGCCATGGCGGCGCGCGCCCGCTCCTCCCACAGCTCCCGGGCGGCGGCCGTGCGATAGAGCCTCGGTACGGCCAGCAGCCGGCTCAGCACCTCGGCGCGGCCCCGCCTGAAGAGGTCGTCGGGCACGTGGGCGTACTCCTGGCGGATCGCCCGCGCGTACGCCTCGTAGCCGTCGCCGCCGAGCACCGCCAGGTCGGCGTCGCACAGCACCGCCCCGTTGCGGTCGCCGCGCGCGACGGTGTCGTGCGCGGCGGTCAGCCGGACGAGCCTGGCCACCTCCGCCACCCGCGCGGGCGGCACGCCGCAGCGCGGCAGCATCGCCTGCGCGAGCTGGGCGCTGCGCTCCTCGTCCCGGCCCGGCCGCCCCTCGTACACGGCGTCGTGGAACCACGCGGCCAGCCGCACGGCCACGGGGTCGCCGGCCTCGTCGTCCAGCAGGTCCAGCGCGGCCAGGACGGCTCGCAGGTGGGCCAGGTCGTGATAGCGCCGATGCCGCTCGCTCCACCGGGCCACCAGCTCCGCCCCGGCGGCCCGCGCCGCCGCCGACTCCCCCGCCACCGCACTCCAGGCCCTCAGCACACCCCCACCTTAGAAGCCCCCGGTCAGGGACCCGGCACCCCGTCGCCGCGAACGGCGAGCGCACGGCGGGTCGTGCGGGCTGTCGGCGATGGGCACGTGCCGGTGGCGGGGCGTGCGTGGTGATCAGGAACGCCCCGCGGGCCGGCCGCCGGTATGCGGGCGGTATGTCCGAGGGCCGTTCCGGGACGGTTTTCTTGAGGTGCGGCAGACGCCGCTGCGACTCTTTCCCCGGCCGGGAATCGGCCGTCGATCCCTTTCGCGGAAAGAGCCTCCATGAGAAGCACCCGGGTGATGACCGTGCTCGCCCTCGCCGCCACGGCGCTGTTCACCACGTCGATGGAGGCCGGCGCCACGTCGCTGGACCTGTCGGAGGCGGCCAGGGCCACCAAGGCGAAGGCGATCACGAAGAACACGAAGGCCAGCTATGACGAGTGGGCCCTCATGCGCAGCAACCAGAGCCAGGCCTGGGTCGCCCAGTACCAGTTCAACTGGAGGACCGACGGCTGCGACAACAGCCCGGACAAGCCCGGCGGATTCAACTTCAAGACCCCGTGCGCGCGTCACGACTTCGGGTACGCCAACACCAAGCATCTCGTCAGCTCGTCCGCCTGGCAGGACATCTACAAGCCGCAGGTGGACAAGGCGTTCTACTACGACATGACCGTCGTGTGCCGGGCCGCCGGAAACGCCATCAAGACCGCGGCCTGCATGGGGTTCGCCAAGACGTACTACGAGGCCGTCAAGAAGTGGGGGGAGTAGATCCGCGCTCGGCCGGTCAGTCGAAGGCGGGCAGGTTCAGCAGGTGCATCAGCCTGGCCATCTGGACGGGAATGTTGCGGACCTGGGCCGCGCCGTCCGCGGCGAAGCCCATCAGCGCCCTGACGACCGAGATGTCGGCGAACGTCACATTGCTGACGTCGACGATGAGCCGGTCGTCGATCCGCCGGGCCTGGGTCAGCGTGGACAGCATCTCGCGTCTGTTGGTGACGTCGATCTCGCCCGTGAGCCGGATCGTCGTCAAGGCGGGCGTCATCGTGCAGGTGATGCGCAACTGATGATCGACATAAAGCACCTGCTCGGGCGGCACGAGGCCGGTGGCCGCTGACGCTGGGGAACGGACGGCGGCACACTCCTCTGGCCGAGTCGGCTCGCCGGTTCCGTTCACCATCATAGGGAGAAGTTTACCGGAAAAATCTTTCGGTATAAATGCTTCTGGGGACACTCGTGCGTCCGGTACAATGACGTCGCGATGGATCATGATGCTGGCAGGCGCTCGGCCTGGACGTTCCTCACCAATCACGCGCGTGTGCTGCTGGCGATCGCGGCGGACCCGGAGGTGCGGATTCGTGACATCGCCTCCCGGATCGGCATCACCGAGAGAGCCGCACAGGGCATCGTGTCCGACCTGGAGGACGCGGGCTACCTGGAGCGCATCCGGGTGGGGCGCCGCAACCACTACCACCTCAGGCCCGACCGGCACTTCCGGCATCCCACCGAGGCCGGCATGCCCGTCCAGGTGCTGATCGACATGTTCAGACAGCGCGACCTGCACCACCAGGCGCTCCAGTCCGACCGTCACGAACCCGGCGGACCGCTCCCTCCCGGCGCCGCGTAGCGGAGGCTCAGGCGAGGGCGGCGATCTCGATCCGGGTGCGGTCCGCGGGAGCCGTCAGGCAGGCGAGCACGACGTTCCCCCGCTCCAGGCGCTCCCCCATGGCCGGGGTGAGCCGCGCCGTCCGTTCGATCTCGTACGGGCTGCCGGTTCGCGGGGTCACCCGGAGCCGCAACCACCAGATGTAACGCCCGTTGAGCTTGTTGCCGGTCTTGTCGGCCCGCAGAACCGTGGCTTCGCACGGCAGCGCCGTCGCGCGGTCAGCCGGCGCGAAGGTGGTCAGCGCCGCCGATTCCAGGCCCGCGAACGAGAAGTGGCCCATGGCGAGCACCCCAGCGACCAGGAACGAGAACACGGCCGTGGCGTACGCGCCCACCCGGGTGTGCGGCCGCCGCCTCAGAACGAGGAACATCACCACGCCCACGATCACCGCGAGCACGGCGAGCATCCCGAAGACGGTCGACGCCATCGTTGATTCCTCACGCTGAGAGGCGGGCCCCGAGGGCCGGCCTGGTCCGTTCCGGCGACGCTAGTGGACCGGTTCCCGCTTGCACGGCGCCTGCGGCCCGCGTGAAGCGGCGGAAGGGGACCGGGGCCGGGCCCCGGTCCCCCGTCGGTGATACGCCGTTCACCCCGTGACGGCGACCGGCTTGAGCCGCCAGATCTGGTTGCTCCCGGATCCGGCGCCGCCGCAGGTGCCCTGGACGACGTCGGCCGCGTGCGCGGTGCTGGCGTGGGCCACGTCCAGGCACTTGCCGCTGTGCAGCGCCACGAGGCGGACCGGGTACCAGGTGCCCGGCCACGCTCCGCCGGGGACCGAGCGTTGCGTCCAGTACTGGTTGTTGCCCGCGCCGGCGCCGCCGCAGGTGCCCTGGATCACGTCGGCCCCGTGCGCGGTGCTGCCGTGGGCCACGTCCAGGCACTTGCCGCTGTGCCGGGCGATGAAGCGGGCGGGGCCGTCGTTGTTGACGGCGTACTGGATGCGCCACTGCTGGTTGGTGGTGGACCCGGGGCCGCCGCAGGTGCCCTGGATCACGTCGGCCCCGTGCGCGGTGCTGGCGTGGGCCACGTCCAGGCACTTGCCGCTGTGCTCGGCGATGATCTGGAACCAGACGACGGACCCGGCCGACGAGGCCGAGGCGGACGCCGCGGCCGCGCCTCCGGTGGAGAGCGCCCCGGCGAGCAGGCCGGCTGCGGCGAGAGCGAGGTGTGTGCTTCTCATGGGTTTCCCGAACTCCTTGTCGCGAGTGACACAGGTGTGGATGAGCTTGCGTCCATCACCTTCGCCGCGGGGGTGGGTGTCCGGCGACGCGGCCGGACGATTTCGTCCGGGCCCCCATGTATCCGCAGGCGGGGCACCGCGCTCCGGACTAGGGGAGGGTGTCCGGCACCACCGGACACTCCGGGGACAGGGACGCGACGTGATCCGACGGGGGCGGCCGGATGGGGATGGAACCGGATGCGCGAGCGGGCTTCGCCCGGCGGCTGCGGGCGTTGAAGGACGCCGTGGAGGTGTCGGTCCGGGAGCTGGAGGTGGCCAGCGCCGCTACGCCGAGGCGCCGCGCGGGCCGGCCGCCGTTGCGGCTGAAGCGCAGCACCATCGACGGGATGATCAGCAGAACCCGGCCGGTGTGCCCGCGCCAGGAGCATTTCGAGGTGTTCGTCGACACCTGTCTGCGTATCGCCGGGCAAACCGGCCGGTCGCTGCCCGGCGAGCTCGCGGATCGTCAGGCCTGGGACACGGCCTACCGGGACCTGCTGGTGGGGATGGCCGGGATGCGGAGCGCGAACCGTTCGGCAGCCGACGCGGTCAGACGGCTGCGCACGGCGGACCTGCCTCCGGCCGGCGACCGCGCTGACGGCCCCGAGGTCACCCCGGACCGGGAGCCGGCGGATCTCGGCCGGGCGGAGCGGCCGCGTCACCGCCTGCGCATGGGAAGCGTCCTGGTCAGGAGGGCTGTCGTGCTCGCGCTGACCGGTGTGGCCGTCGCCGCCTGGGCCCCGGCGCCCGTCTCCCGGAACGGCACGGGTGGCGGGCAGACGGCCGTGGGCGGCGACGGGACGCTACGGCTCGGAGCGCTGGTGCCCAAGAGCGGCGGGCTGCAGTTCTTCCATCGCCCGATGGCCGCGGGGGTCCGGCTGGCCATCGCCGACGTCAACGCGGCCGGTGGGGTGTTCGGCCGGAAGGCGATCGGGACCGAGGTCGATTCGGGCGATTCGCCGGACCTCGGCACGCGGGCTCTGGCCGAGCTGATCTCCGGGAGGAACGACGTGGTGATCGGTCCGGTCACGTCCTCGATGTCGATGGCGACGATCGACCAGGTCAGGAACGCCGGAGTCGTGCAGATCTCCCCCACCGCGACCTCCGACCAGCTCACCCACGCCGGCGACGACGGATTGTTCTTCCGCATGGCGGCACCGGACGCCATCCAGGGCGAGGTCGTCGCCGAGCTCATCCGCGACGACGGTGGCCGGCGGGTGGGCATCCTCGCGCTGGACGACCCCTACGGAACGGGACTGAGCGGACACATCCGCAGGTCGCTGGCCCGTGGTGGCGTCGACCGGGTCCGCGTCCAGACCTACGACACCGCCGACGCGAGCTACGCCACCGAGGTGGCGAGGATCAGGGCGTCGGCCCCGGACACGATCGTGGTCGCCGGCTTCACCGAGACCGAGGCCGTCGCCCGCGAGCTGGTCCGCCAGGGGCTCGGCACGGATGACCACACGTGGTACTTCACCGACGGTTACCTGTCCTCCGGGCAGAGCGGCACCGCCTTCCCCCGGGGCACCCTCACCGGGGTCAGGGCGACCCAGGCGGGGGCCGGGGTGGCCGCCGCCTTCCGGGAACGGTTGCTCTCGGTCGACTCCGCGCCCACGGACTTCACCTACGCGCCCGAGGCGTACGACGCGACGATCGTCGCCGCCCTGGCCGCCGTCGCCGCGGGCCGCGACGACCCGAAGGGCATCGCCCGCGCCATGCCCGGCGTGACCCGCTCCGGCGAGCGGTGCACCGACTTCGGGACCTGCGCCCGGCTGCTGGCCTCCGGCCGGGACATCGACTACGACGGCGTGAGCGGCCCGATCGACTTCACCGACAAGGGCGATCCGGCGAGGGCGCCGATCGGGGTGTTCCACTACAAGGCCGACAACAGCCCCGTCCTCGTCGCCCACCGGCTCGGCGAGCTGCCCACGCGGGCCTGACCCGGTGCGCGGGCGTCGCCCGGTTCAGGCGTAGAGGAACCAGAACCACTGGCTGCCGCCGGCGTTCTCGTAGGAGCATCGGAACGACGTCCACCAGCCCCACTGGATGCCCAGGTTGCCCCCGTTGTAGCAGTCGGACTGCATGTAGTACGCGTAGCGGATGCTGTCGGCCTGCGCGGGGGCGGTGGTCATGGACAGCAGCACGCCGGTCGCCAGGGCGGCCGAGACGAGAAGGGCGCGTACCTTGGGCATCCGATTCCTCCAAGGGCATCGTCAGGTGAACCCGCAGATCACGGACCGGCTCACGGCCGCGTGCTCGCACTATCGCATCCGCTCCACCGGCTCCGACAGGTACGCCCCCTCGCGCGCGGCGGGGACGGGCACGACCAGGGCCGACGGGCGAGCGGGCGTGAAACGTTCATCGTGACCGGCCTGATCCCCGCCTGCGCGCTCACCCTTCCTTGTCCCGCTGGACCCAGCCGAGGAACACGCCGTCGGGGCTGTGCGTCTCCAGCGCCGACGCGATCGAGCCGTGCAGGAGGGCGTCGTTGGGCAGGGGGCGGTGCCGCATGTCCGGCTCGTCGTACAGGGACAGGTCGAGCCGCGCCCCCGGATACCTGCGGACCCCGTCCACGACCACCGCTTCGCCCACGTACGACAGGGCGGCCGAGCGGAACCTGGGCCAGGGGTGGTCGTCGAGGCCCCGCTCGGTGACGACGAGTACGCCCATGGCCTTGGCGCGCAGATTGATCCGGATGTATCCGGCGATGCCGATGGCCACCACCAGCACCACGCCGACCATGAAGGCGATGTAATCGGGGGCGTTCACCCCCCGGTCCTCGGGCAGCATCGCGCCGATGACGCCGACCACGATCAGTACGGCCGCGGCGATCACCATCATCAGACAGCCGAACATCCCCCGGTTCTGCCGGAGCGCGGCGGCCCGCAGGTCGAAGGCGGTCCCGTCGGGCGGCTGGCGGACCATCTCCGTCTCGACGACGGACAGGCTCCACCGCTTGACGTCCGCCCGGCCGAGCAGCAGCCCGCCGGCGATGCCGCACAGCGCGGCGGCGACCCCGATCAGCTGCGACGGGTACACCTCGCCGTCCGAGATCCCGATGGCCAGCGCGCAGCCGCCGATCATGATCGGGCAGATCGCGAGGAGAGCCTTGCGCATCAGCCCGATCGCCATCGCCCCGCCCAGCCAGATCCGGCCGAGCCAGAAGTACCAGACCGAGCTCCAGAACACCCCCGCGAAGATCTCGAACGGGGCGGTGTCGCTCCGCCAGACGAGCACGACGCCGCCGACGAGCCCGATCCAGAGGATGGCGAGCAGGCCGACGGCCAGCCCATGGGCGAGGGGACGCTGCATGCGCGGCATCCTATGCGTACGTCAGGTCGCCCCACCGCGACCCGTTCTGACGCGCACGTCAGAACGGCCAATCGGCGCTCCTGCCCATCTCGTCACGCCTGATCTTCCTATATCCCGATCTAGCGGAGAACAGCCCGAGCTATTCGGCGATTTCACGCATGAGGCGTGTCCAGAACGCGGCCAGCTCGTTCCCGGCGAAGCGGCTGTAGCAGATGCGGACATGGCCACCGCCGTCACCCGCCCGGTAGACCGACACCTCGGTGTACGGGGTGCCGTCATCGGAGACGCCGGTGTGCAGGTGGGTCCAGTCGTCGGGCCGCGGCTCCCACTCCGGGAACGCGAGCCGCGCGGCATGGTCGCGGATTCCTGCCAGCCACCGCTCGTCCCCCGGCGTGTTCATACTCAACGGTGGCAGCACAGCCGCCAAGAGCAGGCAAAACGCGGCTCCGTCAGCGCTGAGCAGATTTCCGCCGGCGTTCCGCCTCGCCGGGCGGGAGTTCACGGATCGGCGTGGCATCCCCGTCCACGACTCCGGAAGCGTCCCCCCGGGGGGCGTGCACGCCGTCGAGACGGCGCAACCCTTCGAGGGCCGCGGCCCGCGTACCGGTGATCTTGGGGCCGTGCAGTGCGGACTCGCGTGACCGGAGCCGTTCCGCCCGGGTCGCGGCGAGGAGGCCGGCCATGGACTCGGTCGTCGCTCAAGGTGTCGTCCCTCCGCCGGTGCCGCACCGGGGCTGGCCCGCCGCCTCGGTGCCGTCCGGGTCCATCGTGACGATCTCGCGTAGTTCGTCCCCTTGGACCTCGCCGGCGGTGTCGGCGGGCTCCCGCTTGGCGAGGGCTCGCCGCAGGTGCCGCTCGAACGCGGCGGCGACCTTCTCACCCTTCTCCAGGGCGGCGGCACGGGCGGTGTCTTCCGGCACGAGCCCGTCCCGGACCCGTTGCGCCAGGCCCTTGCCGACTCTGCCCGGCCTGGCGCTGTTCGGTGTTCCGGTGCGGGTCCGCACTCCCGCCTTGACCTGGGCGTAGGTGCGCTCGGCGTGCTTCGTGCTGTAGCCGGTGACGGCCTTGCCGTCAGATGTGAGCAGGACGCTGAAGCCGTACGGGCGGACGCTGGTCAACGCCCACTGCCCCGAGACGCTCCGGGTGGCCTTCGCGTCCGCGGGGTGGCGGAGCAGGTCGTACAGCAGGCGGCGGATCTGGGTGTCGGCCTCGCCGTAGGAGGTGCCGGGGTGGCGGTCGCGGAACTGGTTGAGCGGTGCGCGGTGCACGCACACGATCTCCGCAACGTCATTGGGACGCACCGGTATGTCGGAGACGGCGCGGATCTCGCCGAACCGGTAGGGCGGGGGTGTGCGGCCGCTCCGCTCCGGGGTGGAGGTGGTGAAGCCGTCGCATTCCCTGCACCACCCGTCGTGGTACGTGGTCGGTACGCCACAGGCCGAACCGTTGGCGTAGAAGCGGCGGCACGAGCGGGAAGTGCTCACGTCTCCTCCAGCGAGTCCGTCTGCCCTTCGCAGTCTCCTCCAGGCTTGACCCTGGCGAGCCACGAACTTGTGGGGCGATACCGAGACGTTTCCGACGACAGCATCGGCGCCAGGCCCCCCTCGACGAACACCTCGCCGTAGACCCACGGGGTACGGCCACCCTTCGCTACGATGATCGCGGACCATGACGGGGCGGCAGATTGTGTCGCCGAACCGCGCGAGGGAGTGCGCATGCAGCCGGATCCGCCGCAGCCCGGATTTCCTCCTCAGCATGGTCAGCCGCCGATGGTCGGCGGACCCGCGCCGTGGGGTGGCGGGCCGAGCCCGTTGGCGACGCCGCCCAGGCCGAAGGCCAACACCGCGGCGGCGATGATCGCCGGCGTCCTGGCGCTGATCACCATCGGCCTGCTCGTCTGGTTCGCGCTCAACGACGCCCTCTACGCCGTCAGGCATGACGACTGGTCCAGCCTGGTGCTGCAGAACGTGCTCGGCGGCATCATCGGCGCCGGGTCACTGCTGGTCGCAGCGGGGTTCACGGTCGCCCGCAGGATTCCCGGCGCTTGGACACTGTGCGCGCTTTGCGCGCTTTTCGTCGTGGCGAACCTCACGTTGGCGCCGCTGCTGCACGGCACGCCCTTCGGTACCCAGCTCAAGTTCCTCTTCGGCTTCGACAAGATCAACGGCATCGCCGCAGGGCTGGCGACCATATTCTGCGCCCTGACGGCGATCACGGCGGCGATCGCCGGCAGCGTGAAGTCGTACGGACCAGCCTCCGCCAGGCCACCCCGTCCGTGACCACAGCGCGAGCCGCACTCTGAGGCCGGCCGAACGCGCTGAAGAAACCCGGCCATCCATCGGCCCCGAGGATGGCCACGAGAGTGTGGAGGGGCCGAATCCGGCCAGGAAAAGTCGCTGCCGGACAGCGATAGGGACCGCACGCCGGTGCGCGGCAGCAGGGCGACGGCCCATCGCGCGTTCATCACGAACTTCACCGCGGCGGGTGTCTGCCCGCCGAGCGTCAACGGCATGCCGTCACCGGCCGCCGCCCCCGGACCTTGAACGGTCACAGAGGCACCATCGGCTGCACGGCTGGACGGCAACATGAGAACACCACGGCCCTTGCTTCATCTGCCGCGCACTCCGCGTTCATACCGCGTTCATACCGGGCTCGTACCGAGGTCGTACCGCCGATGCGTAGCGTCTGCCTGCGTGGAAGATCACCCCTTTCGCCTGCTCAGGGCGACCCCCGGGGTTCCACATCACCCAGCACTCCCCACCTGACGGCCGCCTGTCCGCGGGCGCCCGTCCAACCAGACGCGAGGACGCCATAGCCTGGCCGCCGCGGTCGCCATCGCGGCGACGGGCCTGGCTACAGCGCCGGCGGGGGCCCCGACGGGCGCGGCCGGCGCTACGGCGACGGCAGCCAAGCCGAACTTCCAGATGCCGAGAACCGGACCAGCACGGCACACTCGGCGCCACGGTGGTCGCTTCCGCTGACGGGACAGTCGTCCAGTCCTTCTTCCACGACAACGGAGGGAACCTGGTCCAGATCAAGCACAGCGGCGGCTGGTTCACCACGTCGATTCACCTGGACTCCCGGGCGGTCAGCAAGGGCGACAGAGTCCGTGCCGGCCAGACGATCGGGAAGGTCGGCAAGACGGGCGTCGAGGCGAACAACCACCCTCACCTGCACTACGAGCAGGCCTATTCAACCGGCTCCACCGCCTCGTGGGGCGGCGCGGACACGCAGCGCAAGACCGTCACTTTCAATGGCACGACCTACACCGGCCACAGCAGGACGTGGCGCCACGTCGAGAGCCGTAACTGCGGCTCGTCGGGCGGCGGTGGAGCCAGTTTCAGCGGGGATGCCCAGGCCGATCTGATGGTGCTGAACACCGCTGGTGACATCAGTGCCCGCATCAACCAGGGCCGCTACTTCAACGGTCCCTGCCGTCAGCTCACGCCGGTCCGCTCCAGGTAGCCGGCCCGCGCCCGCGGGGATCATTCCGCAGGCGCCACGTCAGCCAAGCCGCCCCGGAGCGGACTCCGCGCGAACTACGGCACAGCTTCGTCTCCCTGCTCTCCGCCGGCGACGGGCCCCCGTGACGCAGGAAGGGGCTGCGCTCATGGACCGCATCGTCCCTGCCTCAGAGGACCACGCATCCGAGGACCCGTAAGTCACTCAGTTCGTCACCCGGAAGATCAAAAAGGCCGGTTCCAAGACTGGAACCGGCCTCTGAGCTGGTGGGCGATACTGGGATCGAACCAGTGACCTCTTCGGTGTGAACGAAG
The DNA here is from genome assembly GCF_001083785.1 of Nonomuraea sp. SBT364. Classification (GTDB taxonomy): domain Bacteria; phylum Actinomycetota; class Actinomycetes; order Streptosporangiales; family Streptosporangiaceae; genus Nonomuraea. Next base: position 24,316 of record NZ_LAVL01000106.1, read on the forward strand.
CGCTCTCCCGCTGAGCTAATCGCCCGCCCTGTGCGGCTCCTCGCGGTGCCGACGGGGAAAACCATACCGCACTCCGAGCCCCGCTGGCGAAACGGTTGCCGGGGGCACGGGGAGGTGACCGTGTGGATTCGGGTGAAAGGCGGCGGTTGCCCGTCAGCAGGAGGGCCCGGTGGCATACCATCGTCGTGTCCCGGGTAGACGCGGACCGTGATCAATCTCAGGAACGTTCTTGGTGCGCTCGCCGGGACTGGCTCCACAACACGCAAAACCCTTGCAAATACGACCCGATTGATGCCGTTTAGCCAGGTAGATGCCCAAATGTCCAGCTGTGAGTTGCGTTACAGAAGGCCCTCGGAGCGGAATCTTTCCTACAGGTTTCTTCGTTCCGCGTCATAGCTCAGGGCGAAGTGCGCCGGAGCAGTGCAAGCCCCGTAGAGGGGACCTACGACGAAAAGGTTTGGCTGACGATGAACAGCACCACCGTCTCCGCCGAGCTTGGCCTTCGGCTTGTGGTCCCCGACCGTAGTACCGTCCCCCTGCTCGCCGGGCTGAGCTACACAGCCGACGACCCGTACGCCATCCGCATGGCTTTCCACGTAGGGAACGACGAACCGGTCGAGTGGATCTTCGCCCGCGAGCTGCTCACCGTGGGCATCGTGCGCCGGGTCGGCGACGGCGACGTGCAGGTGTGGCCGGCGCGCAACGACGGCGAGCGGACCCTGCACATCAGCTTGACGTCCCCGTTCGGGCAGGCGCTCTTCGAGGTGCCGCTGGCCCCGCTCACCGAGTTCCTGCACCGGACGTACGAGAAGGTGCCGGCCGGCCGGGAGACCGACTACATGGACCTGGACGCCGAGCTGACCAACATGCTCTGGCCGTCCTGAGTCAGGCGGGCAGCTCCGCCAGGGTCTTGCGCATCCGGGCGATCTCGATGCTCTGGCCCGCGTAGACGTCCCTGGCCATCATGCGCATGCGCTGGTCCTTGCCCCCGGCCAGCTCCTCCCCCGCCATCTTCACCGCGCCCTCGTGGTGCCGGATCATGAGCTGCAGGAACATCCTGTCGAACACGCCGCCCTCGGCCGCGCGCAGCGCCTTCAGCTCCGCCTCGGTGGCCATGCCGTAGCCGTCGCCGCCCCGGTGGGCGTGCCGGGCGGGGGCGGGGCGGCCGATCAGGGCGAGCCAGCCCGTCATGAGGTCGATCTCCGGCTGCTGGGTGAGGGCGATCTGGTCGGCGAACCTGCGGACGGCCGGCGTGCGGGTGCGGTTGGCGACCAGGCCGGTCATCTCCAGGGCCTGGCGGTGGTGCGGGATCATGCCTTCGGCGAAGCGGACGTCCGCGGCGGCGGGGGTGGCCGCCCCCTGGCCGACACGCTCTCCGGGCATGGCCGTACGGCCGTGCGCGCCGGGGCTTCCGGGCACGATGACGGGCGCGCCGGTGCCGACGGCGGACGGCTGATTCGCCCCCTGCGAGCAGCCTGCCAGGGCGTTCAGCGTCAGAACTGTGACCAATAGCGCGCGCATTCCGGACCTCGCTGGCATAGCTTCCATACTGAGCTATGAAACGAGGGGGACAGGCGTGATCTTCGCCAGGCTACGGGGGGCCGCCTTGTGTGCGGCCTTTCTGCTCGTATCCGCATGCTCGGCGGGCCCGGAGCTACCACCGCGGGCCGAGCCGCCCAGCTCCGGGGCCGAGACGCCGGCCGGTGACGCGATCCCGCCGGGCGAGATCCGGATGAGCGACAACGTCAAGCACGTGGCGAACGTGCCGCGCTCCGCCCCGCTCAACGGTCCGATGGACTGGAACACCGACCTGGCCTTCCAGGGCGACTACGCGTACATGGGCAACTTCGGCGGCTTCACCGTCTTCGACATCAGCGACCCGACCAGCCCCAAGACGGTCAGCCAGGTGGCCTGCCCGGCGCAGCAGAACGACGTGTCGGTGTACGAGAACCTGCTGATCCTCTCGGTGGACGAGCCGCGCAGCGGCGAGGGCTGCGACTCGACCGACGAGGAGCGCGCCTGGGAAGGGCTGCGCATCTTCGACATCAGCGACAAGTCCAGCCCCCGCTTCGTGTCGGCCGTGGCCACCGACTGCGGCTCGCACACGCACACGATGGTGCCCAAGGACGACAAGCTGTACGTGTACGTCTCCTCGCCGGGGCCCGAGCCGGAGTCCACGACCTGCCCGCCGCCGCACAAGCTGCTGCAGATCGTCGAGATCCCCCTGGGCGACCCGGGGTCGGCCCGCGTGGCGGCCGCGCCCGACCTGCCCATCCAGGGCCAGGAGAACGGCACCGGCTGCCACGACATCACCGCCTACCCGGAGAAGAACCTGGCGGCGGCCGCCTGCTTCGGCGACGGCTTCCTGCTGGACATCGCCGACCCGCTCAGCCCCAAGGTGCTGCAGCAGGTCAGCGACCAGGAGAACTTCCAGATCTGGCACTCGGCGACGTTCAACAACGACGCGACCAAGGTGCTGTTCACCGACGAGCTCGGCGGCGGCTCGGCGCCCACCTGTGACCGCGGCACGCCGGCCACCAAGGGCGCCGACGCGATCTACGACCTGGCCGACGGCCAGTTGCACAAGCGCGGCTACTTCAAGATCCCGCGCGAGCAGCAGGAGGACGAGAACTGCGTCGCCCACAACGGCTCCCTGCTGCCGGTGCCGGGCAAGGACATCATGGTCCAGGCGTGGTACCAGGGCGGCGTGTCGTTCCTCGACTTCACCGACTCGGCAAACCCCAAGGAGATCGGCTACTTCGAGCGCGGCCCGTTCGAGGGTGAGGACGCCGGCATCGCGGGCTCCTGGTCGGCCTACTACTACAACGGGTACGTGTACTCGGCCGACATCAGGGAGGGCCTGGACGTCCTGCGGATCGACGACCCGCTGACGGACCCGGCCAAGGAGGTCGACATGGCCGACTTCAACGTCCAGACGCAGAAGAGCTATTGAGCGATCGTCCCGGCGCGCCAGCCGCTGTAGGCGGTGGTCCAGGACGAGGTGAGCACCGCGCCCTGGATCGGCGCCCGCCACTCCACGGCGAACCGCGCCGGCAGGCCCCGCTCGCCGAGCGTGACCGTCCAGACGAGCGTGCTCCTCGCCAGCTCCTCCTCGCTCCACCCGCCGGCGATCTCCCGCAGCAGGTGCTGGACGTGCTGCGGCGCGCCGGCCGCCGGCACCTCCCCGCGGTAGACATCTCCGGTACGGGTGAGGCCGGTGGTGGCGTCGGCCAGTTCGGCGGCGGTCCGGGCGGAGGCCAGGACGGCGATCACCCGGGCGTGGTCGGCCACGCCCGGCCGGGCCTCGCCGGGGCGGCCCCGCCGGACGGTCACCTCGGCGGGCTCGCCTTCGGAGGCGGGCGAGGTGACGGTCATGGCGAGGTCGGCGCCGCCCGGCGCGTGGACCAGGCGGCCCCGGGCGTCGGCGTAGAAGTCGCTCTGCGACAGCCCGCCCTCGTACGCGAAGTCGGCCATCGGGGTCCGCGCCAGCGCCTGCCGTAACGCGGTGGCGAGCGAGCGCGCGTCCGGCGTCGTGGCGGCCGGCGACCCGGTGGCGGGCAGGGGCCGCACGACGGCCGACGTCGCGGCGGGCGCGCCGCCGCCCTGCCACCAGGCCGTACCCGCGGCCACGAGGGCGGCCCCGGCCGCGACGGACACCGCGCCCAGCAGCAGCCTGCTCCGCCGCCGTCGCGCCGGTGTCCCGTCCTGCCCCGTCATCACGTCTCCGCTCGCCTCATGATCGCTGCCGCCCAACCGAAGCCCGGGGGCGGGTCAGGGGTTGAGGTCGGCCGCCGAGCGCTCGGCGAAGACGCGCATGGCCTTGGCCGTGATCGGCCCGGGCGCGACCGGCAGCTCGGTCTCGTCGACGAGGCTGATCGGCTGGACGTCGCGCGTCGTGGAGGTGAGGAACGCCTCCTCGGCCCCGTAGAGGGCGTTCAGCGGCACGTCCACCTCCTCGGCGCCGAACCACTCGACGACCAGCGCCCGGGTGACCCCGGCCAGGCAGCCCGACTCGAGCGTCGGCGTGAGCAGCCGCCCGTCGCGCACGATGAAGATGTTGGACCCGGTGCCCTCGCACAGGTTGCCGGCCAGGTTGCCGAAGACGGCCTCGCCGCCGCCGCGCGCCTTGGCGTAGGCCAGGGCCTTGGCGTTGTCGCCGTAGGAGGTGCTCTTGACGCCCGACAGCGCGCCGCGCTCGTTGCGCGGCCAGGGGACGACGGTGACCTTGGCCGTGGCCGGGAACAGCTTCTGCTCGTCGACGATGACGACGCAGGTGGTGCCCTGGTCGCCGCGGTCGGAGCCGAGCGGGCCGGGCCCGCTGGTGTAGGTGATGCGGATGCGTCCGAGCGCCCAGGCGGGGGCGGCCCCGACGCACTTGGCGACGCCGTCGGCGATCGCGTCGAGGTCGGGCTCGGGCAGGTCCATGCGCCGGGCGGAGAGCGCGAGCCGGTCGAGGTGGCGGGTGAGGGCGAACACCTCGCCGCGCACGATCTTCACGGTCTCGAAGACGCCGTCGCCGACCATGAGCCCGTGGTCGAACACCGAGACGGTGGCCTGCGCGGGGTCGATCAGCTCTCCGTTGACCCAGACCGGGATGTTCATCGATTTCCTCCTGAGGATGCCAGTGCCATGAGCCTGGACGCCTTGAGCTCGGTTTCGAGCCACTCTCGCCGGGGGTCGCTGCTCCAGGTGATGCCCGCTCCGGTGCCGAAGCGGATCTCGCCGCCGCTCATCCAGAACGTCCTGATGCCGACGGCCAGCGCCGCCGTGCCCCGGTCGGCGTCGACCCAGCCCACTGCCCCACAGTAGGGCCCGCGCGGCTCCGGTTCGAGCTCATTGATGATGCGCAGGGCCGACGACTTGGGGGCCCCGGTGACGGACCCGGGCGGGAACGTGGCGGCGAACAGCTCGGGCCAGCCGGCGCCCGGCGCGAGCCTGGCGCGCACGGTGGAGACGAGGTGGACGAGCCCGGGGTGCTCCTCGACGGCGCACAGCCGGGGCACCTCGACGGAGCCGACGGCGGCGACCCTGCCGAGGTCGTTGCGGACCAGGTCGACGATCATCACGTTCTCGGCGTGGTCCTTCTCCAGCAGGTCGCCGGCCGTGACGCCGGTGCCCTTGATGGGGCCGGACTCGACGACGTCGCCGTCGCGCGACAGGTAGAGCTCCGGCGAGGCCGACACGACGCTCAGCCCGGGCACCTGGACGACGGCGGCGTAGGGGGCGGGGTTGCCCTCGGCGAGCCGGGCGGCGAGCGCGAGCGGGTCGGCGCCGTCCGGCAGGGGCGCGGTCAGCACCCGGCACAGGTTGGCCTGGTAGACCTCGCCGCGTTCGATGTGGCCGCGGATCGCCCGTACGCCGTGCTCGTAGGCGGCCCGGTCGAGGGAGCCGCGCCAGTCGCCGGGGCGGCGGCCCCGCCAGGGGG
>NZ_LAVL01000107.1 GCF_001083785.1 Nonomuraea sp. SBT364
ACCCTCCTTCCCCCGCACCTCGCCCTGCCAGCCAGCACCTGACCCGCGCCGTCACGTCACAGGACCAGGAACGCCGCCAGAGTGAGGAGCAGGGCGGCCGGGAGGGCCGGGGAGAGCCAGGTGTGCCAGGACGGGGGCCTGGCGGTGAGGGGCATGGCGGGCCAGCGGGTCGCGGCGGCCGCGACGGCCGCCGCGAAGGCGCCCGCGCCGACGGCCCAGACGAACGGCGGCACCGGGCCCCACGCGCCGGCGCGGTGGCCGAGCCAGAGGAACAGGGCCGCCCAGAGCGCCCGGCTGATCGTGGCGACCCGGTCGAGGTGCGGGTTGCGGAAGGCCGAGTAGAGCAGCCCCAGCCCGGCGAAGGAGAAGACGAGCGCGAACACGAGCTCCCGGACGGGCGGCGCGTCGCCGTCCGGCGGGGCGACGCCGAGGAGCCGCCGCCCGAGGTCGTCGACCGGCGCGCCGGTGTTGCCGAGGACGACCACGCCACGTCCGCTCGCCCGGTCGAAGCCCGCGTAGGTGCTGTGCCCGCCGGTGGCGCCGTTGTGCCAGGTGATCTCACGGTCGCCGTAGCCGGTGGTGAACCAGCCGTAGCCGATCCGCCGGTCGTCGCCGGCGGCCAAGCGCGGCGTGGCCGCGCCGGAACCCGGGGCGGTGCCCGCCATGACGCCCTGGACGAGCCGGGCGATGTCCTGGGAGGTGGACCAGACGGCCCCGCCCGCGCCGGCGTGGCCGTGGTCGCGCCACGGGTCCATCGCCTGGCCGTACGCGCTCTCGCCGTACGCGTGCCCGGCGGGCAGCGGCTCGTCCGGCTGCAGGACGGCGGTGGACGTCATCCCGAGCGGCCCCAGGAGCCGGGTGCGCAGCAGGGTCTCGTAGTCGGTGCCCGCGTGCCGGGCCAGCGCCAGGCCGAGCAGCGAGACGCCGAGGTTGGAGTAGGACACCTCGCCCCGCCCGTCGGCGGAGACGGCCGCAGCGTCGTCCAGCGCCTCCCGGGGGCCCGCGCCCGCGTACGGGTCGGCGCCGCCGAAGATGTACAGGTACGAGCGGAGGAAGGACAGCGGCGTCGTGCGCACGCTCGGCAGCCCGGCCCGGTGGGAGGACAGCTCGGCGAGGGTGGCCGAGCCCACGGCCGGATCGGAGAACCGGACGCCGGGCAGCAGTTCGCGCACCGGTGTTTCGGGGGACAGGCCCAGGTCGGCCAGCAGCATCCCGGTCATGGCCTTGGTGATCGAGCCCAGCTCGTAGGAGGTGCCGGGGCCGACAGGGCGGGGGTCGGGGCCGCCGGTGTCGCCCACTCCCGCGTGCCGGATCCGGCCGTTCTCGATGAGGGCCACCGACAGCCCCCGGTATCCCCCGTCCCCGGCGGCGCGCCGCACCTGCTCGGCCAGGGCGGCGTCGCCGGTCGTCGCGGAGCTCAGCGAAGGTGGGTCGGGGGCGATGAGCAGGGCGAGCGCGGTCATGACCAGGGCGGAGAGAACGGCTACTCGCTTCATATTTCCGATAATACGTAATTACGAAGTTAAGTGCGGACCGGAAGGCGCCCGTGAAGGGGTTTCGGGAGGGCCCCGGGGAAAGCGAAGGGCGCGCCCCCCGGAGGGGACGCGCCCGAAACCGCTACGCCGACTACCAGTCGCCGCCGCCGAAGTCTCCGCCACCGAAGTCTCCGCCGCCGCCGAAGTCACCCCAGCCGCCGCCGCCCATGTCGCCGCCGCCGAAGTCTCCGCCACCGGCGTCGGACATGCCCTCGGCATAGCCGGCGCCGTAGCCGCCCATGCCCCAGCCGCCCATCATGCTGCCCATCATGGTGCCGATGAACATGCCGGTCATGATGTCGCCGAAACCGCCGTAGTAGCCGTAGGCGTACGGCTGGTAGGCGGGACCGGCGTCGTAGTAGGGGCGGCGCTCGCCGTTGACCATGACCTCGCGCATCTGCGGGTCGAAGCCGCGCTCGACGGCCTCGGCGTCGGAGGCGCAGGCGGGCACGTCACGCGCCACGCCGCCCTGCGGCGCCCAGCGCACGTCGCGCACCGACGGGCCGTGCTGCGGATTGAAGAAGCAGGGCGCCCGGCGCTCGGGCACCGGCTGGTTGTTGACCCGGGCCTTCACCACGGCCAGCGCGTAGCGGCCGTCCTCCAGCGTCTGGGTCACCTCGCGCACCTGGTCGGGCCGCTCCACCGCGTTGAGCTGCGTCTTGGCCTTCTCGTAGGAGTCGAGGGCCTGCTGCCACTCGTCGATGTGGCTGCCGCCCTGACCCGCGAGCGTGACGTCGGTGTCGAGCGCGGTGATCTCCTCACCGAGCTTGGTGACGTCCTCCTCGACGGTCTGCTTGACGGCGGCCAGGTCCTTGGCGTCCTGGATGGCCTGCTTCTTCTTCTTGTTACGCGAGTAGAGGAAGTAGCCGCCACCGCCGGCGAGCGCGAGCACGCCCAGCGTGGCCAGCACGCCGGTGCCGCCGCCGCTGCCGCCGACCGGGCCGGAGCTCAGCGCCGAGGAACGCTTGTTGGTCGCCAGCAGGTTGACCCGCTCGACGAAGTCCTTCATGCCGTCGGCCACGTTGTCGTGGTTGCGGGTGGACAGGTCGGCGGCCTGCCCGGTGTAGCGGCTGAAGTTGGACGAGGCGAACAGCGACTTGCCGTCGAGGACGGCGATCGTCACCTCGCCGCTCTTGGCCGCGGACACGGCCTTGCCGAGCTCGATCAGGTAAGGCCCGGCGGCGGCGTTGCTCGCCAGCGTGCCGTCAGGCAGAGCGGCCACGTAGATGCTGCTCTTGGAGTCTTTCAGCGCATCGCGGATCGCCGACTGCTCGTCGGAGGTCAACGGTGAGCCGGACTGCACGAAGAGCGGATCCTTCTGGTCCTTCCAATGGGCCAGCACGGATGGAGCGTCAGGGGGCGCGGCGGCCGCGGTGGCGGCAGGGGACAGCGCGAGAACGACGAGTAGACCGGCGATCAGAGCCGCGATCGCGGCCCCTGCACGGCGCAGCGAATGGGTCATTGGCAGCAAGCCTCCTTCGCCCATGAGGACGAACGGGCGGTCGGCAAAGTTCCTCACTGCGCACGTTACCCGCCCGGCGGGGTCGAGGGGCGGCGCGGTGCGGGGAGGTTGGGGCCTCCGCACGCCCGCGCCGCGAATCCTTTGCCCTCGATCTCGCCGGTGGTGACGGTCAGGCGTCCTTGATCTCGCAGATCACGGCTCCGGACGTGATCGTCTGGCCGACAGCGGCGGACAGACCGGTGATGACGCCGGATTTGTGGGCCGTCAGCGGCTGCTCCATCTTCATGGCCTCCAGCACGACCACGGTGTCGCCCTCTGTCACGGTGTCGCCGTCGGCCGCCACGACCTTGACGATCGTGCCCTGCATCGGCGTGACGAGCGAGTCGCCGTCGGCCGCCGCGGTCCGCGCGCCGCCTCCGGCCCGCCTGGTCTTCTTGTTCGCCGAGGGCGTAGCGGTGGAGGCGCCGAGACCGGCAGGCAGCACGACCTCCAGCCGCTTGCCGCCCACCTCGACCGTCACCGTCTCCCGGGTGGCGGGCTCGGCGGTCTCCGGCACCCCGGCATAGGGCGCGATCGTGTTGTCGAACTCGGTCTCGATCCACCGGGTGTGGACGGTGAACGGCTCACCGGCGAAGGCCGGGTCGGACACGACAGCCCGGTGGAACGGCAGCACCGTCGGCATCCCGTCGATCTCGAACTCGGCCAGCGCCCGGCGCGAGCGCTCCAGCGCCTCCCTGCGGGTGCGGCCGGTCACGATCAGCTTGGCCACCAGCGAGTCGAACGTCTGGGGCACCGTCATCCCGGCCTCGTAGCCGGAGTCGAGCCGTACGCCGGGCCCCGACGGCGGCCGCAGCGCGGTGAGCGTGCCGGGGGCGGGCAGGAAGCCCCGGCCGGCGTCCTCGGCGTTGATCCGGAACTCGATGGAGTGGCCGCGCACCTCCGGGTCGCCGTAGCCGAGCGGCTCGCCGTCGGCGACGCGGAACATCTCACGCACCAGGTCGATCCCCGCGACCTCCTCCGACACCGGGTGCTCGACCTGCAGCCGGGTGTTGACCTCCAGGAACGAGATCGTGCCGTCCTGGCCGACGAGGAACTCGCAGGTGCCGGCGCCGACGTAACCGGCCTCCTTCAGGATCGCCTTGGAGCTGGTGTAGAGGATGTCGACCTGCTCCTGGGTGAGGAAGGGCGCGGGCGCCTCCTCGACCAGCTTCTGGTGGCGGCGCTGCAGGGAGCAGTCGCGGGTGCTGACCACGACCACGTTGCCGTCGCGGTCGGCCAGGCACTGGGTCTCGACGTGGCGCGGCCGGTCGAGGTAGCGCTCGACGAAGCACTCGCCCCGGCCGAAGGCGGCCACCGCCTCGCGGACGGCCGACTCGTACAGCTCGGCCACCTCCTCCAGGCGGCGGGCGACCTTGATGCCGCGCCCGCCGCCGCCGTAGGCGGCCTTGATGGCGATCGGCAGCCCGTGCTCCTCGGCGAACGCGACGACCTCGGCGGCCCCGGAGACGGGGTCCTTGGTGCCGGCGACGAGCGGCGCGCCGACCTTCTGGGCGATGTGCCTGGCCTGCACCTTGTCGCCGAGCGCGGCGATGGCGGCGGGCGGCGGGCCGATCCAGGTCAGCCCCGCGTCGATGACGGCCTGGGCGAAGGCGGCGTTCTCGGCCAGGAAGCCGTAGCCGGGGTGCACGGCGTCGGCCCCCGAGCGCTCGGCGATCGCCAGCAGCGCGTCGATGTCGAGGTAGGTCTCGGCGGGCGACTGACCGCCCAGGGCGTAGGCCTCGTCGGCGACCCTGACGTGCAGGGAGTCGAGGTCCTGGTCGGCGTAGACGGCCACGCTCCCGATGCCGGAGTCCCTGCATGCCCGTGCCACTCGTACGGCGATCTCGCCGCGGTTGGCGATCAGAACCTTGTGCACCGACGTCCGTCCTTCCTGGCTCGTACTCATCGGAGTTTAAAGCGCCCCTCCCGGACGGACCCCCGCTGCCCCGGACAGGCCGAACAATCCTCCGGACGACCATAGCCGCTCGGCATAACCGGGGCGATCGGCCATCGGCGCGTCTATGGTGAGGGCGCTTTCATGTCGATCCAGGAGGTACGCATGAGCCAGAGCATGCTCGGTGGCGATCCTGCGGAAATGCAGGCCATGGCCACCCAGTTCACGCAGCAGGCGGAGGCCGTCCGCGCCACGATGACGGCGCTGGACCGCGAGGCGTCCAAGGTCGGCACCGCCTGGACGGGCCCCGGAGCCCAGAAGTTCCAGGGCGCCTGGCAGAACTACCGCGCGGCCTTCCAGCGCATGACCGAAGAGCTCAACGAGGCGTCCCGGGTCATCAACACCTATCGGGGCAACATCGAGTCGGCGACCCGCTGACGGGGGGAGCCCCGGTCCGGGCCGGGGCTTCTGCCTGATCGACGGGGCAGGCTACTCTTTTCGGACATGATTGCCCGCGCCTTTCTGGCCTGCCTGCTGGCCCTGCAGTTCGGCGTGGCGCCCGCGGCGGCGGCCAGCGCCGACGAGTGCCGGCCGAAGCGGGGCACCCAGCAACTGCCGGGCGCCGAGCCCTGGGCGCAGAAGCGGCTCGACCCCAAGCGCGTCTGGCCGCTGTCCACCGGCGCGGGCGTCCGGGTGGCGATCATCGACAGCGGCGTCGAGCTGAACCATCCCCAGCTCCGCCTGGCCGGCCGGGCAGACCTCACCAACACGGGCATCCACGACTGCCTCGGGCACGGCACCGCGGTGGCGGGTATCATCGGCGCCATCTACCACGAGGGCGTGCCGTTCCACGGCATGGCGCCGGCCGCGCAACTGCTGTCGTACAAGCAGACCAACACCGAACGCGACGGCGACCCCGACCTGATGGTCAAGGCCATCCGGTCGGCCGCCGACGAGGGCGCCGACGTCATCAACATCTCGTCGGCCACGACGGACTTCCCCCAGCTCAGGGACGCGGTGGCGTACGCGCTCGCCAAGGACGTGGTGATCGTGGCCGCCGCGGGCAACAAGCGGGCCGAGGACGGCACCCCCATCCCGGCCTATCCCGCCTCGTACGAGGGCGTGCTGGCGGTCGGCGCGGCCGGGCCCTCCGGCGCGCTGTCGGAGTTCTCCAACGACAAGACCCCCGTCGGCGTGCTCGGTCCCGGCGAGAGCATCACCTCCACCTGGCCGGGCAAGGCCTACAACCTGGAGCTGGAGGGCACCAGCTACGCCGTGCCGTACGTGGCCGGGGTCGTGGCGCTGGTGCGGGCCCGGTTCCCGACGCTCGGCCAGGACCAGGTGCGGCGGCGCGTCATCGCCACCGCCGACCTGGGCACGGGCACCACGACGGCGGGGATGGTCAATCCCATGCAGGCGGTCAGCGCCGTCCTGCCGTTCGAGCCGGCCAACGCCCCCGTGGTCGCGCCGCCGCCGCCCGCGCCGCTGCCGGCGGACGCCGTGACCAAGGTGCCGCCCGTGGACCAGGACGCGAGGGACCTCGGGGTGATCGTCGCCGCGTCCGCGCTCGGCCTCGCGCTGCTCGTCGCGGTCGCGCGGGCGCTCGTCCCGATGGGCCGCCGCCGGGGCTGGCGTGCCGGCCGCGCCGACTGAGGCCCCGCGTCCACCGCGCTCACTGCGTCCACCGAGTCCACTGCGTCAGCAAGGAAACAGGACTGTGAATTGTTGGGTACGACCTGAAACCCATGTGGCGTATGTGACCTATCTGGTTGAATATATCTAGATCTTGCTTTTGCCGTGGAAAGGTTTGGGCATGCACCCTTTGCGCCCTGGTGATCCCGAGCGGATCGGTGATTACAGCATCCTCGGGCTGCTGGGAGAGGGGCCTCGCGGGGAGACCTTCCTCGGGCGGGAGTCCGATGACACGCCCATCCGGGCCATCAAGCTGCTTCCCGGGGTGCCCGAGCCGGCCCCCGACCTGCTCGCCCCGTACCTGGCCGCCCAGCGGGTTTCCAGCGCCTACGTGGCGCGGGTCCTGGACGCCGGATTCCTGGCCGACCGGCCGTACGTCGTCCGCGAGCACGTGGAGGGCAGGAGCCTGGCCGAGGTCGTGGCCGCCGACGGCCCGCTGACCGGCGACGCGCTGGAGCGGGTGGCCGTCGGCGTGCTGACGGCGCTGTCGGCCGTGCACCTGGCCGGGCTGACGCACCGCTCGCTCACGCCGCACAACGTGATCCTGGCCGCCGAGGGGCCGAGGGTGACCGACGTCACGGTCGGCGACCCGGTCGGCGAGGCCGTCTACCAGGCTCCCGAGCAGCTCACCGGCCTGCAGTACGGGCCGTACGCGGACGTGTTCGCGTGGGCCGCGACGATGACGTTCGCGGGCACCGGGAAGGCGCCGTTCGCCGACCGCGAGGCCGTGCTGACCGGTGAGCCCGAGGTGGGCGTCGAGGACGAGGCGATGCGCCGCGTGCTCCTGACGGCGCTGGCCAAGGACGTCGGGCAGCGGCCGACCACGTACAGCGCGCTCATGCAGGTGCTCGGCGACCCCGGCGCGGGCCGGCCGCCGGCGCCCGACCAGACCGCCATCGAGGGCGTGCCGGTCCCGGGGGTGGCGCTCCAGGGCGTCCCGATCCCGGCCGTGCCGCTCCCGGGCGTGCAGGGTCCGGGTGTGCAGGGCCAGGGAGTCCCGCCGCAGGGCCCGATGGTGCCCGCCCAGGGCGGCCCGATGCAGGGTCCGCCGATGCAGGGCCCGCCCATGCAGGGCCCGCCGATGCAGGGTCCGCCGATGCAGGGCGTGCCCGTGCCGCAGCAGACGGAGCCGATGTGGGGGCCGCCGGAGGCGGACCAGCAGCCGCAGCCCCAGCAGATCAGGCTGGAGGCGGTGCAGCCCAGGTCCTCGCAGGGGCCGCGCAAGGGCTTCCCGCTCGGGCTCGTCGCCGGCGTGGGCGCGGTCGCGCTCATCTCCGCGATCGGCCTGTGGGGCGCCAACAGGTACGTCGAGTACCAGCAGGTCGGCACCACCGTCGCCGCCCCCCAGAACGCGGACGGCATCCCGGTGCCGAACAGTTCGTCGGCGGCGCCGGTCCCGCAGGGCACCGGCCCGGACGGCACCGTCCCGCAGCAGCCGCAGGCCACGGTCACCGTCCCGTGGGGCGCCACGCCGGGCGTCGACGACGCCGGGGTGGCCCCGCTGGTGCTGCCCACCGAGTGGCCGACGAGCTCCGCCGGAGTGCCTGAGCTGACCACGGTGCCGACCACCCCGTCGGGGATCCCGACGCAGCCGGTCGTGGTGCCCACGGTGACGCAGCAGCCGACGACGGCCGTGCCCACCACGGCCCAGCCGACGCCGACCAAGAAGACGAGGAAGCCGCAGCCGACGGCGACCGTCACCAAGACGGAGAAGCCGACCGAGAAGCCGACGGAGCAGCCCACCGAGCAGCCGACCGAGCAGCCCACGGAGAAGCCCACGGAGAAGCCGACCGAGAAGCCCACGGAGAAGCCGACGCAGACCCAGAAGCCCTCGGAGAAGCCGACCGAGGCGCCGGCCGAGCCGAAGCCCACGCCGACGAAGCCGAAGCCGACGCCGACCCAGCCGAAGCCGACGCCCACGCAGCCCAAGCCGTCGGCCAAGCCGGCCGCGCCGGTGAAGAACCCGTACACGCCGACCCAGGTGTGCGGCTCAGGCTTCAGCGTCCAGCGCTCCAGCGCGTTCTCCGGCGGCGTGACGTACCAGCTCTGGAACAACGGCACCGGCCAGAACTGCGTGGTCACCATGAAGACGGCGAACGTGGGCAAGTCCACCCCGGTGAGCGCCACCCTGGAAGTCCAGAACGGCGGCAGCAAGACCGATTCGGGGAACTTCGAGTACTACGCGGGACCGGTGAAGCTGCCGGCCGCGGGCAAGTGCGTGCGCTACTCCGGCAGCGTCGGCTCCGGCTCCACGAGCGCGGGCTGGGCCAACTGCGGCTAAAAACGCTCTGACGGAAGGGCCCGGACGATCGCGTCCGGGCCCTTTTCAGTAGCCGACGTAGTCGGCGCCGGTCTTGGTGTTGACGACGCCGGGCACGTTGGACACCGACCCGTAGCGGGAGATCGCGTACCGCACGCCCGCGATGATGTTGTCCACCGGGTCGTAGATGTTGCCGTGGTCGGGCAGCTTGTGCGCGTTGAACGTGGGGTCGATGGTCTGCATCAGGCCCTTGGACGGCGTGCCCTTGGCGGCGTTGGAGTCCCAGTTGTTGATCGCGTTGGGGTTGCCGCCCGACTCGTGCCGGATGATCATCCAGATGTCGCTGGCGTTCATTTTCGAGACCGGCACGCCGTGCTGCTTGAGGATGGCGATGGCCTCCTCGATCCACTGCTTGACCTGGCCTGTCGGGGCGGGGCGGCCACCGGCCGGAGGCGGGCCGCTCGGGCCGTAGCCGCCGAAGCCCCCGCCGTTGCCGCCGCTGTTGCCGCCGCCGTTGCCCTGCAGGGACGTGCGTTCCCGCTGCGGGTTGTAGCCGGGCTCGGGCCGCCAGTCGATCGTCCGGCCCTTCGCCGGGGTGAACTCCTGGGTGCGGATCTCGGGGATGCCCCGGAAGGTCTGGCCGCGGTCGGAGAGGAAGGCGTCGATGTCGGTCTTGGCCTTGGTCAGGGCCGTGTTCGCCGTGTTCACGTGGGGCTGCGCGTCGGCCACCGCGGTGTCCACCAGGCCGCGCAGGTGCTCGTCGAGCTCCGCCTGGCCGGCGTCGGGATGCGCGTTCTTGTAGGTGGTGGCGTTGGTGGACAGGTCCCGGCTGATGGCGGCGATCTCGGTGCGGGCCTCGCGCAGCGCGGTGGCGGCCGCGTCGAGCGACCCTGCCGCGTTGGCCAGGGCCGACTTCAGGTCGTCGGCCGCCCTGCCGTACTTGCGCATGTAGGTGTCGAACTGGTCGGCCGAGCGGCCTTTCCAGGCGTCGTCGACGATCTGGACGGCGGCGCCGAGCGCACCGCCGAACTCGTTGATGTCGCCGGAGAGGGTCCGCCAGGTCGTGGCGATCTTGTTGATCTCGGCGGGGTCGCCGGTGACCTTCGCCAGCAGCGCGTCGAGCCGTTCGCCGCCCGGCAGGTGGGCCACGCTCATGAGGTCGCCCGGTGCGCCTCAGTGATGTTGGTGTCCACGTTGCTCAGCCCCGTCTCGGTGTCGCGTAGTTTCCTGCGGGCCTGGTCCATCTCGTCGAGCAGCGTGGACCAGACGTTGTTCGCGGTGCCGGCCAGCGCGGCGGAGCCGGGCAGGTCGCCGAAGATGCTCGCGCCGATCGCGGTGCGGTTGTTGCGCACCCGGCCGTCCTCCTCGTAGGTGAGCTCGCCGGGGTTGCGCTCGGTCAGGGTTTCCCGGTACTGGCTGGTGGCCGTGCTGATGGCGGTGCGGCACCGGTCCAGCGCCGAGAAGTGCATCTCGAGGTCGGTCATGTTCCCCCTTCTTGGTTCGCCTGCTCGTCTCCCAGGTACGCGGTCTGCATCAGGCGCGCGCCGGAGCGACGGTCCACGAGATGGCCACGGCCGGGCGGGAGCGGCTGAGGCCGGACGTTGCCGAACAGGTAGCCCTCGTCCTTGTTGCCCGACATGAGCAGTGCCGGCGTGGCCATGTCCTTCATGCGCTGGATGACCGGGTCGAACATGGCCCGGCCTGCGCCGCCCATCTGCCGTGACAGCACCAGGTGCAGGCCGATGTCACGGGCCTGGGGCAGCAGGTCGACCAGCTGCGCCAGCGGGTTGGACGAGGTCGCGACCAGGTCGTAGTCGTCGACGAACACGTACAGGTCCGAGCCCTGCCACCAGCTGCGGTCGCGCAGTTGCTGCGGCGTCAGGTCGGCCGGGGGCAGGCGGCCCATCAGCGCGCCCTTCGCGTCCTTGAGCAGGTCGGCGGCGGCGGAGCTGGAGGCCGCGTAGCCGATGCGGTGCTCGGTCGCCGCGGAGTCCAGCAGCGACCTGCGGTAGTCGATCACGATCATCATGGCCTGGCTGGGCTGCTTCCTGCGCACCAGCCCCTCGGCGATGAGCCGCAGCAGGTTCGACTTGCCGCTCTCGTTCTCGCCGAACACGATGAAGTGCGGGTCGGCGTCGAAGTCGAGCGTCACCGGCGTGAGCGTCGCCTCGTCGATGCCGATCGGGATGCGCTCCTCGTCGGCGGGCAGCGCGGTCAGCGGCAGCACCGCCGGCAGCAGCCGCACCCTGGGCGCCACCGGCCCCTTCCAGGAGTCGCGCACGGCCTGGACGAGCCCGCGCGCCCCGTCGGCCAGGGTGCCCGCGTCCTGCACGGCGTCGATCCTCGGCAGCGCGGACAGGAAGTGGAAGCCGTCCTTGGTCAGGCCACGCCCCGGCGCCCCCTCGGGCACGGCCAGCGCCTTCTTCCTGCTGACCTCCGACTCGTACGCGTCACCGAGCCGGAGCTCGACCTTGGTGCCGAACAGGTCGCGGATGCCGGGCCGGAACTCCGACCACTTGTTCGTGGCGGCGATCACGTGGATGCCGTAGCCGAGCCCGCGCGCCGCGATGTCGGTGATGACCGGTTCGAGCGTGTCGAACTCCTGCCGTAGCGTCAGCCAGCCGTCGACCACCAGGAAGACGTCGCCCCACCCGTCACCCTCGATCGCGCCCTCGGCGCACAGCCGCCGGTAGGCGGCGATCGACTCGATGCCGTGCTCGCCGAAGTCGCGCTCGCGCTGCTCCAGGACCGCGCCGATCTCGGCCACCGTGCGGCGCACCCGGTCGCCGTCGAGCCGGGCGGCGTCGCCGCCGACGTGCGGCAGGCCGTCCAGCGACGACAGCGAGCCGCCGCCGAAGTCCAGGCAGTAGAACTGGACCTCGCGCGGCGTGTGCATGAGCGCCATGCTCGACACCAGCGTCCGCAGCACGGTGCTCTTGCCGCTCCGCGTGCCGCCGGCCACGCCCACGTGCCCGGCGCCGCCTGACAGGTCCAGCCAGAACGGGTCGCGGCGCTGCTCGAACGGCTTGTCCACGATCCCGGCGACGGCGTGCAGCTTGCCCCTGCCCTGCCAGCCGGCCGTGGTCAGGCCGTACTCGGGAGTGACGGAGAGCGGCGGCAGCAGGTGGGCCAGCGTGGGCGGCTCGGACAGCGGCGGCAGCCAGATGCGGTGCGCGGCGGGACCGTGCCCGGAGAGGCGGCTGACGACGACGTCGAGCAGGCTGCGCTGGTTGGTGCCCGCGGGCTCGTCGTCCTCGTCCGGCTCCGCGATCCGGACAGGCGTGGTGATCTCGGGCAGCGGCACGTGACGGGGGCCGTACTCGACGACCTCGCGCACCGGCACCTGGCCGTCGGCGGTGGCCGCCTGGACCGGGTCGCCGTGGTGGGCGCCCGACACGTACGCGGCCTTGAACCTGGTCATGCCGGTGGTGTCGAACTTGAGATAGCCGTTGCCCGGCGCGGACGGCAGCTCGTAGGCGTCGGCCACGCCCAGCACGACGCGGCTCTCCATGGCCGAGAACGTGCGCAGGCCGATCCGGTACGACAGGTGCGTGTCGAGGCCGCGCAGCCGCCCCTCCTCCAGCCGCTGGGAGGCCAGCAGCAGGTGCACGCCGAGCGAGCGGCCCAGGCGGCCGATCATCACGAACAGGTCGATGAACTCCGGCTTGGCCGCCAGCAGCTCGCTGAACTCGTCCAGCACGATGAACAGCGTCGGCATCGGCCGCAGGTCGGCGCCCTGCTCGCGGGCCCGCTCGTAGTCGCGCAGCGAGGCGAAGTTGCCGGCCGAGCGCAGCAGCTCCTGGCGGCGCACCATCTCGCCGTGCAGCGCGTCGTGCATGCGGTCGACCAGCGGGAGCTCGTCCTCCAGGTTGGTGATGACGGCCGAGACGTGCGAGAGCGTGTCGAGGCCGAGGAACGTGGCGCCGCCCTTGAAGTCGACCAGCACGAAGTTGAGGATCTCCGACGAGTGGGTGATCGCCAGGCCGAGCACCATGGTGCGCAGCAGCTCCGACTTGCCGGAGCCGGTCGCGCCGATGACCAGGCCGTGCGGGCCCATGCCGCCCTGCGCGGACTCCTTGATGTCGAGCTCCACCACGCGGCCGTCGGCGCCCAGGCCGATCGGCACCCGCAGCCTGTTGCGGCCCGCCCTGGGCTGCCAGGTGACCGTGGGCTGCAGCTGGGCCGGGTCGCCGACGCCGAGCAGGTCGGTCAGCGTGGTGTTCGTGCTCAGCAGGTCCTGCGTCTCGCCGCCGGAGTTCGCCGAGGCGCGCAGCGGCGCGAGCTGCCTGGCCAGCCCCTCGGCGCGGGCGTAGTCGAGGGTGTCGGGGTCGCCGAGCCGGTTCGTGGACCGCTTGCCCGCATGGTCGATCTTCACCATGTGGAAGCCGTCGGGCTGGACGTCCAGGCGCAGCGTGTTGCCCTCGCCCGCGGGGCCGGTCGAGTCGGACAGGTCGATCACCGTGACGCCCTGGATGGCGTCGATGCCGAGCTGCGAGTCGTGCGGCACGTGCCCGCCGTCGACGATCACCACGTGGTACGGGAGCGCGTCCGCCGCCGTGCCGGGCCGGAACCTGGCCCGCTCCTTCAGCTCGTCGCCGACCAGCTCGTCGAGCCGTTCCATGCTCTCGGCCATCAGCCGGACATGCCCGGCGGCGTCGACCTCCTCCGGGTGCAGCGCGTGCGGCAGCCACTTCACCCAGTCCCAGTGCGGCATCCGTTCGCCGCCGGCGCAGATCAGCACCCGCATGTCGTCGGGGGAGTGGAAGGTGGCCAGCTGCGCGATCACCGCCCGGACCATGGCGCGCACGGCCCTCGGGTCGCCGCTGAGGTGGATCCTGGCGAAGGAGTGCAGCGCGACCGCCACCGGCAGCCCCGACACCGTGGAGTGCGCCCTGACGAACCGGCGCAGCGCGCCCGCCGTCAGCGCGTCGAGGTCCTCCACCGGCTTGGAGTCGGGCGGTACGAGCTGGACGGCCAGCTTCTGCACGCCGGTGCCGAGCCGGACGGTGCCGAAGTCGTCGTCGCGCGGCCTGCGCTCCCACAGGCGCGGCCCCATGGCGACCCACCAGAGCGTGTCGGGGGCCGGGCCGCTCCACTCCAGCGCCTCGCGCTGCTGGACGGCCGCCTTGCGGACCTTCTTGCGGACCTGCGCGAGGTAGCGGAAGTAGTCGCGGCGCAGGCCGTTGAGCCGGTTCTTGCGCTCGCCGGCGTTGCGGCCGAACTGGCCCAGCGTCATGCCCAGCATCGAGACGGCGAACAGGCCGCTGGCCACGTACATGAGGGGGTTGGAGTTGCCCCCGGCGGTGAACATCAGGGCCATGGCCGCTCCGCCGGCGAGCATGGGAACGTACATGAGGACGCCCATGAGCCCCGCCGGCTGCACCTCGGGGATCTCCGGAGGAGACTCCAGCAGGATCTCCCCGCGCGGTGGCTGAGGGGTGGGACGGCGCTCGGGCCGCCGGACGACGACGATACTCATTGGACGCTGCTCATTGGACGCTCACTGGATGCTCACTGGCGAGACAACCCTCCTGTCACCTGAAACACTTTCTTACCAGAAGCATTGTCCCTATATGTTCGGCATGTCAGGACTTGCCGGTTAGACCCTGGAGTATGGCCGTGACCTCGCTCGCCCATCAGCCGGCTCAGCACGCGCCGCAGCAGCAGCACCAGGCGCGTCATCAGCCTCCCGCGCCGCTGCCGCCCCTGTGCCATGTGACGATCATCGCGCCGCGCCGCCGGGTCGACCTGGCCCTGCCCGCCGACATCCCGCTGCCGCACGTGCTGCCGGGGCTGCTGCGCGCGGTCGGCGAAGGGGGCGGCGAGGTCGTGGGCGGGCCCGGTTGGGTGCTCCAGAGGCTCGGCGGCACGCCGTTCGACCTCGGCCAGACGCTCGCCTCGCTCGGCGTGCTCAACGGTGAGGTGCTCTACCTGCGGCCACGCGAGTCGACGCTGCCGCCCGCGCTGTACGACGACGTCGCCGACGTCGTCGCGACCGGCGTCAAGGGGGGCAGCGGCAAGTGGGAGGCGCGCCACACCCGGGCCATGGGCGCGGGCGCGGCGTCGATCCTGCTCGCGCTCGGCGCGCCCGCGCTGGTCCTGGCCGGCGGCCCGCCGCTGGGGCTGACGGTGGTCGCGGGCATGCTCGCGGTGCTGCTGATCGGCGTCAGCGCGGCCCTGTCGAGGGCCGTCGGAGACTCCGGCGCCGGCGCGTGGATCGGCTACGCCGCCCTGCCGTACGCCTTCCTCGCCGGGCTGTACGGCCTGGCCAGCGGCTCCAGCATGGCCGGGCTCGGCGCGCCCCACCTGCTGGCCGCGTTCGCCTGCACGGCGCTGGTGGCCACGATCGGCGGCGCCGTGGTGTCGGACGGCGTGGCGGGCTTCCTCGGCACGGCCGTCGCGGCCGTCGCCGGAGCGGTCGCCGCGGCCGTGATCATGGTGTTCGGGCTGCCCGCGGCGGGCGTCGCCGCCATGACGGTGACGATCCTGCTGTCGCTCAGCCCGCTGATCCCCACCCTGTCGTTCCGGATCGCCCGGGTGCCGCTGCCCGCGCTGCCGACCAACTCCGAGGAACTGCGCGCCGACAACCAGCGGCTCGACAGCGACGGCGTGCTCGCCCGCACCACACAGGCCGGGCGGTACGCCACCGGCATGGTCGTCGGCATCACCATGACCGCGATCGGCGCCCTGGTCCTCCTGGCGGCCTCGCCGGGCTGGCTGGCCATCTCCATGGCCGCGGTGCTCTGCCTGGTGCTGCTGCTGCGCGCCCGCGTCTTCCACGGGCTCGGCCAGCGGCTGTGGCTGCTGGGGGCCGGGCTCGGCGGGCTGGTCGCGGGAGGCGTCTCGCTGAGCGCCGGGGCCGGCACGGTGGCCGCGGCCGCGGTGGTGATGGGGCTGCTCTGGCTGGCCCTGCTCGTCGTCGGGCTCGGCGTGTGGCTGCCGTCCGGGAAGCTCTCGCCGTTCTGGGCGCGGGCCGGCGACGTGGTGGACGTCATCCTGCTGATCGCGCTGTTCCCGCTGGCGCTCGGCGTGCTCGACGTCTACACGTGGATCCGCGGCCTGTCCGGTTAGTCCCACTCGTCGTTCACGGCCAGGCGCCGCATCCGGTCGTTGCGCTCGGCCGTCTCCGCCCTGAACGACTCGTGGAAGTCGGTGAACCGGCGGTGGATCTCCTCCAACGAGACCTGGTGATCCATCGGCACCCCCAGGTGCGCGCGGGCCTGGCGGTCCTGATCCTCCTGCGCCTGGCGGACCGCCTGGACGACCTCCTCGGCCACGGCGGCGGCGTCCAGGCGCATGATGCGGGGCGAGAAGGACACGTCCTGCAGGCGGCCGGCGGCGTCCACGGTCGCGGTGGTCAGGCCGCTGCGGCTCTCGCCCCTGCCGGTGATCTCCCGCAACGCGGCGGCGGCCTCGGCCAGCCGGCCGAGCTCGCGCTCGTTCTCGCGCAGCAGTTCGTCCACGTCGTGCTCGTTGTACTCCATGACAGGCCAGGGCACCGGCGGCCGGTGAACGGGAGGCGAGGCCGGGCGGACGATTCGCTGAACCGGGCATGAAGATCGTCGCGCATCCCGGGAATCGCGGGCCGGGCCGGGAAATAATCGGTTTCCGTGAGCATTCAGGCACCACCTCCCGGACCGGAGATTCACGTCACGTCCTCGACCATCTCCAACACCCGCAGGCGGATGGACGAGGAACTGCTGGTGGCGGTCAGGTTCGTGCGCGAACTCGCGCCGGAGACGGTCGTGGACGGCCTCGGCTTCGGCGTGATCGGCGGCATGCTGATCGGCGGCGCGTACGAGGAGTTCCGGCAGTGGGCCGACAAGACGCTCACCGACGCCGAGAACGCCGTGCAAGGCTACTCGCAGGCCCTGGAACGGGGGCGCCGCAACTGGCGGGCCGCCGAGGACGCCAGCGTCGTGAGGTATCGCAGCGGATGAGCACCCCCGGCCCCGGGGCGCAGCCCCGCCACACGACCTCCATGCACCCGGGAGGCGGCGCGGCCGCCACCGGGGGGCCCACGCAGCCGGCGCCCGGTGGCTCCATGCACCCCGGCGGCGGCGCGGCGACCAGCAGGGGCTCCGCCCCCTCGCCGCAGGCGCCGGCGGCCGCGCGCAGCG
This sequence comes from Nonomuraea sp. SBT364, assembly GCF_001083785.1. Taxonomy (GTDB): domain Bacteria; phylum Actinomycetota; class Actinomycetes; order Streptosporangiales; family Streptosporangiaceae; genus Nonomuraea. Next base: position 17,003 of record NZ_LAVL01000107.1, read on the forward strand.
CCCCCGCCGCGTCCGGCGCCATCGGGGAGAAGGCGCTGGAGTCCCTGAAGCGCCTCGGCAGGATCGCCCTCGGCATCACCCCCGCCATCGCCATCGCCGGCGGCATGCTGGCCAACGAGCCCGGCATGGCCAGAGCGGTCGCCGTCTGGGACGCCGGCATGGCCTCCCGCCTGGACGACGGCATCAAGCAGCTCCTGCCCCAGATCCTCAACACGGCGAGGAGCGGCTGGATCGCCAGGGACCGCGAGGAGTTCGAGCGGGTGATCGCGGTGTTCCACCGGGAGGTCGGCTCGCTGCGCAGCGTCCTCTCGCGGGGCAGCGGCATGCTCGACGAGGTGGCGGCCGCCTACCGCGGCTTCTGGACCTGGGTCATCAAGATGTCCCTCGCCGCGATCAGCCTGGTCCTCGTGGCCAAGCGGCTGCAGCAGTTGCCCAACACCTCCGTGCTGGGCGTGATGCTGGAGAAATACCTCACCGCCCAGGTCAACATCGCCACCCTGTTCATCGCCACCTCGCTGGCCACCACGCTCCGCGAGGGCGGCGACGTGCTGACGACCATGGTCAAGAAGGGCCACCAGTTCGGCTTCGTCGCGCCCGGCGGCGACGCCGCCATCGACTTCAGGACGATCACCATCGACGCGAGCCAGTTCCCGTCGTTCGCCGAGCCGCCCACGAACGGCGGCCTGCCGCCCGGCTACCAGAACTTCGACTGGGTCGAGCCGAAGCGGGAGAGCCAGCCGGCGAGTTAGGCTCTTGCCGGTATGGGGCTCTTGTGATGTATGAGGTGTGCGGATGAACGATCGGGACTTCGGCGGCATCGATCCGGAGCGGATCCTGCAGAACGCGGAGCGGCAGATGGCCCGCGTGGCCGAGCTCCAGCAGGCCATCGCCAAGACCGTCGGCCGGGCCGAGGACGAGGACGGCCTGGTCCGCGTCGAGCTCGGTGCCGCCGGTCTGCAGGAGCTGTTCCTGCACCCCAAGGCGATGCGCCTCACCTCGGGCGAGCTCGCCGAGCGCGTCAAGGCGACCTTCGCCGAAGCCGCGGCCGACCAGCGCCGGCAGATGTCCGAGGCGATGGAGGAGCTCTACGGCGAGGACAACCCGATGCGCTTCGCCGGCGACCCCGACGGCGTCCTGGAGCAGGCCCGGCAGGCCGAGGCCCTCTACAACAAGACCTTCGAGGACCTCTCCGGGCAACTCGACCGGATCGTGCAGCGCATGGAGGGCTGACCCCGCTCCCGGGGTCAGCCCAGCTTGTCCGGGCCCGCTTCCTGGGCGGCGGCGAAGACGTGGCCCTCGGGCTCGTAGATCTCCCGGGTACGCTCCTGGCCCTCGTTGCTCCCCCCGGCCATGCCGCCGGGCGGGAATCCCATGAAGCCGTGACCCGTGGCCGCCGGCCCGCCCCGTAGCACCGCCGGGCTCGCCGTGGCCGACGAACCGCTCGTGCCGTACCACATGCCCGGACCCTGGGGGTTGGCGATCGGGTTGGCGGTGGCGGTCGGGACCTGCGTGGTGGGCGTGTGGGTGAGCAGGTTCGGTGTGGTGGTGGCGTGCGGGGACGGCGTGGTGGGGGCCTCGGCCAGCTCCGTCCTGGGGTCGCCGCCGATGACCGGGGGCGCCGGCTGCTCGTCGCCGTTCTGGCCCTGGGGGGTCGACGGGTCCTGCCGCTGCCCCGGCTCCTCGCCGGGGCCCGGCGTCTGGGTGTCGGGACCGCCGGTGCCCTGTTCGCCGTCCGGGCCGGTGCCCGGGGAGGTGGGATCACCGGTTCCGGGGCCGGCCGGGTCCTGCGGGGTCGTGGGGGAGCCGCCCGGCTGGTCGCCGCCGCGCGAGCCGTCGGGGGAGGAGCCCTGGCCGCTGCCGGAGCTCGATCCGTGGCCGCCGCCCTCGTTCCCGCCGCCGTTGCCGCCGCTGTCGCCGCCGTTCCAGTGCACGGTCGTGCCGGACGGGGTCTCGGTGCCGCTGCCGGGATTCAGGGGTTGCTGCTGGCGGAGGTCCACCTCCAGCGGGGTGATCTCCGGGAGCTCGAAGACGAGGCCGTCGGTGATCTGGCTGTTGACGTCCTTGATCTTCTCGTTGAGCTCCGCCAGCAGCCTCCTGGCTTCCTCGTCCGGGTCGAAGGAGTTGCGGTTGAGCGACGGGTCGCCGGTCATGCCGCCGCCGGTGCCCTCGTTGAACGACGAGCCGCCCCCGCTCGTACCGCCGTCGCTCCCGCCGCCGGTCCCGCCGCTGCTGCCGCCCGTTCCGCCGCTGCTGGTGCCGCCGGTCCCGGTGTTCTGCTCGGCGGTCGCGGGCAGCGCGCCGACGGTGGCCTGGTACTCCCTGACGTGCTGGGCGTACGCGCGCATCGGGCCGCCGGTCTTCTGCATGGCGTCGCCGAGCGCGCCCGCGCTGGCATGGAGCACACGCAGCGCGCCCAGCGCCGCCCGGCTGCCGTCGTCACCGTGCCACACCTCGGCCAGCTCCGCCGCGGCCTTCATGATGGCGCTCTGCACGCCGGCCTCACCCTGCAGCAGCTTGCCGGCCTCGACGTAGTTGTCCCCGGCCCGCTCAACGGCGTCGGGGTCCGCCTGGCTCAGCCACCCGCCGATCGTGTCCCTGCTGACCTCGCTGCCCGGCTGGGCCGGACCGAGGTCCGTGTTGACCTTGATCCGCCTCCACTGCTCGCCCATCGCACATCCCGCCGATTCTCACGCACTGCTGGCGGCGTGGCCGCGCTCGTAGTTGTCAATGGCCTTCTCGATCGCCGCCGCCCACTGCTCGATGCAGTCGAGGAAGTCGGAATAGCTGCCGTTGAAGACCGTGTACGCCGTCGCGGTGTTCTCGCCGAAGCCGGATGCCACCTGCCAGGGGCCGGTCTCGGACGATCCGACGTTGCTCAGCCCCGCCACCTGGCCGATCGTGCCGGGCCCGCTCCAGGTGGCGCTCATCCCGGCGGGCGCGCTTCCGCGCAGCGTCTCCAGCTGCCTGCGCAGCCGCGAGAGCGCGGACCTGACGCCCTGGTGGTCCACGTACGGGCCCCGCCCGTCCGCCTCCAGCCCGGGGAAGTTGGGGGCCAGCTCCAGCGACGTCGACTGCCCGCCATCCGGATCGCTCATGCCTTGGCCTTTCCTTTCCCGTCGATCAGGTGGTTGGTCGTCGCCACGTCACTGCGGAAGTCGTCCTCGTCCCCGAGGAGGTACGTGGTCCGTTCCCGCTCCTGGCGGTCCTGGCCGGTGGCCGCGCCTGCCGGGGGGATCATCGGCACCATCGGGGATCCGCCGCCCATGCCGCGCAGTCCGGCGGTGCTCGCGGCCGACTGTCCGGCGGCCGCGCCGTAGGCCGAGCCGATGCCGCCGCTCTGCCCGTTGGGGTAGCCGGTGGAGGGCAACCCGTTGGTGGAGTTCGGGTATCCGGGCAGGTTCGGGTCGCCGAGTCCGGCCAGCGAGGTCGTCGGGTTGTCCGTGCCGGAACCGGGGAGCTGGGGCCCGTTCGGCAGGCCGGCGTTCGTCGTCGCGGACCCGGGGTTCTGGCCGCTGCCCGGCAGGCCGGGGCCGCCCGGGTAGCCGCTCCCGTCACCGGGGAAGCCGCCGCTGCCGTCACCGGGGAAGCCGGGACCGCCGGGCACCGATCCGCCGGGCAGGGAGCTTCCCGGGAAGCCGTCGCCGAGGCCGGGGATCTGGTGCTTGCCGGGGTCGAACAGGCCGTCCTGGCCGGGCCCGTTCAGCCCGTCCGGGCCCAGGCCCGAGGGGTCGAAGGGCTGCGCCATGCCCGATGGCAGGCCGCCGGGCAGCTTGGCCTGGTTGAACGGGGTGATCGGGACGTCCGGCGCGATGGTCTCGAACTGCGGGATCTCGGTCCGCAGGCTCTGGGGGAAGACGTTGTTGTTGGTGGCCGTCTCCAGGGTCAGCTGGCGCAGGTGCTTCTTGGCCTTCTTCATGTTCTTCTCCTGCTCGGACTCGCCGAACAGTGTCTCGCCGAGGCCGTAGACCAGCCCGCCGCCCGTGCCGATGATGCCGCCCTGGGGGCCGCCGAACTTGAGGCCCAGCTGCCCTCCCTGCACCCCGCGCTCAAGGATGGAGGGGTTGTTGGGATCGTCCGGGATGTGCTCGCCGCGGTAGCGGTCGAGTGTGGCCGCCTGCATGTTGAGCGCCGGGGCGACACCGGAGGGGTTGACGGGGCACAGCTCCGGCGGGTGCGCGCTGATCGTGCGCGAGACGTCGGCCGCCGACTCACGCAACCTGCGCAGCGACGTCTTCACGACTCTGGAGTCCGCGCTGTCGGTCCAGCTCTCCTCCAGCGCGCGCAGGTGCCGGTCGAGCACGCCGACCAGGTTGTCCAGGCGCTCCTTGGCCGTGAAGAACTCCGTGGCCGCCTCGCGCAGCAGGTTCGGCTTGTTCTTGTTCAGCGATTCGCGGAGCATCTCCAGCGTGGCGCCTTCGAAGTCCTCGGTGGAGAAGTCGGCCTTGATGTCACTCTGATACTCGGCCATCAGACTTGCGCCGTCCGTTCGGCGCCCTCTCCGGCCCCTTCGGCGTTGTCGTAGTTGCGCAACGCCTGGGTGAGTAGCTCGATCATGCTCTCCACCTGAGTCACGATGTTGTCGTAGGTCGTGCTGACGCTGTTCACGCCGTTGCGCGTGCTGTTGAGAAAGCCGAAGGCCGCCGGCCAGAAGCCCATGAGGGCGTCAGCGTCGGTATTGAGCCGGTCGACCGCCCCGCCTTGCGCGAGGACCGGCTGCACCCGGCCGTTCTCGCCCTGTGCGCTGTCGGGGCGCAGCAGTGCGAGGGCTTCGATCAGGTCGGTCCTGGCGGCCTTGATCGCGCTTCTACTCAGGTTCACGCCACGATCGGTGCCCATGCTTCACCTCCGGTGTCAGCCCAGCGGCCGTCGGCTCCTACCTGCCGTCGAAGATCTGGGAGTTGATCCGGTCGACGTCCCGCATGTTCATGCTGGTGATGTTGATGTTGTCCTTCAGCAGGTGCACGAACTGCGACATGTCGTTCGCCTCGCGGTTCCAGAGCTGCCGGACCTCGTCGAACACGGTCTTGGCGGCACCCTGCCAGATCGCGCTCTTCTGCAGCAGCGCCGTCTCCAGCTCCTCGAGCACGAGGACCATGTCGTTGTGCGCCTTGGCGAACGCGGTCTCTCCGCGGCCGAGGCCCTCGTAGTTGACCAGCGTCCTGTCGAAGATGTCCTCTGCGGCCATCGCGGCCTCCAGTCCTGTGCGTAGGGGGTCAGCGGGTCGGCGGCTGGGCGCTGATCAGGTTGGCGATGTGGTTCATCGCCTGCTCGCGCTCCTCGTTGAAGGCGGCGAAGTTCTTGTTGCTCGTCCCGATGTTCTGCGCCAGGCGCGCCAGGCTGCCGAGGATGACGTCCATCCGCTCGTGCCACTTGATGTGGACTGCCGCGAAGGCCGCCTCGGACTGCCCGGCCCAGGAGGTCTTGAGCTCGGCGCCGGCCATGTCGAGGTTGCTCTGGAGGGTGCGCAGCCGGGTGGCGGCCTCCTCGATGAGGTTGACCGCCGCGATGAGATCGGCTGCGCTTACTTGGGTCTGCGGTTCGGCACCCACAGGTTCCCTCCCTTGCCAGTTCGGCTGACTTGGGGCGTCATCTGGTGTCGGCCCCCTTGGTCACATTAGAGAACTATCGTCCCTAGCGTCGCACATGATCAAGTGAAAATCCCATATCTCCTCGGTGGATTCGTGATGTATTCCCAGGATGCAGGTGTTTGGGGTGATCCGTGGCTGGACGGGGCTCTTGCCCGAAATGCTGTACGGACCTGCGGGGCTGGCGTAGCGTATGAGGGCGATGTGACAAGGGGGGCTCATGGCCGACGAATCGACCACCGGAACTGATCCCTTCACTGCGGCTCTGCAGGGAGCGGGCAGCTCGGTGCTGGACCCGCGCACCAACGACCCGAAGTTCGTGATGGAGCACTCCCGCGTCCGGACCCTGGGCCGCGACGTGGGCAGCTACGGCGACGACCTGACCTCGATGAGCGACAAGACCCGGGCCATCGACATCGAGACGATGTCCTTCGGGCTCATCGGCGGCGGGCTCAACGTCGCGCACCGCTCGGTCCGCGACGGTGCGGCGGAGGCGCTGAAGCAGGGCAAGGAGGTCCTGGAGTCGTGGCGGACCGCCCTGGGCACCGTCGCCGACAACACCGAGGCGGCCGAGGAGGCCAGCAAGGCGCCCAAGCCGAAGGGGAAGGACTTCGAGCTCCCCGGCGGCGGCGCCGGCGGCCTGGGCCCGATGGGCGGCGCAGGCGACCTCGGTGACCTGGGGTCGGGCGTCGATCCCGGCGACCTCGACGGTCTTGACGGCCTCGATCCGAACGACGTCGACGGTCTGGACCCCAACGACATCGACGGCCTCGATCCGAACGACGTCGACGGTCTGGACCCCAACGACATCGACGGTCTGGACCCGAACGACGTCGACGGCCTTGATCCGAACGACATCGACGGCCCGGACCCGAACGACCTGGACGGCGTCCAGCAGCCGGATCCGAACATCCCGCGGCAACCCGACCTGAGCGGCGTGAACCAGCCCGACCTCGACGGGCTGAACCAGCCCTCGGGCACGGATCTGGCCGGCGTCGACCCTCGGCTGCCCACCACCGGCATGCCGAACCTGGCCGACACCCCCGACCCGCGCTCCTCGATGCCCCGCGCGAGCGTCGGCTACCCGGAAGGCGTCTCCTCCGGAGGCTCCTCGGCGGGCGGAGCGCTCGCGGGCGGCCAGGGCAGCATCGCCCGCGCGCTCAACAGCGGGATGCCCCTCTACCCGCCTCCCATGGGCGGCGGCGGCGCGCCGTCCCGCGACGAGCAGGACCGCGAGAAGGGCCCGCTGCTCGCCGAGGACGAGGGCGTCTGGGGAGACGACGAGGACATCGCGCCGGCGGTGCTCGGCATGGAGATCTAGGAAGAGCGGATGGCTTACGAGAACGACCGCACGATTTTCATGACGGCCCTGGGAACCGCCACGGCCGCCGCGCTGTTCGTGCCGTACGCGCTGCCGATCGTCGGGTTGCTGGCCACGATGCTGGGCGACCCCGCCGAGCAGCACCGGGCCTCCGAGCAGTGGCTCAACACCACACCCGTAGACGCCGCGCCGGAGTCGGCGGGGAGCGGTCAGAGCGACCTCGCCTTCCTGCGGACCGAGCTGCAGAGGATGACCAGGGAGATCGGCCAGAACGACGGGTGGGAGGGCAAGGCGTACGCCTCCTTCCAGGAGAAGGTCAACGTCCTCGACCAGCACCTGGCCACGCTCGACCAGAACCGGATCAGCTGCGGCAACACGCTCTCGTGCACCGCGCAGGGGTTCCACGTGCTGACGCTGGTCGCCTCGGCCGTCGCGGCGGCGCTCACGGTCCTGGCGGCCTTCGTCGCCATCTGCCGAACCTCCGTAGTGGCGGCGCCGGAGGGCGAGACGATCGCGCTGACCACCAGTCAGCGTCTCTACGCGGCGGTGGCCAGGATCTACGCGAACCACGGCAAGCTCATCGCGAAGGCCGGTCTGATCATGAGCATCGCCGGTGTCGCCTACAACCAGTTCGCCCAGGAGCTGCCCGGCCTGCAGGCCGTCTCGGGGGAGAAGCCGAACCTGATCGAGGCCAGCGCCATGTGGGACCCGTCCACCTCCGACATGGTCGACAACCCGCAGGCCCAGTTCGACCCCGGCCAGATGGAATCCCCCATGCCGGAGTTCGGCTTCTGATCCGTCACCCGGTGGCGACGCCCACGGGTGTCAGCGCCGCCGCCGGGTCCAGTGCCGGTCCCTGCGGGATGCCGTGCATGAGGCTCGCCGGCACCGGAGCCACGTCCGAGGCGTCGTAGCCGAGCTTGGTGAGCACGTCGGCCGACGGCACCGGATAACGGATCCCCTGGTCGGTGACCAGCGACAGCGAGGCGGTCACCGCGCCGAGCTGCCCCTCGCCGGGCAGCAGCCCGGCGACCACCGCGCTGCCCGGCGGGAGCAGGACCTGGTCGAAGCGGTCCTGGTTGCCGGTGCTCGGCGGCGGCGGGATCGTCATCGTGCTGCCGACCGTCACCTTCGCCTTCACCGAGCCGGCCTGCGTGTCGGCGTAGACGAGGCAGAGCGGCACCGAGGCGGGCACGCTGATCACGCGCGGCATGGTCGCCGGGAGGGTGGGGTCGAGCAGGGTCTTCTTCGACGGTGACGCGTTGGCCGACGCGGCGTCGATGGGGATCTCCCTGGCCGCCTTCCGCCCGTACGCCTTCTTGCTGTCCGGGTCCTCCAGCAGCAGCCTGGCCTGCACGGCGGAGATCTGCGCCAGCCCGTCCGAGAGCAGGACGTACCACCGCGCCGCCGTCCCCTGAGTGGCCGGGACCGTGAAGACCTGCCCGACCACGGCCGTGACCTTGCCGCCGGTACGCACTTGTTTGCCCCGGTAGGGCACGTCGGGCCCGTCGAACTCGCGGCCGGCGGGCAGCGCGTTGAGCCAGGCCGGCGGCACCTTCCTGGGCTGGGCGTCGAGGGCCCGCACGCCGTGCGCGGCCACCCGCATGCGCCGGTTGCCCCAGATCACCCAGTTCTGCCGGCCGTCGGTGACGACCATGGCGGCGCCGCCGACCGGCCGCCCGCCGACGTCCTTCCCGCCCACGAGCGTCGTGTACGACTTCTGGCCGCCCGTGCCGGCGGGCCCGTCCAGCACGCACACCGACCACGGCGCCTTGACGAGCTTCTCCCGCGGCGGCAGGGAGTCGGGGGCGCCCGCGATCCCGACCATCGGCCCGCGCGCGAAGTCCGCCAGCGAGGCCGAGGTCACGCTCCGGGTGGTGATCTCGCCGGCGCTCAGCACCAGCCGCGCGGAGGTGTAGTTCGCCACCGGCAGCAGCCGCCGCTGCTGCTCGCTGTAGACGTACGTGGCGCCGCTCTCCTCCTCGATCAGCAGTTGCCCCGGGTCGGTGAGATCAGTGGCGTTGCCCGGGCTCACCATGCCCCAGATCCCGAACACCGCGAGCACGAGCACGCCGACGAGGATGCCGCTGAACGTGGCCACGTTCTGACGGCGCATGGGGGACTCCGGCACGTCGGGCTCGCCCTGCAGCAGCGCCATGCCGAGCCGCTGCTGCATCAGCCGGTGAGCTTGGTGGAGGTCCTTGTTGGTCTGCATGCCGGGCTCGCATATCCCCTCATCGGTACCTTTGGTCTCCAATATCCCAGCTTGCAGACAGGTGTCGCACCCGCTCCCGCCGATTACTGTGACCTCCGTGGAACCAGCCAGCCCCTTCGAGGAACAGCTCTGGGCGGCGCACGCGGCGGGCCGGACCGACCTGTGCCTGAGCCTGCTGCGCGACGCCGACTACGCGATGCCGATCAGCGCCGCCGCGGCCGCGGGCGCCGAGCCGCCCGCCTGGGCGACGCTCGCCGGCCCGGACCGCGTCTGGGTGCCGGCCTACACCTCCGTCGAGGCCATGCGGGCGGCCGGCGTCGCCACCGAGCACTGGCGGGTCAGCTCCCTCGTCGAGATGGCCGCCGGGTGGCCCGACCCGCGCTGGGGGCTGGCGGTCAACGCGGGCCTCCCGGTGTCGTTCCCGCTGGAGTCCGGGACCGTGGCGCGGCTGGCCGTCCCCACGCTCGCGCAGGACCTCCTGCTGGCGCCGGGCTCCGGTGTCCCGGTCATGCAGAAGCTGCTCACCGCCGGCGACCTGTACGAGCTGCTGTCGAACAACGGGGCGCGGGTGTCGGGCTACTGCCACCACGCCCTGGACGTCTCGCACATCGGCACACCCACCGTGCTCGCCGACGCGCTGGGCGCGCCGGAGACGCTGACCCCCGAGGGCTCGGTCAACCTGCTGCGCTGGCGACCGGCCGGCCTCAACCTCTACCGCACCCCGTACGGCGGCCTCGACGAGGAGCGGCGGGACGCGGTGGCGGGCTGGGTCGTCGAGGAGCCGCCGTTCGTCGGGATGGGGCTGGCTCCCAACCCCGAGCTGCTCGTCCGCGAGTACAAGATCTACGGGGTCGGGCTGCCTCATGGCGCGGAGGTCTGGGAGCTGACCGACGCCGGGACCGAGCATCGGCGCGCGCTCTACCACGGCGATCTGCGGCGCTGGCTGCTGACGGTGCCGGTGACGTCGTGAGCTGGCACCACTACCGCGCCCGCTGGCAGGGCGAGGACTTCGAGGCCAGCCCCGAGCCGCACTCGCTCGAACTGTGGATCAGGCTGCGCAGCGCCGAGCCGCGCGAGGGCTTCGAGGAGGTGGAGCCCGGCTGCCACGTCCTCCCGGTGCCCGCCGGGGAGTGCGAGGCCCTGCACTTCGTCGTCACCGTGTGCGAGTGGCAGGGGGAGCCGTTCCACGTGCACGCCGAGCGCGACGGCGAGCTCCTGCTGGAGTACGCGGGCGCGTCCGCGCCCCGGGCCGTCGAGCTGGGGCTGGACCGGATCGAACGGGGCGTCTATCGCCGCTGGGTGCCCCGGGCCGAGGTGACCGGCCTGGGCGAGCAGGCGGTGCCGCTCGACGAGATTGTCTAGACGGGCTCTTGTTACTTGGTATTCATGTGACAGAAACTATCCATACGGTGCGATGTGTCGCATGTGGCGCTATTGGGTGGGAGTGTCATGGAGGCAACAAGGCGCTCGGCCGCCGGGATGCAGGCATACGCCGACGAACTGCGGACGATGTTCATGCGGCTGCAGGACGAGGGCATGGAGCTGCACACGCAGGCCAAGGAACTGCGCGTGACCGAGAAGTCACCGGACGGCCTCGTCCGGGTGACCGTCGGCTCCAAGGGTGAGCTGGTCGGCCTCGACCTCGACCCGCGCGTCTACCGCCGCCCCGACGCCCGCCACCTGGCCGACACGATCCTGGAGACGACCCGCCGGGCCGAGGCGCGGCTGCGCGAGCGCATCGTGGAGATCTTCGCGCCGGTCGTCCCGCCCGAGCAGATGAAGGCCCACCTGGACGGCGACATCGACGCCATCTTCCAGGTGTTCGCCGGCGAGACGGGAGACGACCGATGAGCTTCTGGGACGAGTCCTCGATCGTGAAGTCCGTGGTCGACCGCGGTATCACCGAGTGGAAGACGATGGCCGGCGAGCAGGAGCGCGAGTGCACCGCCCTGATCGCCGAGGTGCAGAGGTGCCTGGACGCCCAGCCGTGGGGCGCAGGCGCCGAAGGCAAGGCCTTCCTCACCAGCCACATCGGCGTCAACGGCGGACCCGAGACGGTCCAGCAGTGCAAGAGCCTTCTCAAGGAGATCGCCGACGCCGGCGAGGCCGTCCGCGTGGCCGTAGAGAACACGCTCCAGGCGCACGCCGACATGGCGGCCGACATGCGGGGCCGGGGACGAAAAGCCATGGAGGTGTGAGGCGACGGACTGATCGGAAGCATTCGTGGCGACGGGTGGCGAAGTCCACGTCCAAGGTCCCAACGGTCTGCCGGCCGAGCACATCGCCGTGCGCATCGACCGGGACACCGAGGCCGCCTGGGAGACCGAGGTCTTCCCCGACTGGCTGAACTACTTCCTCATCCCCATGCTCTCGGCCGGCCAGATGTGGCCGACGGCCAGCGAGAAGGGGCTGTCGGAGCTGGCCATCGCGTACGAGAAGCTGGCGGAGGGCACCAACCGGAGCGCCGGCCCGGCCGGCACCGCGGCCCGCACCATCGCCACCGGCATGTACGCCCCGCCGACCGCGGAGTTCATCAACCGGGCCAAATACCTGTACGGCGAGAGCGCCGGGCTGGGCGGCGTGACGAAGAACTCCCGCGGCCACGCCTCCAAGGTGAGCAACTTCGCTGTCGAGACCCAGTACTCCAAGATCTCGATCAACGTCGCCTTCTGGATCACGGTCGTGGCCATCGCGATCGCGATCTACGTCTCGTTCTTCACCGCCGGGTCCGGCGCCCGCCTCATCGGGCCGTACTCGGCGGCGTGCCGCTCCGCCGTCAGCCGCATCCTGTCCCGGCTCGCCGCGGCCGGCGGACGCCGGGCGGCCGTCAGCCAGCTCGGCCGGGTGACGACGCTCAGCGGGGCCACCGGCAGAGTGGCACTCACCCGGCTGCTGGCCAGCCCGCTGGGCCGCGAGCTCTTCGAGGAGATGGGCGAAGAGGGCTTCATCGACTGGCTCACCCAGCGCATCCAGATGGACAAGGGCACCCGCCAGTACTTCGACTGGCGGCGGTTCAGCGCCTCGCTCGTCGGAGCCGGCGGCGGCGCGGTCGTGGGCATGAAGCTCGCCGGTCCCCTCTCCCGGGTCACCCGGCGCGTGGGCGGCTTCGCCGGGCGGGCGCTCAACACCGGCCTCAACAACATGATCGCCTCGCCGGTCGGCAGCCTCCTGGCCAACGCCGCCGTCTACGGGCGATTCGAGAACCCGTTCACCGCGGAGGCCATGCTGGGCGGGTTCCTCGGCGGTGTCGGGCGCACCGGCACCATCAGCCCGTTCAACCCGGACGTCATCTCCGCCCTGACCCACCCGACCACCGCCCTGGCCACCGCGTACGACACCGCCAACCGCGCCGACGCGGCCCGCGCCGGCGGCAACCCCGGCACCCAGCCCGGCGCCGACCCCTCCACGGGCGCCCC
>NZ_LAVL01000108.1 GCF_001083785.1 Nonomuraea sp. SBT364
GGTCCGGGGGAGGGTGGCCAGGACGATCAGGCCGATGGGGACGTTCACGTAGAAGGCCCAGGTCCAGCCAGGGCCGCTGGTGAGGAGGCCGCCCAGCAGGACGCCGGCGGCGGCGCCGGAGCCGCCGATGGCGGCCCAGACGGCGAGGGCGCGGTTGCGGCGGTCACCGTGGAACGCCGTGGTGATGATCGACAGGGCGGCGGGGGACAGCAGGGCGGCGCCCATGCCCTGCAGGGCGCGGCCGGCGATCAGGGCGGTGCCGTTCGGCGCCAGGCCCGCCACCAGGGAGGCGGCGGTGAAGAGCGCCAGCCCCGCCACGAGCACGCGGCGGGCGCCGAAGGCGTCGGCGAGGCGGCCGCCGAGCACCATGAGGCCGCCGAAGCAGAGCGTGTACGTGGTGACCACCCAGGTCAGCGCCTCCCGCCCGAGCGCCAGGTCGGCCCCGATGCTCGGCAGCGCGACCTGCACCACGGTGATGTCGACGATCAGCATGAACTGCGCCAGGCAGAGCAGCGTCAGCGCGCTCCACCTGACAGGGCCTTGGACATTCATCGGCCGAACTCCTAACCTGAACACGTGTGTACGAGTTGCAGGACACCATACCCCCGTACCCCTTGTCCAGCGGACAAGGGCGGCGGGGAGGGCGGAGGGCGGCGGTCAGGGCTTGCGGAAGGCCGCCAGGAGGGTCGCCGTCAGCACGCCGGCCGCGTCCTGACGGCCGAGGCGTCCGGCCTCGATCTCCTGCCCGGCCGTGTGCAGCAGGCTGAAGAACGTGCTCACCAGCCACGACACCGGCAGATCGGCACGGAAGGCGCCTTCGTCGCGCCCCCGGGCGATGAGCCGCTCCACGCGAGCGAGCGGCTGGTCGTGCCACTGGCGGATGCGCTCGGTCGACAGGGTGCGGTCGGCCGCGACGAGCAGCCGCCGGTGCCGGTCGAGCACCTCCCACGAGGACCCGATGAGCCGCGTGAGAGCCTCGCCTGCCGGGAGGTCGTCGAGCGGCTCGGCGGCCAGCGTCGCCTCGGCCAGGCTCATGGCGTGCGCGAACACCGCGTCGACGAGCGACTCGCGGGAGGGGAAGTGCCCGTAGAGCGTCACCCGGCCCACGCCCGCCGCCTTGGCGATGTCGGCCACGCTGGCCGCCGGGTCGGCGCTCAGCGCGTGGAGTGCGGCCCGCAGGATGGCCGCGATGTTGCGCTCGGCGTCGGCGCGCCGCTGGGGAGGCGCGGTGGTGGGTCGCTGCGGGATTCTGGCCATGACGTCGAGCTTAGGAGCCCCGGGCCCTCGGCCGGTCGGAGGGAATACGGGCAGGGGGTATCTTGTCCTCTAGGGGGACGACAGAAAGGAACGGGGCGATGGCCGGATACACGGGCAACAAGCAGGACCACCTACGGCGGTTGCGCCGCGCCGAGGGGCAGGTGCGCGGGCTGCAGCGGATGGTCGAGGACGACAAATACTGCATCGACATCCTGACCCAGGTGTCGGCGGCCACCAGCGCGCTGCAGTCCTTCGCGCTCTCCCTGCTGGAGGAGCACCTGGCCCACTGTGTGGCGGAGGCGACGGTCAAGGGCGGCCCGGAGGCCGAGGCCAAGATTAAGGAAGCCTCCGACGCGATCGCCCGCCTCGTCAGGTCCTGACGAGGCGGCCGCGAAGGGGCTCAGCGGCGGTCGTGCGGCACCACCATCGGGCTTGCCGTCCGGGGGTCGGGCACGATGTCGCACGCCAGCCCGAACACGTCCCCGACCAGCTCGGCCGTCAGCACCTCCGCGGGCGGCCCCTGCGTGACCAGCCGCCCCTCGCGCATCACCACCAGGTGGGAGGCGAACCGGGCGGCCTGGTTGAGGTCGTGCAGCACGGCCACGATCGTCCTGCCCTCGCCGTGCAGCTCCCGGCACAGCTCCAGCAGCTCGTACTGATGGGCGATGTCGAGGAACGTGGTCGGCTCGTCGAGCAGCAGCAGGTCCGTCTGCTGGGCGAGCACCATGGCCACCCAGGCACGCTGCCGCTGGCCGCCCGACAGCTCGGCGGCCCGCACGTGCGCGAGCTCGCGCAGGTCGGTGCGCTCCAGCGCGAAGTCGATCGCGGCGTCGTCGCCGGGCGACCACTGGCGCAGCAGCGTGTGGTGCGGGTAGCGGCCGCGCCGGACCAGGTCGCGCACGGTGATGCCGTCGGGGGCGCTCGGGTTCTGCGGCAGCAGCGCGACGTGCCGGGCGGCCTGCCTGCCCCGGTACGACCACAGGTCCCTGCCGTTGAGCAGCACCTGCCCCCGGTCCGGCTTGCGCACCCGGGCCAGCGACTTGAGCAGCGTCGACTTGCCGCACCCGTTCGGCCCGATGATCACGCTGAGCTCGCCGTCCGGGATGTCGAGGCTGACGTCGCGCACGACCGGGTCGCCGCCGTAGGAGATCGTGACGTCCCGGACGCCCAGCCCCGTGGTGCTCACAGTGTTCCCTTCCGCCATTCGCGGGTCAGCAGGTAGCCGAGGTAGAGGCCGCCGACGGCCATCGTGTGGATGCCGACCGGCAGGTTGCCGGGGATGGGCAGTTGCTGCGCGGCCAGGTCGGCGAGCACCAGCAGCAGCGCGCCGACGAGCGCCGACAGCGTCAGGTGCGGGCCGGGCCCGCCGGTGAGGCGGCGGGCGATCTGCGGCGCGGTCAGCGCGATGAACGCGATCGGCCCGGCGACGGAGACGGCGGCCGCGGACAGCACGACCGACAGCGACACGGCGGCGGTCCTGGTGGCGCCGGGTTCCGCGCCCAGCCCGGCGGCCAGCTCGTCGCCCAGCTCCGTCATGTCCAGGCGGCGGGCCAGCAACGCGACGAGCGGCGCGGTCAGCAGCACCACCAGCCAGATCGTGACCGCGTGGTCCCAGGCCCGGGCCGACAGGCTGCCGTTGAGGTAGGCCATGAGCACGGTAGCCCTGTCACGCTCGACGGCGTAGACGACGTACTGGGTGAAGGCCACGGAGATCGCCGAGACGCCGATGCCGGCCACGATGAGGCGGCCCGGGTTACGGAATCCGGCCCCGGTCGACACGTACACCAGAGCCATCGCGAGGACGGCGCCGGCCAGCGCGCCGAGCGGCACCGGCAGCAGGCCCGGCAGGAAGAGCGCGGCGGTCGCGGCGCCCGCCCCCGCCCCGGCGGAGACGCCGATGACGTCCGGGCTGCCGAGCGGGTTGCGGGTGACGGTCTGGAACAGCGCGCCCGACAGGCCCAGCGCCGCCCCGGTGCCGATGCCCACGACCAGGCGCGGCCCGCGCAGCCGGCCCAGCACGAACGCCTCCTTGCCCTCGGCCCCGCCGAACAGGGCCTGCGGCAGGTCGGCCACCGGGATGCCGAGCCGCCCGAGCGACAGGGTGGCGACGGCGGCCACCACGACGAGCGCCGCGGTGACTGCGGCGGCGACGGCGCCGTTCCGTCCGACGGGGACGGCGATCACCCGCCCGATCTTGACGACGGTCATGCGCTCCCCTTCATCCTGCGGACGGCCAGCAGGAGCGCGGGGGCGCCGAGGAACGCGGTGACGACGCCGACCATCAGCTCCTGCGGGCGCAGCACCAGGCGGCCCGCGACGTCGGCGAGCAGCAGCAGGGCCGGGCCGACGACCGCGGAGAACACGATCTGGGCGCGGAACCCCACGCCCGCCAGCGCCCGCACGATGTGCGGGACGGCCAGGCCGACGAAGCCGATCGGGCCGACGGCCGCGGTCGCCGCCGCGCTCAGCAGCGTCGCCGCCAGCAGCCCGCCGGCGCGCATCGCGGCGGGGCTGGTGCCGAGCGCGGCCGCGCTCTCGTCGCCGAGCGCGAGCGCGTTGAGCCCCGGCGCGATCAGCACGGCGACGAGCAGGCCGAGCCCCGCCGGCGGCAGCACCGACAGCAGGACGTCGAAGTCCCGGCCGCCGAGCGCGCCCACCACCCAGTAGCGGTAGCTGTCGAAGACGCGCGGCAGCCCGAGCGTCACGGCCTGCACGTACGCGGTGAGGACGGCGGTGACGACCGCGCCCGCCAGGACCAGCCGCACCAGCCCGGTGCCCGACCCGGCCGACCCGATGACGTGCACGAGCAGCCCGGCGAGCAGCGCTCCCGGCAGCGCCCACCACACCGCGCCCCACTGCCCCGACACGCCGAGGAACGCGGTGGCGGACACGATGCCGGCCGACGCGCCCGCGGTGATGCCGAGCAGGCCGGGGTCGGCCAGCGGGTTGCGGGTGACGCCCTGCATGAGCGTGCCGGCGACGGCCAGGCAGAGCCCGGCGAGCAGGCCGAGCGCGGTGCGCGGGTAACGGCTCTCGATCACCGTCGTCGTGTTGGCGTCGGCGGTGCCGTTGAGCACCCGCAGCACGTCGCCGATCGAGGTGGGGTGGCTGCCGAACGCGACGCTCGCCAGCACGGCGAACGCCAGCACGGCCAGCGCGGCGAGCAGGAAGACCAGCGGCCGGGCGGCGCCCGGCGCGCTGCGTGCGGTCGTCGTCATGAGGCGGTCGTCGTCATGAGGCGGTGGTCGTCATGAGGCGGGTGCGCGGACTCAGCCGTCGAGCTTGGCGACGGCCTCGTCGATCAGCGGCAGGTAGCGGCCGATCACCCACGGCACCGTCAGCGGGTTGATGATCGACGACGCGGTGACGAACGACGTGTCGTCGCCGGCCACCACGGCGCCGCGCTTGACCGCCGGGATCGCCGCGTACAGCTTCTGCGCCTCGATCTCCTCGCGGGTCTTGGCGTCGGTGTAGAAGGTGAAGATCAGATCGCTCCCGGCGAGCTTCTGGGCGTTCTCCAGGCCGATGATCGCCGAGTCGGTCCCCTCGGTCTCCTTGAAGGAGCCGACCACCGGGTCCACGGTGAGGCCGAGCGAGGAGACCATCTCCACCCGCTGCTCCTCCGGCTTGAACACGCCGAGCGTGCCGGGCCCGGTGGTGTAGATGTAGGAGAAGGTGACGTCCTTGTACTGCGGGCGGGTCGCGGCGGCGTCGGCGAGCCGCTTCTTGACCGACGCGATCAGCTTGGGCGCCTCGGCCGGCTTGCCCAGCGCCTTGGCGATGATCTCGATCTGCTGGTCCCAGTTGGTGCTCCACGCCAGGTCCGGGTAGGCCACGGTCGGCGCGATGTCCTTGAGGATGTCGTACTGCTCCTGCGTGATGCCCGACCACGGCGCCAGGATGACGTCGGGCTCCAGCTCGACGATGGTGTCGAAGTCGATGTTCTCGCCGCCGGCGAACTGCTTGGGCAGCGTGCCCCCGGCCTTGGTCACCGCCTCGTGGATCCACGGCAGGTAGCCGGTCTTGTCGCTGCCCCAGGCGTAGCTCTCGATGCCGACCGGGGTGTGGCCGAGCGCGATCGCGGTCTCGGCCGAGCCCTGTCCGAGGGTGACGACCCGCTCGGGCTGCTCGGTGATCGTCGCCTGGCCGAGCGCGCTGTCGATGGTCACGGGGAAGGCGCCGGCGCTCGCGGTGTTCGCGGCGCTCCCGGTGTTCCCTGACGGGGCGGGCGCGGCGGTCCGCGGCGGGGTGGAGCCGCAGCCGGTGGCGACCAGCAGGGCCGCGGAGAACAGGAGCGCGGACACGCGCACCCGGGGGAGCCTGAACTGCATGAATGTTTCCTTGTTCCATGGACGCGCGCGGGCATGCGACGTCCATGCGGGCCAGCGCGGGTCACCAACTGACCTTCAACACTTAGGCAAGCCTAACCTACTATTCGCGTCGCCATCAAACAGGGGCCGTCCGGCCGACGATCTCCTCGATCCGCGCCCGCTGCGTCGCGGCGATCTCCTCGGCGAGCTCGGCGGTCTCCGCGTGCGACCCCTCGGCCTGCACGGTCTCGGCCATCTGGACGCCGGCTTCGAGATGGTCCACGATCACCGACAGCCACTTGCGGTCGAACCCCTGCCCGGAGCTGCGCTCCAGCTCGGCGACCTGCTCGGGCGCCAGCATGCCGGGCATGGCGTGCGCGGAGCCGTGGTCCTCCGGCACGGCGCGTCCCCAGGCGCGCAGCCAGGAGGCCATCACGTCGATGTCCGCCTGCTCGCCCTCGGCCAGCGACTCGCCGAGCTCGCGCACGTAGGTGTTGCGGGTGCGGTCGGCGGCCAGCTTCGCCAGCGCGATCGTCTGCCGGTGGTGCGGGATCATCTCCTGGGAGAAGCGCACGTCGGCTTCCCCGTAGCCCGCCTGCGGGGCGGGCTCGCCGACGGCCGGCGAGCAGCCGGACGCGAGCGCCACGACCACCGCGGCCCGGACGAGTACGGCTCTCAGCGTGCTGACGGGCATGTGACCTCCTGGGGGCTTTCATGGAGGTACGCGCACCGGCGCCGGACGGTTCGGCGCTCAGCGGTTGAGCATGGAGTGGCGGCGGCTGTAGGCGAAGTAGATGACCAGCCCGATCGCGAACCAGACGGCGAACCGCAGCCAGGTCAGCGGGTCCAGGAAGGTGATCAGCCACACGGAGAAGACCACCCCGATGGCCGGCACCACGGGCATCCCCGGCGTGCGGAACTGGCGGGGCAGGCCGGGCTGCCGGTAGCGCAGCACGATCACCGCCACGCACACCACCACGAAGGCCAGCAGGATGCCGATGTTGGTCAGCTCGGCCGCCTCCTGGATCGGCAGGAACCCGGCGATGAGCGCCGAGGCGACGCCCACGATCCAGGTGACCCGCGACGGCACCCGCCGCACCGGGTGCAGCTTGGCGAACCACAGCGGCAGCAGCCCGTCGCGGCTCATCGAGAACCAGACCCGCGTCACCCCCAGCATGAAGGTGAACATGACGGTCAGGATGCCGATGATCGCCCCGACGGCGATCACCGTCGCCAGCCCCGACAACCCGACGGACGCGAACGCCGAGGAGAAGCCGCTCTCGGGGTCGATGTCGCGGTAGTTCTGCATGCCGGTGAGCACCAGGGTCGCCAGCACGTACAGGATCATCGAGATGACGAGCGAGTAGATGATCGCCCTGGGCATGTGCCGCTGGGCGTCGCGCGACTCCTCGGCGGCGGTGCTCATCGCGTCGTAGCCGAACACGGCGAAGAACACGGTGGCCGCGCCGGTGATCGCGCCGCCGACGCCGAACGGGAAGAACGGCGTGTAGTTGGCCGTGTTGACGTGGAAGAACCCCACCACGATCACCAGCAGCACCACGGCGACCTTGATGACGACCACGATCGTCTCGAACCGGGCGGCGGCGCGGATGCCGAGGTTCAGCAGGAAGGCGATGAGCAGGCACAGCACCACCGCGAAGAGGTCGACCACGTGCCCGGCGCCGGTGCCCGGCGCCCCCAGCATCCAGGCGGGCAGCCCGAACCCGAGCTGCTGCACCAGAAACCCGAAATATCCGGATATGCCGATGCCGACGACCGCCACGATCGCCGTGTACTCCAGCAGCAGGTCCCACCCGATCAGCCAGCCCACCAGCTCGCCCAGCACGGCGTAGCCGTAGGTGTAGGCGGACCCGGCCTTCGGGATCATGCCCGCGAACTCCGCGTAGGAGAAGGCCGCGGCCGCGCTGGCCACCCCCGCGATGAGGAATGACACCAGCACGGCCGGCCCCGCCGTCTGGTTGGCGACCGCGCCGGCCAGCGCGAAGATGCCCGCCCCGATGATGCCGCCGATGCCGATCGCGGTGAGCTGCCACAGCCCGAGCGAGCGCGACTGCTCGCCCTCGTGCTCCTCCGCGATCTGCTCCACCGGCTTGCGGCGGAAGACGCCGCGAGAAGAAGCCATGCCAGCCCCCCGACCAGCCCAGATATGTCCTGGATCACTCCATTCCCAGGTAGGGGGGCGCTATGCGGCTACACGTACCCCTTGTCGAGCACCGCCTGCGTGTCGCGGGTGATGCGGGCGGCGAGCTCGGCGGAGAGCGGCGCGCGCGGCGGCCGGCACGGCCCGCCCTTGCGCCCGGCCAGGTCCATCGACAGCTTGATGGACTGGACGAACTCGGTCTTGGAGTCCCAGCGCAGCAGCGGGTGCAGGTCGCGGTAGATCGGCAGCGCCTTGGCCAGGTCCGCCGGGTCGCCGGAGGTGGCCAGCCGGTAGAGCTCGACCGTGGCCTTGGGGATCATGTTCGGGTAGCCGGCGATCCAGCCGACCGCGCCGGCGATGCCCACCTCCAGCAGCACGTCGTCGGAGCCGATGAGCACGTCCAGGCCCGGGGCCAGCTCGGCGATCTCGTAGGCGCGGCGCACGTCGCCGGTGAACTCCTTGACGCCGACGATCAGGCCCTCCCGGTGCAGCTCGGCCAGCAGGTCCGGGGTCAGGTCGACCTTGGTGTCGATCGGGTTGTTGTAGGCCACGACGGGCAGGCCCGCCTTGGCGACCTCCCGGTAGTGGCCGACGACGGCGGCGCGGTCGGCGCGGTAGGCGTTCGGCGGCAGCAGCAGCACCGACGAGGCGCCCGCCTCGGCGGCCTGCTCGGCCCAGCGCCTGGCCTCGGCCGCGCCGTACGCCGCCACGCCGGGCATGACGTGGAAGCCCTCGGGGGCGGCCTCGACGGCGGTGCGCACCACGCGGGCGCGCTCCTCGGCCGTCAGCGTCTGGTACTCGCCCAGCGAGCCGTTCGGGCAGACGCCGTCGCAGCCGCCCTCGGCCAGGAAACGCACGTGCTCGGCGTATCCGTCGTAGTCGACCGACAGGTCGTCGTCGAAGGGCAGCGCGGTCGCGACGTGCACGCCGTGCCAGACGGGGGTGGTCATGCGTTCTCCTTGTTGTTCTTCATCCAGATCTCCAGGCCGCTCGCGTCGAGGGGCAGCGAGGCGGAGAGGTTCTCCGCGCCGTCCGCGGTGACCAGCAGGTCGTCCTCGATGCGCACGCCGATCCCGCGCAGCTCGGGCGGGAGGGTCGTGTCGTGGGCGTGGAAGTACAGTCCGGGCTCGACGGTGAGCACCATGCCGGGCGCCATCGCCGCGCCCTGGTAGGCCTCGGGCCTGGACTTGGCGCAGTCGTGCACGTCCAGCCCGAGGTGGTGGCCGATGCCGCAGACGAGCCACCGGCGGTGGTGCTGGCCACGCTCCGACAGGGCCTCGTCGACCGACACCGGCAGCAGCCCCCAGTCGTCCAGCCCGCGGGCGATGACCTCCATGGCGGCGTGGTGGAAGTCGGTGAACCGGCGGCCGGGCGCCACGGCCGCGAGGCCGGCCCGGTGCGCCTTCTCCACCAGGTCGTGCACCCGCCGCTGGGCTTCGGAGAAGCGGCCGGAGGCGGGGAAGGTGCGGGTGACGTCCGCGGTGTAGTGGCCGCGCGTCTCCACGCCCATGTCGAGCAGCAGCATCTCGTCCGGCAGCACGGGGCCGTCGCAGCGCACCCAGTGCAGGGTGGGCGCGTGCGCGCCGCTGCCGACGATGGTGGCGTAGCCGGGGCCGTTGCCGTGCGTGCGGGCGTAGCGGTCGAAGGTGCCCTGCAGCCACCGCTCGCCGCCGCCCGCGACCGCCGCCGGGATCTCGCCGACGACGGCGGCGAAGCCCTCGACGGTACGGTCCACCGCCTCGCGCAACTGGGCGACCTCCCATTCGTCCTTGATCATGCGGAGCTCCGCGAGCACCCGCCTGACCTCGTCCGACGGGGGCTGCGGCTCGCCGTCGAGGTCGGCCAGGGGCCGCACCTCGCAGCCCAGGGCCGCCGCCCACTCCGCCAGGGACGGCGACGGGCCCACCCACAGCTCGCCGTAGGTCGCGTCGGTGAAGAACTCCGGCTCACCCGGGCCCGCCGGCGGTGGCAGGTAGAGCGTGCAGCCGCCGTCGCGCACCACGGCCACGGCGTTCTCCACCGCGCACCCGGTCAGCCAGTAGAAGTCGCTGTCCACCCGGAAGTCGTAGTGCGTGTCGTTGGCGCGCACCGGCGCCCGCCCGGCGGACACCAACACGCTCTGCCCGGGCAGCGCGGCGGCCAGCCGGGCCCGGTGCGCGGCGGCGGCCCCGGCGGCGCCCGCGACCAGCGGCGCGGTGCGCCGGGGCGAGTCCCAGCCCGTCGCCATGTACTCGGTGAACGCCGCGATCTCGGACAGTTTCGGCAGCTTGCCGTCACTCACCGGTGATTCCTCCTCCGTAGTCGTCGACGAGCTCCGTCAGCCTGGCGAAGACCCGCTCGTCGCCGATGCCGTCGTGCTCGTACTCGTTGGTGACCCAGGCCCGCGCGTTGCCGACGCGGGAGGCGGTGTCCAGTTGCAGGCCGGAGTCCACGTACATGTCGTCGAAGTAGACGGCGGCGGCCAGCGGCACCTCGTTGGCGGCCAGCCGGTCCCGGTCGTACAGCGGCGGCCAGTCGTCGCGCCCGGCGAGCAGCTCGACGGCGGCGCGGAACGGGCGCAGCGCGCGGATCTCCTCGAACATCCAGGGATAGATCATCTCCCCGGTGAACAGCAGCGGCCTGGCCGTCTCCGCGAACTCCGGGTGCCGGGCGCGCTCCCGCTCGGCGGCCCACGCGGTCGCGCCGGGCCCGTGCCCGTAGATGCTCTCCTGGAGCGCGGCGAACAGCGGGTTGTCGGCGTACGACGAGCGGGCCAGCACCTGGTGCAGGAACGTCTCCGGCAGGCCGGCCGACTCGTCGAGCAGCCAGTGCATGCGCTCGAAGCCCGGCTTCATGCCGAAGTCGATGCCGAGCGACTGCAGCCGCCGCACGGTGAGCGTGTCGCCGTCGGGCAGCAGCACGTCGCCCCCGGCCAGCCGGTCGGCGAGCCGGGCGGTGGTCTCGGCGTGGTGCGGGTAGCGGCGGTAGAACTCGGCGTTCTTGGCCGCGACCCGCGGATAGGTGCGCCGGTAGACCTCGGCCGCGTCCGGCTCCAGCGCGGGCAGCCCGCCCGCCACGTAGCAGGCGCTCAGCCCCTCCGGGGCCCGCGACAGGTACGTGAGCGTCAGGAACCCGCCGTAGCTCTGGCCCAGCGTCGACCAGCGCCGGCCGCCGAAGACGGTCTTGCGCAGGTGCTCGGCGTCGGCCACGATCGAGTCCGCCCGGAACAGCGCCAGATACGCGGCGCCCTCCCCGGCGGTGAGCCCGTCCATGACCCGTCCGTCGATCCGCGAGCTGCGGCCGGTGCCGCGCTGGTCCAGCAGGATCACCCGGTGCGTTCTCAGCGCGCGGCCGAGCCAGCCGTCCCTGCCGGTCGGCCGCGGGCCCTTGCCGCCCGGCCCGCCCTGCAGGTAGACCAGGCACGGCAGGTCCTCGCGGTCGCGCACCGGGTCGGCCAGCTCGCGGGCGAACACCGTGATCGTGCCCCGGCCCGGCGCCGACCAGTCGAGCGGCACCTGCACCGCGTGGTCGCGCACCCGCATCCCGGGGATGGGGTAACTGGCGGTGATCAACCCTTCTCCTTCGTGACGTGCTCGCGCCGGCGGCGGTCCCACTCCGGGTCGATCCGGGGGATGGCCGCCAGCAGCGTCTGTGTGTACGGGTCCCGCGGCGCGGTGAAGACCTGCTCGCACGGGCCCTGCTCGACGATCCGGCCCTTGCTCATCACCGCGACCCGCTGCGCGATCTGCCGCACCACGGCCAGGTCGTGGGCGATGAAGATGTAACTGAACCCGCTCTCCCGCTGCAGCCGGCGCAGCAGCTCGATCACCTGCGCCTGCACCGACACGTCCAGCGCCGACACGGCCTCGTCGCAGATCACCAGCTTCGGGCCGACGGCCAGCGCGCGGGCGATGCCGATGCGCTGCGCCTGCCCGCCGGAGAACTGCGCCGGGTAGCGCAGCGAGTGGTCCGGGTTCAGCCCGACCCGCTCCATCAGCTCCTTGGCGTGCTCCCGCCTGCTGCCCCTGGGCGCGATGCCCTGGTAGACCAGCGGCGCCGTCAGGATGCGCTCGACCGTGTGGCGCGGGTTGAGCGAGGAGAACGGGTCCTGGAAGACGACCTGCACCTTGCCCCGGTAGCGGGCCAGCGCCGGCCCCTTGGCGTGCGTGATGTCCTCGCCCTCGAACTCCAGCGTGCCGCCGCTCGGCTCCATCAGCTTGGCCACCAGCCGCGCGGTCGTCGACTTGCCGCTGCCCGACTCGCCCACCACGGCCAGCGTCTCGCCCAGCTCCACGTCGAAGCCGACCTGGTCCACGGCGGTGAACTCGGCCTTGCTGCCCAGCGGCCCGCGCGCGGTGAACCGCTTGGTCAGGTCCCGGGCGCGCAGCAGCGGATCACTCATGTGGTCACCTCGTCGTCGATCCGGGGGATGCTCTCCAGCAGCATCCGCGTGTAGTCGTGGCCCGGCTCGGCGAACACCTGCTCGGCCGTGCCGTACTCGACCTGCTCGCCCCGGCGCATCACCAGCACGCGGGTGGCGATCGAGCTGATCACCGCCAGGTCGTGGGTGATGAACACCATCCCGGTGCCGCTCTCGCGCCGCAGGTCGGCCAGCAGCCGCAGGATCTGCGCCTGCACGGTCACGTCCAGCGCGGTGGTCGGCTCGTCGGCGATGAGCAGCGCGGGCGAGCACACCAGCGCCATCGCGATCATGACGCGCTGCCGCTGCCCGCCGGAGAACTGGTGGGGGTAGTAGTCCACCCGCCGCTCCGGGTCGGGCAGCCCGACCTGCTCCAGCGCCTCGATCGCGACCCTGCGCGCCGCCTTGCGGGAGCGGTCGCGGTGCGCCCGGTAGACCTCCTCGATCTGCAGGCCCACGGTGTAGTACGGGTTCAGCGACGACAGCGGGTCCTGGAACACCATCGACACCCGGTCGCCGCGGATCTTCCGCATCTCCCGGTCCGAGCGGCCCAGCAGCTCGGTGCCGTCGAGCCGGATGCTCCCGCTGGCCCGCGCGCCCTTGGGCAGCAAGCCCATGATCGCCAGGCTGGTCATCGACTTGCCGGAACCGGACTCGCCGACGATGCCGACCGTCTCGTCCCCGGCCACGGTGAAGGACACGTCCTTGACCACGTCCACCGGCCCGCGCGTGGTCGGGAAGGTGACCGTGAGATCCTCCACGACAAGCAGCTCGCTCATTTCGCCGTGATCCTCACTCTCGGGTCCAGCGTCGTGTAGACGAGGTCCACCACCACGTTGCCGACGACCACGAAGAACGCCGCGAGCAGCGTCACCGCCATGATCACCGGCTGGTCGTTCTTCGCGATGGAGTCGGCGGCCATCTTGCCGACGCCGTTCAGCCCGAACACCGTCTCGGTGATCAGCGCGCCGCCGAGCAGCGCCGCGAAGTCCATGCCGAAGATCGTGGCGATCGGGGTGAGCGCGGGCCGCAGTGCGTGCCTGCGCATGGTCAGCGCCGGGCTCAGGCCCTTGGCGCGGGCCGTGCGCATGAAGTTCTCGGCGAGCGTGTCGATCACGTTGGCCCGGGTCAGCCGCGCGTACAGGCAGGCGTAGCCGGTGGCCAGCACCAGCCACGGCATCAGGTACGACTGGAACCACAGCACCGGGTCCTCGCCGAACGGCACCGCCGACGGGAACGGCAGGATCTGCAGCTGCACCACCAGCACGTACTGCAGCGCGAGCGCGAGCACGTAGTTGGGGACGCTGGAGCCGCCCAGGGCCAGCCCCATGGCGGTGCGGTCCCACCAGGTGCCCTCCTTGACCGCGCTGAGCAGCCCGGCCAGGATGCCGAACAGCAGCCAGAGCACCGCCGCGCCGACGGCCACGGTGGCGCTGATCGGCAGCCGCTCCACGATCATGTCCCACACGGACTGGTTGGTCTGGAAGCTGTAGCCGAGGCACGGCGCGGCGCACTCGACCAGGTTGGCGCCCTGGCCGTAGGTCCGCCCGGCGAAGATGCCCACGAGGAACGTGCCGAACTGCGTCAGGAACGGCTGGTCCAGCCCGAGCACGCCGCGGATCTGGTCGATGCGCTCAGGCGTGCACGTCTTCCCGCAGATCATCACCGCCGGGTCGGGCGACAGGGTGAAGAAGATGATGAAGGTGAACAGGCAGACCAGGAACAGGATCACGACGACCCCGGCGGCCCGGCCCGCGACGTAGCGCGCCATCATGAGGCATCTCCCGCGTCGAAGGCGGCACGCAGCCGGTCGCCGAGCACGGTCAGCGACAGCACCGTGAGGAACAGGAACAGGCCCGGGATGGCGAAGTACATCGGGTCGACCGCGTACCAGCCGACCGAGCTGGAGATCATCTGGCCCCACGACGGCGTGGGCGGTGCCACGCCGACGCCCAGGAACGACAGCCCGGCCTCGGTGCCGATGTAGCCGGGCACGGCCAGCGTGGTCATCACGATGAGGGAGCTGCGCAGGTTCGGCAGGATCTCCTTGAACACCAGCGCCGAGGTGGAGGCGCCGGACGCCCGGGCCGCCTCGACGAACTCCCGGTTGACCAGCGTCATCGTCTGCCCGCGCACCACCCGGGCCAGGTACGGCCAGCCGAACACGCTGATCACCACGACCAGCAGCACCGACCGGTTGCCCGCGGGCAGCGACGACAGGATCGCGATCATGAAGATGAGCGCCGGGAACGCCATCAGGAAGTCCATCACCCGGCAGATCACCTGGTCGACCCAGCCCTGGTAGAACCCGGCCAGCATGCCGAGCACCACCCCCAGCAGCGTCGTGAGCACCGTGGCGGCGGCGGCGATCAGCAGCGACACGCGGGCGCCGTAGGCGATGCGCGCGAGGATGTCACGGCCGTTCTGCGGCTCGACGCCGAACGGGTGCTCGGCGCTGATCCCGCCGAACGCGCCGTGCGGGATGCCGCCGAGATCGGTGTTGATCGCCGCGGTGTCGAACTCGTTGGGGCCGTGACCGGTGATGAGGCTGATCAGCGGCGCGAGCACCGCCATCAGCAGGATCAGCGCGAGGAAGCCGGCACTGGCCATGGCGGCCCAGTCGTGCGTCAGCGCGCGGACGACGCGCCGGCCCGAGCTGGCGGGCCCCGCGACGGGACCTGCCAGCTCGTGTGGAGGGGCGGCGGTGCTCATCTACTCGGTCGGCTTCGCCAGGCCGACGGAGACCAGGTCGATGCCGCCGGAGTAGGCGTTCGACAGGTAGGCGCCCGCGATGTTGGCGCCGGTGATCGTGACGACCTTCTCGTAGGCCAGCGGCACCATCGGGGCCAGCTTCATGATCTCCTTGTCCAGCTCGCCGTAGGCGGCGTCGGCGGCCGCGACGTCCGGCATCGCGGCGATCTCGTCGATGCGCGCGTTGATGCCCTTGTCGTCGAGCTGGGCCAGGTTCTGGTTGCCCTTGGCGACGATGTTGCGGCCGTCGAACAGCGGCGGCAGGAACGTCGCGCCGGACGCCCAGTCCGGGCACCAGCCGGTGATGGCGGCGTCGTGCTGCTGCGCCGGCGTGCCGATCACCTCGTAGAAGGTCGACGTGTCGATGTTGTTGATCTTGACATCGATGTTCACCTGCTTGAGCGCCTCCTGGATCGCCACCGCGACCGCCTGCATCTTGGGCACCGGCCGGGTGTCGAGCGTCAGCGAGAACCCGCCGGCCAGCCCCGCCTCGGCCAGCAGCTTCCTGGCCGTCTCGACGTTGTACGGGTAGGGGTCGTAGTCGGCCCGGCCCTTGATCGTGGGCGGCTGGATCGCGGTGCCCTTGACCGCCAGCGTCGAGCCGCCGAGCGCGGCCACCACGGTGTCCTTGTTGACCGCGTGGTTGATCGCCTGGCGCACCTTGAGGTCGTCCAGGTTCTCCTTGGTGGTGTTCAGGCTCATGTACGTGGTGCAGCCGCCCAGGCCGGACAGCGTGCGCGACTTGATCTGCGGCGCCTGCACGCGCGCCACGGTCGCCGCCTGGATGCTGGGGGTCCCCGCGATGGCGTCGGCGTCGGCGCCCTGACCGGCCAGCATGCGCTCGTCGATGGTGGCCGCGTCCAGGCCGAAGGTCCACTGGTAGGCGTCCGGCCTGGCCGCGCGGACCGTGTCGGTCTCGGGCTTCCAGTGCGGGTTGCGCACCAGCTTGAGCGAGGCGCCGCGCTGGTAGCTCTCCACCTTGTACGGGCCGCTGGCGATCGGCTTGCTGTCGAAGGCCCCGGCCGCGCCGGTGCCCTTGGGGAACGGGACGAAGTTCGGCTGGGTCAGCGCGCTGGGGAAGTCGGGGAAGGACTTCTTCAGGTGGATGACGACCGTCTTGGCGTCGGGGGTCTCGATCGTGTCGAGGTCGCCCGTCAGGTAGGGGCCCTCGTAGTCCTTCGGGGCGTCGAGCAGCAGCTTGCCGTAGGGCGAGCCGATCCCGGCCTCGGGGTCGAAGGCCCGCGAGAAGCCGAACTTGACCGCCTCGCTGGTGATCGGTGTGCCGTCCTCGAAGAAGATGTTGTCCTTGAGGGTGAACGTCCAGGTCTTGTGGTCCTCCGACGGCGTGCCCAGGTCGGTGGCCAGGTCAGGCATGATCTTCGTGCCCTCGGCCCCCGGTCCGGCGCCGAACGTGACCAGGCCCCGGTAGATGAGCCGGTAGAAGTTGTTCACGCCGCCGTCCCAGCCGCGCGCCGGGTCCAGGTGGGAGTAGTCCGCGTTGCCCAGGATGTGCACCGTGCCGCCCGTCGCGGCGGTCCCGGTCGAGGTCGCGCCGGTGCCGCCGCCGGTGGAGGGGGCGGCCGTGCCGCCGCCACCACCGCACGCGGTGAGAGCCAGCACGGCGGTCATGGTGACGCTCGCGAGCGCCGCCGTTCTCCTCATGTCGCCTTCTTTCCGTAGGTTCGGGTGCTCACGGGGTCCTGACCCACACCCGCATGGGCTCGGGGCTGCGGTTGCCCCACAGGAAGTAGGGGACGAAGGTCGCGGTGACCGTCGCCTCCGGGAGCCGCGGCTCCAGCGGCAGCTCGGGGTAGAGCTCGCCGGAACGCGGGGGAGCGGCCGACGCCGCGACGCGCAGGACGACCGCGCCGGGCAGCTCGTGCTCGGCCGTATCGGTGTTCGCGCTAACAATCTCCGGCACGCCGACGACCAGGTCGTCGACGGGCACCGGGCTGTCCTGCTGCTCGACGCAGTAGACGAGCGGTCCGCGCGCCAGGCTGACCGCGCCCCGGGTGGCGTCCAGGTACGGGTGCGAGCCGTGCGCGCGCACCGGCATCGGCAGGCCGAGCCGCACCTCGTCGCCGGCCGTCCAGGCGCGCTCGACGGACAGCCAGCCGTCGCGCGCACCGGCCTCCACCGGCTCGCCGTTGACGGTGAGCGTCACGTCCCGCGCCCATGCCGGCACCCGCAGGACCAGCGCGTACGGGCCCGCCTCGGCCCGCTCGACGGTGACGCGCACGTCGCCGTCCCACGGGTAGCCGGTCTCCATGACCAGGTCCAGGTGGCCGGTCTCGATCCGGGCGCCCGTGTAGGCGGTGAGGAGCACCGCGCCGTCGCGCTCCGCCGCCACGTAGTCGCCGAGCTGCGCCATCCAGCGCACGATGTTCGGCGGGCAGCACGGGCAGCCGAACCAGGCCCGGCGCAGCGGGTCGCCGCCGTCCTCCGCGCCGCTGCGCTGCTCGTGGTCGGGGCGGCGCTGCAGCGGGTTGTCGTAGAAGAACGCCTTGCCGTCCGCCGACAGCCCGACCGCGTACGCGTTGTAGAGCACCCGCTCGAACACGTCCAGGTACGGCGCGCGGCCCGTGGTCAGGAACATCCGCCAGGCCCACTGCATGGTCGCGATGGCGGCGCACGTCTCGCTGTAGGCCCGCTCGGACGGCAGCTCGTAGCGGTCGCCGATGGCCTCGTCGGAGTGCCGGCTGCCCAGCCCGCCGGTGATGTAGAGCTTGCCGGAGACCATGTCGTCCCACAGCCGCTCCAGCGCCTCCAGCAGCGTGCGGTCGCCGGTCTCCAGGTGCAGGTCGGCCGCGCCGGACGCCAGGTAGGCCATCCGCACCGCGTGCCCGGTCACCGCCGGCAGCTCGCGGAAGGGCAGGTGGTCCTGGAAGTAGTCGCCCGGGAAGATGCTGTGCTTGAGCTTCCCGGCGCCCCGCCGCTCGACGAACAGCCGGGCCTGCGTCAGGTAGTCCCGCTCGCCGGTCTCCCGGTAGAGCTCGACCAGCGCCATCTCGACCTCGGGGTGGCCACAGGTGACCTCCTCGCCGCCTTCGCCGAACCGCGACACGACCAGGTCGGCGAAGCGGGTGGCGATCCGCAGCAGCCGGTCGTCGCCCATGCGCCGGTTGGCCGCCACCGCGGCCTGGATCAGATGGCCCAGGTTGTACAGCTCGTGCCCCCAGGCCAGGTCCTCCCACGGCTTCTTCGTGGCGGCCGGGTCCTGGAAGAAGGAGTTGAGGTAGCCGTCCGGCGCCTGCGCCCGCTCCAGCAGGCCGACGACCTCCTCGTAGAACTCCCGTACCTCGGCGTTCCCGGTGTCGCCGCCGAGCTCGTACGCCAGCCCTTCGAGGGTCTTGTACAGGTCGGTGTCCAGGAACGGGTAGCGGCCTCGGTAGGGGGCTGGGTCCTTCTCCAGCAGGCGGCTCAGGTTGCTCAGGTTGCCCGCCTCGCGGAGCTGCTCGATCGTGTGCGGGATCGTGGCGGCGGCGTTCCGGCGCTGCCAGTCGTGCAGCAGACCGCCGGTGATGCGGACCCCGGCCAACGGCCGAACGGCGCCGGCGGACGTCCGGACGGCCCCCGCCTGTGCTCGGTGATATGGCTTGACCTGCTTAGACATCCTCGATCTTTCCAGTAATGTGTGGCATTGCACTGCACCCTAAGTGTCCGGAAGCTTGTTGCCAAGAGTTGGGGACGTACTTAAACGGAACGTGATACTGCCGAAACACGTCCCGCGGGACTCCTTCCTCACGCGGGGAGTGACCGGGCGGGCGGCGGTTTGGCATGATGCCCGCATGGACGACCTGGCCGGCTCGGCCGACCGGCGCATGGCGCTGGCGCGCGAGTGGGACGGCCTCGTCAGGCGGGTCCGCCGCCTCGACGGGTTCACGGACTTCCTCCGGCCGCCCGCCCTGGAGCGCCTCCTCCCGGCTGCGGCCGGTGGGCCCGTCGTGACCGTGAACGTCAGCCAGTGGCGCTGCGACGCGCTGATCGTCAGGCCAGGCGGCGTCACGGTCAGGGCGCTGCCCGGCCTCACCGCCCAGGACGCGGCCGACCACGCCAACCACTACCTCGGCACCCTGCACGAGGCCGAGCGGGCCGCCGACGAGCACGAGGCCGCCCGCCGCCGCGTCCGGGCGAGCGGGTCGATGGCCGATCGGCAGGCCGCACACCGGGCCGCCCTCGCCCTGCGCGACGCCCGGACGGCGACCGAGGAGATGCTGGCCGGGCTGCTCGGCTGGCTCTGGGACGTGGTAGCCCGGCCGGTGCTCGACGAACTCGGCCACCACGCCGCACCCGGCCCCGGCGAGCCGTGGCCCCGGCTGTGGTGGTGCCCCACCGGGCCGCTGACGCTCCTGCCGCTGCACGCGGCCGGGCACCACGAGATCCCCGGCGAGGCGGTGCTCGACCGGGTCGTCTCCTCCTACACCCCGGCCCTGCGCGCCCTGCTGGAGGCCCGCAAGCCGCTCGACCCCGCCACGGCCGGGGCCGAACGGCTGCTCGTGGTCGCGCTGGCCGACGCTCCCGGGCAGCGCTTCCTGCCCGGCGTGGCCGGCGAGAGCGGCCTGCTGGCCGAGCTGTTCCCGGACGGGCGGCGTACCGTGCTGGAAGGCGGCGGGGCGACGCGCGAGGCGGTGCGGCGCGAGCTGTCCGCGCACCGGTGGGCGCACTTCAGCTGTCACGGCGACCAGAACCTCACCGACCCCTCCCGGGGCGGCCTGGTGCTGCACGACGAGATGCTCACGATCGCCGACATCGGCGCCGGGCACCACCACGCCGAGTTCGCCGGGCTGTCGGCCTGCAAGACGGCCACGGGCGGCGTCGATCTCCTCGACGAGGCCGTCACGCTGGCGGCGGCGCTGCACTACACCGGATACCGCCACGTCATCGGGACCCTGTGGTCCGTCCACGACACCGCCGGGACCGGCGAGGTGTTCGGGGCGGTCTACCGCGACCTGGCGAGCGGCGGGCGGCTCCGCGCCGACGGCAGCGCGCTCGCCCTCCACCGCGCCACCCGCGCGCTGCGCGAGCGCCACCCCGCCCTGCCCAGCCTGTGGACGCCCTTCACCCACACGGGGCCGTAGCCCGGAGAGGAGACGCGATGCCCCCCGCCGCCGAGGACACCCCGTACGAGGAGGTCACCGACCTCGCCTACGGGGCGCACGCCGCCACCTTCGAGGTGGAACAGCCCGACCCGCACACGATCGTGCTCCGCGGCACCTGCCCCCGCTGCGGCCACGCCATGGCCTACCGGATCATCGACCAGGTCGTCAGGCGGCCCGCCGCGACCGGGGGCGAGGAACCGCCCGGCACCGAGGAGACCATGATGTGCACCTGCGGCGCCGAGCACGCCGACCGGCCGCAGGACTACGTCGGCTGCGGCGCGTTCTGGAACCTCACGATCTCGTGATCAAGCTGTCGCCCGGCGGGACCCCCACCCGCGCCGCCCACCAGCGCGCCCAGGCCCTCCAGCGGGCGCTCCGCGACGAACTGCCCCGCGTCCGCGAGGCCGCACTCGCCTGGCGCAACGGCCTGGCCGGGCTGCTCGCCGGCCTGCTCGGCTTCGGCCTGATCAGGGGCCGTTCCGACGTGAGCCAGCTCGCCGCCCCCTATGACGCCGTCGTCGGCCTGCTCCTGCTCGCCGCCCTCCTGGCCGGCTCGTGGGGCGCGTTCCGCCTCCTGTGGGCCGCCCACGGCCGGCCGTCCGTCACGGCCCGCGCCGCGCTCGGCGCGACCGCCGACCACCACGAGGCCGTACGCGCCGCCCGCGCGCTGCGTCACGGCATCGCGCTCGCCGTGCTGAGCGCCGCCCTCCTCGTCACCGCCGTCGCCTTCACCTGGTACGGGCCCGCCAAGGCCAAGCCGTCGCTCCAGCTGACCACACCCGCCGGCACCGTCTGCGGCACGATCGTCCGGGTCGCGGACGGCGCCCTCACCCTGCGCACCGACAGCGGCGAAACCCGCGTGGACCTCCGCACCGCGACCGGCATCCGGCCCGCCGACACCTGCCCCACCTCCTGACGGCGGTGGACCCGGCCGTCCGGCGGGGTTTCACATCCTCTGGGCGTCGAGCTCGGCCCGGACGGCGGACAGCCGGTCCGCCAGCTCCGGCGCGGCGACCCGCAGGTCACCGAGGTCGGTGCGGGTGTCGAGCAGCTGCGACCACAGCACCGCCCGGGCCTGCTCCAGCAGCTCGACCGCGCGCTCACCCCGCCCGGCGGCGACCGCGCAGGCCGCCGCGTCGTTGCCCAGCCCCGCGTAGCGGGCCAGATGGTGCTCGCTGTCGGCCCGCTCCTGGCCCCGCCACACGGCCACCGGCAACAGCCGCACCGCCAGCTCGAACCCGTCGGCCGCCCGCGCGACATCACCCCCGGCGCCGGCCGCTGTCCCGGCTCCCGTCGCGGCCGGGAAGCCGGCCACCGCCGTGCCCCACCAGCGGGCCGACAGCAGCCGCGTGGCCGCCGCCGCCGTCTCCATCGTCGCCGCCCGCCGCCACACCCCGGCGGCCGCCTCCGCGTCTTCAGGGGCGCCCGACCGCTGGTGCCGATCCAGCAGCGCCGCCCCGGTCAGGTACAGGTACTCGGCCAGGTCCGGGTGGTCGGCCGGCGTCACGGCCACGGCCCGCCGCGCCGCCTCCACCGCCTCGTCCAGCTCCCCTGGCCCGCCCCCCAGCAGGTAACGCTGCCGCAGCGCCTGGCTGAGCAGGCTCAGGTACGCCCCCAGATACGGGGAGCCACCGGCCGCCGCCACCGCCTCCCGGGCCAGCTTCAGCGCCTCGTCCAGGTCGTTCGTCGTCCCGGTGCCCTCCGACCGGCTGCGCAGCGCGTTCGACAGGTTGGACAGGTACCAGGCGCGGTCGGGGTGGCCGGGCGGCAGCGCGACGAGCGCCCGGCGGCCCGCGTCCACCGCCTCGTCCAGGTCGGCCACCCGCCCTAGCTCGTGGAAGCGCAGGTACAGGGCCTGGGCCAGCGTCGACAGGTAGCCGGCCTGCTCCTCGCCGCCGGACAGCCCGGCCGCCTGACGGCCCGACGTCACCGCCCCGTCGAGGTCGCCGAGCGCCCCGGCCCGCCTGAACCGTTCCAGCAGCACACTGCCGAGCAGGTTGAGCCGCCGTGGCCGGTCGGGATGGCCGGCGGAGGTGACAGCCACCGCCTCCCGGACGGTGCGCAACGCCCGCTCCAGATCGTCCGGCGCACCGGTCCGCCGGAACCGGTAGTGCAGCGCGCCCGCCAGGTTGGACAGCCGCATCCCCCGGTCCACTTCCTCGCCGGCGGCCGCGACCGCCCTGGTGCCCGTCTCCACCGCCTCGTCCAGGTCTTCGAGCGCGCCGCTCTGCCCCGCCCGGAACTGCAGGAGCCCGCAGAGCTCGGCCAGATGCGCGCCCAGCGCGGGGTCGTCCGGCGGCGTCGCGGCGACCGCCTCCCTGCCCAGCGCCACGGCCTCGTCCAGGTCGGCGCCGTCACCCAGCCGCGCGAACCGCAGGCGCAGCGCGCCGCTCAGGTTCAGCAGCAGGTAGGCCGGCACCGGCTGCTCCGCCACCGCCTGCCGGCCCGTCTCGACGGCCTCGTCCAGGTGGGACAGCGCGCCCGACCGGCCGTAGAGCATCCGCAGGGCGCTGCTCAGGTTGGACAGGTTGACGGCCCGGCCCGGGTCGTCGGGGGCGGTCGCCGCCAGCGCCTGCCGGGCCAGTTCCACGGCCTCGTGCGCGTCGGCCGCCGACCCGGTGCGGGCATGCCGGTACTGCAACGCGCCGCCCAGGTTGGACAGGGCGCCGGCCCGGCCGGGGGCGTCCGGCGCGCTCTCGGCCAGCGCCTGACGGCCCACCGCGATCGCCTCGTCCAGATCGTCCGGCGCGCCGGAGCGCTCGTACCGCATCCGCAGCACGTTGCCCAGGTTGGACACGTACAGGGGACGCCCCTCGTCGCCCGGGGCGGTGACGGCCACGGCCCGGCGTCCCACCTCGACCGCCTCGTCCAGGTCGCGCGGCGCCCCCGAGCGGAGGTAACGCAGTTGCAGGGCGGCGCCGAGGTTGGACAGGCACCGGCCCAGCTCCGGATGGCCGGGCCCGAGCGTCTCGTGTGCCTCGCGCAGCAGTTCCACGGCGCGATCGAGCGTGGCGGGGTCGTGCCCGGCCTGCACCCGCAGCAGGATCGACGCCGCCCGATCGATCCGCCGCACGCCGTCGTCGCTGATGGCACGCCCTCCGTCAGTACGGGACCCGGCCTCAGGGTGCCACGCCGCACCGGCCAGGGGAAGGCGTGTCCCGCGCGAGGGCCGCCCGGCCCGGCGGGAAACCAGGTTAGGGCGGCGGGCTGGAGGGCACCAAGCGGCCATGAGGCTCGTGGTGATCGGCAATCCGGCCGCCGGCGGCGTCGACGGGCAGACCCGCGCGGCCGTGCTGGACACGCTGGGCGGCGCGGCCGACGTGCTCGCCCCCGACCTGGAGGAACCCGGCGGCGTCGGCGCGATCCTGGCCGAGCACGCCGACCGCGTCCCCGTCGTGCTCGGCGGCGACGGCACCGTGCACGCGGTGGTCGCGGCGCTGCTGGAGCGCGGCGAGCTCGGCGCCCGGCCGATCGGGCTGGTACCGCTCGGCACCGGCAACGACCTGGCGCGCGCCCTGGGCATCCCGCTCGACCCCCGCGAGGCGGCGCTGGCCGTCGTGCGGGGCCGCGAACGGGCCCTCGACCTGCTCGTCGACGACCGGGGCGGCGTCGTCGTCAACGCCGTGCACGTGGGCGTCGGCGCCCGCGCCTCGGAGCAGGCGGCGGCGCTCAAGCCCGTCCTGCACCGCGCCGCGTACGCCGCCGGCGCGCTGCTCGCCGGGCTGCGCACCCGGGGGTGGCGGCTGCGGGTGCGGGTGGACGGCGGGCTGATCAGCGACGGGCGGCGGCGCGTCCTCATGGTGGGCGTCGGCAACGGCGTCTCCATCGGCGGCGGCACCCCGCTCGCCCCGCACGCCAGGCCCGACGACGGCCAGGTGGACGTCGTCGTCTCCTACGCCGTCTCGCCGTGGGCGCGGCTGGCGTTCGGGGCGCTGTTGCGGCGCGGCCGGCACCCCGAGCGCGGCGACGTGCTGACGGTGCGGGGCAGCACGGTGACCGTCGAGGGCGAGCCCGCCCCGGCCAACGCCGACGGCGAGCTCTTCCCGCCCGCCCCGCACCGCACCTGGACCCTGCGCCCGTCGGCCTGGCGCGTCATCGTGCCGCCCGCCTGACCGCCTGACCGCCTGACGGCCTGACCGCCTGCTTCGCCCGCGCCGCCCGACCTGTCCGGCGGCGCCGGGCGCCGGGCGCCGTCAGGTGCCGGCGCGGGCCAGCTCCCGGTCGGCCTCCTCCTGCACGGCGTCGAGGTCGTCGGCGATCTCGGCGCCCGCCACCGCGTCCGGCAGGTCGTCCTCCATCCGCCGCAGCGGCCGGTACCACAGGCCGAGCGCGCCCCACAGCACCAGCAGCGCCCCCGTGACGGCGAGCAGCAGCCCGACGCCGCGCCCCGGCCCGACGCCGACGAGGTCGCCGGCGACGGTCCCGTCCAGCGCCCCGCCGGGTGCCAGCAGCGGCTCGAACAGCTCCGACAGCGGCGGCGCGGTGAGGAAGGCCAGCGGCGTCATCGACACCGCCAGCATCTGGTTGGTGGCCAGCACCCGCCCCTGCAGCTCCAGCCCCACCTTCAGCTGGATGATCGACAGCCAGTGCGTGTTCAGCACGCTCAGGAACAGCCACGACATCAGCCCGCCGAACGCCGCCAGCGCCATTGACGGCCGCAGCCCGATGAGCACGATGCCCAGCCCGAACCCGCTGACGAAGCCCACCATGCCGATCGCGCGCCGCTCGGTGCCGTTCCAGAACACCATGACCAGCGCCCCGAGCACCGCGCCCAGGCCCTGCGCGGCGGTCACCGTCCCGACGGCCGTCACGCCGCCGAACGACAGCACCACGGGCACGGTGATCGCCAGTGCGAGCATGCCCAGGTAGTTCTCCACGACGAAGAACCCGATCATGATCATCAGTGGCCTGCGCCGGACCAGGAAGCGCCACCCGCCCGCCACGGACTGCGTGAACGTCTCCTCCAGCCGCCGGAACATCCGCTCCGGGAACCGGACGAGCAGCAGCGTCGACAGGCCGGCCACGAACGTGACGATGTTGACCGCCACCACTCCGTGCACGCCGATCAGCGTGATCAGCGCCGCCCCGGCCAGCGGGGCGAGCAGCATGCCGAGCCCGGTGCCGAGGTTGGCGACGGCGTTGGCCTGCATCAGATAGGGCTTGGGCACGAGCTGGGCGACGGCCGCCAGGTAGGCGGGCCGGTGGAAGGCCGTCACCAGCGACAGCACGCCGGAGACGATCCCGACCTGCCACACCTCCAGCCGCCCCGCGACCAGCAGCGCCACCAGCAGGGCGGTCGCGACGGCCGACACCGCGTCACAGGCCAGCATCACCAGCCGCCGGTCCACCCGATCGGCGACGGCGCCGCCCAGGGGTGAGGCCAGCAGCGACGGCAGCGTGGCCAGCATGGAGACGAGCGCGTAGTCAGAAACCCGCCCGCTCTCCTGGTAGGCCCACACGCCGAGCGCGAAGGAGGTGAGCGCGCTGCCCAGCAGCGACGCGGTCTGCCCGACGGCGACGGTGTAGAAGCGGCGCAGGTCCCGGCGTGCCCGCTCGCCGGCCACCCCCGCCTCGGCGACGGGCTCCGGCACGCGGCCTGCCGTCCAGTCGGCCAGGTGCGCGTCGATCAGCTCGGCGAGCCGCGTCGCCTGGTGCTTGAGGAAGTAGTGGCCCGCGCGCGGGATCGTGGCCAGCGCCACCCGCTCGGCGAACGCCCCCCACTCCCGGTAGCGCTCCTGGTACAGCTCGGTGGAGCGGTCGCGCTCGCCGATCACGCACAGCACCGGCGCGCTCAGCTTGCGGGCGCCGGCGGCGGCCAGCTCGCCGCTGAACCACGCCTGCGCCTCCTCCACGTCGTGCCGCAACCCGCGCAGCATGATCGTGGTGTCGCCGGTGTCCTCGTCCAGCGCGCCGAGCGTACGCAGGAAGTCGCGCTGCGACCGGTCCGACGACCAGCGGTTGGCCGGGAACGTCCGGTTCCACCAGGCCGACAGCCGTCCCGGCAGCCGGGCGTCGGGGAAGCTGCCCCCGACGAACAGCCCGGCCACCGGCACCCCGGCCTCCTCCAGCCGCAGCGCCAGCTCGGTCGCCGCCGCCGACCCCACGCAGTGCCCGTACAGGGCGACGGGGCCGGTGGACAGCGGCGCGAGCTCCTCGATCACCCGGCCGACCAGCTCCGGCAGCGTCAGCATCGCCTCGCCGGGCCGCGCCGGGTCGTGCCCGGGCAGCTCGACCGCCAGCACCGCCGTGCCGGGGTGACGGGCGGCCAGCTCGGCCGCGAGCGGCCCGTACGCGGCGGCCGAGCCGCCGCCGTAGGGGACGCACAGCACGGTACGGGTGGCCACGGCTGGACCGGCCAGCCGGTGCAGCAGCCCCGGTTCGCCGCCGTCGCCCGCGTCGAGGTGCGCGGCCAGCTCACGGATCGTCGGCC
Source organism: Nonomuraea sp. SBT364 (assembly GCF_001083785.1). Lineage (GTDB taxonomy): Bacteria > Actinomycetota > Actinomycetes > Streptosporangiales > Streptosporangiaceae > Nonomuraea. The sequence goes on from NZ_LAVL01000108.1 coordinate 26,408, forward strand.
GGGTGAACAGGTCGATCACCCGCAGCGCCGGGTCGATCTCGCGCACCGCGCGCACCGCCATGAACGAGTCGCCGCCCAGCGCGAAGAAGTCGTCCTCCACGCCCAGGTCGTCCGCGCCGAGCACGCGCGCCCACACGGCGGCGATCCGCTCCTCTGTCGGCGTCGCTGGCGCGACCCGCTCGCCGGCGGCGGCCACCTCCGGCATGGGCAGCGCGGCCCGGTCGACCTTGCCGAGCGGCGTGAGCGGCAGCGCGTCCAGCGTCATGATCGCGGGCGGCACCATGTACTCGGGCAGCCGCTCCCGCAGCCCCGCCCGCACCGCGGCCAGGTCCACGCTCGCCGGTGCGATCCAGGCGGCCAGCCGGCGGTTGTGCGCCTCGCCGACCGGCAGCACCGCCGCCTCCAGCACACCCGGCTGGTCGTGCAGCGCCGCCTTGACCTCGCCCAGCTCCACCCGGAAGCCCCGGATCTTGACCTGGTCGTCCACCCGGCCCAGGAACTCGATCAGCCCGCCGGCGTTCAGCCGCACCCGGTCGCCGGTCCGGTAGCAGCGCGTCGCGCCGCTCACCGGGTCGGGCACGAACCGCTCGGCCGTCAGGTCCGGCCGGCCCAGGTAACCGCGGGCCAGGCTGGGCCCGCCGATCCACAGGTCGCCCGGCACCCCCGCGGGCAGCGGCCGGCCCGCCGCGTCGACCACGTGGCACTCGACGTTCGGCAGCGGCCTGCCCAGGGGCACGTTCGCCGACCCGGTGGGCGTGCCTGGCGCGGTGCAGCTCAGCACCGACACGACCGTCTCCGTGGGCCCGCAGTGGATCTGCAGCTCCAGGCCGGGCCGGGCGGCCCGGACCCGCTCGGCCAGCTCCCAGGAGGTGGCCTCGCCCGCCAGGATCAGCAGGTCCTCGGGCAGCATCGCGGCCAGGTCGCCGTGCGCCGCCAGCAGTTCCAGATGGCTCGGCACCATCTTGATCACCTCGACCGGGTGATCGGCCAGGTAGCCGGCGTACGCCTCCGGGTCGGTGGCCGTCTCCTGGTCCAGCAGGTGCACCGTCGTGCCGCTGAGCAGCGCCCCGAACAGGCACGTCATGACCAGGTCCGAGGCCATCGTGGACACGACGCCCCACGACCCGTACGGGCCGCCGACGCGCTCGGCCACCGCCCGCAGGTAGTGCAGGACCGCCCGGTGCTCGACGGCCGCGCCCTTCGGCCGCCCGGTCGAGCCCGACGTGAACAGCACGTGCGCCAGATGGCCGGGCGCCACCTCGACGCCCGGCGGCGTCTCCGGCAGGTCGCCGCCGAGGACGTCCTCCAGGACCAGCGCGCCGGGCAGCCGCCCGGCCAGCGCCCGCTCGGCCAGCACCAGCCGCGCCCCGCACGACACCATGTACGCCAGCCGGTCGTCCGGATAGGCCGGCTCCAGCGGCATGTAGGCGGCGCCCGCCTTGAGCACCCCGAGGATCGCCGGGACCAGCGGCCCGTGCCGCTCCGCCAGGATGCCCACGACGTCGTCGGCGCCCGCCCCGGCCGCGACCAGGTGGTGCGCGACCCGGTTGGCCCGCCGCTCCACCTCGCCGTACGTCATCGTGCCCCACGGGCCGGACACCGCCACCGCGTCCGGCGTACGGGCCGCCCAGTCCTCGAACCACGCGTGCAGCGGCCTGGACAGGTCGTACTCCCGCCGCGGCCCCGCCGCCACGGGCCCGTCCACCGGCTCCAGCGGCACCGCCGCCGCCGGGGCGTCCAGGCCGGCCAGCATGCCCTCCAGCAGGGTCACGTACCAGCCCGCCATCCGCGCCGCCGTGCCCGCCTCGAACAGGTCGGCCCGGTAGGCCAGCGTCCCCTCGTAGCGGTCGCCGGCGTTGGCCAGCGACAGGTTCAGGTCGTACTTGGCGGTCCGCAGCGGCGGCTCGGACACCTCCACGTCCAGGCCCGGGAAACGCGGCCGCGACGGCGGGGTGTCCACGAGGTTCAGCACCGCCTGCACGACCGGCGTCGTCGCCAAGTTGCGGTCCGGGTGCAACTCCTCCACCACGCGCTCGAACTGCGTCTCCCGGTGCCCGAACGCGTCCAGCGCCATGTCGCGCACGCGCGCCAGCAGCTCGCGCCCCGTCGGCTCACCCGACCGGTCGGCCCGCATCACCAGCGTGTTGACGAAGCAGCCGAGCATCCGCTCGGTGTCGGGGTGCAGCCGGCCCGCCTCCAGCAGGCCCACCGGCACGTCGTCGGTGGCCGACACCCGGCCCAGCAGCTCCTGCCACGCCGCCAGCAGCACCATGCCCGGCGTCCCGCCGGTCTCAGCCGCCGCCTCCCGCACCCGGGCGGTCAGCCCGGGGTCCAGCCGCACCGGCACCTCGCCGCCCGTCCAGTCGGCCACCGACGGGCGCGGCCGGTCCACCGGCAGGTCGAGCACCGGCTCCATCCCCGCCAGCCGCTCCACCCACCAGCCCACGTCGCCCGCCGGCTGCCCGGCCAGCCACCGCGCGTAGTCGCCGTACTGCACCGCCGGTGGCGCCGGCGGCTCCGCCAGGCCGAGCCCGGCCGTGTACAGCGCGGCCAGCTCCGCCAGCGCCACGTCCCGCGACCAGGCGTCGAACGCGATGTGGTGCACGTTCAGCAGCAGCACGTGCTCGTCGTCGCCGAGCCGGTACAGCACCGCCCTGGCGGGCGGCTCGGCGCCCAGCGCGAACGGGCGGTACGCCTCCCGCTCCAGCCGGTCGGGCAGCTCGTCACCGGTCACGTCCTCGACCGTGACCGGCACCAGGGCGGCGTCCACCACCGTGGTGCGGTCCTGCTCGACCAGCGTGCGCAGCACCTCGTGCCGCTCGGCGAGCTCCCGCACGGCGGCCAGCAGCACCGCCGTGTCCAGCGGCCCGCGCAGCCGCACCGCCGTCGGCACGTTGTAGGCGCCGCGGTCGCCCGGCTCGGCCAGCTGCGCCAGGAACCACACCCGCCCCGCCGCCGGGGACGGGGGCGCCCCCCCGCCCCGCCGGGGAACCCCCGGCCCGCCCCGCCCCGCCGCCCGCCGGGCCGCCGCCAGCCGCCCCCACCCGCCGCCGCCCCCCACCCCCCCCAGCAGCACCCCACC
>NZ_LAVL01000109.1 GCF_001083785.1 Nonomuraea sp. SBT364
GGGTTGGGGTCAGGGGGTCCAGGTGTACGGGGTTGTGGTGGTGAGGGGGTGGAAGCCGAGGCGCTGCAGGATGGGCCGGCTGTCGTCGGAGGCGTCCACCTGCAGGTAGTCGTAGCCGCGATCGGCCGCGATGGCGGCGCGTTGGGCGACGAGGGACCGGTAGACCCCGCGGCCGCGCCAGCCCTCGACGGTGCCGCCGCCCCAGAGGCTGCCGAAGTGGGTGCCGGGGTGCAGTTCGAGGCGGGCGGCGCTGACCGGGGTGTCACCGGCCATGGCGAGGACGGCGAAGATCCGGTCGGGCTGCTCGGCGATCCGGGTGGTCAGACTCGCCATGAGACGGGTCGAATCGGTGCCGAACGCCTGGTCGTGCACGGCCGCCAGGAGGGCCGCGTCGGCGGGGCCGGTCACGGGGCGCAGGTGGATGCCGTCGGGGACGGCGGCAGGCGGCAGGTCCGAGATGCGGGCGACCATGAGGGTCTCCTCGGGCTCGGGTGTGAGGCCCGCCGCCAGGAGCCGGTCGGCCAGGTCGGCCGGGCGGTCGTGGGCGTAGAGCTTCCATTCGAACGCCCGGCCCAGCTCGGTGAAGTGCCGCAGCTGGGCCTCGATCGCGGCGTCCGCCGTGGAGGTGTCCAGGTCTGACCAGATGATGCCGTTCCAGGCGTCGCCGGTCAGCCGGATCACGTCGCCGATCCGCTCGACGCGGCTGCCGGGGCCGTCCCGTTGCGCGCCCCGCCTGAGCTCCCGGTCGAACAGCGCCAGCGTCTCGTCACGATCCATCCGCTCACTTCAGCAGCAGGCCGTCGAGGGGGGCAACCTGATTACCGGTGGACAGGGCGACATCGACCTCCGCGAGAACGCGCCGGACAAACACCCCGAAGCCGTACACATCCGCGCCACCGACGTCCGCGCCGTCAGCGTCCGCGCCACCAGCGTCCAGGAAGTCGGCGCCGGTGACGGCAGCGTCCAAGGCGTCCAAGGCGTCCGAGGCGTCCGAGGCGTCCATGGCGTCGGCCTCCGGGAGGTCAGCGGCCGGGGACGGGATGGTGTCGTAGATGAGGTGGACGGTCGCGTCCGGGATGCCGCAGAAGGCGGAGATGCCCTGCCCCAGGCTCTGGGTGAGGAGCTTGTCCCAGCCGGCCGAGGTGAAGTGGTCCTCGGGGTAGCCGGCGAGCCCGATCCAGGTCATCCGCTTGCCGGTCAGGCGGTGGGGCCGGGTGCCGTAGGCGAAGCCGTGGTTCCAGACGCGATCGATCCAGCCTTTGAGCATCGCGGGCAGGCCGAACCACCAGACGGGAAAGACGACGACGATGACGTCGGCCGCCTGGACGCGGCGCATGTGCGTCTCGGCGTCGGCCGAGTAGGGCTTGCCGGGGTCGTTCCAGTCGGGCTCGTCCTCGGCGGGCATGCGCGGGTCGAAGCCTTCCGCGTACAGGTCGAGCACGTCGACCTCGTACCCGTCCCGTCGCAGGCGGGCCCGCGCGCGGGCGGCGGCGCGCGCGGTGAGGGAGGTGCGGCGGGGATGGGACACCACGAGCAGGGCACGCGGCGCGGCGGAGTCGGCCATCAGAGCTTCACCAGCATCTTGCCGGTGTTGGCGCCGCGCATCATCGCCAGGAACGCCGCCGGGGCCTCGGCGAGCCCTTCGACGACGGTCTGCTCGGTGTGGAGGGAGCCGTCGGCGAGCCAGCCGGCGGCCTTGCCGATCCACTCGGGGAAGCGGTCCAGGTAGAAGTTGATGAGGATGCCGCGCAACGTGGCGTTCTTGGCGGCCAGGCGGAACAGGTTGGACGGGCCGGGGACGGCCTCGGTGGCGTTGTAGGCGCTGATGGCGCCGACCATGGCGATGCGCCCGCCCGTGCGAAGCGCGCCGATGGCCGCCTCCAGGTGGTCGCCGCCCACGTTGTCGACGTACACGTCGACGCCGTCGGGCGCGGCCTCGGCGAGCTGGGCGGCCACGGAGCCGGCCCGGTAGTCGATCGCGGTGTCGTAGCCGAAGGACGAGACCAGCTTGGCCGTCTTCTCCGGCCCGCCGGCCGAGCCGATCACGCGGGAGGCGCCGAGCCGGCGGGCGAGCTGTCCGGCGACGCTGCCGACGGCGCCCGCCGCGGCGGAGACGAACACCACGTCGCCCTCCCGGACGGGGGCGGTCTCGGTGAGCGCGACGTAGGCGGTCAGCCCGGTCGTGCCGAGTGCGCCCAGGTACGCCTGCGCCGGGGCGAGGCTGGTGTCGGCGACGGTCGCGGCGGCGGCGTCCAGGATCGCGTACTCGCGCCAGCCGAGGAAGTGCACGACGGTCGCGCCGACCGGGACGGCGCCGGAGCGGGAGGCGACGACCTCGCCGACCGCCGCCCCGTCCATGGGCGCGCCGAGCTCGAACTGCGGCATGTACGACTCCACGTCGTCCATCCGGCCGCGCATGTACGGGTCCACGGACATCCAGGTGTTGCGCACCAGGATCTGGCCCTCGGCCAGGGCGGGCACCTCGGCGCTGACCAGTTCGAAGTCGGTGGGGACGGGCTCGCCGACGGGACGGGCGGCCAGGCGGATCTCACGGTTCACGAGAGTCATGGGTGTTACCTCCAGATAGGTGTGGTTTCGCGGGCGGCGCGCAGGGCGCGGGCCCACCAGATGAGCCGGTCGAGCAGACCTTCGGCGGCCTCGACGGGCGGCGGACGGCGCCGGCGGAAGGCGGGCGCCCCGCTGACCGTGACCGCGTCGAGCGCGGCGAAGACCGGGCGGAGTTGCTCCACGGCCAGCGCCCCGCCGCCGTCGGCCCCGTACGAGACGAAGGCGACGGGCTTGGCCCGCCATTCGTCGCGGTACCAGTCGACGGCGTTCTTGAGCGAGGCCGGGAAGCTGTGGTTGTGCTCCGGGGTGACGATCACGAACGCGTCCGCCGCAGCGAGCCACGGTGCCAGGTCCCGTACGGCGGGCGGCGCCACGCACGGCCGCTCGCACGGGATGGGGGGCAGCCACGCCTCGTCGAGGTCGAGGACGTCCACGTCGAGGTGCTCGCGCAGCTCCGCCCGGCCGGTCAGCCAGGCGGCCGCGGCGGGGCCGAAGCGGTCACGCCCGACGCCGCCGATGACGATCGCCATCCGGATGTTCATGGCTCAACTGTGCGAGGTGGCGCGCACGGTTCGCTGCGGGTTCGCTGGGGGTGCTTTGACCTGTAATAACGTGGCCTGATGGAGTTCGGGGTACTTGGTCCGCTGGCGGTGTGGACGGCGGACGGGCGGACGGTCCGGGTGCCGGAGCTCAAGGTCCGCGCGCTCCTCGCCGACCTGCTGATCCACGAGGGGCGGCCGGTGCCGGCGGACCGGCTGGCCGACGACCTGTGGGGCGACAACCCGCCGGGCAATCCGGGCAACACGCTGCAGACCAAGGTCTCGCAGCTACGACGGGCCCTGGAGCAGGCCGAGAGCGGCGGCCGCGAGCTGGTCGCCTACCAGCCGGCCGGGTACGCGCTCGGCACCCGGTCGGTGGACGCGCTGCGGTTCGGCGAGCTGGTCGGCCGGGCGAGGACGGCCGGCGACGCGCGGACCAGGGCGGACCTGCTGTCGGACGCGCTGGCGTTGTGGCGGGGACCGGCCTACGCCGACTTCCGGGACGAGGAGTTCGCCCGCGTCGCGGCCGGGCGGCTGGACGAGCAGCGGCTGACGGCCGTGGAGGAGCAGGCGGAGGCGCGGCTGGAGCTCGGGGAGCACAGCCTGCTGGCCGACGAACTGGCCGGGCCGGTGGCCGAGCATCCGCTGCGCGAGCGGCTGCGCGCGGCGCACCTGCGGGCGCTGTACCGGGCCGGGCGCCAGAGCGAGGCGCTGGCGGGCTACGCCGAGCTGCGCCGCCTGCTGGACGAGGAACTGGGGCTCGATCCGAGCGCGGAGCTGGCGGCGCTCCACCAGGCGATCCTGGTGCAGGACCCGGCGCTGGCGGCCGCCCCCGCGCCCACGACCTCGGCGGCGCGCCCCCGGTCGAACCTCCCCGTTCCGCTCACGGAGCTGGTGGGGCGGGAGGACGAGGTGGCCACGGCCGCCGGGCTGCTCGGCTCGGCCCGGCTGGTCACCCTGACCGGGCCGGGCGGCGTCGGCAAGACCCGCCTCGCGCTGGCGACCGCCGCGACCCTGACCGGCGCGTTCCCCGACGGGGTGTGGCTGGTCGAGCTCGCCGGGGTCTCGGGCGGGACGGAGGCGGTGGCCGAGGTGGTCGCCGCCCGGCTGGGCGTACGGGACGAGACCGCGAGCGGTTCGCGGCCGGGGGTGCGGCCCGAGGCTCTGGCGCGGCGGCTCGCCGGGGCGCTGCGCGGGCTGCGCCTGCTGCTGGTGCTGGACAACTGCGAGCACCTGGTGGAACCGGTCGCCGAGCTGGCCGGGCTGCTGCTCGGCGCGGCGCCGGAGCTGCGGGTGCTGGCCACGAGCCAGGAGCCGCTGGCCATCCCCGGCGAGGTGGTGCGGGCGGTGGCGCCGCTGAGCCTGCCCACGGGAGACAGGCTGCGCGAGTCGAACGCCGTCCGCCTCTTCGTGGCCAGGGCCGCCGCGGCGGCGCCCGGGTTCGCGCTCGACGCGGCGAACGAGGAGTGGGTGGCGGCGATCTGCAGGCGGCTCGACGGGCTGCCGCTGGCGCTGGAGCTGGCCGCCACCCGGGTGCGGGCGCTCGGCGTGCGCGGGCTGGCCGAGCGGCTCGACGACCGGTTCCGGGTGCTGGCCGCCGCCGGGCGCGGGCTGCCCGCCCGTCAGCGGACGCTCCGCGCGATGATCGACTGGAGCTGGGAGCAGCTCGGCGAGCGGCAGCGGCTCGCCCTGTGCCGGCTGGCCGCGCACCCCGGCGGCTGCCTGCTGGAGGCGGCCGAGGTCGTGTGCGCGGGACCGGGGCTGGACGCCGGGGACGTCCCGGACGTGCTGGCGCAGCTCGTCAACCGGTCGATGGTGGTGGCCGAGGAGCAGCCGTCGGGTGAGACGCGCTACAGGCTGCTGGAGTCCGTCACCGCCTACTGCCTGGAACGGCTGGGCGCCGACGATCCCGCCTGGGAGCGGCGCGACGGCTACTACGTGGAGCTGGCCGAGCGGGCCGAGCCGCAGCTGTACGGGCACGGGCAGCGCAGGTGGCTGCGGCGGCTGGACGACGAGGTAGTCAACCTGCGGGCCGTGCTCGACGCCTTGACCGGGCGCGGGGCGGCGGATCTCGCCACGCGGCTGGTCCGCGCCCTGGCCTGGTACTGGTACGTGCGCGGACGGCACACCGAGGGGCATCGCGCGCTCTCCCGGGTGGCGAGTGATCGGACCGTGGCGTGGGAGGCCGGGTTCGCCCTGCTGATCGGCGACGGCACCGGACTGCTGGCGCACAGCCGTACCGCGCTGGAGCGTACCCGCGACCCCAGAGGGCGGTGGTTCATCGCGCTCGCGCACCTCGGCTTCGGCGACGTGGCGACGGCCGGGCCGCTGGTCGGCGAGGTGCTGGCCGAGTTCCGGGCCCTCGACGACCGGTGGGGCGAGGCGGCGGCGCTGGCGTCGCACGCCAAGCAGGCCGTGTTCCAGGGGGACCTCGCCGCCGTCGAGCGCAGCGGGAGCCGGAGCCTGGAGCTGTTCACCGAGCTGGGCGACGGCTGGGGACGGCTGCAGGCGTCCGACATGCTGGGTTACCTGGCGGAGATCACCGGTGACTACGAGCGGGCCGGCCGCCTGCACCGCGAGGGGCTGCGGGTGGCGGAGGACCTGCGGCTGTGGACGGACGTGTCGTACCGCCTGTCCAGCCTGGGCCGGGTCGCGCTGCTGACCGGTGACCTCGCCCGGTCCCGCGAGTTCCACGAGCGGGGGCTGCGGCTGGCGGGCGAGCAGTCGAACAGGTTCGCCGAGGAGTTCGCCCGGGTGGGGCTGGGGCTCGTGGCCAGGCGGGCCGGTGACCTGGACGGCGCGCAGCGGCTGTTCGGCGAGTCGCTGGCCTGGAACCTGCGGCTGGAGGCGGACTACGGGGTGCCGTTCTACGGGCTCACGCTGCTGATGGCGGAACTGGGGTTCGTCGCCGAGTTGCGGGGTGACGCGGAGGCGGCCGGGGAGTATCACCGCCGGGGGCTCGCCGCGGCCCGTGAGGGCGGTGACCCCCGGGCCATCGCGCTGGCGTGGGAGGGGCTGGCCGGCGTCGCGGCGCTGGAGGGCGCGTACGAGGAGGCGGCGCGCCTGCTGGCGGAGGCGGCGGCGTCGAGGGAGTCGGTCGGCGCGCCCCTGCCGGCGGCCGAGCGCGGCGACGTCGACAGGATCACCGCCCGCCTCCGCGCCGCCGGCGTCCCCACCTGACGTCGTCGTCCCGGGAGACCTGACGCCGTCCCCCGAAAACCCGACGGCGACGCCGCAAGACCTGACGGTGGCGCCGGGAGATTGACGGATCCTTGACGGCGCGGGCGCGTCCGGGCCGGTCGGCCGAGGGTATGCGACCAGGTGATGTCCACGAAAATGCCCCGCGACCCGCGAGGGATGCGGGAGCTGTGGTCGGCGTTCCGGAACGGGCCGTTCCTGCCCGCGACCGTGCTGGTCTTCATCCTGGCCGCCGCCGCGGGACTGTTCGCGGGCTCCTACACGTACGCGATGGCCAGACCGGCGCCGCACCGGATCCCGATCGCGGTCGTCACCTCGGGTGACGCGGTGCAGCGGGCGGCGTTCCTGACCGGCCTCGACGGGGCGCTGGACGCGGCGCTCGTCCCGCGGTACTTCCCGGTGTACGGGCGGGCGGAGCGGGCCGTGGAGGAGCAGCAGGTGTTCGCCATCGTCGAGGCGCGGGACCACCGGGTGCGGATGGACGTGGCCGGTGCGGCGGGCGCGTCGGTGGCGCAGTTGCTGGCGGAGGCGGCGTCCGCGGTCGGGGCGCGGATCGGGGTGCCGGTGACGGTGCGGGACATCAAGCCGCTGCAGCGCGGCGATCCCCGGGGGCTGGCGCTGTTCTACATCTCGCTGGCGGCGGTGATCATCGGGTTCGTGGGGGCGATCCAGCTCAGCGTGCACGCGCGGGCGCTCAAGCCGCTGGAGCGGATCGCCTTCACCGCCGTCTACGCGCTGGCGGGCGGGTTCGCCATCGCCGCGGTCGTGGACTGGCTGCTCGGCGCGCTGTCGCTGCCGTTCGTGGAGTCGTGGCTGATCCTGGCGTTGACGATGTTCACGTCCGGGATGGTGTTCACCATGTTTAACACGCTCATGGGCCGGTGGGCGATGATACCCACGTGGGGCGTGATGGTGCTGATCGGCAACCCGTCGTCGGGCGGCGCGGTGTCGTGGCCGCTGCTGCCGTCGCCGTTCGGCGCGATCGGGCGCTGGCTGCCGCCGGGCGCGTCGGTCAACGCCCAGCACACGGCCGTCTACTTCGGCGGATACCAGCACGTGCTGCCGTTCCTGGTGCTGGCCGGGTGGGCGGCGGTGTCGTGCGCGGTGTTCTGGACCTGGCGGCACCGGCACCCGGGCGGACGGTGATCAGGGCAGCGCCTGGGGGCAGGCCCTGACCAGGCGCAGGTACTCCTGCCTGCTGATCCGGTGCACGGCCAGCCGCAGGCCGTGGCGTTCGGCGAAGCGGTGCAGGTCGTCGGGCGACCACGGGCCCGGGACGTGGCGCAACGGCCGGTCGTGGGTGTCCAGGACGAACAGCCCGCGCAGGTCCTCGTACCGGTAGAGCAGCAGGCTCCCCGTGCGCTCCAGCGACACGTCGGGGATGTCGTGTTCGAGGCGGAGCCACCCGCCGCGGACGGAGAGCGGGCCGGCGATCTTCCCTGTGCGTGACCTGCGCCTGCGTAAGGCCGTCCGGATCGGGCGCAGGGCGAGCAGCGCCGGGCTGAGGGCCAGCGCCAGCCATTTCACCTCGACGAGGTCCACCACCACCCTGAAGATCACGGACGCCACCCGCCAGGCGGCGTAGGCGCCGATCGAGATGAGGTACGCGGTCGCCGCCAGCGTGATCAGCGCGCCGCCGTAGACCAGCGGCATGCGCCACCTGACGAGGGCGGGCCGGGGGACGCCACGCAGGCGGCGCCAGCCCGGGGCGCGGCCGGCCAGCATCGTGCGCGTCCTGGCCACCGGGTCGCGGCGGCCGTCGAGGATCGGGATGCCGAGCGCGGCCAGGTGCCGGAGATTCCAGGCGCCCGGCAGGTCGACCAGGACGAGCCCGTCGATGTCGAGCACGGCCAGACCGGTGGCCATGTCGCACTCGTAGTGATAGATGGAGGCCGGCCTGGTCATCCGTACGGACTCGCCGATGACGGTGTCCGTGGCGGTCAGAGTCTCGCCGTCCCAGGTCAGCTCCGTGAGCGGGCGCTGCCCGCTCCCGTACAGAGTCAACCGCAAGCCGATCACCCCCTCAGTACGACGAACGGGGTGACCCGCGAGTTTCAGGTCAGAACCTTGACCACTCCGGTCAGGGCGAGCTGGAGCAGGGCCAGCGGCACCAGCCCGGCCCAGGCGAGCTTCTGCAACTGGTCCTCACGCAGCCTCGGGAACGTCACCCGCAGCCAGATCACCACGAACGCCAGCAGGAACATCTTGACGAGCGTCCACAGCCAGCCGGGCAGCAGCGGCCCGTGCCAGCCGCCGAGGAACAGCACGGCCGTCAGGAACGACAGCACCACGATCCCGGCGTATTCGGCCAGCATGAACAGCGCGAACCGCATGCCGGTGTATTCGGTCATCGGGCCCATGATGATCTCGGACTCGGCGATCGGCATGTCGAACGGCGGCCGGCGCAGCTCGGCCAGCCCCGCCAGGAAGAACACCACGCCGCCGACCGCCTGCCACGGCAGCCACCACCACTGCCACGCCTCGACGATCCCCGGCAGGGACAGCGTGCCCGCCGCCATCGCCACCGACGAGGCGGCCAGCACCAGCGGCAGTTCGTACGCGACGAGCTGGGCGGCCGCCCGCATGCCGCCGAGCACCGAGTACTTGTTGGCCGACGCCCATCCCGCCATGATCGCGCCGAGCACGCCGACGCCCATCACCGCGAGCACGAAGAACAGCCCCAGGTCCAGGTCGACGCCCACGAACCCGTCGTCGAACGGGATGGCGACGATCACCAGCAGATAGGGCACCAGCGCCACCCCGGGCGCGATCATGAACACCCGCCGGTCGGCGGCGGCCGGGATGACGTCCTCCTTCTGCATGAACTTGACCCCGTCGGCGATGAGCTGCGCCCACCCGTGGAAGCCGCCGGCGTACATGGGGCCCAGGCGCGACTGCATGTGCGCCATGACCTTGTGCTCGGTCTGCCCGACGATCAGCGGCAGCGCGAGGAAGGCGATCAGGATGACGGCGAAGTGCAGCACCACGTCAAGCATCGGGCGTCGCCCCCCAGTCGGCCGGCACGCCCGGCGGCAGCGTCTTGCGGCGGCTCGGCGACCCGTGGCCGGACTCGCCGGGCTCCTTCGCCCCGGGCCACTGCTTGGCCACCCGGGCCGCCAGGATGAAGTCCTTGCGCAGCGGATGCCCCTCGAACCCGTCGGGGAGCAGCAGCGGCACCAGGTTCGGATGACCCTCGAAGATCACCCCGAACATCTCGTACGTCTCCCGCTCGTGCCAGTTGGCGCCCCGGTAGACCTCGACGGCCGACGGCAGGCGCGGATCGGCGCGCGGCACCCGGGTGCGCAGCAGCAGCCGCTCATGGGAGTCGGGGTTGTAGACGTGCGCCACGACGTGGAACTCGTCGGGCGGCTCGTCGACGCCGGTCAGCCAGTCGAAGAAGGCGAACCCCAGCTCGTCGCGGACCCGGGTGAGCAGGTCGATCCAGTCGCCCGGCGCGACGTCGACGACGGTGTCGCCGAAGGAGTCGGTGACCTGGGCGCGCTCGCCGAACCGGGTCACGTGACCTCCCGCAGGTAGCGGTCGCCGAGCCGCTCCCCGGCGATCTTCTCCTGGAGCTTCATGATGCCGTGGAGCAGCGCCTCGGGCCGGGGCGGGCAGCCGGGCACGTAGACGTCGACGGGGACGATCTGGTCGACGCCGTTGGTCACGCAGTAGGAGTCCCAGTAGGGGCCGCCGGTGTTGGAGCAGGCGCCGAACGAGATCACGTACTTCGGGTCGGGCATCTGCTCGTAGAGCCGTTTCACGGCCGGGGCCATCTTGTCGGTCACGGTGCCGGAGACGATCATCAGATCGGCCTGGCGCGGCCCGTTGGCGAACGGGATCACCCCGAACCTGATGAAGTCGTGCCTGCTCATCGAGGTCGCGATGAACTCGATGGCGCAGCACGCCAGCCCGAAGTTGAACACCCACAGCGAATAGCGCCGCCCCCAGTTGAGCACGAACCGCATGGGTTTGGGCGCCAACCGGGAGATCGGCCCCACCGTGGGCATCGGAAGATCCGTCGCTGCCATGCCTGCCATTGTTGCGCGGATCGGGGGCGAGATCTATGTCCAGGTCAGGACGCGCTTGCGCCAGGCGTAGAGGATGCCCAGGGCGATGAAGCCGAGGAAGACGAACATCTCGACCAGCGTCGTGAGGCCGTAGCCGGGGGCGTCGAAGACCGTGGCCCAGGGGAAGAGGAAGACCGCGTCCACGGCGAACACGACGTAGAGGTAGGTGAAGACGTAGTAGCGGACCTGCGACTGCGCCCAGCCGTCGCCGACCGGGTCGACGCCGCACTCGTAGGAGGTGAGCTTCTCGGCGGTGGGGCGGGACGGGCGGAGCAGGCGGTTGATCAGGAGCGCCCCGGCCACGATCGCGACCCCGATCGCGAGCAGCGCCGCGACCAGCAGGTAGGACCCGTAGTAGCCGTCCATCCCGCGATGGTAACCCAGTCAAAGCCTAACGCCCCATACCCTCAAATTAGGGCAAACAGGATGATCCGCCGCATAGTGTGCATTCATGCCCTCAATGCGATTGCTCGGCGGGATCGCGCTGCTGGCCGTCTCCGCCACCGGGTGCGGGATGGCCGCGGCCGCTCCCGAGCAGGACGTCACGGTCCCGGCGGAGCCCACCAGGATCGACTTCGTCGACCCCGCGACCGTGACCGGGCTGGCCCCGCGGACGCTGACGGAAGGCGAGGCCGCCGGCCGGCACGTGCACATCAGCTACCCCGAGCTCCCGGGCGCGACGCGGCTCAACGCGCTGCTGCGCGAGGACGCCCAGCGGCAGCTGCGAGACTTCCGCGACACCACCACCCCCGTCGGGCACCTGCCCCGGCCGGAGCTGAACGTGGACTGGCAGCTCGCCGCCGCCGGCGACGTGGTGGGCGTACGGCTGCGCACCGGCGAGTACCGGGGCGCCGACTGGGGGAACGCGACCCGCACGTTCTGGTACGACCGGCGCACCGGCCAGGCCTCCGGCTCGGCCGGGCTGCTGTCCGGGCACGAGGCGCTGCGTGAGGTCTCCCGGCTGGTCAGGAACGGCCTGAAACACCGCGGCCCCGAGGTGGACCGCCAGCAGGTCTCGGCCGAACGCGGGCAGCTCGACTCGATGGCCTTCAACGGCGAGGGCGACCTGGTGGTGGAGTTCGACGACTGCCAGATCGGGCCGTGCTCGCTCGGCCGCCTCGCCGTCGCCGTCCCCGCCGGGAAGGTCACGCCGCTGCTGTCGGAGACGGGCCTGCGGGCCCAGGAGTCCGTACGGGAGTCCGCGCAGCGGGTGGCGCGGGCCGGTTGGGCGCCGGGACGGGCCGTGCCCGCCGCCGCCAGCACCCGCGCCGGCACCGTGGACTGCACGACGACCAAGTGCGTGGCGCTGACCTTCGACGACGGGCCCGGCCCGTACACCGCCGAACTGCTCGACGTGCTGCGCGAGGCGGACGCCAGGGCGACGTTCTTCCCCGTCGGCAGCGGCGTCGCCGCCCAGCCCGAGCTGCTGCGGCGGATGCGGGACGAGGGGCACCTGGTCGGCAACCACACGTGGGACCACCGGGACCTGTCGAGGCTGCCGACCAGCAAGATCTCCGACCAGCTCGGCCGCGCGGGTGACGCCGTCGCCGCGGCCATCGGCCAGCGTCCGACACTGGTGCGGGCGCCGTACGGGGAAGTGAGCCTGGACGTCAGGAACGTGGCGCGCGAGCGCGAGCTGTCGCTGGTCGGCTGGGACGTCGACAGCCGCGACCGGCGCGGCGGCGACGCCGGGGAGATCGCCAGGTGGACGGCGGGTCAAGCGCATCCGGGGGCCATCATGCTCATGCACGATCTCGACCGCACGACCGTCGACGCCGTTCCGGGCATCCTGAAAGAACTTCAGGGGAAGGGATACGCGTTCGTCACCGTTCCAGAGTTGTACGGAACGGCCGGCATGCAAGCAGGACACGTCTACACGTCGGGAATCGGGCCTTCACGCAAGCAACCCCTGACGTAACAGAACCGACGGGGGGACGTATAGTTGGCGCTCGTGACCCGAACCGTCCTCTTCGAACGTCTGCATGTAGACCTCTGCAGGCTCGCATCAGGGCTGTGTCGTCGTTCTCCCACCTCACCCTGAATTCCCGACCGCGTTTACCCGCTTTTCGCGGCTGGCAAACGCGTGACCTCCCGAGGATCTAGCATGGAAACAGAGAACGCGCCAGAAGCGACCGCGCCCCGGCGCGTCGAGGAGGACTGAGCTGTGACGAAGCAGGTCCAGCAACTCGATCGCGTGATCATCAGGTTCGCCGGAGACTCCGGTGACGGCATGCAGCTCACCGGTGACCGGTTCACGGCCGGCACCGCCGAGTTCGGCAACGACCTGTCGACACTGCCCAACTTCCCGGCCGAGATCCGCGCCCCCGCGGGCACCCTGCCGGGTGTGTCGAGCTTCCAGCTCCACTTCGCCGACCACGACATCCTCACGCCGGGCGACGCGCCCAACGTGCTGGTCGCGATGAACCCGGCAGCGCTGAAGGCCAACCTCGGCGACCTGCCGAGGGGCGCCGACATCATCGCCAACACCGACGAGTTCACCAAGCGCAACCTGCAGAAGGTCGGCTACGCGGCCAGCCCGCTGGACGACGACTCGCTGAGCGAGTGGCGGGTGCACGCGGTGCCGCTGACGTCGCTGACGGTCAAGGCGCTCGAAGGCTTCGACCTGTCCAAGAAGGACGCCGAGCGCTCCAAGAACATGTTCGCCCTCGGCCTGCTGTCGTGGCTCTACCACCGGCCGACCGAGCAGACGATCAAGTTCCTGGAGCAGAAGTTCGCCAGGAAGCCCGAGCTGGCCAAGGCCAACATCGCGGCCTTCCAGGCGGGCTGGAACTACGGCGAGACCACCGAGTCGTTCTCGGTCTCCTACGAGGTCAAGCCGGCCAGGCTGGCGCCGGGCGTCTATCGCAACATCTCCGGCAACCAGGCCCTGGCCTACGGGCTGATCGCCGCCTCGGTGCAGTCGAAGCTGCCGCTGTTCCTGGGCTCCTACCCGATCACCCCGGCCAGCGACATCCTGCACGAGCTGTCCAAGCACAAGCGGTTCGGCATCCGCACCTTCCAGGCGGAGGACGAGATCGCGGGCGTCGGCGCGGCGCTGGGCGCGGCGTTCGGCGGCGCGCTGGGCGTCACCACGACCTCCGGGCCGGGCGTGGCGCTGAAGGCCGAGACGGTCGGCCTCGCGGTCACCACCGAGCTGCCGTTGATCATCGTGGACGTGCAGCGGGCCGGGCCGAGCACCGGCATGCCGACCAAGACCGAGCAGACCGACCTGCTCATGGCCATGTTCGGGCGCAACGGCGAGTCGCCGGTGCCGATCGTGGCGCCGATGTCGCCGAGCGACTGCTTCGACGCGGCCGTCGAGGCGGCGCGGATCGCGGTCAAGTACCGCACCCCGGTGATGCTGCTGTCGGACGGCTACCTGGCCAACGGCTCCGAGCCGTGGCGGCTGCCCGAGATCTCCGACCTGCCCGACATCTCGCAGGAATTCACCACTGAGCCGAACGGCGAGGACGGCGCCTTCCTGCCGTTCAAGCGCGACCCGGAGACCCTCGCCCGCCCCTGGGCGATCCCCGGCACCGCGGGCCTGGAGCACCGGATCGGCGGCATCGAGAAGGCCGACGGCACCGGCAACATCTCCTACGACCCGAACAACCACGACCTGATGGTCCGCACCCGGGCCGCCAAGATCGACGGCATCGACGTGCCGGAGCTCGCGGTCGACGACCCCGACGGCGACGCCAGGGTGCTCGTCCTCGGCTGGGGCTCGACCTACGGCCCCATCGCGGCCGCCGTGCGGCGCATCAGGAAGAGCGGCGGCAAGGTCGCCCAGGCGCACCTGCGCCACCTCAACCCGCTGCCCGCCAACACCGGCGAGGTGCTCAAGAGCTACGACAGGGTGCTGCTGCCCGAGATCAACCTCGGCCAGCTCGCGCTGCTGCTCCGGGCCCGCTACCTCGTCGACGTCATCAGCTACAACCGCGTGCGCGGGCTCCCGTTCAAGGCGGAGGAGCTGGCCGGAGTCATCCAGGACGTGATCGACAGTGACTGAGCTGATCAACGGGAAGGGCCTGTCGCTCATCCCCAAGACCGACGCCAAGCAGGGCCTGAAGGACTTCAAGTCCGATCAGGAGGTGCGCTGGTGCCCGGGCTGCGGCGACTACGCGATCCTGGCCGCGGTGCAGAGCTTCCTGCCCGAGCTGGGCCTGCGGCGCGAGAACATCGTGTTCGTCTCCGGCATCGGCTGCTCCTCGCGGTTCCCGTACTACCTCGACACCTACGGCTTCCACTCGATCCACGGCCGCGCGCCGGCGATCGCGACCGGGCTGGCGGCCAGCCGGCCCGACCTGAGCGTGTGGGTGATCACGGGTGACGGCGACGCACTGTCGATCGGCGGCAACCACCTGATCCACGCCCTGCGGCGCAACGTCAACCTCAACATCCTGCTGTTCAACAACAGGATCTACGGTCTGACCAAGGGCCAGTACTCCCCCACGTCCGAGGTCGGCAAGATCACCAAGTCGACGCCGATGGGTTCGCTGGACAAGCCGTTCAACCCGATCTCGCTGGCGCTCGGCGCGGAGGCGAGCTTCGTGGCGCGCACCCTCGACTCCGACCGCAAGCACCTGCAGTCGGTGCTGCGCGAGGCCACCGCGCACCGGGGCGCCTCACTGGTGGAGATCTACCAGAACTGCAACATCTTCAACGACAACGCCTTCGAGCAGCTCAAGGACCCGGAGGTCCGCGACGACATCACGCTGCGGCTGGAGCACGGGCAGCCGATCGTGTCGGCGACCAAGGCGGTCGTCAGGGGCGCGAACGGCGGCATCGAGGTGGTCGCCCGCGACGGCGTGGCCGAGGACCAGATCCTGGTCCACGACGCGCACCACCCCGACCCGTCGCTGGCGTTCGCGCTGTCCCGGCTGGACGAGCCGGCCTTCGAGCACGTGCCGGTGGGCATCTTCCGCCAGGTCGACCGCCCCGCCTACGACGTGCTGATGGCCGAGCAGCTCGACGAGGCCGTGGCCCAGAAGGGTCCGGGCGACCTGAGTGAGCTGCTCCTGGGCGGCGACACCTGGCGCATCGGCTGATTTTTGGCGACTATGCCGGGGTGGCGAAGACGTGGACGTATGTCGTAGCCGTGATCGCCGCCCTGGCCCTCGCCGTGACGATCGCGCAGGGGCTCGGCGAGCCCGAGGGTGAGGCGGTCTCCCGGGAGACCGCGATCGCCTCGCGCGAGAGCACCGCGAGCACCGTCCCGGCGGGCTTTCCCGACGCCGCCTCCACGGGCGTACGGCCCGGCACCGAGCTCACGGTCGTCACCGGCGACCAGGTCTTCGCCAAGGACGGCGAGGTCGTCACGGGCCGGGAGTTCCGCGGCTTCGTCGAGGTGACGGCGCGGGGCGTGACCTTCCGCGACTGCGTCTTCCTCGGCGGCGTCGCCGACCGCACCCGCCCGCTGCTCGACACCGAGCAGGCCGCCGACACGGTGATCGAGGACTCGGAGTTCCGCGCGGCGCATCCGTCACCGTCGATCGACGGCATCTGGGCGGCCCGCACGAAGATCTACCGTTCGGAGTTCTCCGGCACCGTCGACGGCGTCAAGGCCCACACCGGCACCCTGGTCCAGGACTCCTACATCCACGACCTGAGCTGGTTCGGCAGCGATCCCGACCAGGGCGGCGGCCCGACGCACAACGACGGCGTGCAGGCGTTCGCCGAGCAGACCGGCGTGACGCTGCTGCACAACACCATCGACGTGTCGACCACCACCGACCCCAACGCGGCCGTCCAGACGTCGGCCGACGACCTGCGCGTCGAGGACAACTACCTCGACGGCGGCGCGTGCGTCGTCAACATCGACCACACCCCGCTCGGCCGCCCGCTGAAGGGGCAGCGCGTCACCGGCAACCGGTTCGGCCGCGGCTCCGCGCACGACTGCCCGATCCTGCTGAGCACCCGGTCGGACCTGGTCAGCGACTCGGGCAACGTCTGGCACGACACCGGCGCGCCGATCCCGGAGCCCGAACGACACGACTAGCGGGAGAGCGACATGTGGCAGGACACGCGGGTGCTGGTCACGGGAGCCACCGGGTTCATCGGCGCGCACCTGGTCAGCCGGCTGGAGGGGCTCGGCGCCCGGGTGCACGCGGTCAGCCGCCGCCCGCCGCGGGGTCCCGGGTGGCACCGGGCCGACCTGAGCGACCCCGCCGCCACCGCCGCGCTGGTCGCCGAGGTCGCCCCCGAGGTCGTCTTCCACCTGGCCAGTGAGGTCACCGGGGTGCGCGACCCGGCCGTGGTGGCGCCCACGCTGGCGGGCAACCTGGCCGCCGCCGTGAACCTGCTCACCGCGCTCACCGGCACGCCCGTGCGCAGCGTGGTGCTCGCCGGCTCGGTGGAGGAGCCGCGCGACGGCCTGCCGCCCGGCTCGCCGTACGCCGCGGCCAAGGCCGCCGCGACCGGCTACGCCCGGATGTTCCACGCGCTGTGGCAGGTGCCGGTCTCGGTGCTGCGGGTGGCGATGGTGTACGGGCCCGCACAGCCGGACACGGCCCGGCTGGTGCCGTACGTGACGCTGTCGCTGCTGCGCGGCCGGGAGCCGGAGCTGACGTCCGGGACCAGGATGGTGACCTGGGTGTACGTCGAGGACGTGGTGGACGCGTTCGTGCTGGCCGGGGAGAGCGGGAAGGCGGCCGGGGAGGTGCTCGACATCGGCACGGCCGAGCCGGTCTCCATCCGCGACACCGTGGAGCTGCTGGCCCGGGTGGTGGGCGGCGAGGCCCGGCCCAGGTTCGGGGCCGTGGACGCGCGGCCGCTCGACCGCGCGCAGCGCTCCGACATCGGGCCCGCCGAGCGGGTGCTCGGCTGGCGGCCGGTGACCGGGCTGGAGGAAGGGCTGCGCCGCACCGTCGCCTGGTACGCGAAGCACCTGTAACGGTCTAATCGGGTCCGCGATATCACTCCTGGCGGCTTTCTCACCAGGGGGCGGGATGCGGGCGGTAACCAACCTGACCGTGCACGGCATCGGGGAGGCGCCCCGCGAACTCGATCCGGGCGAGGATCAGACCTGGGTGAGTGTGACCCAGTTCGAGCAGGTGATGGACGCGGTGGCCGGACGGCCCGACGTGCGCGTCACGTTCGACGACGGCAACGCCTCCGACGTGGAGATCGCGCTGCCCCGGCTGGTGGAGCGCGGGCTGAAGGCCGAGTTCTTCGTGCTGGCCGGGATGCTCGGGGAGCCGGGCAGGCTCGACTCCGAGGGGGTGCGCGAGCTGCTCGGCGCGGGCATGCGGATCGGCTCGCACGGATGGGCGCACCGCGACTGGCGCACCCTGGACGCGCGGCAGGCGGCCGAGGAGCTGTCGGCGGCGCACCGGCTGCTCGGGCAGCTCACCGGGGAGCCGGTGTCGCGGGTGGCGATCCCGTTCGGCTCCTACGACCGCGACGTGCTGCGGCAACTGCGGCGGGCGGGCGTCACCCGGGCCTACACCAGCGACGGCGGCCGGGCGCGGGCCGACTCCTGGCTGCAGGCCCGCAACAGCCTGCGCGCCGACCTGGACGGCGGCTGGATCTCGCGGGTGCTCGGCGGCGGCCCGTCGCTGCCGCGCCGGGCGGCCAAGCTGGCCATGCGGCTGTACAAGCGGGTGCGTTGATGCCGAGGGTCGCCGTGGTGATCGTCACCTACAACAGCGCGGACGTGCTCGAAGGCTGCCTGGCGTCGCTGCCCGCCGGGGCCGAGGGCGTGGAGCTGGCCGACGTGGTGGTGGCGGACAACGCCTCCAAGGACGGCTCCACGGCCATCGCCGACCGGGCCGACCTGCCGGTCAAGGTGGTGCAGCTCGGGCGCAACGCCGGCTACGCGGCGGCGATCAACGCCGGGACGGCGGCGCTGGACCTGGACGAGCTCGACGCCGTGTACGTGCTCAACCCGGACTGCCGGCTGCGCCCCGGGTCGATCGCGCCGCTGGTGGCGTGCCTGGCCGAGCCCCGGACGGGGATCGTGGCGCCGTACATGGTCAATCCGGACGGGTCGCTGCAGCCGTCGCTGCGCCGGATGCCGACGGTGGGGCGGGCGGTGGTCGAGGCGGTGATCGGCGGCGACCGGGCCGGGCGGCTGGGCTCGCTGGGCGAGCTGGTGACCGACCCGCGCGACTACGCGCGCCCGGGGGCGTTCGCGTGGGTGACCGGGGCGGCGATGCTGCTCTCGCCCCGGATGGTGCGCGAGGTGGGCCCGTGGGACGAGTCGTTCCTGCTCTACAGCGAGGAGACGGACTACTGCCTGCGGGCCGCCGACCTGGGCTGGCGCACCTGGTACGAGCCCGCGTCGGTGATCGAGCACATCGGCGGCGACTCCGGCGTCAACCCGATGCTCGCGGCGATGCTGGTGGTCAACAAGGTGCGGCTGTATCGCCGCAGGCACGGCCCGCTGACGGGGACGGCGTACTTCCTGGCGGTGCTGGCGGGTGAGGCCGTCCGGGCGCTGGCGGGCCGCGCCGCCGTGCGGGCGGCCGTGACGGCGCTGCTGCGCCCGTCGCGCCGCACGACGGTGCTCCCCCAATGATGCGGGTGGTGGCGTTCGACCGGCTCGGCACGGCCGAACTGGACGCCTGGCACGCCATGCACACGGGCAACCCGGCGCTGGACAGCCCCTACTTCCACCCCGGATTCGCCGCCGCCGTGCACGCGAGCGGACGCGCCGTGCGGGTGGCCGTCGCGGCGGACGGGGCACTGGTGCCGCACCACCGCGAGGGCAGGACGCTGCGCCCGGTCGGCTGGCCGGGGGCGGACTTCCAGGGCCCGGTGCTGGCCGCCGGGACCGCGTTCCGGCCGCTGGACCTGCTCGGGGGCGGAGCCGCGGCGTACGCGTTCGACCACCTGCTCGACGGGACGCCGGGCTTCGAGCCGTGGGTGATCTCCCGCAGGCCGTCGCCGTACCTGGACGTGACCGGCGGGCTGGACGGCTACCTGGGCCGGGCGTCACGCAGCGGCAAGGACAACATGGCCCAGGCCCGCCGCAGGGCGAACAAGACGGCCCGCGAGCACGGCGAGCTCCGCTTCGAGGCCGACTCCACGGACGCCGCCTCGCTGGCGAGGGTCATCGAGCTGAAAAGGGCCCAGTACGCGGCCACCGGCGCCCAGGACTACTTCGCGGAGCCGGACCGGGTGCGCCTGCTGGAGAGCCTGCTGCGCACCCGCGACGGGTCGTTCGGCGGCGTGCTGTCGACGCTGCACGCGGGGCCCCGGCTGCTGGCCGCGCACTTCGGGCTGCGCGCGGGCGGGGTGCTGCACTGGTGGTTCCCGGTGTACGACCCGGAGTTCGCCCGGTTGTCGCCCGGCTGGATGCTGCTGCGTGAGCTGGTGGCGGCCGCCCCGGCGCTCGGCGTGACGCGCATCGACCTGGGCCGGGGCGAGGACGAGTACAAGCGGCGGGCCAAGACCGGCGAGACACAGGTGTGCCAGGGCGTGGTGACGCGGAACCCGGTGCGCCGGGCGGCCGCGTCGGCGGCGACCCGGGCGCGGACGTTCGTGAGAACTGTCCGTTCCCGGACACGCCAGTAACGTTCCAATCGGCATGCCCGACATATCCCTTGGAGGCGGGGGGAAAGATCGCTGCCCTCCACGGTCCAATCGGCGGAGGGCAGCTATGCGGATCAGCGTCTTCGGGCTCGGCTACGTGGGATGCGTGTCGGCGGCCTGCCTGGCCTCGATGGGCCACGAGGTCGTCGGCGTCGACGTCAACGCGGTCAAGGTGAATCTCATCAACAGCGGCCGCGCGCCGATCGTCGAGGAACGCATCGGCGAACTGGTGGAGAAGGCCGTGGCCGGCGGCAACCTGCGGGCCACCACGGACGCGGCCGAGGCGGTGGCCGCCAGCGACGTGTCGCTGGTGTGCGTCGGCACCCCGTCCGCGCCGAACGGCAGCCTGTCCACGACGTTCCTGGAGCGGGTCGCCGAGCAGATCGGGCGGGCGCTGCGGGAGCGGCACGTGGTGGTGTTCCGCAGCACGATGCTGCCGGGCACCTGTGCGGAGCTGCTGGTGCCGATCCTGGAGCTGGCCTCGGGGATGCGGGCCGGGGTGGACTTCGGGGTGGCGGTCAACCCGGAGTTCCTGCGCGAGGGCAGCAGCGTGCGCGACTTCTTCGCGCCGCCCAAGACGGTCATCGGCGAGTCCGACCCGGCCGCCGGGGACGTGGTGGCCGGGCTGTACGAGGGGCTGCCGGGCGAGGTGTTCAGGGTGCCGATCCCGATCGCCGAGATGACGAAATATGCGGATAACGCGTTCCACGCGGTGAAGATCTCGTTCGCCAACGAGCTGGGCGCGGTCTGCCAGGCGCTGGGGCTCGACTCGCACCAGGTCATGGACGTGTTCCTGGCGGACCGCAAGCTCAACATCAGCCCCGCCTACCTGCGGCCCGGGTTCGCCTTCGGCGGCTCGTGCCTGCCCAAGGACCTGCGCGGCCTCGTCTACGCCGCCAGGAAGGCGGACGTGGCGGTGCCGCTGCTGTCGCACGTGCTGCCCGCCAACGAGGCGCACCTGCAGCGGGCGTTCGACCTGGTGACCGCGCCGGGCAAGCGCAAGATCGGGCTGTTCGGGCTGTCGTTCAAGCCCGGCACCGACGACCTGCGCGAGAGCCCGCTGGTGGAACTGGCGGAACGGCTCCTGGGCAAGGGCTACGACCTGCGCATCTACGACGCCAACGTGTCGCTGTCGCGGCTGATGGGCGCCAACCGCGCCTACATCGCCGAACGGCTGCCGCACCTGGGCGACCTGCTCGGCGACTCGGTGGCGGACGTCCTGGAGCACGCGGAGGTGTGCGTGGTCGGGTGCACCGACGCCGCCGTGCTGGAAGCGGTGGAACGGGCGGACGGCAAGGCGGTCGTCGACCTCGTGCGGATGCCGGGCGCCGTGGCGCACCGGGACAGAAGGGATTACGCAGGCATTGGCTGGTAGAGCGCTCATCCTCGTCGAGAACCTGTCCGTGCCGCTCGACCGCCGGGTGTGGCAGGAGAGCACCGCCCTGCGTGAGGCCGGCTGGGAGGTGCACGTCATCTGCCCGCAGGGCGCCAAACAGGACACCGAGGCCGAGGCGGTGATCGACGGCATCCACATCCACCGCTACCCGCTGCGCGCCGCGACCGGCGGGCCCGCCGGCTACCTGCGCGAGTACGGCTCGGCGCTGTGGCACACCTTCCGGATCGCCAGGCGGCTCGGCCGCTTCGACGTGGTCCACGGCTGCAACCCGCCGGACCTGTTCTTCCTGGTCGCGCTGGCCATGCGGGGCAAGGGCACGCGGTTCGTGTTCGACCAGCACGACCTGGTGCCCGAGCTGTACCTGTCACGCTTCGGGCGTGGCCGGGACCGGCTCTACCGGGCCGTGTGCTGGCTGGAGCGGCGCACCTACCGGGCGGCCCACGTGGTGATCGCCACCAACGAGAGCTACCGGCAGGTCGCGCTGACACGCGGCGGCAAGCGGCCCGGCGAGGTGTTCGTGGTGCGCAGCGCCCCGGTGGTCGAGCGCTTCCACCAGGTGCCGCCGGACGAGTCGGTCCGGCGCGGCAAGCCGTACCTGCTGTGCTACCTGGGCGTCATGGGGCCGCAGGACGGCGTCGACTACGCGCTGCGCAGCCTGGCGAAGCTGCGTGACGAGCACGGGCGCGACGACTGGCACGCGGTGTTCGTGGGCGGCGGCGACACGTTCGACGCCATGGTGGCGCTCTCGCGGGAGCTGGGGCTGGGCGAGCAGGTGGAGTTCACCGGGCGGATCCCGGACGAGGACCTGATGCGTTACCTGTCCACGGCCGACGTGTGCCTGTCGCCCGATCCGCTCAACCCGCTCAACGACGTCTCCACGATGAACAAGGTCATGGAGTACATGGCGATGGCCCGGCCGATCGTCTCCTTCGAGCTGCGCGAGGCTCGGGTGTCGGCGGGCGAGGCGGCCGTGTACGCGCCGGCCGACGACGAGTCGGAGTTCGCCAAGCTGATCGCCCGGCTGCTGGACGACCCGGCCGAGCGGGAGCGGATGGGCGAGATCGGCAGGAAGCGCGTGGCGGGGCCGCTGTCGTGGGAGCACTCGAAGGCGGCGCTGCTCAAGGCCTACGACGCGGCCGTGGGTTCGCCCGCGGATTCACCGTGACGGCTGCTGGAGTCCGTACCCCAGCCCCTTCTGTCGCCGCGCAGCCGGGTGAGGAGGCGGTCGGCGGCCAGGACGGCGAGGTAGCAGGCCGCGTCGAGCGGGCTGATCGCCCCGGCCAGGAGCAGTCGGCGCAGGCTGCCCGCGTCCAGCCTGCGGGCGGGCCGGCCCAGCTCGGCGAGCTGCCGGTTGCCCTGCCGGACCCGGACCCGCCTGGCCAGGTGGGCGCGCACCGTGCGGGCGGGGCGGACCAGCGAGCGGGCCTCGGTCACCACGACGCGCTCGTCCCCGGCGAAGCAGCCGTCCACGTAGCCGTCGTCGGAGATCACGTCCGGCAGCGGGAAGACCCGGCGGTGCCCCTCGGCGGTGAGCACGTAGACGCCCACCCCGGCCAGCGCGCGGCCGGGGAGGATGAGGGCCTCGTGCACGAACAGCACCCGGCGGACCGGCCACCCGACGCCGGTCAGGTCCCAGGAGACCTCCGGCGCGCACGCCAGCACCCCCGGCCGACCGGCCGCCGAGACCAGCGCGCGCACCGACTCCGCGTCGAGCCGCACGTCGGCGTCCAGGTAGACGCGCGGGAACGTGCGGCAGGCGGCGTCACCCAGGCGCAGCGCGTGCGCCTTGCCCGGCGTCGCGGTCTCCAGCACCCGCACCCCGGGCCGGGCGGCCGCCCGCGCGGTGCCGTCGGAGCAGCCGTTGGCCACCACGATCACGTCGAACTCGCCGGGCTCGGCGGCGGACAGCAGCGTGTCGAGGCCGGAGGCGACGACCGCCTCCTCGTTGTGCGCCGGAATCACGACACTGACCATCGGCTTCATCACACCGCCTTGAGTGAGGACGACATATGCGAGTGGATCGGGGCGAGATCGAGGGCGTGCTGCTGTTCAGGCCCACGCCGCACCGGGACGGGCGCGGCCTGTTCACCCGGACGTTCGACGCCGCCGTGGCCGCCGGCGCTGGACTGACGCCGGAGGCGTTCATCCAGGACAGCCAGTCCAGGTCGCGCCGGGGCGTGATCCGCGGGCTGCACGGCCGGGGCGGGCACGGCGAGGCCAAGCTGGTGCGCTGCGCCCGTGGCGCGATCCACGACGTGCTGGTGGACGCCAGGCCCGGCTCGCCGACGTTCGGGCGGCAGATGGCGGTACGGCTGGACGACGAGGAGTTCGTCACCCTCTACGTGCCTCCGGGGCTGCTGCACGGCTTCCAGGCGCTCACCGAGCAGGCCGACACCTGCTACCGCATCGACCGCGAGCACGATCCGGCCGAGGATCTCGCGGTCCGCTACGACGATCCCGATCTGAAGGTAGCGTGGCCCCTGCCGGCCACCGAGGTCAGCGGGCGCGACCTGAGCGCGGGCTCGTGGGCCGAGCTGCTGCGCCGGCTCGGCGGCTGAGAGGTGGCGGCGATGCGCGTGCGGTTCGTGGCTGTGGCGGTTCTCGGGCTCGTGCTGGCGGGCTGTCAGGCGGCCCCGGCCGTGCGTCCGTCCTCGCCGTCGGCGGCGGCCCCGACCCCCACGCCAAGCATCCTGCGGCCCGACGGCAGCTCCTGCCCCGACCATCCCACCCCGGCCTGCACCGGCGCGCCCAAGGCGGTCAAGCTGACGCCGCTCGCGCTCAACCTGGACGGCGTGGCGTACCGCGTCAAGACGCCCGGCACCGTGCTCGACGGCGTGCACATCCCCGGCCCGCTGGTGATCCACGCCGACGACGTGACCATCAGGAACAGCGTGATCGACGGCCACGTCACCAACGCCGACGGCGACAAGTCCTTCAGCTTCTCCATCGCCGACACCACGGTCGGCACCACCAAGACGTGCGGCCCGCTGCCCGCCATCGGCCACGACAAGTACACCGCCAGCCGGGTGCTCGTCCAGGGCCACAGCGACGGGTTCCGCGTCTCCGGCGACGACGTGCGCATCAGCGACTCGTTCGTGAAGCTCTGCTCCAACCCCGGCGACCACTCCGACGGCATCCAGGCCTACGTCGGCGGCACCGGGCTGCTCTTCCACCACAACACCGTCGACCAGCGCGAGGCCAAGGACATCACCGCGCCGATCTTCCTGGTGGACGAGAAGTCGCGCGACGTCGTCGTGACCGACAACCTGGTCATGGGCGGCACGTTCAGCATCCAGGTGCGCAACGCCCGGGGCAAGCAGGTGGTGCGCGGCAACAAGCTCGTCGACAAGTCGTGGGTGTACGGGCCCGTCGACTCCGAGTGCGGCCGCAGCGAGTGGGAGGGCAACCAGCTGGTCACCATCGACGCGGACTATCGGGTCACCTCGATCGTCGGCCCGCTGCGCTGCGAGGGGGCGAGCTGATCGTCCTTGACCGCGCGCAGCAACGCCCCGGCGGCCCCGACCAGCATGAACGACAGCCCGGTCACCGTGGCGAACGACAGCAGGTCGAAGGTGAACGACCCCACCAGCGGCACCACCAGGCAGGCGGCGACGGTGAGCCCGAGATCCCGGGTGCCGGGGTCGGCGCTCAGATACCGCGCCCGCAGCGCCGCGTAGAACGCCACCACGAACAGCGCGGCGAAGGCCACCGTGCCGATCAGCCCGGTCTCCACCATGGACAGGATGTACTGGTTGTCGAAGATCTGGTGCTTGGGCGCGTACCAGGTGCCGAGGCCCCGGCCCAGCCAGAAGTGCCTGCCGATCTCGTGGGCGGCCACCGCGTAGTCGTGCGTCCGATACTGGATGCTCTCGTCGTTGGACAGGTTGGAGAACAGCCCGAGGATGGCTCCCAGCAGCTCGGGCACGGTGAGCCAGATGACGACGAGGAACCCGCCGCCCACCGCCGCCGCCTCCAGCCGCCGCCGCGCCGACCAGCCCGCGAACAGCACCAGCCCGACCGCCCCCAGGCTCAGCATGGCCGAGCGTGACACCGAGAACATCAGCCCGAGCCCGATCAGCAGCGCGCACGCCCACCACCGCAGCGACGGCTGCGCGCGCATCCGCGCCTTCGTCGCCAGGTGCACCGCCAGCGGCAGCAGCATCGCCGTCGTCACGCCGAACTCGATCGGATGCCCGGTCGTCGCCGCCACCCGGCGCAGATCGGCCCGTTCCAGCACGAACGAGTCGCCCTCCGAGGTGTAACGCAGGATCGGCAGCTCCAGGAACCTGGTCAGGTCCCAGTGCAGCAGGAACTGGAAGGCCGCGATCACCGAGATCACCGCGCCGCCGACGACCAGCGTCTTGAGCACGAAGTCCAGCCGCCGGTAGCCGCGCACCCCGTCGCACATGGTCAGCCCGATCCCGACGGAAGCGATCGCCAGCACGAACGCGTGGTCGGTCAGGTTGAGCTCGTCGGAGTCCATGTAGCCCCAGGTCGAGAACCCGTAGGTGGCGACCATGGCGGTGAAGTAGGCGAACAGCGCGGTCCGCACCGGGTTGCGGCCCTTGGCCACGCCGAGCGTGAGCGTGAGCTGCGCGCACAGCCAGAGCAGCGCCGCCGCCAGGCTGATGACGTTGGCCGGGGTCAGCGACAGCGGCAGGTACTTGAGCACCAGCCGCGCCGGCACGATGAGCAGCGCCACGGCGAAGATGGCCGCCACGGTCGCCCCGTCAGCCCTCCCGGCGACCGGAGGCCGTCCCCCCAGCAGACCGCCACCCGGAGTGAGACCGCCCGGAGTGAGACCGCCCGGAGTGAGGCCCTCAGGCAGGCGGGTCGCCACGCCTCAGGCTCCCTTCCTGGCCGTGACCAGCTCCCGGGCCTCGCCGGCGGGCCCAGGGCCGGGCCGCCGGCGGCGCAGGCGGCCGGAGACGCTCTCCGCCGCGAACGACGCGCACAGGGCCGCGATCAGGCCGAGCCCGAGCGCCGCCGCCGCCGAGCGGAGCTTCCTGCCCTGCTGCGGCACCGGCGTGGTCGGCGGCACCGCCTCGCTCATCGTGATGTACGTCTCCTTCGGCGCCTGGACCTGCCGCTGCCGCTTGTCCAGCTCACGTTTGGTCCGGTCCAGGACCTTCAGGGTGATCGCCGTCGCCGCCTCCGGCGTGAGGCTCTCCCCCTCCACGAACACCAGAGGCCCGGTGGCCAGCGACTCCAGGTTGTTGGTCCCGTTCGTGACCGCGTACTTGGTGTCGCCCTCGGCCGTGCCCATGTCGGCGACCATGTCCGGCGTGCTCATCGCGCTGATCAGCATCGAGGCCGCCACGCTGAGCCCGTGGTCGAAGTTGAGCAGCGGGTTCACCCGGGGGATCGGCTGGTCCGGATGGGGCGGGAGCACCCCGCCGCTGGTCGGCGCGGTCAGCACCAGGACCGCGCTGGTCGTGTACGTCGTCGGCACCGTCGAGTACGCGTAGAAGGCCCCGCCGACCGCCACCGCGAACGCCGGTAACGCGACAAACCACCGCCGCAACAGGACGAGGATGGTCCCCCAGAAATCCACGCGCCCTCCCCTGCGAGTCTCGCCTCATGCATGTCGCGCCGACCGGGGTGGAGCGTTACACGAATGCCTGTAACACCGCGATCCGCCGACCGATATGGCTTACAGGGCGTTTCAACCCGCGCCGGGGGACTGGAGATCGACCTTCATGAGCGAACTGGCCGTCGTCACGCCTACCTATGGTCCCGACGCCGAACTCTTCGCCCATCTGCATCGGTCCGTCCTGGAACACACCTCGGGCGACACCGTGCACCACGTGATCGTGCCGCCCGCCGACCGGTCCCTGTTCGCCCGGTACGCGGGCCCGCGCTGCCGGCTGTGGACGTACCCGGAGATCCTGCCCCGCCACGTCGTGCACGTGCCGGGGACGAACCTGTGGGTGAACACGCGGCGGCCGTGGCCGCCGCTGCGGGGCTGGGTGGTGCAGCAGGCCGTCAAGATCGCCGTCACGGCGCTGCTCGACGCGCGCGTCGTGCTCGTCGCCGACTCCGACGTGGTCCTGGTGCGGCGCGCCCTGCCCGAGCATTTCACCCGCGACGGCCGGGTGACGCTCTTCCGCGCCGACGACGGCGTGCACGCCGGCATGACCGACCACGTCGTCTGGCACCGGGCGGCCCGCGAGCTGCTCGGGCTGCCCCCGGCCGTCACGCTGCCGCAGCCCGACTACATCAGCTCGCTGGCCGTCTGGGAGCCGGCCGTGGTGCGGGCCATGCAGGAGCGCGTCGCCGAGGCGACCGGGCGCGACTGGCTCGCCGCTTTCACGTCGCACCTGCAGGTGTCGGAGTTCATCGTGTACGGCGTGTTCGTGGACGAAGTGCTGAAGGCGTCGCCGCCGGTCGACACCACGATCTGCCACAACCGATGGGAACGCACACCCCTGGACCCGGCCGCCGCCGTCGCCTTCGCCGACCGGCTGGACCCTCGCGCGATCGGCATGATGATCTCCGCGAAGTCGCGTACGCCGATGGCGGCCCGGCTGGCGGCGATCCAGCGGTGCGCCCAGGTCACCGGACTCGATGGGAGCCATCCTTGAGCACGCTGGCGGTCATCACCCCGTCATACGCCCCCGATGCCGAACTGTTCGCACTGCTGCACCGATCCGTACTCGAGAACACCTCCGACGACACCATCCACCACGTCTTCGTGCCGCCCGGCGACCAGGAGGCGTTCGCGCGCTTCCAGGGGCCGCGCTGCCACGTGTGGGTCCGGTCCGAGCTGCTGCCCCGGCGCTACCTGCGGGTGCCCACGACCGACCTGTACGTCAACTACCGGCGGCCGTGGCCGCCGCTGCGCGGCTGGGTCATGCAGCAGACCGTCAAGATCGCCGCCGCCGACCTGATCGACGCCGACGCCATGCTCATCGTCGACTCCGACGCCGTCCTGGTACGGCCGGCCGGCGTCGAGTCGTTCAGCGTGGACGGGCGGCTCTGCCTCTACCGGCTGGAGAACGGCGTCACGGCCGAGATGGAGCGGCACGTAATGTGGCACCAGGTGGCGCGCAAGCTGCTCGGCCTGCCGCCAGCGCCGCCGCCTCCGCTGCCCGACTACGTGACAGCGCTGACGTACTGGGACCCGGCGATCGTGCGGGCCATGCAGCGGCGCATCTCCGAGGTGACCGGGCGGGACTGGATCGACGCGTTCAACTCCCAGCTGCACATCTCGGAGTTCATCCTGTACGGGGTGTTCGTGGACGAGGTGCTGAAGGCGTCACCGCCGGTCAACACCACCATCTGCCACCTGAGCTACAACCATGAGCCGTGGGACGAGGCCACCGCCGTCGCCTTCGCCGACCGCCTCGGCCCGCAGGCGGTCGGGATGATGATTTCCGCCAAGTCCCACACGCCGATGGAGTCCCGGCTGGCGGCGATCCGGCGGTGCGCTCAGGTGGTCGAGTCGAGCTGATCGTCGCGGGGGACGATCACCTCGATCGGCCCCGTGTCGTCCTCGGCCCGGCCCTCGTCGGAGTCCAGCTCCGCCACGGTCATCGGGAACACCGGCGCCGCGGCGGCACGCGTCCCGTTGCGCACCGCCCGGAACTCCACGGTCCCCGTCACGTCCTCCGGAGAACTCGACGCGGCCGCTCCCCCGGGCCGCACCCCGGAGGCGACCCGGGCCGGGGGCCGCGTCGAGTTCTCCGGAGGACGTGACGGGGACCGTGGAGTTCCGGGCGGTGCGCAAC
>NZ_LAVL01000010.1 GCF_001083785.1 Nonomuraea sp. SBT364
GGGGGATGCGGTGCGGAGCCGACGCGGGCCGGCGGCTCGGGGGCGGCTCCGTTGCTCTCCTCGGCGGCCACGGCGCGCGGGGCAGGCGCCGGCTCGGGCCGGGAGGGGCGCAGGCGCGGGATGGCGTAGGCGATGCCGAAGCCGGCCACCACGCCGAGCAGCCCGCCGCCCGCCGCCATCATGAGCCCGTCGGTGATGACGGGCTTGGGGCTGGAGGCGGGCATCACGTCGAGGATGCCGATGTGCGTGCTGACCGGCGCTTCGAGGTCCACCTGACGCTTGGCCAGCTCCAGCCGCACCCGCTGCTGCGCCTTGCGCATGACGTCGCGGACGACCGCCGGCGAGGTGCTCTCCACCTCGACGTACACGAACGGCCCGTTGGTGCTGATGCCGAGCAGGTCGGGGTTGGTGCGCCCGTCGTTGATGGTCACGGCCGTGGGCCCGTCCTCGGTGACGCCGATCTCGGCGGCGACCTCGGGCGTGTTGGTGGCCAGGATGAGGATGCCGGCCGTGGTCCGCAGCGCGTCGTTGAACTGCAGCAGCGGGTTGGTCAGGCCCGGCTTCTGCCGGGGCTCGGTCTCCAGGGTGCCTCCGGTCGCGGGCACGGTGAGCACCATGGACGCGGTCGAGACGTACCTGCTCGGCATGAGGAAGTACCCGGCCAGGGCCAGGATGATCGCCACCACCGCGATGGGCGGCCCAACGAACTTCTTCCGGGCCAGACCAAAGATGGTCGTCCAGAAGCCCACTATTTCCCGCCCCCGTCAGATTTTTCGATACAAAGAGGAAATCGCGCTGTTCATCTGCCGCGTTACACCAGACGCGCCATGGCCAGCAGTTTCCGGCTGCGATGCGCCACAGTGCGCCGCTGTCGTCTCACGTACATCTTGAGCACCGCCGCGCGGGCCCGCCGGCGCTGGCCGGCGGTGAGGCCGGCGCAGGCCGGTCCGCGCACCCAGGCCAGCAGCTCGCGGCACTGGAGCGTGTTGGCCAGCCGCGACTGCCACGCGGGCACGTCGAGCCGCCGGGCCACGCCGGAGATGCGCTCCTGGCGCCAGTTGCGGTGCGCGAGCACCTCGTTGACGTGCGCCCACGGCCCGGCGAGCGCCAGCTTGGCGGCGAACACCTCGTCCTCGCGCAGCATGTTGCGCCGGGGGATGCCGGTCGCCGGCTCGCGCCGGAGCATGCCGTAGAGCGGGTCGATGATCAGATGGCTCTCGTTGAGCAGCCGCAGCATCTCGGTGAATCGTTCCACGGGGTCGCCGGAGGCCAGCGCGGTGCCGTCGTAAGCGGCGGTCCTGACGACGCCGTCGGGCCCCGTGTAGGCGACCTGGGTGGTGACCAGGATGGTCCGCTCGTCCTTGGCGAACTCGGCCAGCCCGCGCGAGACGCACGCCGGGTCGAGCCGGTCGTCGTCGCCGATCCAGCGCACGAACGCGCCCCGGGAGATCCGGGCGGCGTGGATGAAGTTGTTGAGCAGCCCGACGTTCTCCGGGTGCCGGTGGTAGACGACACGCGGGTCGCCGGCCGCAAGATCGCGGCACAGCTCCTCGGTGCGGTCCGTGGAGGCGTTGTCGGAGATGACCAGCTCCACGTCGGGATGGTCCTGCGCGAGCACGGACCTGACGACGCCTTCCAGGCGGTCGGCCCCGTTGCGCACCGGCAGCGCGATCGAGACCAGCTCAGAGCTCGGCATGTGCCCTCCTTTGACGCACCAGTTGCACGAGTACGGCCCGCGGCACGGCGACGAGCACGAACGCCAGCACGCCCGCGCCTCCCGCCACGCAGAGCTGCAGGAACGCCCCCTCGACTACCAGCGACAGCCCGATCATGACGGCCGCCGCGACGGCCGCGCCCAGCATCGGCCTGGCCAGCCCGTACACGACCAGCCGCAGCGGCACGCGGGAGCGCCGCAGGGTGACGCCGAGCAGCGGCAGCGCCACCGTCACGGCGATGACGGCGTGCGCGACGGCGGCGCCCTGGATGCCGCCGGCGCGGGCGCCGATCAGCAGCGCGGGCACCAGCGCCAGCGCCCAGCCGAGGTTGACCCACATCATCGACCGGGTGGCGCCGAGCCCGGCCAGGATGTCGGTGATCAGCAGCGTCAGCATGCGCACGGCCATGACCACGGCCAGGAACCGCAGCACGTCGGCGGCGGGCAGCCAGCGCGGCTCGTACAGGAACTCCACCAGCGCGGGGGCGAGCGTGCCCATGAGCACCGCGATGGGCAGCACGATCGAGCCCAGCAGCGGGACCGCCTGCCGCACGCCGGCCTCCATCGACTCGCGCCCCTCCTCGGCCAGCCGCGAGAAGCTCGGCAGCGCCACGTAGCGGATGGCGGTGCCGACCAGCCCCGGCACCCAGCTGGAGATGTTGAACGCGAGCAGGTAGAACCCGAGCAGGTACGGCCCGAGCACGTCGCCGACGATGACCGCGTCGACGTTGAGCAGCAGCCCCTCGATGCCGAGCCCGACGCAGAGCGGCAGCCCGAACTTCAGCAGCCGCCCGGCGATCGCCCGGTCGAACCCGAGGGTGAAGCGCACCCGGGCCAGCACGAGCACCAGCACGCCGGTGACCGTGGCCCCGCTGAGCTGCCCCCAGGCGAAGCTGTAAGCGCCGGCGCCGTTGGCCGCCAGGGTGATGGAGACCGACGCGTTGGCGGCGAACCCGGCCAGGTTGGCCCAGGCCAGCTTGTCCTGCTCGAACCGGCGCATCAGCGCGGCGCTGCGGACGGCGGTGAGCCCGTAGACGAGGTTGGTGGCCATCAGGATGCGGATCACCCAGATGGCGTCCTCGCTCCCGGCGAGCTTCGCGTAGAACGGCGCGATCAGGAAGAAGACCGCGTAAAGGATGATGCTGGAGGCGAGCGCGACCACCGTCGCGGTGGGGGCGACCTCCTCCAGCTTGCCGCGCCACTGCACGACGGCGGAGATGACCCCGGCGTCGTTGATGAAGATGACGAACTGACTGACGGCGAGCGCGATGGCGAACACGCCGAAGTCCTCGGGCAGCAGCAGCCTGGCCAGCACCAGGCTCATGACGAACGAGCCCGCCTTCATGACCAGGTTGCCGAGCAGGCTCCAGCGCAGTCCGCGCCCAGCTTTCCTGCCGATCTCGGCCGCGCCGCCGCCCACGTCTTCGCTCACGAACCGTCCTCGACCCTTTCCAGCCAGATCTCCCGCCAGAACGGCACGAACTCGCGGGGGCAGTTGGCGTTGTAGACGCCCTCACACACCAGGTCGTCCAGGATGATGCTGGGAGTCTTCATGATCAGAAGCTCCCCGGTCTTCTCGTCGAGACAACGCTCGACCCTGGCCCGCACCCGCGCCGTCCGGCCGCAGTAGCGGGCCATCTCCTCCTCGAAGCCCAGCCCGCGGTTGAGCAGGTCGTCGTTGAGCGTGCCGAGGATCTCGTCCTTGGTCTTGATCCGCACCAGCTCGCCGGGTTTGAGATCGAGCTTGACGGTCGGCGTGGTGGCGCCCGCCCGGCCCTCGACGAAGCCCCAGCGCAGCCCGCCCCTGAACCACAGCCGCCTGGGCAGGATCTTCTTGCTGAACTCCTGCACGCGGTTGAACAGCCCGACCAGGAACGTGCGCACCACCTGCGGCGCGCCGGCGTTGCCGCTGCGCACGTCGGTGACGTACTGGCCGACGTCGCGGAAGGGCAGGCAGGACGGCGCCGCCCGGAGCAGCTCGGTGGCCTGGCAGGAGTAGGTGTCGCCGCCGCCCTTGCGGGTGTTGATCCGCAGCAGCGGCAGCAGCTCGGGCGACGGCTCGGCGATCGGATGCGGCTCCTCCGGATCGACCTTCCGCAGCCAGGCCTCCTTCCAGTAGAGCGAGCAGGCCGTCTGACAGCCGCCGTGCTCGCCGCCGTCGCATCGGGCCGCCTTCAGGTGCACGGCGCGTTCCATGCGCCGCATGCCGCTGCGGCTGATCGTGTCGCAGAGCTTGTGCGCGACCTTGTGCACGGTCATCCGCTGCCCGCAGAAGCGCAGCATCTCCGGCATGAACGGCAGGCTTTCCAGCTCGCCCCGCTCGTCGAGCGTGGCCAGGATCTCCGCCTGACCGCGCACCTCGACGAGGTCCCCCACTCGGAGGTTCATCCGCTTTCCCCCACCCGCTTCAACAACCCGGCACCTTCCAGCGCGTCGGCCGCCTCGGCGACCGCCTGGAAGGGCAAACCCGACCTTTCCGCGACGTCCAGCAGGCTGTGGCCGCCGTCTGACTGGTTCAACACCCATAACATCGCCAGCTGGGCTTGTTTCGTGTCACTCCGGCCCCCGAGAGATCCGTAGAGCCCGCGCCTGCCGAGTTGCGGCTCGCCGTAGGGGCTCAGGTTCTCGTAGCGGCCGTCGCGTTCCAGCACCTGTACGGCCTGCCACAGGGTTTCGAGGGTGTCGGCCATGGCTTCGGGGGTGACGAAGCCCGGGTCGTCGGCCGAGGTGTGGTACTCCGGGTAGCCGGCGTACGGAGTCCTGGTCAGGCTGCCGACCGGCAGGTCGAAGCCCGGCGAGCAGAACTGCCGCTCGTCGTACCCGTACGGCGAGAAGTCCACGATCGTGTGCGGTCTGCCGCGCAGGACGTGCGCCATCACCCGGTCGATCCCGGCGTCCCCGCGTCTGCTGCGCTTGTACGTGAGCGCGCCGCGGTCGCCGGCGCAGGCGAGCGTGAGCCCGGCCTTGATCCGGCCCGTCCGGTCACGGTTGCGCGCCAGCCAGGTGATGGCCCCGATCGTGCCCGGCGCGAACAGGAACCGGTAGGTCAGCCGGGGCCGCTCCAGCCGGGCCGCGAGCGCGGTGGCGACCGCGATCCCGGCCAGGTTGTCGTTGGCCAGCGACGGATGGCACACGTGACAGGAGATGAGCACCTCCTTGTCGCTGCGCCCCGGCACCACGTGCTCGGCGTAGGTGAGGGCGCCGTCGGCCAGC
Organism: Nonomuraea sp. SBT364; assembly: GCF_001083785.1. Classification (GTDB taxonomy): domain Bacteria; phylum Actinomycetota; class Actinomycetes; order Streptosporangiales; family Streptosporangiaceae; genus Nonomuraea. Next base: position 4,928 of record NZ_LAVL01000010.1, read on the forward strand.
GTCGAGTCGATCACGACCTCGTACGGCCCCTCCCCCAGGCCGTCGAGCACCCGCTGCGCCAGGCAGAACCCCCACGTCTCGGCGTAGTAGCTGGTCCGGTACGGCACCAGGTCCGGCTGGCCGGGCAGCGTGTGCAGGTGCGGGCGCAGCTCGGCGAGCGTCATCGTGGCCGACACCGGCGCGCTGTAGCCCACCACGTGCAGGTTGGAGCGCCGGAAGTCGACGACCCGGTCCCCCGCCGGGTTCTTGATCCAGGCGTCGCGGATGTTCCACTCCCTGGGCACCGTCCAGTCGAGCACCTGGGTCCCGGTCGGCACCTCGTGGACGGTCAGCGGCAGCCGCTCGCCGACGATCTCCAGCGTGCGCCGCACTCCGTCGCCCGTGATGGAGCGGCACACCGGGAAGAGCCGCTCCACCAGGGCATGCATGTCCTCCCCGGTCACGTCCTGAGCTCCGGCGAGACCGTACCGGCCTCGCGGCGGTCGGCCAGCCGGGCCAGCCGGGTGAAGCGATGCCGGAAGTCGTGCTCGGTCAGCCCGTGGTCGCGGTAGGCGTCCTCCAGCTCGACCGCGCCCGCCTTGACCGTCCAGCGGGCGTGGTAGCCCGGCAGCGCGGCCTCGATGCGGGAGAAGTCCACCCGGTACGAGCGCGGGTCCGCCCCGTTCTCACCGGTGATCACCAGCTCGGAGCCGGGCACCGCCTCGACCACGTGCGCGGCGATCTCGGCGACGGTCAGGTTGTTCTGCTCGCCGCCCACGTTGAACGCCCGGCCGTGCACCGCCTCGCGCGGCGCGGCCAGCACGGCGGCGAACGCGTCGGCGATGTCGGCGGCGTGCACCAGCGGCCGCCACGGCGTGCCGTCCGACAGCACCAGCACCTTCCCGGTCAGGTGCGCGTGGCCGACCAGGTTGTTGAGCACGATGTCGGCCCGCAGCCGCGGCGAGAACCCGAACGCGGTGGCGTTGCGCAGGTACACCGGCGAGAAGTCGCCGTCGGCCAGCTCGTCCAGCTCGTCCTCCACGCGCACCTTCGACTCCGCGTACGGGGTCACCGGACGCAGCGGCGCCTCCTCGTCCAGCAGCTCGTCGCCGCCGGACGCGCCGTACACCGAGCACGTGGAGGCGTACAGGAAGCGGCGCACGCCCGCCTCCCGCGCCAGCCTGGCCAGACGCACGGAGGCGTGGTGGTTGATGTCGTAGGTGAGCTCGGGAGCGAGCGCGCCGAGCGGGTCGTTCGACAGGGCGCCCAGGTGGACCACCGCGTCGATGCCCGCGAGATGGGCCTCGGTGACGTCGCGCAGGTCCACCCGGTGACCGGGCGGGTCGTCGGGCAGCGGCCCGAGGACGCAGTCGGCGAACAGCCCGGAATCCAGGCCGACCACCTCGTGCCCGGCTCTGGCGAGCACCGGCGCCATCACGGTGCCCAGGTAGCCCTGGTGCCCGGTGAGCAGAACGCGCATGTCGATCAGCCTCCTGCGAGGTCGAGGGTGAGTTTGCGCACGTAGAAGGCCTCGGCATAACGTGCGTGGCATTCGATGCCGCGGACCCGGGCGAGTCCGAGGAAGGCCTCCCTGTCGAACCAGTGGCGGCGGCGCTGGGAGGGGTAGTGCTCCCACAGCAGCGCGACCTTGCGCTCGGCGAGCGCCAGCTCAAGCGGCTGGTAGGCGTTGGGGCGACCGAGGTCGCCGTCCCATTTGACGATCTCGTAGCCGAGCGTGAGGTGGTCACGGAAGGCCGTCGGCACCAGCTCGGCCAGGCCCCGGTGGTCCTGGTGGGCGTCGCCCGCCTGCGGGGCCAGGATCAGGTCGGGCACCGTGCGCAGGCGCAGCTCCTCCACCGCGCGCTTGGCCTCCTCCCAGTGCGCGGGCAGCCGGCCGTCGGGCAGTTTGCCCACGGTGATCCGCAGGTCGGCACCGGGGCAGAAGGCGGCCAGCGCGGCCCGCTCCTCACGCTCCCGTTCGGTGCCACCACCCGACAGGATGAGGGCGTCCACCCTGATCCCGGGGTTGGCCGTGCACATGGCCAGCAGCGTGCCCCCGGCGCCGATCGCCAGGTCGTCGCAGTGCGCGGCGACGGCGGCGATCCTGCGCAGGCTGCCGGGCAGGAGATCGATCATGCCGCGGGCTCCCACAGGGCCCAGGGGCGCTCGCCGCGGGCGTAGGCGCGGTCCAGCTCCAGCCGCTGGTTGACGGTGTCGGTGGGCCGCCAGTAGCCGCGGTACGGGTAGGCCAGCAGCCTGCCGCGTTTGGCCAGCTCCCGGCAGCCGTCGACGAGCAGGTCGCCGCCCTCCGGGATGTGGTCGAAGATCTCCTGGCGCAGCACGAAGTAGCCGCCGTTCACCCAGAGCGGCATCTCCGTGACGGCGGTGATCTGCCCGACCATCCCGCCCTCGGCGACCTCGACGCAGTGGAAGGTGCCGGGCGGCGGCACCACCATCAGCGAGGCGCCCGCGTCGGAGCGGGTGAACCGGTCGATCATCTCGGGCAGCGGCGCGTCGCTGAGCACGTCGGCGTAGTTGGCCAGGAAGACCTCGTCGCCGGCCAGATGCTCGCGGACCCGGCGCAGCCGCTCGCCGATCGACGACTCGATGCCGGTGTGCACGAACGAGATCGTCCAGTCGGAGATGTCGCTGGCCAGCAACTCCACCTTGCCGCCGCGCAGCACGAAGTCGTTGGAGGCCGTCTCCTCGTAACGCAGGAAGAAGTCCTTGATCTGGTCGGCGCCGTAGCCGAGGCAGAGCACGAACTCCTTGTGCCCGAAGTGCGCGTAGTAGCGCATCACATGCCAGATCAGCGGTCTGGGGCCGACGAGCTGCATCGGCTTGGGCGCGTCCCCGGGAGCGCCGCTGCGCATCCGCGTGCCGTACCCGCCGCAGAAGAGGACGACTTTCACACGACCTCCAGGGAAGGGATGGGGAAGACCAGCCGGCCGCCCCACTCGTGGACATAGGAGAGCTGCCCGGCCAGTTCCTCGCGCAGGTTCCAGGGCAGGACGAGCACGTAGTCGGGCCGGTCCGCGGCGATCCGCGCCGGATCGAGGACGGGCACGCGGGCCCCCGGCGTGAACCTGCCGTGCTTGTACGGGTTGCGGTCCACCGTGTAGGCGAGCAGGTCGGGCCGGACGCCGCAGTGGTTGAGCAGCGTGTTGCCCTTGCCCGGCGCGCCGTAGCCGACCACGGTCTTGCCGGCCTCGGCCGCGCCCACCAGGAAGCCCAGCAGGTCGCGCCGGACCTTGGCGACCCGGGCCGCGAAGTCGACGTAGCCGGAGAGCTCGTGCAGCCCGGCCGCCTTCTCCAGCGCCAGCACGTCCGCCACGCGCGGGCCGGGCTCCCCCGACGGCCTGGCCCACAGCCGGATCGAGCCGCCGTGCGTCGGCAGCAGCTCCACGTCCACCAGCGTGAGCCCGCCGGAGGCCAGCGCCCGCTGCGCCGAGGCGACCGTGTAGTACTGGAAGTGCTCGTGGTAGATCGTGTCGTACTGGTTGCCCTCGATGAGCGTGAGCAGGTGCTGCACCTCGATCGACACCCAGCCGTCGTCGGCCACCAGCGTGCGCAGCCCCTCGGTGAAACCGATCACGTCGGGGATGTGCGCGTAGACGTTGTTGGCCACCACGTAGTCAGCCCTGCCGTGCTCGGCCACGACCTGCCGGGCGCTCTCCGGGGTCAGGAAGGCGGTGACCGTCGGCACCCCGCGCTTCCTGGCCGCCTCGCCCACGTTCACCGACGGCTCCACCCCCAGGCAGCGCACACCCCGGTCGACCACGTGCCGCAGCAGGTAGCCGTCGTTGCTGGCCACCTCCACCACGAACGCGTCCGGCTTCAGGTCCAGCCCGGCCACGAACGAGCGGGCGTGTTCCACCCACGACGTCGAGTAGGAGGAGAAGTAGGCGTAATCGGTGAACGTTTCCTCAGGGGTGATCAGCGGCGGGATCTGCGCCAGCCAGCACGCCGTGCACACACGCAGGTGCAACGGGTAGGTGACCTCGGGCTCGTCGAGCTGCGCGGCGGTGAGAAACCGCTCGCAGGGCGGCGTGGCACCCAGGTCGACCACCGAGGTGAGGTCGCCCGATCCGCATAACCGGCAAACAATCATTCGCACGCTCCAAGGCCGTCGGATATTTCGCTCGGACAGGCGCACTCGTTACTGTGCGCGTCATGGATCCCCTCGGCATCGACGGCGCCTGGTGTCACACGCCCCGCGTCCACACCGACCCGCGTGGCGCGTTCCTGGAGGCGTTCCGGGCCGCCGACCTGCCGCGCTCGTTCGACGTGGCCCAGGTGAACTGCTCGGTATCCGCCCGGGGGGTGCTGCGCGGCGTGCACTTCGCCGACGTCCCGCCGAGCCAGGCCAAGTACGTCATGTGCGTGCAGGGCAGCATCATGGACGTGGTGGTGGACCTGCGCACCGGCTCGCCGACGTTCGGCCGGTGGGAGGCGGTGACGCTGGACGACCGGGAGCGCCGGGCGGTGCTCATCGCCGAGGGGCTCGGCCACGCCTTCCAGGCCGTGAGCGAGCAGGCCACGGTCGTCTACCTGTGCTCCCAGCCGTACAATCCGGGCCGCGAGCACGGCGTGCACCCGCTCGACGCGGACCTGGCCGTCACGTGGAGCCTGGAGCCGCTGCTGTCGGAGAAGGACGCGGCCGCGCCCACGCTCAAGGAGGCGCTGGCCGCGGGGACGCTCCCCGACTTCGAGGCGTGCCGGCGGTTCTACGCGACGACGCACTGACGGCCCGCCTTCCCCGCCAGCACCGGCCAGGCGGCGTGCAACGCCTCCCGCCAGTGCCGCATCGGCTCGCACCGGGTGCCGGCCAGCACGCTGTAGGCGGGCCGCGCCGCGGGGCGGGGGAAGGCCGTGGCGGGCACCGGGCGCACCCGGCCCGGGTCCGCGCCGAGCAGTGTGAAGATCTCCGTGGCCAGGCCGTGCCAGGTGGTATCGCCCGAGCTGGTGCCGTGGTAGATGCCCGGCGGCAGGTCCGACTGCGCCAGCCTGACCAGGAAGTCGGCCAGATCGGCCGACCAGGTGGGCTGGCCGCGCTGGTCGGCGACCACGTCCACGAACGGGCGGCTCCCGGCCAGCTCGATCATCGTGCGGACGAAGTTGCGCCCGGCCGCGCCGTACAGCCACGCGGTGCGCACCACGTAGTGGCCGTGCTCCAGCGCCGCCCGCTCACCGGCGAGCTTGGTGCGGCCGTAGGCGTTGAGCGGCGCCGTGGGCGCGTCCTCCCGGTACGGCAGCGCGCCGGCGCCGTCGAAGACGTAGTCGGTCGACAGGTGCAGCAGCCGCGCGCCCGTGCGCTCGCACACCTCGGCCAGCGTGCGCACCGCGTGGCCGTTGACCGCCAGCGCCTCGGCCTCGCGCGTCTCCGCCTCGTCCACGGCGGTCCAGGCGGCGCAGTTGACCACCACCCTGGGCCGGTAGGCGGAGACGAAGTCGCGCACCGCCCGGGGGTCGCGCAGGTCCAGCTCGGACCGGCCGAGCGCGAGCACCGGCTCGCCGGTCACCCCGATCCTGTCGAGGACGTCGGCGGCCAGCATGCCGCCACCGCCCGTGATCAGCCACCTCATGCCCCGGCCCACCAGTCACGGTTGTCGGCGTACCACCGCACCGTGTCACGCAGGCCCTGCTCGAACGGGATGCCGGGCGCGTATCCGAGCGCGCGCAGCTTGCGGTCGTCGAGCGAGTAGCGGCGGTCGTGGCCCTTGCGGTCCTGGACGGGCTTGACCATGGCCCAGCTGTGGCCGCACGCGTCCAGCAGGCGGCCGGTCAGCTCCTTGTTGGTCAGCTCGGCGGTGCCCGCGATGTGGTAGACCTCGCCGCGTTTGCCGACCTCGGCGACCAGGCGGATGCCCGCGCAGTGGTCCTCGACGTGGATCCAGTCGCGTACGTTGCCGCCGTCGCCGTAGAGCGGGACCTTGCGGCCGCGCAGCAGGTTCGTGACGAACAGCGGGATGAGCTTCTCCGGATACTGCCTCGGGCCGTAGTTGTTGCCGCACCGGGTGATCGACACGTCCAGCCCGTACGTGATCGCGTACGAGCGGGCGATGAGGTCGCCGCCCGCCTTGGCGGCCGCGTACGGCGACCTGGGCTGCAGCGGGGCGGACTCGTCCCACGAGCCGATGTCGATGGACCCGTACACCTCGTCCGTCGACACCTGCACCACCTTCGGCACGCCGGCGTCCAGGCACGCCTGCAGCAGCGTCTGGGTGCCGAGCACGTTGGTGCGCACGAACTCCGCGGCGCCGTCGATCGAGCGGTCCACGTGCGACTCGGCGGCGAAGTTGACCACCAGGTCGTGGCCGGGCACCACCTCGGCCAGCAGCGCCGCGTCGCAGATGTCGCCGTGCACGAACGTGTGCGGCGCGCCTTCGAGGTTGGCCCGGTTGCCCGCGTAGGTGAGCTTGTCCAGCACGGTCACGTCCGCGCCGGCCAGCCCGTGGACGAAGTGCGAGCCGATGAAGCCCGCCCCGCCCGTCACCAGGATTCTCTTCATCGGTGACTCCCGAGAAGGCCCCGGACTCCGGTCCCGGGGAGGAATCGGGAGCGTGGGAAGGCCGTCAAGGCGTGAGCGGTGCGGTGACCCTGCGGAGTTCGCGGCACAGCGTCTCCCTTCACTGGTTGCTTGCGGGCGTTCGAACGGTCTGGTGACACCCAGGCCAGGCTGCCGGACCCCCCGGCCGGCGTCGATGATCGCCTGGTCAAGAGGAGATCTGCACCTTGCTGTGATCACCCAGCACGAGACGGTGAGCTCTGGGCGTGTTGGGAGCCGGGGTGACCTCGACGTCGTGGCCGATGAGCGACGACTCGATCCGGCCCACTCCCTCGATCGACGCCCGGGGCAGCACGATCGAGTATTCGATCTCGCTGCGGGTGATGGCGCACCCGGCCCCGATCGAGGTGAACGGGCCGACGTAGCTGTCGCGGACGACCGCGCCGGCCCCGATGATCGCCGGGCCGACCAGCCGCGAGCGCTCGACCACCGCGCCCGGTTCGACCAGGACCCGGCCGATCAGCTCGCTGGCGCCGTCGACCGAGCCGAGCACCCCGGCCTCCAGCGATTCCAGCACCAGCCGGTTGACCTCCAGCATGTCGGTGACGTTGCCGGTGTCCTTCCAGTAGCCGGTGATGACCGACGACTCGACGGGCAGCCCGGCTTCGAGCAGCCACTGGATGGCGTCGGTGATCTCCAGCTCGCCCCGGCCGGACGGCTTCAGCTCGGCCACCGCCTCGTGCACGGCCGGGGTGAACAGGTAGACGCCGACCAGCGCCAGGTCGCTCTTCGGGTGGGCCGGCTTCTCCTCAAGGGCGATGACCCGGCCCCGCCCGTCGAGCTCGGCGACCCCGAACTGCCGGGGGTCGCCGACCCGGGTGAGCATGATCTGCGCGGCGGGCCGCTCCCGGGAGAAGCGGTCCACCACGTCGCTGATGCCTCCCACGACGAAGTTGTCGCCCAGGTACATGACGAAGTCGTCGTCGCCGAGGAAGTCCCTGGCGATGAGCACGCCATGGGCCAGCCCGAGCGGCGCCTCCTGGCGCAGGTAGGTGACTTCCAGCCCGAAGGCGGAGCCGTCGCCGACCGCCGCCTCGATCTCCGCGTGGGTGTCGCCCACGACCAGGCCGAGCTCGCGGATGCCGGCCGCCGCGATGGCCTCCAGCCCGTAGAACAGCACGGGCTTGTTCGCGACGGGCACGAGCTGTTTGGCCGAGGTGTGGGTGATGGGCCGGAGCCGTGTGCCCGACCCTCCGGCGAGCACGAGTGCTTTCACGGTCAGTAGGCCCCTTCTCCACGGGTGACGACGGACCAGGTCTTCCAGAGGATCTGCAGGTCCAGGATGAGGGACCAGTTCTCCACGTATCGCAGGTCGAGGCGGACCGACTCCTCCCAGGACAGGTCGGATCGGCCGCTGACCTGCCACAGCCCGGTCATGCCCGGCTTGACGACCAGGCGGCGGCGCACGTCGGTGCCGTACTGGGCGACCTCCTCCGGCAGCGGCGGGCGGGGGCCGACGAGCGACATCTCGCCCCGGACCACGTTGAGGAGCTGCGGGAGTTCGTCGAGCGAGTAACGGCGCAGGAACGCTCCGACGCGGGTGATCCTTGGATCGTTCCTAATCTTGAAGAGCACCCCGTCGAACTCGTTCGATTCGATCAAGGAGCCCTTGAGGCGCTCGGCATCGACCACCATGGTTCGAAATTTCACCACCCGGAACTCTTTGCCCCGCCTGCCCACTCTTGTCTGGTGGAACAGCGCCGGGCCCTTGCTGGTGGTCCGGATGAGCAGCGCGATCGCCAGCAACGGCAGCGCCAGCAGCAGCACCGCCGCCCCCGCCACCACGCGGTCGAACACGCTCTTGACGAACTGCCGGGCGCCGTCGAACTCGGGATGCTCCACGTGCAGCAGCGGCATCCCGGCCACCGGCCTGATGCTGATGCGCGGCCCCGCCACGTCCATGAGCGCGGGCGCCACGAACAGGTCGGTGCGCGTGGTCTCCAGGCTCCACGCGAGCCGGCGCAGCGCCGACCCGTCGAGCTCCGGGCAGGCCAGCACGGCCACCGCGTCGGCCCGGGTGTGCGCCACGACCTGCGCCACCTCGGCGAAGTCGCCCAGGACCGGGATCCCGTCCAGGTCCGCGTCCATCCGGTCCCGCGGCAGGCAGGCCCCCACGACCCGCATCCCGTGGTACGGCTGGCGGCGGAACTGCATCACCAGGTCGAGGATCGACTCCCGATGCCCGACCGCGATGACCTCGCGCATGTAGTCGCCGACCGCACGGCGGCGGTGCAGGCGTTTGCGCATCCGATATCTGAAGTACAGCGTGGAAAGCAGCGCCAGAGGCAGCATCGCCATCACGAAGCTCCGCGCGATCGCGGTCTGTGTGGCATATGCGCCGATGGCGACGGCGGCCATCAGTCCCACCCCGCCGTTGAACACCGCCTTGAACTCGTCCGTTCCCTCGCCGTTCGCGCGCTGGCGATACGCGCCGCCGATCATGAGCGCCGCCGGCCAGGCCGCCACCAGGGCGAATCCCAGCAGGAACTCCTCCGTCGGAATGTAGGCCCCGTAGAGCAGCCGGACGCTCAGCACGCAGACGCATGCCAGCAATGCGCAGGTCGTGTCCCCCGATAACAGAAGCCGTAGATACGCTCGCGTCCAGATGCTGGACGCATGGCGTGGCACGGCTTCGAGGAGCACGACAGCGGACCCCTCAGTCCCCACCCTCATAGCACCACCCAGAACTCTTGTGCACCGCGTTAACGTGACGTTCCTTGAACCTCATGGGTTGACAAGACCCCATGCACAATCAAGGGCGGCGGCCCCCACTAAAGAGTAAAGATCCAACTTGTAATGGGGAATATCGACTTTTGGCCACAAGTGGACGGCCGACAGCCCGCACCAGGGCTTGACGGAACGGTCCACAAGTGGTGCACACCGGTACGGGAAATGTGAGGTTTACGCCGGTATTCCGGCAGGTGACGCGCTAGTCGTACTCAAGATCCGGCAATGCGGATGGCGGATCGGGGCTTCGCCAGACGACCACAACGCCGTCATGCGCCGAATCGGATGCCGTCGTCAGCCGGTCCAGGTCGAAATCAGGGAGATAGCGGAGCCGCGCGAGAAAGGTGGCGTCCGTGGCCGAACGCGGCACCACGCACCCCTCGCCGTCGCGGTCGAGCAGGATGTAGAGGACGTCGGCCTCGGGCTCGGTGACCACACGGACCTCCACCACGTCCTCCCATGCGAGGGCCTCGACGCTCCCGTCCGCGTAGTGACGGGTCACGCCCTCCTCGGTGACATACACATAGGAGTCCGGCATTGGTTCGCCGTGCATGGCCGCGATTCTTGCGAGTTACGGGGCACTCCCGCAAGGGTTCGCGCGGCTTTACGAATGACCCCACGTATGGCTGAGGTGTGCCGCCACGGCCGCCCTGGCGACCTCCACAGGTCCTTCCGCGATGGTGTCGAGCAGTTCGCGGTGCTCGCGCACCAGCACGTCGCGGTCCTCGTACACCCGCCGCAGCCGTACCAGCCCGAGCCTCGTCTCGGCGGCCAGCGCCCCGTAGAGCCGCTCCAGCCTGGGGCTGCCGACCGCCTCGATCAGCGCCTCGTGCAGTGCCATGTGCTCGGCGACCGACTCCGACCAGGGCGCGTCGGCGGGCAGCGCCGCCATCCTGGCCAGCGCCGCGTCGGCCTCCGCCACCCGCCGCCCGGCCACGGCCGTGGCCATCAGGTCCTCCAGCGGCCTGCGGACGAACATCAGGTCGTCCAGGTCCGCGATCGTCACCTCGGCGACCTGGGCGCTGCGGTTGCGCTCGCGCCTGAGCAGCCCCTCGTGCACCAGCACGGCCAGCGCCTCCCGCACCGTCGGCCTGGCCACGCCGTACGTCGCGGCGATCTCCTGCTCGGGCAGCGGCGTGCCCGGCTCGATCTCGCCGGAGAGCACCCTGCGGCGCAGCGCGTCGGCCAGCGCGCCGACGGCGGAAACGGGTCTGATCGGCAACGTCACGACCGCGACTCTAACGCGCCCCCACGGGCGCTTTCTCCGGTACGTCCGCCCGCGCCGTTCTCTCGGGCAGCGCCACGGCCACCAGGCTGACGCCGAGCAGGACGAGCCCGCCGATCGACACCGGGGCCAGCCGCTCGCCGAGCACCACCAGGCCCAGCAGCGCGGCGACGGCCGGCTCGGCCAGGGCCAGCGTGGCGGCCGTGGCCACCGGAGTGGTCCGCAGGCCGCGCCCGTACAGGAAGTAGGACAGGGCGGTGGTGCCCAGGCCGAGGTAGAGGACGGCGAGCAGGCCGAGCGGCTCGCCGAGCCAGCCGGCGCCCTGCCAGAGCAGGACCGGCAGCATGAGCGCGGCGGCGCCGCCGAACATGACGCCCATCACCGCGTTCGACGGGGTGCCGCCGGCGATGGCGCGAGCGGCGCTGACCGCGTAGAAGGCGTAGAGGAGGCCCCCGAGCAGGGCGAACAGTACGCCGGAGACCACCTGGCCACCGGCCTGCGCACCGCCGCCGGCGATCAGCGCCACGCACCCGGCCACCGCCGCCGCCGTAGCCGCCGCCCACCGCGCACTGGGCCGCTGACCGTGCATCAGCCAGGACAGCAACCCGGTGAACACCGGTCCGCTGCCGATCGCGACCACCGTGCCGATGGCCACGCCCGTGCGCCCGACGGCGGCGAAGAAGCAGAGCTGGTAGGCGGCGACCGCGACCGCGGCCACCAGCAGGCCGGGCCGCAACGCCTGCCGCAGCCCGGTGCGGGCGAGCAGGGCCAGCGCGGCGCCGCCGATGACGAGCCGGGCGGCGGCCAGCTCGACGGAGTCGGCCGAGACGAGCAGGCCCGCCGTGCCGGCCGTGCCCCACAGGACGGCGGCGGCGACGACGGCGAGGGGTCCGTTCTTCATACGGATATTGTCTGACAACTAGACAATTTCGTCCAGTAGCTGGTCCAGCAGCCGGCCTGTGGGCTGGGCCACGTCGGCCGCGTACTCGTCGAGGACGGCCAGGGCGTCGTGCAGCTCCGCGGCGCTCCTGCGGGGGAGTTCGAGCAGCGGCTCGCCCTCCAGGGTGATCTCACCGTCGAGGTGCAGGGCGTTGCCGGAGGCGGCGATGGAGACGGCCACGGTGACCTCACGGCCGTCGGGCAGGGTGAACGCGACGCCGGTGCGGGCGCCGGCGGGCGGGAGGAAGGCCGCGAACGGCGCGCTGCGCACGAACGGGTGATGTAACTCAGCGAGGATCCCCGAGGCCCGGCTCAGGGCCGCCAGCAGTCCGGCCGCGGCCAGACTGTCGCTGTCCATCACGAAAGCGTAGATCAGCCCGGCCACCGATGACCAGGCGGGCGTGCCCGGCCCTCCAGCCGGTCGGCCGGGCGGGCATGCCCCGCCGGGTGGGGCGTCAGTCGGTGGCGAGGCGGGCGTGGCGTTCGACGTCGTAGCGGACGCCGTCGTAGCGGAGTTTGCCGCGCTCGACACCTTCGGGCCGGAAGCCCGCCTTGGTGGCCACCCGGCACGAGGCCGGGTTGCTGGTGCGGTGCCCCAGCTCCAGCCGGAACAGCCCGCGCTCGCCGAACGCCCACCGGGCCAGCTCGCCGGTCGCCGCCGCGGCCACCCCCCGCCCCCTGACCTCGGGGACCGTCCAGTAGGACACCCAGCCGTTGTCGTGCTTGTCGATCCCGGTCACCGCCACGTTGCCGACGACCCGGTCGTCGAGCGTGACGGCGAAGGCGTGCCCGACTCCCGCCCAGGCGGCGATCCAGCCCACCGCGTCCCGCAAGGTCACGATCGGCCAGGACGCCTGCGTCGCCATGTCGGGCGCCCCGAAGGCGCGCAGCACCGCCGGAGCGTCGTCCTCACGCCACTCTCTTAGCCCTATCTGTCCCATTACTGGCCGATTTTATGGGCTTCCTCGAAAGCGGTGACGAGGTGCTTGGGCGCCGTCAGGCACCACGCCTCGGCGGTCAGCTCGAACAGCTCGTCCATCTCGATCCGGTCGAGATGGACGACGACCCACCCGAACCGCCCGGCGGTGAACTGGATCTCGAACACCTCCGGCCGCTCGGCCACGAGCGCGAGCTGCTCCTCGACGGTGGACTTGAGCCCGACGGTCTCGGTCTCCTCCCACAGGTAGCCGAAACCCTTGTCACGCACCTTGAGCGCGACCCAGCTGCCGCCGTCGCTCGTGCGCACCTCGGGCAGGCTCTCCAGCATCGTGAGGAATTCTTCGACGGTCACACCCATGTGCTCCTGTGTACCAAACGCCGCCGACACTTCCTACGGGAGCAGCAGCCCCCAGTAGAGCCCCCAGGGGATGAACACCGCGCCACCGGCCAGCAGCAGGCCCAGCCGTGCCCTCTCCCCGCCCCGCGTCCGCCGCCAGGCGAGCGCGGCGAGCACGGTGGCCACCGCGACCGCCACCGCGACCCCCTGCAGCGCCAGCCAGATCACCGGCCGCCCAGCCAGCAAGGGCCCGGGAGAGGCCAGCTTCCCGCCGCTCATGACCACGCTGAACAGATACCCGAACCCGCCCAGCACCGCGACCAGCCCGCCCGCGCTGACGAGGCGAGCGGCCCGGCTCCCGGGGACCCGCGACGCCCCGCGCAGCCGTCTGACCAGCGCGACCACGGGGTACGCGAGGAAGGCCACCACGAACAGCACCAGCGCCGCCGCCTGCACCGGGGCCGACTCCCACCAGGCCGGCGGCTCGACCTGCCGGGTCCGCGACGCCTGCGCGGGCTCGGGGCCCGACACGTCCGCCGTGGGCGGGTCGCCGGCGACGACCTGCCGCACCCAGGAGCCGACGGTGTCCGCGTAGCCGGGGGCGAGCTCGGGCAGCCGGGTCACGCCGCCGTCGGGGGTCCGGTGCGCGGCGTGGTCGGCGTCGGCGACGAAGCGGAACGTGTAGTGCCGGTTCCCGCCCTTCTCCAGGGCCGCGGCCATCACCGGCGGGCTCTCCACGGGCGGCGTGAGCAGGTCGTCCGTCCCCCAGACGGACAGCACGGGCTGGCGCACCGCCGCCAGGACCGGCTCGGGGTCGTGGTACGGCTCGGGGAACAGGCCGCCGTCGGCGATCACCCGGTACAGGTTGTGCTCGGCCCGGTCCACCAGCGACCCCGACACCCCGGCCTTGCGCAGCCCGGCGGCCACGGCCCAGGTCTGCTGGCGCAGCGGCGGCAGGCTGTTCGCGCCGACGAGCACCACGAACGCGATCTCCGGCGACCGCGACGCCGCGATCGGCGCCACCCAGCCGCCCTCGCTCAGGCCCCAGATGCCGACCTTGCCGATGCCGTCCTGCTCGCGGAGCGCGGCGACGGCGCCGAGCGCGTCGTCGGCCAGCTGCTCGTAGTCCCTCTGGAAGAGCGAGTAGCCCTCGGACCGCTTGTCGTAGATCAGCACCGACATGCCCCGGCGGGCGAACTCGACGGCCTCGCCCATGAGCTTGGTCCTGGGCGTGCCCGTACCGGCTCCGTGGACGAGCACCATCCCGGGACGCTCGCCCGGGGTGCGCGGCGACAGGACCGTGCCGTGCAGCGTGAGGCCGCCGCTGCCGCTGAAGCTCACCTCCTTGGCGGTCAGGTCGGCCGGCACGACCGGCTCCGGCTCGGGGTCGGGGGCGGCCGAGGCTGGCGCGGCGACCAGCGCCAGCGCGACGGCCAAAGCGGCGAAAAGTCGTCTCATACCGCCGAATGTACTCTGCAGAGGATTCTCGGCAGACATTTGTCTGCAGAAATCCCTCGTAAGGACTAGACTGATCGGCATGAAGGATGAGGGGCCTTCCCTGCTCGATCCCGCGAGGCTCAAGGCCCTCGCCCATCCCATGCGCCGGCTGATGCTGCGCCACCTGAGCGTGCACGGCCCGGCCACCTCGACCACGCTCGGCGAGCTGCTCGACGCCAAGACCGGCACCACCAGCTACCACCTGCGCCAGCTGGAGAAGCACGGCTTCATCGAGGAGATCCCCGAGCGCTCCACCGGCAGGGAACGCTGGTGGCGCAAGACCGACGGCCCCCGCGACCTGCGCCTGCCGACGGCCGACCAGCTCTCGCCCGAGGACCGGCCGGCGCTCGAGGAGTTCCAGCGCATGGGCATGGAGGAAGACCGCGAGCTGTTCGAACGCTTCCCGGCCGCCTACCTCCGCGACCCCGACTGGGCCAAGGCGTCACGCGGCATGGGGCGGATGACCAAGGAGGAGTTCGCCGAGTTCTTCGACGCGTACATCGCGCTGCTGCTGAAGTACAACCACCGGGCGGAGGACGCGCCGCCCGGCGCCCGGCCCATCTACGTCCGCCTCTTCGCCCTGCCGGCCGACGAGGACTGACACCCGGTTCCGCGCCCCGCGGCGGACAGCTTCCGGACGGGAGCCACTACCATCGGTCCCGGAGGCTGTCGAGGAAGACGGGGGATGTCCGGTGGCGCAAAGGGCGACCGTCTACGACGTCGCCGAGCGGGCCGGCGTCTCGATAGCGACGGTGTCCCACACGTTCCGCCAGCCGGGCCGGGTCCGCCCCGAGACCCGTGAGCTGGTCCTGCAGGCGGCCCGCGCCCTGGGCTACGTGCCGAGCGGGAGCGCGCGCGGGCTCGCGAAGGGCAGGTCGCAGGCGCTGGGCCTGTACGCCTTCGACATGTTCCTGCCGTCCGACCTCCGGGCCACCGCCGAGAGCATCGACGAGCTGGTCCAGCGCGAGCTCAAGGGCCTCGACGACGCGCGGCGCTTCCCGCTGTACGTCGACGAGATCCAGCGCGGGTTCGAGGTCGAGGCGCGGCGTGCGGGGCGTCCGGTGATGCTGGGATCAGGGGCAAGCCGCGACTCGCTGGACAGCATCGACCTCGCCGGCAGCGTCGACGGGCTGGCGATCTTCCCGGGTGACGCGGCGCGCGACCTGCTGGAGCACGTGGGACGCGGCGTCCCGGTGGTGATCTTCAGCAGCCCGCCGATGCACGATCCGCTGCATCACATCACCGTGGCCAACGAGGCCGCCATGCGAGAGCTCGTGGATCACCTGGTCGATCACCACGGCCGACGCTCCTTCGCGTTCCTGGGCGAGCTCGCCGCCCCTGACATCGGCGCGCGCTTCCGCGGGTTCCAGCTCGCCTCGGCGGCGCACGGGCTGCCCGTCCCCGAGGAGCCGTTCGACACCACGGTGCTCACCGAGGACAGCCTGCGCACGCTGCGCGACGCCATCACCTCCGGCGACCTGCCGGAGGCGCTCGTGTGCGCCACCGACCAGCTCGCGCTCACCGTGCTCGACCTGCTGGCCCGGCACGGCATCCGGGTCCCGGAGGACATCGCGGTCACGGGGTTCGACGGCATCCTCGCCGGGCGGCTCTCGCAGCCGACCCTGACCACGGTGCGTCAGCCGTTCGCGTCGATGGGGCGTCTCGCGGTGCGCATCCTGACCGACACGGCCGCCGGGCTCACGCATCCGAAGTCGTACGTGCTGCCGACGCGCCTGGTGATCGGCAGCAGCTGCGGCTGCCCCTGACGTCACGCCGATCCTGACGGGCAGCGCGAAAAGTTTGGTCTCGATTGCGCAATGGCGCTTGGCGCACCGCTTGTTAAGCGCATAAATTCTCACCCGTCGGGGGGACGCCCTGCAACTCAACGAGGAAGGACCCTGGGCATGCGATCCAGATCAACGGTGGCCGTCCTGGCCACCATCGTCGCCACGGCGACGACGCTCACCGCGTGCGGCCGAGCCGAGGACGGGGCCGGGCAGGCCCAGCCGTCCTCGACCATCGCGGCCAAGGCGACCGGCACGATCACGATGTGGGCCATGGGCAACGAAGGTGAGCTCCTGCCCGACTTCGTGAAGAAGTTCGAGGAGGCCAACCCCGGCGTCACCGTCCAGGTGACAGCGGTCCCGTGGGACTCGGCCTATCAGAAGTTCCAGACCGCCATCGCGTCCGGGAACGTTCCAGACCTGGCCATGATGCCCGGCCTCCCGGTTTTCAAGGACGCCTTCGCGCCCGTCCCCAAGACCCTCGACACCTCGGGCATGTACCCCGGAGCCGTGTCGACGGGGACGATCGGCGGCCAACTGCTCGAAGTCCCCTGGTACGTCGACGTCCGCGCGCTCTACTACCGGACCGACCTGGCCAAGAAGGCCGGCTGGGACAAGCCCCCGGCCACGTGGGACGAACTGCGGCAGATGGCCGGCGACATGAAGAAGAAGGCCGGTGCGGCCTGGGGCATCCGGCTGCCCGCGGGCTCGACCGGATCGTTCCTGTCCTCGCTCTGGATGCCCTGGTCCAACGGCGCCGAGCTGATGAAGCCCGACCAGTCGGCGTGGACGCTCGACACCCCGGAGTTCGCCTCGGCGTACGAGTACCTGGCGTCGTTCTTCAAGCAGGACATCGCCGACCCGAACGCGGACACGGCCCCGGCCGCCGCGGTGAAGGACTTCCTGTCGGGCGCGACGCCCATGCTCGTCGCCGGTCCGTTCGTGCGCGGCGCCATCACCCAGGCCGCCGGGGACAAGTTCGCGGACAAGTACGCGACCGCGGTCCTTCCGGCCGGGAAGAGCTCGACCTCGTTCGTCGGAGGCTCGAACCTCGTGGTCTTCAAGGCCGCCAAGAACCCGGACTCGGCCTGGAAGCTGGTGCAGTGGCTCAGCGAGGCCCCGACGCAGGCGGCCTGGTACAAGGTCAGCGGCGACCTCCCGGCGGTCCAGAGCGCGTGGCAGGATCCGGCGCTGGTCGCCGACCCGACGCTCGCGGCGTTCGCGGAGCAGCTCAAGACCGCCAAGGCGCCGCCGCAGGTCGTCAGCTTCGACAAGGTCGGCGCCGCGGGCGATTCCGCCATCGAGCAGATCATCAAGGGCGGCAAGACCGTGGCGGAGGCGCTCCAGGAGCTCCAGAAGCAGGCTGACGGCATCGGAGTGTCCTGAGCCGTGTCGAAACCCAACTCCGAGCGCCGACGCCGGCAGACGCTGATCGCCTGGACGTTCGCCGCACCGTTCGTCGTCATCTTCGCGGTGTTCATGATCCTGCCGATCGCCAGCTCGATCGGCTTCTCCTTCACGGACATGACCGCCCGCGACATCCAGACCCCGTTCAGCGTGGACTTCGTCGGGCTCCAGCAGTACGCCGACGTGCTCACGGACCCGGAGTTCCAGAACGCCGCGGTCGTGACGGCGCTGTTCGTGGTCGTCGGCATCCCCGTGACCGTGGCGCTCGGGCTTGGGCTGGCGCTGGCGCTCAACTCGGGGATCCGGCGCTTCAGGCCGATCTACCGGGTCGCCTTCTACGCGCCGGTCGTCACCAGCGTGGTCGCCGTCTCGGTCATCTGGCGCTACATCCTCGCGCGCGACGGCCTGCTGAACATGCTCCTCGGCACGGTCGGCATCGAGGGTCCGGACTGGCTGAACAGCACCACCTGGGCCCTGCCCTCGCTGATCCTGATGGCCGTCTGGCGCAACACCGGAACGCTGATGGTGATCTTCCTGGCCGGGCTGCAGGCCATCCCGCCCGACATCAGGGAGGCGGCGGCGATGGACGGCGCCGGACGCTGGCGCCGTCTGCGCAGCGTCACGCTCCCGCTGCTGCGCCCCACGATGCTGCTGGGCGGCGTCCTCATCTCGGTCGGCTACCTGCAGTTCTTCGAGGAGGCCTTCGTGATGACCCAGGGCGGGCCGCTCGATTCCACGCTCTCCATGACGTACTACACGTTCAACACGTTCGGCTTCGGCGACTTCGCCAAGGCGTCCGCCGCGAGCTACATCATGTTCGTCGTGATCGCCGCGGTCAGCGTCCTGCAGTTCCGCCTGCTCAGGAGATCCACATGACCCAGCCGAAGCTCCTGTCGGCCAGGCCCTTCACCTACGTGGTGCTGACCGCCGGCCTGGTGGCCTGGCTCGCGCCGTTCGCCTGGATGGTGCTGGGCTCGTTCAAGACACAGGACGAGATCTTCGCCGATCCTCCGACCTGGTGGCCGCAGTCCCCCACCAGCGGGAACTTCACCCGCTGGCTCACCGAGCTGAACTTCGGCACGTTCTTCACCAACAGCCTGGTCGTCGCGGTGATCACGGTGCTCGGCAACCTGCTGTTCTGCTCGATGGTCGGCTACGCCCTCGCCAAGATGGACTTCGCCGGGAAGCGGATCCTGCTCGGCGTCGTCCTGGTGACCATCATGGTGCCCGGCGTGGTGACCTTCGTCCCGCTCTTCGTGATCGTCGCGAAGATGGGCATCCTCGACACGTACGGCGCTCTGGTGCTGCCGTTCCTCACCCAGCCGGTCGGCGTCTTCCTGATGCGCCAGTTCATGCTCGACATCCCGGACTCACTGCTGGAGGCCGCGCGCATCGACGGCGCGTCGGAGCTGCGCATCTTCACCCGCATCGTGCTGCCGTTGTGCGGGCCGGCGCTGGCGACGCTCGGCATCCTCACCTTCCTCGGCTCGTGGAACAACTTCCTCTGGCCGCTCGTGGCCAGCCAGTCCGAGTCGATGTACACGCTGCCGGTCGCGCTCTCGCTCTATTCCACCGGTCAGTACGCGACCGACTACGGCACGCTGCTCGCCGGCGCCGTACTGATCATCACCCCGATCCTCGCGCTGTTCGTGCTCCTCCAGCGGTACTTCGTGCAGGGCATCGCGACGGTGGGGCTCAAATGACGACATCGCAGGAGCGAACATGGTGAACGCGCACGCGCCCGTCTTCCCGGACGGCTTCCTCTGGGGGGCGTCGACGGCGGCGCACCAGGTGGAGGGGAACAACGTCGGCAGCGACTTCTGGCAGGCGGAGAACCATGGGACGGGAGATCTCGCCGATCGGTCGGGTGACGCCTGTGACAGCTACCACCGCTGGCCCGAGGATCTGGACATCGTGCGGGACCTCGGGCTCAACGCCTATCGCTTCAGCATCGAGTGGGCGCGGGTGGTGCCGGCCCCCGGGCACCCGTCGCGGGCGATGCTGGACCACTACCGCCGGATGATCGAGGGATGCGCGGAGCGGGGCCTGACGCCGGTCGTCACGCTGCATCACTTCACCAGCCCCGCCTGGCTGAGAGCCGAGGGAGGGTGGACGTCCGAGGCCGCGATCTCGCACTTCACCGCTTATGTCCGCGCGGTGCTGCCGATCCTCGACGGCGTGCCCTGGGTCTGCACGATCAACGAGCCCAACATGGTCGCCATGATGGTGACCCGGCGCGCGAACGGCATGGGCCACGCCGACCCCTCCTTCGTCACACCGGACCCCGGCATGACCGCCGCGCTGTCACGCGCGCACGCCGAGGCGCGGGAGCTGCTCGCGTCCGTGCCCGGGCTCAGGTCCGGATGGACGGTGGCGAACCAGAACGTGCAGGACCACGGCGCCGGCCCGGACCGCACCGCCGAGATGTCGTACCTGATCGATGATCAGTACCTCGACGTGGCGAAGGGGGACGACTTCGTCGGCGTCCAGGCCTACAGCCGGCTCCGCGCGGGCAGGCAGGGGGTCATCGCCCCCGGTCCGGCCGACAGGCGCACGATGATCGGCTGGGAGTACTACCCCCTCGGGCTGGAGGACGCCGTCCGTCACACCGCCGCGCGGCTCGGCGGGTCGACGCCGCTGCTGGTGACCGAGAACGGCATCGCGACCGGCGACGACGGCGAACGGATCGAATACACGCGCGAGGCGCTGACGGGCCTGGCACGCGCGATGGCCGACGGCGTCGACGTACGCGGATACCTGCACTGGTCCCTGCTGGACAACTACGAGTGGGGGTCGTGGGAACCCACCTTCGGCCTCGTCGCGGTCGACCGGACGACGTTCCGGCGCACGGTCAAGCCCAGTGCGCGGTGGCTCGGGCAGCTCACGCAGAGCCCCGCGGCCGCCCTCGGTCAGGGGGGCGCAGCATGACGGCGATCGCCCTGACCGAGCTCATCGAGGGCGCGGCCGCTCTCGAACCGGGCGAGCACGACGGATGGCGGCCACGCCGCCTGCCACCGTGGGCTCGTGCCCAGCATGACGACACCTGGTTCGACCTCATGGAGCAGGCGCCCACCGGGGTCTCGCTCCGGTTCGCCACGGCCGCGTCCCTGCTGCGCCTGCGCCTGCACACCCGGTCGGTCCGGCCCGCCGGCGCCGGGACCGTCAGACCGCACAAGCTCGCCCTCGTCGTCGACGGCGCGTTGTCGGGGCACGTGACCATCCCGGAGGGCGACGTCGTCATCATCGGAGCGGACCGGGCCGTCGCCGGGAGGGAGCGGCGGGATCCGTCCGTCGTGACCTTGGCCCTGCCCTCCGGCGGCCGGGAGAAGCAGGTCGAGATCATGCTGCCGCACGACTGCGCGGTCGAGATCATCAGCCTGGACGCCGACGCCGCGATAGCACCGCCGCCGGCCGGCGACTCCCCGCTCTGGACGCATTACGGCAGCTCCATCAGCCATGGGCTGGAAGCGTCCGCGCCCGACCGCACCTGGCCGGCGCGCGTCGCCCTGGCGAACGGCTGGCGCCTGCGGAATCTGTCCTTCGGCGGGAACGCGCAGCTGGATCCGTTCGTCGCCCGCATGATCAGGGACACGCCCGCCGACCTGATCACCCTGAAGGTGGGCATCAACCTCGTGAACGTTGACTCGATGCGTGCCAGGACGATGCTGCCCGCCGTGCACGGCTTCCTCGACCTGATCCGCGACGGCCATCCGGACACGCCGGTGGTCCTCATCACCGCCATCGCCTGCCCGGCGCACGAGCACACGCCGGGGCCGACGGTCGACCGCGGCGGATCGGCCGCGGGCGCCGAGCGAGCCCTGGAAGCGGACGGCGGCGCCCTCACCCTGGCCGGCACGCGCCGGATCATCGAGCGCGCGCATGCCGACCGCCGCCCCGACGACCCCCATCTCCACCTGGTGGACGGCCGCACCTTGCTGGGCGAGGACGACGCCGGGCTGCTGGGCGACGGGCTGCACCCCACGGAGGAAGGGCTGGGGCTCATCGCGCGGCGCTTCCAGGCCGCGGTGGCCGGCCTGCCCGCCCTCGCGGGGCTGCTGGGGGGCCGGCGATGAGGGCCGCACTGGTGCCGTGGCCGCACGCGGTCTCGCTCGACGACACGACGACGGCGGTCCTGGATCCCGGCCGCGTCGTGATCCGGGCCGACGACTCCCTGCGCGATGCCCGCGCGTGGCTCGAAGGCGAGTTCGCCCGCCTCACCGCCGGCGCGGGCGATTCGCCACCGGTGCGGGTCGTCCTGCTGACCGGGGAGGCTCCCCACGACGTGCCACCGGCGAGCGGCATCGCGCCGGAGGAGGTCGCGCCGGACGAGCGGCACACCGTGACGATCGCGCCCGGCGAGGTCACGATCACCGGACCGTGCCCCCAGGCCGTCCTGCGGGGCGCCGCGACGCTGGTGCAACTGGTGGAGTGCGCGGCGGGCCGCCTGCCCGTGGGCCGGATCGCGGACGGGCCCGGCCTGGCGTGGCGCGGCCTGATGCTCGACGTCGTCCGGCATCCGTTCCGGTTGGCCGAGATCCGCCGTGTCGTCGACCTGCTGACCCGGTACAAGCTCAACGTGCTGCATCTCCATCTCACCGACTCCGACGGCTGGCGGCTGCAGTCGGCGTCCAGACCGGGACTGGACGCGACCTCCCCGGGCGAGCTGATCACGCGGCGCGACCTGGACGCGCTGACGGCGTACGCCGTGGCGCGCGGCGTGACGATCGTGCCCGAGATCGACCTCCCCGGTCACTCTCTCGCGGCGATCCGCGCCTACCCGGAGCTCGCCGCCGGCAGGGCCGCCGCTCGGCTGGGGTACGTGGACCCGGCCGCGCCGGGGGCCGAGTCCTTCATCGAGGAGGCGGTCACCGAGTTCGCGCGAGCGTCGCAGGGCCGTTTCGTCCACATCGGCGGGGACGAGCCGTTCGGAATGCCGTTCGAGGCGTACACCCGTGCGGTGCGCTGCGCCGTGCGCGCGGCTCACGACGCCGGACGGCCGGTCGTCGCCTGGCAGGAGACCGTCCGCGCCGGCGCGCTCGGCCGGGGCGACCTTGTGCAGTTGTGGATCGGCGCGGAGACGAGCATCGACGCGGACGCGAAGAAGGCCGAGCTGCCGGAGGCCGCCCACCCGTTCGTCGACCAGATGGTCGAACTGTTCGCCCTCGCGCCCTCCGACGGTCCCGCCGCCGCCGAGGCCGGGCTGCCGGTGCTGCTCTCGTCCAGCGACGTGCTGTATCTCGACCGCCCCTACGCCGACGAGGCCGACGACGCCGAAGGGGAGGCCCGGCGGGCCAGGCTCGGGTTCCGCGACTATCCGCCCAAGACCCTCCGGCAGATGTTCGACTGGACCCCGGAGTCCCTGGTCGCGGGGCTGGACGTGCGGATCGCCGGTGTGGAGGCCGCGATCTGGTCGGAGACCATCACGGGCTTCGACGATCTGGCGTTCCTGCTGCTCCCCCGGCTCCCGGTCGCGGCGGAACGGGCCTGGACGCGGGAGCGGACCAGCTGGGACGACCATCAGGCGCGCCTGCGCCCGCACGTGGCGGTGTGGCAGGCGACCGGCTGGGGAGCGGCGTTCCGGCCCGCGATCTCCGACTGACCCCGGCGCTCCGCCGCGATGTCCTATCGTGATCGCATGGCGGAGCGGATCAGCGGCCCCTTATGGGGCGCGATGTTGGCCATCTACCTCCAGGTGGCCTTCGGGCTCCTGGGGCTGGCGATCGCCCTCGGCGGGGCGGCCACCCGCGGGATGCCCCTGCCCGTCGTGGGCCTGCTGATCGCCCAGACCGCGCTGCTGGCGCTCGCGGGCTGGATGGCCGGCCGCTTCCGCTCCCGCAGCCGGCGGCTCCGGTGGGGGGTGGTCGGCCTGCACGCGTTCCTGCTGGCCGCCATCCTGCTGCTGGAGGCCGTGGACCCCGGCCTGAAGCTCCTGACGCTGGTCAGGCTGAACGTGCTCCTGCCGGCCTTCGTCATCGTCGTGATGTTCCTGCCCCAGGCCCGCAGGTGGTTCGACCGCTGATCAGGGGCGCGGCTGCGGGATGGTCACGACCCCCAGGGTGATCTGCCGCCGCCCCTCGGCCGGCTCCTTCCTCATCAGCGGGTCGATCAGCTCCCGCAGCCCGGCGTGGATGCGTGCCACGTCGTCGTCGTCCGCCCACAGGTGCACCAGCGTGTAGGTGAGCCCGTCGGCGACCGGGTCGTCGGGCGGGTTGCCCAGGTAGGCGTGCGCCTGTGCCAGCAGCCCGGTGACGAAGGCGGTCACCGCCCTGTCGTGGTCGGCCGCCGTCAGCTCCCCGGGATCGGGCAGCGCGCCCCGGACGGCGTTCTCGTCCAGCTCGTAGGTGTGCTCGACCGCGCCGCGCACCCTCCGCTCGCCGGCGACGTGGATGACGCCCGCCTCGGTGAGCCATCGGATGTGCCGGTAGAGGCTGCTGTAGGGCACCTCGGGCAGCGCCTGGCGCAGCTGGGTCCCGGTCCGGGGGCCGAGCGCCAGGATCTGCACCACCCGGACCCGCACGGGGTGCAGCACACCTACATCGCTCACTGACGTCCTCCCGATCGCCCGACTCCGGAATGGTAGCGCGACCGTCGCGATTGACTTCATTTCTGGCTATAGTCTCAAAAATGAAACCAACCATCCCGGAAGGACACCCGTCATGATCACCGCGTCAGACCTGCAGGAACGCCTCGCCGCACTGGCCGGGCGCCACCACGTCCCCGGAGCCACGATCGCGCTCCTGCACGGCGGAGCCGTCGTCGAAGCCGCCACGGGCACGCTCAACCTGCGCACCGGCGTCCACGCCACGACGGACTCGCTGTTCCAGGTCGGGTCGATCACCAAGACGTGGACGGCCACGCTGGTCATGCAACTGGTGGACGAGGGCCTGCTCGACCTGGACCGGCCGATCCGCGACCGCCTGCCGGGGTTCGCGCTGCCCGACGAGGACGCCGCCGCGACCATCACCGCCCGCCACCTGCTGGCGCACACCGCCGGCTTCTCCGGTGAGGATCTCAACGACTACGGCCGGGGTGACGACGCCATCGCCCGCCTCGTCGCCAACCTGTCCGGCGCGGCCCAGGTCACCGCACCGGGGACGCTGTTCTCGTACAACAACGCCGGTTTCGTCGTCCTCGGCCGCCTGATCGAGGTGCTGACGGGCCAGAGCTGGAGCCAGGCCGTGCACCGGCGGCTCATCGCGCCCCTCGGGCTGGAGGCCACGGTCACGCTGCCCGAGCAGGCGCTCCTGCACCGGGCCGCCGTCGGGCACGTCGAGGCCGGAGGCACGCTGCGGCTCGCCCCGATCTGGTCGCTCCCGCGGGCGCTCGACCCGGCCGGCGGGCTCTGCATGACCGCCGCCGACCTGCTGGAGTTCGCGCGCACGCACCTGAGCCTCGGCGTCGCGCGCGACGGCACCCGGGTGCTCTCCCGCGACTCCGCCGAGGAGATCCGCACCCACCAGTCGTCCCCGCCGCCGCTGTCCGGGTTCCCCTCCTCCTACGGGCTCGGCATGGAGCTGTACGCCTGGGACGGGCGCGCGGTGATCGGCCACCACGGCGCCACGATCGGGCAGACGGCCTTCCTGCGCGTCGTCCCCGACGCGGAGACGGCCGTGGCGCTGCTGACCAACGGCGGCGCGGCGGCCGCGCTCCACGAGGAGCTGCTGCTCCCGCTCCTGACCGAACTCACCGGCGTGCGACCGCCCGCGCCGGTGACGCCTCCCGCCGTCACGGTCCCCTTCGAGCCGGACCGGTACGTGGGCGAGTACGACATGGGGCCGGCCAGCATCAAGATCGGTCATGACGGAGGGCCGTCACTGACGATGACCGTCGTCCCGCGCGGCGCCATCGCCGAAGCCGTGGTCACCAACCCGGTCACCACGCTGGTGGCCATCGACGACACGCACTTCGTCGAGACCGAGCCGGACCGCGGGCAGCACCGCGACGTCGCCTTCCTGGACCCCGACGCCGACGGGCGCTTCCGCATCCTGCACAACAGCCGCGCGCTGCCCCGGATGGCCTGAACAAGCGCGGCATTTCCGGCATCCAATCTCACATGATGATCACGCTGCTGGCGGTCGCCCTGGCTCTCACGCCCGTCCAGATCCCCAAGAACTTCCTGCTGACCGAGAAGGCCGCCCGCACTCCCCTCTCGGAGATCGAGAAGTCGGAGGTGTGGTGGCGGATCAGCGACAAGGCGACCGCTCCCCTGACGCTGAACCCGTGCGGCCGCAAACGCGTCTCCCCGGCGAACCGATCGGCCGTGCGCACCATCCTCCACAACACCAGCGCGCCCTCGTACTCCAGCGAGCAACTCGTGATCCACCGGAGCGGGACCGCCGCCAGGACCGCCCTGCGCGGCCTCCTGGCCGACGCCCGCCGGTGCCGGGTAAAGCCGGACGGAAAGCCGTACAGCTGGAGCGACGACGGGAAGACGCGCTGGGTGGTGGCCCCGGCGCGGATCGGCGACGAGGCCGCGCTGATGCACCTCATGATGTACGACAAGCTCAACAAGGAATGGGCGCACCTGCTGTCGGGCATCGTCGTGCGCAAGGGCCGGGCGCTGATCCTCTACTCCGGCGACCAGGAGAGCTTCGGCTACCCGCAGAAGCGGACCGTCAAGGCGCTGCGGAAGAGCGCCGCCGAGATGGCGGCCAAGGTGTGCGCGCTGCCCAAGGTCTGCTGACTAGCCCTCGAAGTCGTTGGAGAGGTTGATCCGGATCTCGACGTTGCGGTATCCGGCCCGCCCGAACGCGGCCGCCATCGGCGCGTTGCCCAGGTCGGTGGTGGCGGTGACGCGCTGTTCGCCGTTGCCCGCGTGGAAGCGGGTGATCTCCGCGAGCACCTCGTCCACATAGCCTCGCCCCCGGAACTCCGGGACCACGCCGAGATATCCGACGTTCACGTTGTACGGCGTCGCCGACGGGATCGCCAGGCCCGCGACCTCGCCCTCCGGCGTATAGGCGAGCCGCCACCACTCCCGCTTGCCCGGCGCGCCGAGGTAGAACTCCATCTCGTCGCGCGCGGTCGCCTCCAGGCCCTTGGCCGCCAGGCTCGCCCTGGTGTGGGCGTCCAGGCTGCCCTCGGCGATCCGCCCGAACACCGCCAGGAACTCGGCGTCGGACGCCTCGGCGAACCGCAGCTCGCCGGCCGGCGCGGGCACCCCGTCGGCCGGTGTCCACTCGAACTGCAGCCGCTCCACCTCCCGGGTGAGTCCCGCGACATGCGCCGCCGCCCGCCGCCAGGCCACGGCGGGATCGTCGCGCCGGTCGCCGGCCACCTTGATCGCGTACTGCACCGGCTGCCGGAACCCGGCCAGCGCGGCCCCGATCAGCTCGGCGGCGATGGCGGCGCGGTCACCGGCGGCGGGATCGACGTCGAGGCAGTCGAGCGCGACCGGACGCGTGCTGTCGCCCGGCCCCCACCACAGCGCCCGGCCCACCATCCGGTCGCCGTCCTCGGCGATCCACGTCCACTCCGGCCGGTACATGTTCTCGGCCAGCTCCGCGAGGTAACGGTCGGCGGCGATCCACCCGACGGGCTCGGTCACCGTCCAGGCGGTCACACGGTCGAGGTCGTCGGGCCCGATGGTCCGATAGGTAGGCATCCGGACACCCTATTCGTCCCCCACCTCCTCGTACGTCACCGCGTCGTCAGCTCCGCTGAGGACGCAACCCGGGAACGGCCTTCGGGATAGAGGGATATGTCAGCATCTCGGACACGGAGGGACCGATCATGGGGCTACGGCCGGAGTGGTGAGCCGACCTGTGGAGCAGCTCGGCGACTCGGCGATCGTCGCCGCCTCCTCACGCGACCCCGAGGCGTTCGGCGAGCTGTTCCGCCGCCACGCGCCGCGCCTGCACGCCTACGTCAAGCGCCGCCTCGGGGCCGCTCTCGCCGACGACATCGTGGCGGAGACGTTCGCCACCGCGTTCCGGCAGCGCGAGCGCTTCGACGGGCGGGCCGAGTTCGGCGCCTGGCTGTGGGGCATTGCCGGAAATGTGATCGCCAAGCACCATCGGCAGGAGACCCGCATGTTCAGGGCGTTCGCCCGGACGGGCGTCGACCCCGCCGAGGACGGCGTCGCCGAGCTGGTCAGCGATCGGGTGCACGCCGCTGCGCACGCCCCTCGGCTGGCCAAGGCCCTCGCCTCGCTGAGCGCCCAGGACCGCAGCGCCATCCTGCTGCTGGCCTGGGAGGAGCTGTCGTACGCCGAGATCGCGGCGATCCTGAACCTGCCCCTCGGCACCGTCAAGGCCAAGATCCATCGGGCTCGGACCAAACTCCGCAAAGCCCTCCCGGGAGAGAACAACGATGGATGAACTCGACGCGCTGCGTCAGATGCGCACATCGCTGGCCCACCAGGAGAGCCCGGACGTGCTCGCCCTGCGCGCCGGCCGGCGCCCCGCGCCACCGCGACGCCTCCGGCTCAGGGTCCCGGCGGTGAGCCTGCTGGCGACGGCCGCCCTGGTCGCGGCCACCCTGGCCGCCGTCTCCCTGCCATCGGACGTGGACCGGCCCGTCCCCCCGGCGGCCGAGGCCGCGCCGGGCAACGCTCTCCTGGTGGCCGCCGCCAACGTGCGGACGGACCCGGCGGGCACGTACTGGCACACCAGCCGCGTCAGCGGCAGGATCTACGCGATCGGTACGGACGCGGCCGACCACTACAAGGTCGAGTCGAGGCTGCGCTACGACCACTGGACCGGCCGGAGCGGCCAGGCGTGCTCCGCCGTCCGTGACCTGCCCGCCCGCCCGTGGAGCGCCCGCGACCGGCAGCACTGGCAACGCGCGGGCTCGCCCGCGAAGGTGCGGGTCCCGTCCGGGGCGACCCTGTTCTTCGAAGCCCCGGACCGGGAGCCGGCCTGCCGCCCGACGCGTGACCAGCGCTTCTACGGCATGACACCCCGGCAACTGGCCGCCCTCCCCACCGAGCCCGAGCGGCTGAAGAACGCCCTGCTGGACCTCGAAGGCGACTGGAAGGCGTACGCCCCGAAGGTGACGAAGCAGCCGATACGCGCCCTGAAGGGTGAGCCGCGCGTCCGCGCGCTGAGCGACGTGGCCGGCACCCTGCTGGCCCTGGCCCCCACGCCGCCCGCGGTGCGCGCCGCCGCTTACCGCATGCTCGCCACGCTGCCCGGCGTCCGGATCGAGGGTGACACCACCGACCCCCTGGGCCGGGCCGGAGTGGCGATCTCCCTGCCGCTGGAGACGACCATCCCCCTCGGCCTCTCCACCGCCCCCAGGCAACTGGGCACCTACCGGCGCCAGTGGATCATCAACCCCGCCGGCGGAACGCTGCTGGCCATGCGGGACCTCGTGGCGACCCCGCCGCGCGGCTCCCGCACCCTCCCCCCGGGCGACGACGGCAAGCCGCGCCGCCTGACGGCCGCGACCCAGCCCGACCGCTTCCACCGGCCCGGCGAGGTGTCCGCGTACGAGACGTACGAGGGGGAATGGACCGACGTGGCGCCGAGGTGAGGCCGCTCAGCCGTACGTCTCCTCGGCCAGCTCCTGGCCCCTCAGGACCGGCCGGTGCGTCTCCAGCCAGCCCCGGTCGTTGTCCGCCAGCCACTCCGAGTCCTTGGGCCTCGTCTCCACGTTGCGCACGCGCAGGCGGAACTCGGCGAGGCTCTCGTCGGTCACCATCAGGCCCGGCAGATCCTGCTTGATGCGCTTGGGCATCAGGCGGTAGACGTCGAAGAGCTCCTCGTTCGCCTTCGCGAGGAAGCTCCCGGTCCGGCTGTCGGCTGTGCCGCCGAGATCCCAGAACTCGTCCCAGCCGCCCCGATCCGGGTCGGCCAGCCGCTGGAAGTTCTCCCGGCACCAGTGGGCGACCTGCTCGAACCTCAGGGTCGCGGTGTTCAGACCGGCGGTCAGGGCGGCCAGGGCGGTCGCGTTCGCGTAGATCTGCCGCAGCGCGGTCTGCGCCATGTCGGCGGCCTCGCCGTACCAGGGCGCGTCGCGCAGGTCCTGCGCCCGGCCCATCAGCTTGTTGGCCAGCTCCACCAGGGACTCCGGCATCTGGTCATAGGGCCCGGGGCCGGAGCCGTCGCCGTACGGCAAGGCGGTGAGGTCCTCCTTCACCCTGGCCGCGGTCATGTTGCCCACGCCGTAGTCGATCGAGCCGGGGAGCTCCAGCGAGATGCCGCCGTTGGGGTAGAGGGTGCTCAGCGCCGGCAGCACGCTGCTGGGAGCGTCGCCGGGGATCATCCCGACGAGCCGATCGTCGAGCCGGCCCAGGGGGATGTCGCCGAGCTTCGGCTTGTCCGCGAGGTCGTAGCGGGTGCAGGCCCGCTCGATCAGGAGGCCGGCCATGCCGATCTCGGCGTGCAGATCGGCCCAGAAATGCGCCACCGTGGTGGTGGCGTATCCGAGCTGCCTGCCGAGCTCGCGCGGCAGGGCCCAGTGCATCTCGCCGTAGACGAACGGGCCGGCGTGGTGGAGGTGGGCGAACTTGCTGACGTCGATGGCCGCATCGACCAGCTTGCCCGCGACGGCCTTCACGCCCCGGCGATCGATCTCGAACCCGCCCGTGTGATGCTCGGCCCCGAGCCCCGGCCAGTATCCGGGGACATCCGGCTCCGTCTCCCACCGGGACCACTGGTCAGCGGGCGTCGGTTCCGGCTCACGCATCGATACTCCGATCATCGGGGGGTGCCCCACCCTACGAAGATCCCTTGGCGGCTCGCAACGGCAGGCCCGCACGGCACCGGAACCCCGGCGAGGCCCGGACATACTCCCGGCATACCGCCCGTCCGTAGCGTCTGTCGCGGTAGCTCAGAGCAACGGAAACGGAGTACCTGGAATCATGCGGAAATCAGCCGGAATCGCCGTTCTCGCACTCACGATGGGCCTGCTGGCGGCCCAGCCGGCGAGCGCCGGCACGACCCAGGCAGCGGCAGCGTGCCACCTGAACCCCGGCATTCCACTCAAGTCCGGCCCCGCTCGCGTCGAGGGCGCGGGCGGAGTGACCGGCACCTGCGGGCAGACCACCCTGAAGCTCCAGCGCGAGCGGTGGTGGGGCTGGGAGACCCTGGCCCAGGACACCTGGAAGGCCACGTCCGGATCCCGCGCGACGGTCAACGCCAAGTGCAGCGGCACCGCCGCGTGGCGCGTCTACATGTACTCGGACAGCGCGGGCGGCGCCACGAACAGCAGCCGCACCATCAGCTGCTGAACCGGGCCCGGAGAAGCACCGCCTGAGCGCTCCGACCGGAGTCATCGCACCGGCTGGTCGCGCCACCGCCGGATGGCCCATTCGGCGACGAGCAGATTGATCACCCACCCGGCACCCACGAGCAACGCCCTGGCGACGTCACCCGGAGTCCCCGCGACGCCGACCCAGACCCCAAGAGTGAACGCCTGGGTGCCGGCCCCCACACCGATGGCATAACCACGGATCATCCAGGCCCGGTGCCGGACGACGTCCCGCCGCCGGATCGCGGCGAACCCGAGCACGATCGAAACGGCCATCGCCGCGCCGAACACGACCCTGAGGCCGAAAAGCAGGCCGCCGTCCCCGGAACGGTCGGAGAGCAGCGTCATCCACAGCCCGGTGAGCGCCGCGAGCATCCCACAGCCGACGAGCAGGCGCCCGGCCCTCCGATGCCAGCCCTTCCGCCGCAGCCGGGGAACGAACTGAAAGGCCCCCAGAACGCTGTACGCGATCGCACAGAGAATGTGCGTCACCAGAGGCACCGGCGTCCCGGAGGCCGCGCTCTCCGGCATGACCACAGAACCGCCGGCCAGCTCGGTCATCCGCATGCCGCCGGCGACCACGGGAACGAGACTCAGCCCGATCAACCCCGCAGCCACCCGCCCCCCGCCCCGGACGGGCCGTACCGCTGTCTTCTCATCGGTCATGCTCTGATGGTGACGGCCGGCACCGGGACATTTCGTCCACCGGAAAGCCCGTCCCGGACAGGCCGAAGGTGCACCCACCGGCCATACTTTCGGCTGACGCCGCGGTGCCGGACATCGTCCTCCGGTCACCCACCGCGCAGCCATCTCCAGCCCAGTACCCCGTACCACACCATGATCGGCGCGTGCAGCACGTACCCGAGCTGCTCCAACGCCACCGACGGGCCCCCGGCACCGGTCGTCCACGGAAGCGCGACCGAGACCAGCCCGGAGACCACGGCGAACACCCCCGCGCGGCGGAGCCACACGGGCATCGGAACCCCGGCCGCGGCGGCGACGGTGGCCGCGACCCACAGCAGCCCGGCCAGGTTGACCATCCACTTGGCGGTGAGAAGCACCGCCCCGGCCGCGTCCGCGCTTTCCAGCTGGGTCAGCGCCAGATTCCCCGCATCATGGAGCAGACCCGCCAGCCCGGCCGCGGCCAGCAGCCCTCCGGCCAGCGACTGCCCGCGCCCTCCGGCGGCCACGACCAGCCCCGCGGCGGTCAGCGCGAGCCAGCCCAGCACGTCGAAGGCCAGCTCGGCCAGATGCAACCCGACGTTCGCCCGCACCGCCGCCAGCGCTGCCCCGGGCTCGGACGGATTCAGGGTAAGCCCCGATGGCACCACCAGGGCCACAGCGGCGACCATGGCAACCAGCGAACTCAGCAGCAGGACACCGGCGAGCCGGGCCCCGGGATTCGAATCGGTCATGAACGGCGACGGTAGAACCCTGACACAGGGACAAGGTCAACACGAGAGGTCGAGATGTGGCGGATCGGACAACTCGCACGCATGACCGGCGTCTCGGAACGCGCCCTGCGTCACTACGACAAGCTCGGCCTGCTCAAACCCGCCGCGACAGATCGCATGACCGGCTACCGCTGGTACGGCGTGCCGGAACTGTCCCGCCTCGAACGCATCCGCGCCCTCCAGCGCCTCGGCCTGCCGTTGCGCCACATCGCCGACCTCCTGGCCGCCCCCGAGGCGCAGGTGCGCCAGGCCGTGACCGAGAACTTGGCGTCCCTCCGGCGCGACATCGCGACCCTCACCGCGACCGCGGCCCACGCCGAGGACCACCTCGCGACCCCGATGTCGATCCTGCCCCAGTCGGCCACAGTGGGCCCGCGCCACCTCCGCGTCCGCCACCTGACCCTCCACCGCCCCGCCGACCTGGCCGTCCACTGCCCGGACCCGCCCGCGACCCTGCTGACCTGGCTCCAGAGCCACCCGACGGGACCCTTCACCGCAGCGGTGACCACGGACGGCGGCACCCGGCTCACCTTGCCCGCCCGCTCGGTCGTCCGCGCCGTAGTCCCGGAGAGCACGGGCGTGGTCCGAGCGGGGCAGGAGCTGTTCGGCTGGCTGGACCGTCACGGGCTGGACATCATCGGGCCGAACACGGAAGAGCACCTCATGGACGGCGACGGCGCCCGCGCCACGCTCCTGGAAATCTCCGTAGGCCCGCACCCGGACCGTCACCGAGGAAGGCCTGAGCCATCCACGGACCGCTGACACGTGGCGGCGACGTCGCCGGCCGGCGCCACCCGCATCCGACGGCGTCGGCAGCGCGCACGCTCAACTCCAGACGTTCCGTACGCGCGTGGCTCATGATCTACACCGGGCAGGCGACTCCCGTGCCGATCGCCCCGACGGAGGCAGACGAGTACTATCGTGACCACTATGGAAGACCGCCCCTCGCCCAGGGATTCCGACCTGTCACTTCTACGCGCCTCGGACAGCAACAGGGAGCAGATCGCCGCCGTGCTCGGCGAAGCGATGAGCACCGGCCAACTGAGCCACGAGGAGTACTCCGAACGCCTGGACAAGCTCTACCAGGCCAAAACCGTGGGAGAACTCCAACTCCTCGCCCACGACCTCCAGACCGACCACCGCCGGCCGGCGATCGCGAACCTGGCCTCCAACCCGGCGGCCACGGACTCCACGCCCGAGAACGTCATTGCCATCTTCGGCGGCAGCGACCGCAAGGGCCGTTGGCGCGTCCGACGCCGAACCAAGGCGTTCGCCCTGTTCGGTGGCATTCGGTTGGACATGACCAATGCCGAGTTCGAGGCGAGGGAAGTCGAAGTCAAGATCATCGCGATCTTCGGCGGAGGCGAGATCATCGTGCCCGAGGGGATGGAGGTCCGCAGCCGGGGCGTCGGGATCTTCGGCGGTTTCGACGTACACGGCAGCCCGGACGTCGATCCGTCGGCGCCGGTGCTCGTGGTGAAGGGCCTGGCACTGTTCGGCGGGGTGACCGGCAAGTCACGGCAGCGGCCCAAGCGCTGAGCGACCCGGGACACCACGCAGCGTCGGGGACGACTCAGTTCCGGAGCCTCCCGCTCGGCCCTGAGCAGTCTCAGCTCAGACAGGTACCACCCGCACTGCTTTCCCACACAGTTCGCTCATGTCGTCCCCGTCAGACGTCAGCACGAGGGCCGGGCGTACCGCCTCCCGTGCGTACGCCGTCACCTGTTGGTCGGCCTCGCAGCACTTCACGAGCCCCTCGCGATCGAGCATGACGGTGCCCGCGCCACCCGTCCTCCTCATGGAGTTCAGGCGCCGACTTCACGGCGCGGTTCACTACCGGGAGTAGTAAGAGACCGGCCCCCGCTCCGCACGAGAGCCGGCCCGCACGCTACGCGTCGCCGGAGGTCAGGCCGACCGGGCAGGCCACGCCCGTCCCGCCGATGCCGCAATAGCCGTCAGGCACCTTGAAAAGGTACTGCTGGTGGTAGAACTTAACTCTCCGCAATAATCTATGCGAGGAGAGTTACATGACCGATGTCCCAGTCGTCTCTTACGCTCGCATTTCCGCTGACATTAGGCGGGATGAGCGCGGGGTGCAGGACCAGCACAACCTCAACCGGGAGACGGCGGAACGGCAGGGGTGGACGGTCGTCCACGAGTACACGGACAACGACAAGTCAGCCGCGAAGGCCGACGTCGTACGCGACGAGTTCGAGGCCATGCTACGGGTCCTACGGGCTGGCGAACTGCCCGACGGTACGGCGGTGCAAGGCGTCGTGATCGTCGCCGAAGACCGTCTCGCTCGGCGTCCCGGCGACTACGAACGCTTCGTCGAGGCGATCACGTACCAGGATGGGCGCGTGTTCGCGGACGCTCGCGGCACGAAGGACCTCTACAGCGAGGACACTGAGAGCATGGGGCTCTTCGGTGCGGTGATCTCCAAGATGGAGGTCCGCAAGATGCAGCGCCGGATGCGCCGCTCGCACCGCATGCGCGCCGAGCAAGGTCTACCAGTCGGCGGTACGCGTCCCTTCGGCTGGAAGCCCGACCGTCTCACCCTCGACCCCGAGGAGGCACCTCTCGTACGAAAGGCGGTCCTGGATCTCATCGCAGGCCGGTCGCTCTACTCCATCACGAATGAGTGGCGCCGGGAGGGCGCGAAGACCTCGCTGGGCAACGAGTGGACTACTCCTTCGGTCAAACTCAACGTGCAGAACCCTCGCATCTGTGGCTGGCGGGCGATCAACGGCGAACTCGTCCGGGACGCTGCGGGCAACCCCGCGGTCGGGCAGTGGGAGCCGATCGTGACTCCCGAACAGTGGATGGCGGTCAAGAACATCTTCGACGCCCGCAGGGGCCACTACATCTACAGGGACGGACGCGTCGGCCACATCCTCACGCCCGATTTCCGTGAGCCGAACTACCTGCTCACTGGCTTCCTTCGCTGCGGTCGCGCCAAGCCGGACGGTTCCCTCTGCAACGCCTCGCTGCGTGTCACCCACAGCAAGGATTGTGTCCAGCACATGTACATCTGCCCCGGCAAGACCGTCGGCGGCTGCGGCGGTCTCGGGCGGCGCGGTGACATGGTCGATCTCTTCATCTCGGAGGCGGTCCTCGCGAAGCTGGAGCAGGTCCAACTTGCCGCATCCGCTCGCCCTGCCGAGTGGGCGGGTCAGGCAGAGTACGAGGGCGCAAAAACCCGTCTGGAAGAGCTGCGCATGCAGTGGACGGCGGGCAACATCACGAACGAACTGTTCTTCTCGACGGCTCCGGACCTTGAGAAGCGGATCGCCCGCCTTCGTACCGAGGCCCAGGGCTTCACCGCCGCCGCGCAACGCCGCCAAGCCCGCTCGGACACCGACGTCACCGAGATCCGACGGCGCTGGTATCTACCGGAGGAGGACGATGGGCTGCCCCTCACCATCAAGCGGTCCTACATCCGTGAAGCCCTCCTGGCAGTGATCATTTACCCCTCCGGCAAGGGGCGCAGGAAGTTCAACCCCGACCTGCTTGAGCCGATCTGGCGGGAAGGCTGAGCCGTCAGACGTCCAAGACGTCCCGAGAAGGCTGTCCCCTTACCCAAGGGCGACAGCCTTCTTACTTTGGCCCCCGAACTACCGGCAACAGCAGGACTTCCACGGACTCAACCGGACACATATGGTCCTGGCCGGACGTCTGTGCACTGGCGGCCAAAGGAACTCTGACCTGCATGAACACGTTGATCAAGTGGTACAACTGTACTCACCTCCAAGAGCCCACCGCCTCTCACAGCACGACCGCAGCGACAATCTCGGCGAATCACCTCACGGCGCATACACAAATCCGGGCAAACACTTCCCACGACCACCGATGACCCGTCGGATAGACCCGGCCCGACGGCAGGTGTCCACACAGAGCGCGCCATCCACCTTCTCGCCGCACTCCATTCCTGTTCTCTCGCTGCTGGCATCACCGCCGTAGGCCGTCTTCCGGCTGTTCTGGCGCTGGCGCCTGGTCGTGCTCGTCAGGTACGGCGGTGGCTCCCGATCCCGAGCTGAGGAGGCCACCTGAACCAACCGAACGAGCTGTCTGCCCAGGAGTGGGGCAAGCAGCAAGCCGCCCGATCCCCCCGCTGGTCAGAAGAGAAATGGCAGCGCATCGCGACCGTGCTCGGCGTATGCGTCGCCCGCGAGACCCCGCCCGATGGCACCTCCGGGAAGGATGCCACTTGAGCGAGGTTCCCCACCTGTCGCCCGAGATGCTGGCCGTGATGCAGAGAGCGGCCATGCCCGACTTCGCCCCCTGGCAACAGATGGTGTACGCCACGGGCGGCTGTGCCCAACCGGTCCGGCTGCACGGTGAGAGGTACACACTGGACAGCCGGACGGGTGAGGTCCTCGACGTGTACCGGACTGCCGACGAGCCGACCGGCTTCCTGCTCACAGCGTGCGGCAACCGGCGCGCGTCCAGGTGCCCGGCCTGCTCGGCGGTCTACAAGGACGACACCTACCACCTGATCATCACTGGCCTACGCGGTGGCAAGGGCGTCCCAGAAGAGGTCAGCCAGCATCCCCGCGCGTTCGTCACCTTCACCGCCCCATCCTTCGGTGCCGTCCACGCCCACCGCGAGCAGTCAGGCCGGACACTCCCATGCCGTCCACGCCGGGATCGTCCCGTCTGCGAGCATGGCCGGCCGAAGGGGTGCGGCTTGCGTCATGAGCGCGATGACGTCCAGGTCGGGCAGCCCTTGTGCGTGGACTGCTACGACTACATCGGGGCCGTCCTCTGGAACGCTCACGCGGGCGCGCTCTGGCGGGAGTTCACCAAGACCATGCCGAGCGTTCTGGCCCGTCTGCTCGGGATCTCCCGAATGGAGCTACGCCAGACGGTCCGCCTTTCGTACGCCAAGGTCGCCGAGTATCAAGCTCGCGGCATGGTCCACTTTCATGCCGTCGTCAGACTGGACGGTCCGGAGGGACCGTTCGACCGCCCACCAGGCCACATCACGATCGCCCTGTTCGAACGGGCCGTACGCCGGACCGCCGGTCAGGTCGCGGTCCGAATAGAGGACGGACCGCCCTCGCCCGTTCGATGGGGCGAC
Organism: Nonomuraea sp. SBT364; assembly: GCF_001083785.1. GTDB lineage: Bacteria > Actinomycetota > Actinomycetes > Streptosporangiales > Streptosporangiaceae > Nonomuraea. The sequence continues at coordinate 42,058 of NZ_LAVL01000010.1, forward strand.
CAACTCGACGTACGACCGGTCTACGTGTCAGGCGAGTTGGGTGAGTTAAGTGACCAGCGAGTCGCCGCGTATGTGGCCAGGTACGCCACCAAGGGCGCTGAGTCGGCAGGCACCGTTGACCGTCGGATCCGCCATACCGGAGAGATCGCCAGGCTGAAGGTCAGCGAACACGCCCGCCGCATGATCTATACCTGTTTCAGCCTCGCCGAACTCCGGCCCTACCGAACGCTGCTCCTACGGCAGTGGGCGCACATGCTCGGCTACCGAGGGCACTTCTCCACCAAGTCCCGCCACTACTCGATCAGACTCGGAGACCTACGACAGGCCCGTACCGACTTCCGAGCCGAGCAAGCCCGAATGATCACTGGTACTCCGCCTCCCGATCCGGAGAGGACCGTGACGGTGGGCGAATGGCACTATGCCGGAAGCGGCCATCGCCACGGAGAGGCTTTCTGGGCCGAGGTAGCTCGGCAACGGATCGCCAAGGCGCGCAGGATCGCTCGACAGCAAGCAGACGAGAACCGATAGGGCCCGTGCCTCTAGACCTAGAGAGATCACCTCTAGGTCTAGAGGCACACCTAGAGGCCCATCAGCCGCCTGACCAGGCATCTAGCGTCTAGAGGCTCTTAATCTCGCCGGGCCCCATCGGGCCAGATCACCCGAACGGGCACCTCCCGCCGCCGCGCCTCGGTCACCACGTCAGCAGTCCCCCCAAAGCCTCGGGCGGGCTGCCCGTCCCAGACGGCGAACAACACATCGACGTCGTCCAGCATCCGCGCACTGGCCGTCATGTGCGACTCCGCGGTGGACTCCACAAAGTCCAGCCGGTGAGCCCGGAACGCCTGGCCCAGCAACTCGTCGTACGCAGCATGGCACTCGCCCGGCAGCCCATCCCGATACTCCTTGGCCGGGATCACGGCCTCCAGCACCCCACCGAGATCGAGCACCGCCCGAGCGAAGATCTGGTCAGCCCCGTCCGCCAGACAGGACAACCCGGCGACTCCAGGACCGTACTCAGCAAGCGCCTCACGTACCGCCCCGTCGATCAGTACGGCGGTCTCCTCCGGCAAGCCCCGATGACCGGACACAGCAATGCGAACCATGATCCCCCTAGATCAGAGTGGCGTGAAGACGCTCGTCGAACGAGCGCAGAGCATCGGACGACGGCCCGGCATACGATCGGCGGAAGTTCTTGACCCGGTGCAGGGTCCGCTCGGAGCCATACATCGTCGCCACAGTGAGCGCGTTGGACGCCAGATACAGCGCCTCCTCGTAACGCCCCGCCATGGCCTCAGCCGTCGCCACCTCCGTCATGAGCACACCCCGCTGCTTCGCACCGGGCTGGGCCGACGAAAGCGACTCGTTGAACGCGGCAACGGCTTCAACCGGCCGCTTGAGCCGTACCATCACCAGAGCCCGATACCCCGCCAACTTGGCGTGATCGAAAGGGAACACCCATGGCCAGGGCGGTGCGGCGGCCCGCTCACCAGCCCGTACCGCCTCCTCAGCCGTGGTCAACGCCTGAAGCGCTGCCATCCCGTCCCGCGCGGTCGCATGGCCGAGCGCTTCGAGACTCGACAGCCACGCACGAGCGATGGCCGGTGGCCGCTCACCGATCTCCCGCCGCGCCCGCACCAGGAGATTGAGCCCAATCAGCGGATCGTCGGCGTCGATCTCGAACGCGGCCAGACTTCCGATCATGTACGCCGCCAGCAGCGCATGGTCGGCCTGTCGTGCACTGTCGACGGCGCGACGGTAGTAGAGCCGCGCCGAGCCGGTGTCCTGCATATCGGCATGCACCCAGGCCGCGAAACCTGCCGCCTCGCTCAGACCGGCCCGGATCTCGTCAGCATGCGGAGACCGCGACGCGCGGCCGAGAACGCGGCTCGCAAGATCGACCTGCGCCACAGCCGGCCTGGCAAGTTCGCGCGCAGGCGTGACGGCCTCCAGCCGACGCTGGGCACCGGTGATGCTGGTCAGCGTGGCGGCCGTCGTCTCGTCCACATCTGGACGCTTGGGCAGGGCCAGGCCCGCCAGTGCGGTCAACGCCACGGCCTTGCCGAAGTCTCTGCGCTTCGTCGGATCGTCATCCCCTCGGGCTCCGAATCGGAGCAGTGAAGCGGCACCCCGATCTGGATGGATATCTCCCGAACCTGGTCCACGGTGAGCGGCTGACGGCCACGGAGAACCTTGGACACCCAGCTCTGGGAGTAGCCGACCGCCTCAGCAAGCTGGCCCTGCGTCCAACCGTGCGCCCGCCGCACCTTTTCGAGGACGGTTGGTAGATCGCACTCGGCCAGAGCGGCGGCCACGACTGGCCCGGACCAGAACTGCGGCGGTATCTGGGTCACAACGCTAGGTTAAGCCGCTGACCTCGGCCGTACCGATATTCGTGACAGGAATAGACCTACCACCAGCAGCGCTACGTCGTTCACCTGCGGTTTCGTGACGGCGACGCTCAGTACATGAACGAACTGCCGCCTCAACCCCTGGCCGCCGCACAACAGCTGACCGTCGCTCTTGCGGAGAAGGGGATCACTACCGACGTTCATCACGACTACGGCACGCCCATGGTGTCGGTCTGGGTCGGTCTGATCGTGTGGTGCGCAGACGGCACGTACTGGTGGCGCACCGGCTGGAACCCACACAGACACCGAGCGATCTACGCAGGGCATCCCTTCACCCAGCCCACCCGCGCAGCCCACCGAATCGCCCTTCGCTACACGGAACTGCGCATGACACACCCGCTCTCACCGCTGATCGCCGGAGCACAGCCGTGCCTCTGACTATGCAGCAAGTGCTCGGCAGATTCCCCGGCTGGCAGATCACCGACATGTCTGGAGGCTGGGTGGCCATGCGAGTCAGCTTCGTGCCGAAGAACAGCGGCCTCTCCAACGTGCGTTGCGGAGAAACCTTGGAGGAGCTAGCCGGCAATCTATCCGTCGATATCAAGTTGCAAAAGTCGCGGGCATCGGCAGCAGGGAACTAGATGGCAAGCTGACCAGTAGCGAGGGCACCATGCCCAGCGGCGGATGCGCTGCGGCGCTTCGCAGGAGAACCAATTGCCTTGATCGTCTAGCCCGACCCGAGTACGGGCAGTGGCGCACTGCTGCTGCAATTCGCTCACGGAAACCAGCGTTGCCGTCAGCACCACCCTGCCGGCGGCAAGGCCCGGCGAAGGAGGGCCGCGGCAGCGATCGCCCAAGCCTGAGCGGCGAGGACCGCAGTGAGCGATCGTCACGGCCTCAGTTCAGCAATTGGCTACGCACACAACAACGCCGCATGGCGTACCTACTGCGAACTCACCAGTAAATCGCCACTACTTCCACGTCAAGCAAACGGTCTCGTTCTTGGCTATCGTCATCTGCAGGAGGCTGCGATTCCCGCGAAGGACTCACCAGGGCACCAAAAGCAGTTAGGCCGCCTTCAGTTCTTGCCTCCTGCCTCAAAATGAGGTCAGTCTCCGCATCGACGATGGCATCGTTATTTGCTGCGCATTGGATGATTTCCCGCACCTTGGTGAAAGCGCTCCTCTGTACCGCCGCAGAGATCTCCCCCGTGCCAGCCTCTGTTATTGCAGCTGCCAATTCTGCCTGCCGAGTACTATCCAGCTCCACACTCGCAGCTAGCGACAGTTTCGCCTGATAGATCGTAAGAGCCCGAACAAGCGCCTGCTGCTCGCTATCTTCGATCCGCGATTGTCCGAGCCCTAGGACACCAGCTCTACTGGAAGTAGTAATTTGATCCACAAGCGTAGGCGCAACATCGCGAAACAAGTCCGCAAGCTTCACAGGCGTCCACTTGCACTGAATACCGTCCCGCGATATTCGACAGAGCATTGTAAAGCGCCCCGATGAGAAGAGGACGCGACGAATATCTTTCCAGTACCCAAGGTGTTCCGTTACTCCCACAACTTCCAATGGAAGCGAGATCAACCCCAAGCCCACAATAGCACTATTATGAACAACGTACTCTTGTCCCGATACAGTCACAACAGAGTAGTTGACAGCTTTCGCCCGGATCGGAATCAAACCTGTAAGAAGGCGCTCCAGAACCTTTCGTACTGGTTGAAGCTCACTGAGGGCGGCGCGATCGGAACGCCCTATCATCCGAGGAAATTCTTCAACCATTTCAGAGTACTCGGTAAAAAGCGTTCCCAGCTTGAAAATGGGATCGACTTCCAGCTCAACCTCGATCTCTACGAGAGCGCCGCGCACAAAACTGGATGCCGGCACGGCAGTTGACGGCTCACTAGCAGTTTGAATCGCCTCTGCTGATGTAAACACCTCAGGCTTCTCAGTTCTGACTACGAGCGCATAGTCCAACCTGTTCTGGTCGCGGAGCTCTTTGAAGAGTGTCTGTACGACTGCTTTACGAGAAGTCTGCACCGTATTGGAGTTGCTGGTTTGAAACTTGGAGCCTATCTCAGCCTTCACTACTGCTGCATTTCCTCCTGACAGCTTTCCTGTAATTTCGGCCTGCTCGGCCAGCGCGATGGAGCGTGATACCTGCTCCGGGATGGTGTCACTCTGCGAGACCAGCAGGCTTCGCAAGCTAACTTCATCGAGATAAACGAACTCTCGCAGAACGCTCTTGGACGGCACATCTTCGACCGCCCGCTTCATTCTGCGACGGTCTCTCCGCTTTTTCCACCACGCGCTAAGCCTTCTCATTGCCTTCCTTAACCTCGCGCGCCGGGCGCCGATTCACACGCTCGAATGCTTGAGCAAGGTCTTCATCGCTAATTGAACTTCGATCATCGCCCGCCGCCATAAGAGCCGCTTCAGTCCAGAGCGATGCCAAACGAGCCCCTGACCACCCATCCGTCATTTCCGCTAGTTCCCGAAGCGGCAGGGTGCCGATAGTTTGCTTTCGCGCAGCGTCCACTTGAAGAATCTCAAGGCGATCCTCAACCGTTGGCATTTCGAAATCGATTTCCCAATCAAAACGGCCGGGGCGCAGGAGCGCTTCATCGACATTATCTATACGATTTGTGGCAGCGATTACCACAACATTGCTCGATCTCTGATCGAATCCGTCCAGCAACGTTAGCAGCTGTGCCACGAGCCGCTTTGACGCTTCATGAGAGTCATCCGTGCGCTTTTCCGCAATGCTGTCTATCTCATCGAAGAAAATAATCGCTCGCTCTTCCTGCTCCGCTGCAACAAAAATTCGACGCAATGTATCTTCGCTGTCACCCAGCCATTTACTGACAATCGAAGGCCCGCTGACCAAAAAGAAAGCCGCCTTCGACTCCGAGGCGATAATACGAGCTAGATGAGTCTTTCCTGTTCCGGGTGGCCCTGTAAATAGCACACCCTTGATAGGGCGAGCTCCTATCTTGAGGAGATTTTCCCGCTTATTGAGCTGCGTTTCTATGAGCTCCATGGCCCTGTTGCGTACTTCATGATATCCGCCGAACGACTCAAACGTTAGCGGAGACTCTTCATCACGATCTACGAGGTATTCATTGAGGTTCTCATCGTCGATACCCTCATTGCGAAACCTAAGCGGGGTATCACTGATAATACGAGTAATACCATCGATCTCGTTAAACTCGACGGTATTTCCCAGGGCGACCGACAGCGATGGGACGCCTCGCAAAAGGCGCATTATAGTTCCCACCTCAATAACGATGCTGTCGTCGAGAACTCTACGCACCACGCCTACCTGCGACTCGTCAGCCCACGCGTCGGCTGGCATGCGTTCCCACCAGTCATCTCCAGCTAAGACAACGTCGCCTCGTGCCAGATCGACTGGTTCGCCTAGCGAGAATCGCACTGAATTTCCGTTTGTGGTGCGGCCGAGAAAAGCCTGTCCACCCTCCAGAACCGAGACTACCTTGATCAGGAGACCGTCACGCTTCTCTATAACTTCGCCTTCATCGATGGCCATACGTACTCACTATCTACTGTAAAGAGATATGCACAGGGCTTCGAGCCTCAGAGGAGGACGACCGAGAATGTGGGGGCAGGGCTATACGACCTCTCCGAACCGGTCGCAACGCTGCTTGCCTCGGAAGCCTACAGGCGGTTCGCCATCCGAGGGCCGGGTCAGGGAAGCGAGTGCGGCTCAGTTTCACACCCGGTATCCGCTGGACGAGTCGCGAACAATCTCACCTAGGTCGTCCGGTGACCGCGATACCACCAGGTGCGCGTGGGCGGTGCTGGCCGCGACCGGCCCCCGGGCCGCAGCACGGTCCAGCGACCGCCCGACGCGCGGCGGGCCGCCGCAGGCGGCACGCCCTTGAACCTGTAAGGAAGATTGTCGCCGAGAACGACTCTGGCCCATGATCGACGCCGGACGTGCCGGGTGACCACGGGCCAGGATCTAGCTATCTCTGCAGGTCTACGCCTCGCCGGAGGTCAGGCCGACCGGGCAGGCCACGCCCGTCCCGCCGATCCCGCAGTAGCCGTTTTTGTTGCGGTGGAGGTACTGCTGGTGGTAATCCTCCGCGAAGTAGAACGGCCCCGCGGCGGCCACCTCGGTGGTGATCGCCTCGAACCCCGCCTCCGTCAGCACCTTCTGGTACGCGTCGCGCGACGTCTCGGCCGCCTTCTGCTGCTCCGGCGAGTGGTAGTAGATCGCCGACCGGTACTGGGTGCCGACGTCGTTGCCCTGGCGCATGCCCTGGGTGGGGTCGTGCGCCTCCCAGAAGACCTTCAGGAGCTCCTCGTAGGAGATCCTGGCCGGGTCGAAGACGACCCTGACCACCTCGGTGTGTCCGGTACGCCCGCTGCACACCTCTTCGTACGTCGGGTTCGGCGTGTAGCCGCCCTGATACCCGACGGCGGTGGTGACGACGCCGGCCGTCTGCCAGAACTTGCGCTCGGCGCCCCAGAAGCAGCCCAGGCCGAAGTCCGCCACTTCGAGGCCCGGCGCGTACGGCGGGGCCAAAGGGGCGTCCAGGACGGCGTGGCGGGCCGGGACGGGCATGGACTCCGGACGGCCCGGCAGGGCGTCCTCGCGACTGACCATCGACGTCTTGGTTCCGAACAGCCAACCCATAGCGCACCTCCACGGTTCACTCTACAGAGGCGACAACGCTTAACGACTTCTACATAGTCCCGTATAGATGCACACGTTTGTGTTTAAGCATCGTAATGCCCGAAGATGAGGGACATGCCTGACTTGCGACGCGGCGTGCTGCTCGGGGCGGCCGCTTATGCCATGTGGGGACTGTTCCCCCTCTACTGGCCGCTGCTGAAGCCCTCCGGTGCGGTGGAGATCCTCGCGCACCGGATGGTGTGGTCGCTGGTCGCCGTCGTGGCGGTGCTGGTCGTGCGCAGGCACTGGTCGTGGATCAGGGAGCTGGTACGCCAGCCGCGCAAGCTCGGGTTGCTGACCCTGGCCGCCGTGGTGATCACGCTGAACTGGGGGACGTACATCTACGCCGTCAACAGCGGGCACGTGGTCGAGAGCGCGCTGGGCTATTTCATCAACCCGCTGGTCAGCGTGCTGTTCGGGGTGGTGCTGCTGAAGGAGCGGCTGCGGCCGCTGCAGTGGACGGCCGTGGGGTTCGGGGCGCTGGCGGTGCTGGTGCTGACCGTCAACTACGGACGGCCGCCGTACATGGCGCTGGTGCTGGCCGTGAGCTTCGCGGTGTACGGGCTGGTCAAGAAGCAGGCGAACGTGGGGGCGGCCGAGAGCCTGACCGTGGAGACGCTCGTGCTGCTGGTGCCGGCGCTGGCGTACCTCGTCTTCCTGCAGCAGCAGGGGCAGGCGACGTTCGGGACCGAGGGGGCCGGGCACGCCGCGCTGCTCGTCGGGGCGGGGGTGATCACGGCGCTGCCGTTGCTGGCGTTCTCGGCGTCGGCGATCCGGGTGCCGCTCAGCACCATCGGGCTGTTGCAGTACATAGCGCCCGTGCTGCAGTTCCTGTGCGGGGTGCTGATCGCCAAGGAGACGATGCCGCCCAGCCGGTGGATCGGCTTCGCCATCGTGTGGGTCGCCTTGGTGATCTTCACGTACGACAGCTTGCGCGCGGCACGGGCGCGGCGGCCGAAGCGGTCAGCCCGACCGCTCGACCACGTAGTCACATAGCGCCAAAAATGCCGACTTAGCCGGAATGTCAGGCAGGCCGGAGATGTCGTGGCGAGCCCGGTCCACCCAGGCGTCCAGCTCGGCGCGGGCCCGAGCCATCGCCGGGTGCGCCCGCAGCAGCGTGAGCGCCTCGTCGACGTCCTCCTCGGCCACCGGCCCCGACAGCAGGGCGGCGAGCCGCGACGACGGGTCGGCGGCCAGCGCGTAGAGCACCGGCAGGGTCTTGACGCCTTCGCGCAGGTCGGTGCCGGGCGTCTTGCCCGACTCGGCGGAGGCGGAGGCCACGTCCAGCAGGTCGTCACCGAGCTGCCAGGCCACGCCGATCGCCTCGCAGGCCCGGCTGAGCCGCTCCTCGACGTCGGCGGGAGCCCCGGACAGCAGCGCCCCGAACCGGCCGGAGGCCGCGATGAGCGAGCCGGTCTTGTCGGCCAGCACGCTGATGTAGTGCGCCACCGGGTCGTCGCCGGCCTGCGGCCCCATGGTCTCGCGGATCTGCCCCTGCACGAGGCGGGAGAACGTCTGCGCCTGGATCCTGATCAGCTCCGGCCCGAGATCGGCCAGCAGGTCGGAAGCCTGGGCGAACAGGTAGTCGCCGGTCAGGATGGCCACGGTGTTGTCCCACCGGGCGTTGGCCGACGGGGAGCCCCGGCGCACCGGGGCCTCGTCCATGACGTCGTCGTGGTAGAGCGAGCCGAGATGGGTCAGCTCGATCACCACGGCGCCGGGCACCACGCCCGGCGCCGACGGGTCGCCGAACTGGGCGGCCAGCAGCACCATCAGCGTCCGGAAACGCTTGCCGCCGGCCTCGATGAGGTGCTTGGACGCCTCCGTGACGAAGGCGTCGTCGCTCTCCACCGACGAGCGCAGCAGCTTCTCCACCGCGGCCAGCCCGTTGGACACGTCCTGCGCCAACCGCTCGTCCTCGATGGGAAGGTCAACAACGGGAGGCGCGGACATATGGGATCCCCTATCTAACGAAAAGGCCAGATGCAGCCTGCTGGGCAAGGTCGAGCACGGGCTCCGGGTACAGCCCGACTCCTACCGTAACCAGCAGCGAGACGGCGATGACCGCCACGGTCCCCGCACTGGGGATCGCGATGGTCGGGCCGTCGGCCGCCGGCTCGCTGAAGAACATCAGCACGATGACGCGGACGTAGAAGAAGGCCGCGATCGCCGAGGCGATCACACCGACCACGACCAGCCCGGTCAACCAGTTGCCGAGCGAGTCGCCGGCCTCCGTGGCACTGCCCAGCGCGGCCGTGAACACCGCGTACTTGCCGAAGAACCCGCTGGTCAGCGGGATACCGGCGAACGCCAGCAGGAAGAAGGCGAACACCCCGGCCAGGATCGGCGACCGCTTGCCCAGCCCGGCCCAGCGCGACAGGTGCCCCGCCTCGCCACCGGGATCGCGCACCAGCGTGACCACGGCGAACGCGCCGACCGTGGTGATGCCGTACACGAGCAGGTAGAACAGGATCGCCTGCAGCGAGACCGCGTTGCCTTCGGGGGTGGCGTAGGTGGCCATGACGCCCACCAGCAGGAAGCCGGCGTGCGCGATCGAGGAGTAGGCCAGCATCCGCTTGATGTCGGTCTGCGTGATCGCCAGCACCGCGCCGACGATCATCGTCAGGGCCGCGACGACCCAGATGACCGGCCGCCAGTTCCAGTCCAGGTTGCCCAGCGCCACCCAGAAGACGCGCAGCAGCGCGCCCACGGCGGCCACCAGCGTGCCGGAGGCCATGAGGGCGGTGATGGGCGTCGGGGCGCCCTGGTAGACGTCCGGCTTCCAGGCCTGGAACGGCGCCGCGCCGATCTTGAACAGCAGGCCCACGCCGAGCAGCGCGAACCCGATCAGCAGCAGCGGGTCCAGCGCGCCGCCGGTCGACATGGCCTGGCTGATCCCGGCGAGCGACACGGTCCCGGCGTACCCGTACAGCATCGCGGTGCCGTACAGGAAGAACGCCGAGGAGAACGCGCCCAGCAGGAAGTACTTCAGCGAGGCCTCCTGCGACAGCAGGCGGCGACGGCGGGCCAGGCCGCACAGCAGGTACAGCGGCAGCGACATGACCTCGAGGCCGACGAACATGGTCAGCAGGTCGTTCGCGGCGGGGAACATGAGCATGCCGCCCACCGCGAACAGCGCCAGCGGGTAGACCTCGGTGTGCGCGCTGCCGGACCGCTCGGCCTCCTCCTCGTCGGCGCTGCCGGGCACCGCGGCCGCCGAGGCGACGAAGTGGCCCTCGTCGTTGATCAGCAGCACGCAGACGACCGACAGGACGAGGATGACGCCCCAGATGAACAGCGCCGGCCCGTCGACCGCGAGCGCGCCCATGGCGACCGGCTCGGACGGCACGTCGCCGCCGACCACGGTCAGGATCACCAGGGCGAACGCGCCGACCAGGCTGAGCAGCGTGAGCGGCACCTGGATCGACTTACGCAGGTAGCGGGGCGCGAACGCCTCCACGAGCACGCCGACGATGGCGGCCGCGAACACGAGCAGCAGCGGCGCCAGCGTGCCGTACTCGATCGTCGGCGTCTCGATGACGGGGTTCACTGACCGGCTCCCTTCTCAGCGATAGCCGGGTTGTCGACCTGCACGTTGGACAGCGTGCTGGTCACCGCGGGTGTGATCACATCGAGCAGCGGCTTGGGGAAGAACCCGAAGCCGATGATCAGGGCGACCAGCGGCGCGAGCACCCACACCTCGCGCGCGTTCAGGTCCTTGAACGCCTTGACCGGCTCGGCGGTCGGCCCGTTGAGCGTGCGCTGCACCATCCACAGGATGTAGACGGCGGCCAGGATGACGGCCACCGCGGAGACGATCGCCGCCACGGTCAGCGCCCCCGACCCGAAGGCCGGGCTGGAGTACGTGCCGATCATCACCATGAACTCGCTGACGAACGAGGACAGCCCCGGCAGCGAGAGCCCGGCCAGACCGGCGATCAGGAAGAAGCCGGCCAGCAGCGGCGTGACCTTCTGCGCGCCGCCGTAGTCGGCGATGTGCGGCGAGCCGCGCCTGGCGATGAGGAACCCGGCGGCCAGGAACAGCGCGCCGGTCGCGAAGCCGTGGTTGACCATGTAGAGGGCCGCGCCCTCCTGGGCCACCTGCGACATGGCGAACACGCCCATGACGATGAAGCCGAAGTGCGAGATCGACGTGTAGGCGATCAGGCGCTTCATGTCGGTCTGGCCGATGGCCACGATCGCGCCGTAGATGATGCTGATGACCGCGAGCACGATGATCGGCATGGTGAACGCCTTGGCCGCGTCCGGGAACAGCTCCAGGCAGAACCGGAGCATCCCGTACGTGCCCACCTTGTCCAGCACGCCCACCAGCAGCACGGCGGCGCCGGCCGGAGCCTGCGCGGCCGCGTCGGGCAGCCAGGTGTGCACCGGCCAGAGCGGCGCCTTGATCGCGAACGCGATGAAGAAGCCCGCGAACAGCCACTTCTGCGTCGCCGGGTCCTGGATGACGCCGACGAGCTCGGGGAACATGAACGTGCCCTTGCCCGCCACGACGTACAGCCCGATGACCGCGACCAGCATGAGCAGGCCGCCGAAGAGCGAGTACAGCAGGAACTTGACCGCCGCGTAGGACCGCTGCGCCCCGCCGTAGGACCCGATCATGAAGTACATCGGGATCAGCATGGCTTCGAAGAAGACGTAGAACAGGAAGATGTCGGTCGCCGCGAAGACGCCGATCATCATCGCTTCGAGCACGAGCAGCAGCGAGAAGTACGTCTTCACCGACCGCTTGGGCGCGACCACGGTGCCGTCGGCGGCCTTGACGCCGGAGGCGTCGTGCCACGAGGCGAGCACCACGATCGGCACCAGCACGGCCGACAGGGCGATCAGCACCAGCGCGATGCCGTCGACGCCCACTCCGAAGTGCACCCCGAAGCTCGGGATCCAGTCGTAGGTGGCCGCGAACTTGAACCGGTCACCGGGGGCGCCGGTGAACTGGAACGCCATGACGAGCGTCAGCGCCAGCACGACCAGCGAGACCAGCAGCGTGACCTGCTTGGCCAGCTTGTCGCTGCCCTTGGGAAGCAGCGCTACCACGATGGCGCCCAGCACGGGCACCACCATGAGTATCGGGAGCCAGAGTGACGACATCAGATGTTCCCAACGAGGAGCAGGGCGCCGGTCAGCAGGGCGGCGCCGATCAGGATGGACAACGCGTACGTTCTGGCGAAGCCCGTCTGGAGCCGCCGCAGGCGCCCTGAGCTCCCCCCGATGCCCGCGGCCAGGCCGTTGACCAGCCCGTCGATGCCACGGTTGTCGAAGTACACCGCGATGCGGGTCAGCCACTGGCCGGGGCGCATGAACAGCGACTCGTTGAGCGCGTCGCCGTACAGGTCACGCCGGGCGAAGGTGGTGAGGAACGAGCCGCGCGGCTGCACGGCCGGCACCTGGGCGCGGCCGTACTTCATCCACGCGATGGCCGCGCCGACGGCCACCAGCGCCAAGGTGGACAGGCCCACCGTGGTGGTGCTGAACAGGTGCGGGACGGGCACGTGCTCCGGCATGCCCACGGCGGGGGCCAGGAAGTGCATGAGCCTGTTGTCCATGATGAGGAAGTAGCCGAGCACGATCGAGCCGATGGACAGCAGGATCAGCGGCACGGTCATCACCGAGGGCGACTCGTGCGGGTGCGCGTCCTTGTCCCAGCGCTTCTCGCCGAAGAACGTCATGAAGATCATGCGGGACATGTAGAAGCCGGTGATGCCGGCGCCGAGGACGGCCAGCCAGCCCATCCAGGCGCCGTGCTCCATGGCCGTCTCGATGATCCCGTCCTTGGTGTAGAAGCCGGACAGGAACGGGAACCCGATGATGGCCAGGTAGCCGACGATGAACGTGGCGAAGGTGACCGGCATGTACTTGCGGAGCCCGCCGTACTTGCGCATGTCGACCTCGTCGTTCATGCCGTGCATGACCGAGCCGGCGCCGAGGAACATGTCGGCCTTGAAGAAGCCGTGCGCGATCAGGTGCGCGATGGCGAAGGCGTAGCCCGCCGGGCCGAGGCCCGCGCCGAGCATCATGTAACCGATCTGCGACATCGTCGAGCCGGCCAGGCCCTTCTTGATGTCGTCCTTGGCACAACCGATGATCGCACCGGCGAGCAGCGTGGCCACGCCGACGATGGTGACGACCAGCGAGGCGACGTCGGAGGCCTCGAAGAAGACGCCCGAGCGGACCACCAGGTAGACGCCGGCGGTGACCATGGTCGCGGCGTGGATGAGGGCCGAGACCGGGGTCGGGCCCTCCATCGCGTCCAGGAGCCAGGACTGCAGCGGGAGCTGCGCCGACTTGCCGCACGCGCCGAGGAGCAGCAGCAGGCCGATCGCGGTGAGCGTGCCGTTGGACGCGGTGCCGATCTGCTCGGCGCCCAGGTCCTTGAAGGCCAGCGAGCCGAACGACGTCCAGATGACGAACATGCCGACCAGCAGCCCGAAGTCGCCGACGCGGTTGACCACGAACGCCTTCTTGGCCGCGACCGCCGCCGACGGCTTGAACTGCCAGAACCCGATGAGCAGGTACGAGGCCAGGCCGACGCCCTCCCAGCCGATGAACAGCCCGACGTAGTTGTCGGACAGCACCAGCAGGAGCATTGCGGCCACGAACAGGTTCAGGTAGGAGAAGAACCTGCGCCGGTCGGGGTCGTGCGACATGTAGCCGATCGAGTAGATGTGGATCAGCGATCCGACACCGGTGATCAGCAGCGCGAAGCTGATCGACAGGGGGTCGACGAGCAGCCCCATGTTGAGCTTCATGCTGGGGATGAACTCATACAGCGTCACGGCCTGACGGCGCTGATCCTCGCCGAGCCCGAGCAGCTCGACGAACGCCAGCACCGCCACGGCGAACGAGGCCAAGGACATGACCACGCCCAGCAGATGGCCCCACCGGTTGGTGAACCGGTTGAAGACCAGCAGGATGAACGCCCCCAGCAACGGGAGGGCGATCATCAGCCAGGACATGCCGATCGCGCCACCAGCGGTGTGCTGGATGATCTCAGCAGGAGATTCCACCAGTCACCTCTTAGTACTTCAGCAGGTTGGCGTCGTCGACCGACGCGGACCTGCGGGTTCGGAAGATCGTCACGATGATGGCCAGGCCGACCACGACCTCGGCCGCGGCCACCACCATCACGAAGAACGCGATGATCTGGCCTTCGAGGTTGCCCACCTGCCTGGCGAACGTGACGAACGCCAGGTTGCAGGCGTTGAGCATGAGCTCCACGCACATGAACACGACGATCGCGTTGCGCCTGATCAGCACGCCCATGGCGCCGATCGCGAACAGCAGGCCCGACAGGATGAGGTAATGCGTGGTCACTTGGACTCCTCCTCGGCCCGGTGCTTGATGGCCTCGGCGAGCTTGGGATCCTCGGGCAGGTGCCCATGCTCCACGTCGTAGCGGGCGATGTAGCGGTTGACCGAGGACTCGGCCACCGACCCGTCGGGCAGCAGCGCCGGCATGTCGATGGCGTTGCCGGTCGCGTACGTGCCCGGGCCGGGCAGCGGCGACGGGCGGTCGCCGAGGAAGCGGGCCTTGGACAGGTCCTTCTGCGTGGCCTTCTTGGTCGTCCGCTCGCGGTGCGCCAGCACCATCGCGGCGAGCGCGGCGGTGATGAGCAGCGCCGAGGTGATCTCGAAGGCGAAGACGTACTTGGTGAACAACAGCAGCGCGATCGAGCGGATGTATCCGCCCTGACCGGTCGCCATCGCCAGGCCCGTCTGCGGAGCGAAGATCGCGTTGCCCACGGCCAGGATGACCAGCGCGGCGAAGCCGACGCCCGCGATGATCGCCCAGAACCGCTGGCCCCGGAGTGTCTCGACCAGAGAGTCGGAGGAGTCGACGCCGACCAGCATGAGCACGAACAGGAACAGCATCATGACGGCGCCGGTGTAGACGATGATCTGCACCGCGGCCAGGAAGGGAGCGTCCTGCACGGCGTAGAGCACCGCGAGGCAGAGCATCACGGTGCCGAGCATCAGCGCCGAGTAGACGGCCTTCCGGTTGAAGACCATGCTGAGCGCCGCGCCGACGGATACGACGGCGAGCACCCAGAAAGTGATGGTCTCACCCATTGGTCCGTCCCAGCCGGTAGTAGTCCTCTTCGGTCTCGCCGAGCCGCATGGGGTGCGGCGGCTGCTCCATGCCCTGGGTGAGCGGCGCGAGGAGCATCTCCTTGGTGAAGATGAGGCTCTCGCGGCTGCTGTCGGCGAGCTCGTACTCGTTGGTCATGGTCAGCGCCCGGGTCGGGCACGCCTCGATGCACAGGCCGCACAGGATGCACCGCAGATAGTTGATCTGGTAGGTGCGCCCGTAGCGCTCGCCCGGCGAGAAGCGCTCCTCGTCGGTGTTGTCGGCGCCTTCCACGTAGATGGCGTCGGCGGGACACGCCCACGCGCACAGCTCGCAGCCGACGCACTTCTCCAGCCCGTCAGGCCAGCGGTTGAGCTGGTGCCGCCCGTGGAAGCGAGGGGCCGTCGGCCGCTTCTCCTCCGGGTAGTTGGTCGTGACGGGCTTTTTGAACATCGTGTGGAAGGTGACCCCGAAGCCCTTGACGGGGTTCAGCCAATCAGTTAGTCCCACTGGGAATCTCCTTGTGCTGCACCCCGTGGTAGTGCGGCAGATCGAGCGGCGGCACAGGGAAGCCGCCTGCCGTCGGCTCGTTGGACAGCTCCTCGAACTCGGCTTCGACCTCCGCCTTCCTGGCTTCCTTGCGCCGCTGGTTCACGGTGTCGAACCGCATCCAGATGGCCAGCGCCCCGACGACGATGATCACACCGAGCCCGGCGGAGACGTACACGTCGCCTTCGAAGGTGCCGTTGTTCACGAAGATGACGTTGCGAACGGCGGCGACGAGAAGGATCCACGCCAGGTTGACCGGGATCAGGACCTTCCAGCCGAGCGACATGAGCTGGTCGTACCGTACACGCGGCAGCGAAGCGCGCACCCAGACGATGAAGCAGAACGTCAGCACGAACTTGATGAAGAACCAGAGCACCGGCACCCAGCCCGTGTGCGCCCACTCCCACGACATCGGGAGCGGTGCCCGCCAGCCGCCCATGAACAGCGTCACGGCGATGCCCGAGGCGGTGAAGGTGTGCAGGTACTCGCCCATCATGATCAGGGCGAACTTCAGCGACGAGGAGTATTCCGTCTGGAACCCGCCGACCAGCTCGCCCTCACCCTCGGGCAGGTCGAACGGGATGCGGGCCGCCTCGCCGAACATGCAGACCACGTAGACCAGGAACGAGGGCAGCAGCAGCACCGCGTACCAGGTCTGCTGCTGCGCCGCGACGATCTCCGAGGTGGACAGCGTCCCGGCGAACAGGAAGATCGCCACGAACGACAGGCCCATGGCGATCTCGTACGAGACCACCTGCGCCGCCGACCGCAGACCGCCGAGCAGCGCGTACGGCGAGCGCGACGACCAGCCGGCGAGCACCACCCCGTAGACCGAGATGGCGCCCATGGCCAGCATGAACAGCACGGCCACGGGCAGGTCGACGAGCTGCAGCGGCGTCTGCACGCCGAACAGGTTGACCATCGGCCCGAACGGCACGATGGAGAAGGCCAGGAAGGCCGGGATCACCATGATGACCGGGGCCAGCAGGTAGAGCACCTTGTCCACGGTCCGCGGGAAGATGTCTTCCTTCAGGCCCATCTTGAGGCCGTCGGCCACCGACTGGAGCAGGCCGAACTTGCCCGCCCGGTTGGGGCCGTAGCGGTGCTGCATCCGGGAGATGAGCTTGCGCTCGAACCAGACGCCGAACAGGATGCCCAGCATCAGGAAGACGAACAGCATCACCGCCTTGATGATGATGATCCAGAGCGGGTCCTTGCCGAAGTTTTCCAGGGTCGGACTGGCCGCGAGAACGAAGGTCATGAGGCGCTCCCGATGGTGACGATGTCGCCGGCCACCGCGCCGAGGTCGCGCGTGACCGAGCAGCCGCCCGAGTTCGACGGCACCCAGACCACCCGGTCGGGCAGGTCGGCGATGCGGACGGGCAGCGTGACCGCGTTGGGCCCGGGACCTCCGACGACGACCTTGTCACCGTCGGCGACGCCGATCTCCGCGGCCGTGCTCGCCGAGAGCAGCGCCTCGGCGTCACGTGCGGTGCCCGCCAGGTACGGCTCGCCGTCCTGGAGGCGGCCGTCGTCGAGCAGCAGGTGCCAGGTCGCCAGCACGGCCCCGGCGGCGGCGGGGGTCGCGGGCGAGCCGGTGGCGACGGCCGGGGCCGCGACGCGGGTGCCGCGGTAGGAGCCGATGCCCGACAGCTCGCGGCGGGCCGCCTTGGCGTCCGGCAGGCCCAGGTGCACGTCCATCCGGTCGGCCAGGTCGCCGATCACGGCCAGGTCGCTGCGCAGGCCGGGCACCTTCAGCGGGGCCTCGAACGAGCGGCCCCTGCCCTCCCAGTTGACGAACGTGCCGCTCTTCTCCTGGACGGTGGCCACCGGCAGCACGACGTCGGCCCGGTCGGTGACGGCGCTGGCGCGCGTCTCCAGGCTGACGATGAACGGCGTGTTCTCCAGCGCCTCCAGCGCGAGCGCGGGGGCGGCCAGGTCGTAGGGGTCGACGCCGGCCACGACCAGCGCGTCGAGCTCCCCGTCGCGGGCGGCGGCGAGCATCGCGTCGGTGTCGCGGCCCGGCGTGGCGGGCAGCGAGGAGACGTTCCAGGCCCGGGCGATCTCCGCCCTGGCGCTCTCGTCGTCGACCGGGCGGCCGATCGGCAGCAGGTTGGGCAGCGCGCCCGCCTCGACGGCGCCGCGCTCACCGGCCCTGCGCGGGACCCAGGCGAGGCGGGCGCCGGAGGCGGCGCCGAGCCGGTCCAGCTCCGGCAGCGCGCCGGGCACCGTGGCCAGGCGCTCGCCGGCGAGCACGATCGTGCCCTCGGCCAGCGTCCCGACGAGCTCGCCGATCGCGTCGGCCTCCCCGCCCGGCGCGGTGCGGATGAGCGTGCCGCCCATCTTGGCCAGGCCGTTGGTGGCGAACGGGGCTATCGCGGTGACCTTGAGCCCGCGCTTCTGCCACGCCTTGCGCAGGCGCAGGAAGACGATCGGCGACTCCTCCTCGGGCTCGAACCCGACGAGCAGCACCGCGGGCGCGCTCTCCAGGTCGGCGTAGGAGACCTCGATCCCCTTGCCGGCGACCGCGTGCGCGAGGAAGCGGGCCTCCTCGGCGGAGTGCGGCCGGGCGCGGAAGTCGATGTCGTTGGAGCCGAGCGCGAGCCTGGCGAACTTGGCGTAGGCGTAGGCGTCCTCGACGGTGACCCGGCCGCCGACCAGCACACCGGCCTTGCCGCGGGCGGCGGCCAGGCCCTGGGCGGCGACGCTCAGCGCCTCCGGCCACGAGGCGGGCACGAGCACGCCCTCCTCGTCGCGGACCAGCGGCGTCCTGAGGCGGTCGGGCTGCGTGGCGTAGGAGAACGCCCAGCGGCCCTTGTCGCAGTTCCACTCCTCGTTGACCTGCGGGTCGTTGCCGGCCAGGCGGCGGGTGACACGGCCGCGCCGGTGGTCGGTGCGCAGGCTGCACCCGGAGGCGCAGTGCTCGCACGCGCTCGGCGTGGACACCAGGTCGAACGGGCGGGCCCGGAACCGGTAGGCGGCGCCGGTCAGCGCGCCCACCGGGCAGATCTGCACCGTGTTGCCCGAGAAGTAGGACTGGAACGGCTCGCCGTCGGCGACGCCCACCTGCTCCTTGGCCCCGCGCTCGAAGAACTCGATGAACGGGTCGCCGGCGATCTGGTCGGAGAAGCGGATGCAGCGCGCGCACTGCACGCAGCGCTCACGGTCGAGCAGCACCTGGGTGGACAGCGGCAGCGGCTTGGCGAACGTCCGCTTCTGCTCCTGGAACCGCGACTCGCCCTGGCCGTTGGACATGGCCTGGTTCTGCAGCGGGCACTCGCCGCCCTTGTCGCAGACCGGGCAGTCGAGCGGGTGGTTGAGGAGCAGGAACTCCATCGCCGCGCGCTGCGCCTTCTCGGCGACCGGCGAGGTGAGCTGGGTCTGCACGACCATGCCCTCGGCGACCTCGATCGCGCAGGACGGCTGCGGCTTGGGGAAGCCGCGGCCGTTGCCCGCGTCGGGGATGTCGACCAGGCACTGGCGGCAGTTGGCCGCCGGGTCGAGCAGCGGGTGGTCGCAGAACCTGGGGATCTGGATGCCCAGCAGCTCGGCCGCCCTGATGATCAGCGTGCCCTTGGGGACGCTGACCTGGAACCCGTCGATCGTGAGGGTCACCAGGGTGGTCTCAGTTTCTGTCACGGTCACTGGTCACCCCACAGAGTGGACTTCTTCGCGTCGAACGGGCAGCCGCCGACCTCGAAGTGCTTGAGGTACTCCTCGCGGAAGTACTTCACCGAGGAGTGGATCGGGCTGGTCGCGCCGTCGCCGAGAGCGCAGAACGAGCGGCCCAGGATGTTGTCGGCGATGTCGGTGATCGTCGACAGGTCCTCCTCGGTGCCCTGGCCCTTCTCCAGGCGCTTGAGCACCTGCTTGAGCCAGTAGGTGCCCTCACGGCACGGCGTGCACTTGCCGCACGACTCGTGGGCGTAGAACTCCGTCCAGCGCAGCACCGTGCGGACCACGCAGGTGGTCTCGTCGAAGATCTGCAGCGCTCGGGTGCCGAGCATGGAGCCCTTGGCGCCGACCGCCTCGAAGTCGAGCGGCACGTCGAGGTGCTCGTCGGTGAAGATCGGCGTGGACGAGCCGCCCGGGGTCCAGAACTTGATCCGGTGCCCGGCGCGGATGCCGCCCGCCATGTCGAGCAGCTCGTTCAGCGTGATGCCGAGCGGAGCCTCGTACTGGCCCGGCCTGGTGACGTGGCCGCTGAGCGAGAAGATGCCGAAGCCCTTGGACTTCTCGGTGCCCATCCCGGCGAACCAGTCGGCCCCGTTGGCGATGATCGAGGGAACACTGGCCACGGACTCGACGTTGTTCACGACAGTCGGCGAGGCGTACAGGCCCGCCACGGCCGGGAACGGAGGCTTGAGCCGCGGTTGACCCCTGAAGCCTTCCAGCGAGTCCAGCAGCGCCGTCTCCTCGCCACAGATGTAGGCCCCGGCGCCGCTGTGCACGACGAGCTCCAGGTCGTATCCGGTGCCGAAGATGTCCGTGCCGAGATAGCCCTTCTCGTACGCCTCACGCACGGCCGCCTGCAGCCGCCGGATGACGTGCAGCACCTCGCCGCGCACGTAGATGAAGGCGTGGTTGGCGCGGATCGCGAACGCCGTGATGATGACGCCCTCGACCAGCGAGTGCGGGTTGGCCATCATCAGCGGGATGTCCTTGCAGGTGCCCGGCTCCGACTCGTCGGCGTTGACGACGAGATAGTGCGGCTTGCCGTCGCCCTGCGGGATGAACCCCCACTTCATGCCGGTGGGGAAGCCGGCGCCGCCTCGGCCGCGCAGGCCCGAGTCCTTGACGGCCTGGATGACGGCGTCCGGGTCCATGCCCAGCGCCTTCTTGGCCGCCTCGTACGGCCCGTAGCCGTCGAGGGTGAAGGAGTCGGGGCGGTCCCAGTTGGCGGTCAGGACCGGTGTCAGGGTCGTGCTCATGCCTCGGGGGCCTTCCATCCGTTGGCCTTGGCCAGCTTGAGACCCTCCAGCGAGGGGCCGGCGGCCGAGGGGCCGTCTCCCGCCAGGTCGTCGGGCAGGCCGGAGAGCACCCGCGACGCCTCCTTGAACGTGCACAGCTTCTTCGGACCGCGGGTGGGCCGCACGTCCTTGCCGTCACGCAGGTCGTCGACGAGCTGCTTGGCCGATTCCGGCGTCTGGTTGTCGAAGAACTCCCAGTTGACCATCATGACCGGGGCGAAGTCGCAGGCCGCGTTGCACTCCAGGCGCTCCAGCGAGATCTTGCCGTCGCCGGTGGTCTCCTCGTGGCCGACGCCGACGTGCTCGGACAGCTCGTCCCAGATCTCGTCGCCGCCCATGACGGCGCAGAGCGCGTTGATGCAGACGCCGACGTGGTAGTCGCCGGCGGGCTTGCGCTTGTACATGGTGTAGAACGTCGAGACGCCGACGACCTCCGCCTTGCTCAGCCCCAGCATCTCCGCGCAGAACTCGTGACCGTCGTCCGAGACGTAGCCGTCCTCCGACTGCACCAGGTGCAGCAGCGGCAGCAGCGCCGACCGCGTCTTCGGGTAACGGCCGATGATCTCCTTGGCGTCGCGTTCGAGACGCTCGCGGACTTCCGGTGAGTAAGTCACCGGTCCACACCTCCCATGACGGGGTCGATAGAAGCCACCGCGGCGATCACGTCGGCGACCTGGCCGCCCTCCGCCATGGCGGGGAAGCCTTGCAGGTTGCAGAACGACGGCTCGCGGAAGTGGACGCGGTAGGGCCGGGTGCCGCCGTCGCTGACGACGTGCGCACCGAGCTCGCCCTTGGGCGACTCGATCGGCGCGTACGCCTGGCCGGCCGGCACCCGGAAGCCCTCGGTCACCAGCTTGAAGTGGTGGATCAAGGCTTCCATGGAGCTGCCCATGATGTGCGCGATGTGGTCGGGGGAGTTGCCGAAGCCGTCGGGGCCGAGCGCGAGCTGCGCGGGCCAGCCGATCTTCTTGTCCTCGATCATCACCGGGTCGCCCTTGAGCGGACCGGCGATCCGGTCCAGGGCCTGCTCGATGATCTTGAGGGACTCCTCCATCTCCTTCATGCGCACGAGATAGCGCGAGTAGACGTCGCAGCCGCGTTCGGTCGCCACGTCGAACTCGTAGGTCTCGTAGCCGCAGTAGGGCTGCGACTTGCGCAGGTCCCACGGCAGCCCGGAGGCCCGCAGGATGGGCCCGGTGATGCCGAGCGCCATGCAGCCGGTGAGGTCGAGGTAGGCGACGTCCCTGGTGCGGCGGACGTAC
Organism: Nonomuraea sp. SBT364; assembly: GCF_001083785.1. Taxonomy (GTDB): domain Bacteria; phylum Actinomycetota; class Actinomycetes; order Streptosporangiales; family Streptosporangiaceae; genus Nonomuraea. The sequence goes on from NZ_LAVL01000010.1 coordinate 63,974, forward strand.
ACCGGGTTCTCGTCGAGAAGCTTGCGGATGTCCTTGATCCGCTTGGGCATCTCCTTGAGGAACTCGCCGACCTTGTCCACCGCGCCGGCGGGCAGGTCGACGCTGACGCCGCCCGGCCGCACGTAGGCGTGGTTCATCCGCAGACCCGTGATGTACTCGAACAGGTCCATGATCATTTCGCGGTCACGGTAGCCGAACAGGAACGGCGTGGTGGCGCCGAGCTCCATGCCGAACGTGCCCATCGCGACCAGGTGCGAGGCGATCCGGTTGAGCTCCATCATCATGACGCGGATGGCCTGCGCCCGGTCCGGGATCCGGTCCTCGACGCCGAGCAGCTTCTCCACGCTCAGGCAGTAGGCCGTCTCGTTGAAGATCGGCGACAGGTAGTCCATGCGAGTGACGAACGTGGTGCCCTGCGTCCACGTCCGGTACTCCATGTTCTTCTCGATGCCGGTGTGCAGGTAGCCGATGACGCCGCGCGCCTCGGTGACCGTCTCACCGTCGAGGGTCAGGACCAGGCGGAGCACGCCGTGCGTGGACGGGTGCTGCGGGCCCATGTTGACGACCAGGCGCTCGTCGGAGGAGTCGCGGACCCCCGTGACGACCTCGTCCCAGTCGGCGCCGGTGACCGAGTAGACCTTGCCCTCGGTCGCCTCGTCGTATGCGGTGCTCACGAGTAGGACCTCCTGTGGTCGGGCGAGGGGATGGTCGCCCCGCGGTACTCGACCGGGATGCCGCCCAGCGGGTAGTCCTTGCGCTGGGGGTGACCGTCCCAGTCGTCCGGCATCATGATCCGGGTCAGGCCCGGGTGGCCGTCGTAGACGATCCCGAAGAAGTCGTACGCCTCCCGCTCGTGCCAGTCGTGGCCCGGGAAGACGCCGACGGTCGAGGGGATGTGCGGGTCGCCGTCGGGGCAGCTCGTCTCGACGCGGACGCGCCGGTTGTGGGTGATCGAGCACAGGTGGATGACCGAGTGCAGCTCCTCGCCCGTCAGGTGCGGGTAGTGCACGCCGGAGACGCCCAGCGACAGTTCGAAGCGCAGCGCCGGGTCGTCGCGCAGCTTCTGGCAGACCTCGACCAGGCGCTCCCGCTTGACGTGCAGGGTCAGCTCGCCCCGGTCGACGACCACGCGCTCGATGGCGTCGTCGAGGTCGAGGGCGTCGACGAGCTCGTCGAAGTAGCCCCCGTACGGACGCGGCGTGGAGATCTGCGGCGCGCGGCGGACGACGAGCCCGCCGTAGCCGGAGGTGTCGCCGGTGTCGGCGGCGCCGAACATGCCGCGCCGGGCCACGGGCGCCTCGGGGGTCTTGGCGACCTCGGGCACCTCGGCGCCGGGGACCTCGGGCAGGTTGTCGGGGGAGGTCACTTGGCGGCCCCTTGGTCGATCAGCGGCAGCGTGCGCAGCGCCCTGAGCTCGAGCGCGTCGATCTGCTTGGCACGATGCGCGCCGAACTTCATGTTCTGGATCTTGTCGTGCAGCTTGACGATCGCGTCGATGAGCATCTCGGGCCGCGGCGGGCAGCCGGGCAGGTAGATGTCGACCGGCACGACGTGGTCCACGCCCTGCACGATGGCGTAGTTGTTGAACATGCCGCCGCTGGAGGCGCACACGCCCATGGCGATGACCCACTTGGGCTCGGCCATCTGGTCGTAGATCTGGCGCAGCACCGGGGCCATCTTCTGCGACACGCGCCCGGCGACGATCATCAGGTCGGCCTGCCGGGGAGACGCCGAAGCGCGCTCCATGCCGAAGCGCGCCAGGTCGTAGTGGGGGCCACCGGTGGCCATCAGCTCGATGGCGCAACAGGCGAGGCCGAAGGTGGCCGGCCATACGGAGTTCTTGCGCGCCCACCCCGCGGCCTGCTCGACCGTGCTGAGGATGAACCCGCTGGGGAGTTTCTCTTCAAGTCCCATTTTCAGTCCCAGTCCAGACCCTTGCGGCGCCACACGTACGCGTAGGCCACGAGCACGGTGACGATGAACAGCAGCATCTCGACGAGCGCGAACACCCCGAGACCGGAGGAGATCACGCTGCCCGCGTCGTTGTGGAGCGGAGCGAACGAGACCGCCCACGGGTACAGGAAGATGATCTCGATGTCGAAGACGATGAAGAGCATCGCCGTGATCATGTATTTGAGCGGGAACCGTCCGCCACCGACCGGCTGGGGCGTCGGCTCGATGCCGCATTCGTAGGCGTCAAGCTTGGCGCGGTTCCAGCGCTTGGGACCGGTGAAGGGGGCGATGGCGACCGACATGATCGCGAAGCCCCCCGCGAGAACGGCGAGCACCAGGATGGGCACGTAAAGGTCCATCGCTACGCCTCCTCCGGAGTCGCCGCGCGCGCGGGCGCGCAGCCTGATCTATGGGTGGGTGTGGGAATCATGCTCGTGGCGCGACCTTCGAGAGTGCGTTGATGATCTTGTCCGACGCATCGCCTCGCCGGTCGGTGAGATTACCAAGGAGTTTGAGCGCGAAGCGCATCAGCCTCGGGTGGGGAAGCCCGTGCCTGGTGCCGAAGCTCATCACACCCGGCTTCCCGATTGCCTCCACGAACAACCTGCCCAGCGTGAAATATCCGCCATAGGCGTCTTTCAACGTCTGAGGATACGTGCGCAGGACACGTTCTCGCTGCGCCGGCGTGGTGCCCTTGAGGGCCTTGGCGACGACCTCGGCGGCGATCTCACCGGTTTCCATGGCGTAGGCGATGCCCTCGCCGTTGAACGGGTTGATCGATCCGCCGGAGTCGCCGGCGAGCAGGAGGCCGCGCGTGTAGTGCGGCTGCCGGTTGAAGGCCATCGGGAGCGCGGCGCCGCGGATGGGCGCCGTCATGTTCTCCTCGGTGAAGCCCCACTCGGCGGGCATGGACCGGCACCACCGCTTGAGCAGGTCGCGGTAGTCGATGTTCTTGAAGTGGGCGCTGGTGTTGAGCAGCCCGAGCCCCACGTTGGCGGTGCCGTCGCCGACGCCGAACACCCAGCCGTAGCCGGGCAGCAGCGTCTGGTCGTCCCACAGCTCCAGCCACGTCTCCAGGTAGTCGTCGTCGTGGCGCGGGCTGGTGAAGTAGGTGCGCACGGCCACGCCCATCGGGCGGTCCTCGCGTTTGTGCAGCCCCATGCCGAGGGCCAGCCGGGTGCTGTTGCCGTCGGCCGCCACGACCAGCCGGCCGCGGTGGATCGCGCCGTCCTTGGTGGTGACGCCGACGATGTGACCGCTGCGGTCGTCGAGGACCGGCCCGGTGACGGTGACGCCCTCCATCAGGCGCGCGCCGGCCTTGACCGCGTGCGCGGCCAGGATCTGGTCGAAGTCCTGGCGGGTCCGTACGAGACCGAAGTCGGGGAAGCGCTCCAGCTTGGGCCAGTCGAGCTCGAAGCGCAGGCCGCCGCCGACGACGCGCAGGCCCTTGTTGCGCACCCAGCCGGGGGCGTCGACGTCGATGCCCATGTTGAGGAGCTGCTTGACGGCGCGCGGGGTCAGGCCGTCGCCGCAGACCTTCTCCCGGGGGAAGCGGGTCTTCTCCAGCACCAGCACGTCGAGGCCGGCCCGGGCCAGGTAGAAGGCGGTCGCGGATCCGGCGGGACCGGCGCCGACGACGATGACGTCAGCGTCAACTGCTGGCACGGTCACTGGACTGTCCTGTCCTACACACGCGAAGGCCTGGCCTCGGGGTGTCTCGCCTTCGTTCCTTTGTGAACCCCTTCACAAACTTGTCGGCCCGCAGTCTAACCCTTTTCCTGGACAAAGTGGCAGCCGGGGGGCCGTCAGAGCCTAGTAGATCACGTGGCCTTGAAGGCGCGGTGCATGGCCACGATCCCCAAGTCGAGGTTGCGCCAGGCCACCCGCCGCCAGCCCGCCTCCTGGATGGTGCGCGCCAGCGTCGGCTGGTCCGGCCAGTCGCGGATCGACTCGGCCAGATATTCATAGGAATCGTCGTTGGAGCCGAAAATCTTGGCCACCTTGGGCAGCAGCCGCATCAGATATTCGCGATAGATCATGTCGAAGGGCGCGAACGTCACATGCGAGAACTCAAGGATCACCAGCCGCCCTCCCGGTTTGGTCACCCGCAGCATCTCGCGCAGTGCCTCGCCGGTGTCGTGCACGTTGCGCAACGCCACCGAGATCGTCACCGCGTCGAACACGTCGTCGGCGAACGGCAGCCGCATCGCGTCGCCCGCGATGAACGGCACCCCCTCCCCCGTGAGCGCGTTACGGCCGCGCCGGCGCACCCCGGTCTGCAGCATGCCGAGCGAGAAGTCGGAGGCGATCGCCCGCGCGCCCAGCGTCGTGAAGGTGTCGGTGGAGGTGCCGGTGCCCGCGCCCAGGTCGAGCACGACCTCGCCGGGACCTGCGTCGACCGCCGCCGCGACGGCCTTGCGCCACACCCTGACCTGGCCCATCGAGATCACGTCGTTGACGAGGTCGTAGCGCCGGGCGGTGCGATCGAACATCGCGGCGACCTCGCCAGGCTGCTTGTCCAACTGAGCTCGCGTCATGGCGACCAGCCTAGGGCCATTCCCGACAATCAACGGAAAGTAGCGGCACGACTACATTCAGTCTGCTAAGAATTGGCAAATGCTTGCCCGAGTCGCCCTTGCGGCGATCATCGCAGCGGCCCCCACCGCGCACCCTCGCGTGGTCTCGGCCAACCCTGTCGACAACACCCCGCACGTCCTGGACGGCATCGTCAACGCCATCACGCTCGTGGGCGGCACCGTGGTGGTCGGCGGCTCGTTCTCGGCGGTCGCCGACGCGACCAGGACCACCACCTACCGGCGGGACAACCTGTTCGCCTACGACCTGCGGACCGGGCGCGTGCTGCCCCGCTTCTCCCCCGAGGTGGGCGGGACCGTGCACAGCCTGGCCGCCGGCGACGAGGGGACCGTCTACGTCGGCGGCGACTTCCACGAGGTCGACGGCCACCGCGCCAGGTCGCTGGCCCGGCTGCACCTCACCACCGGGCAGCCGGTGCGCTCGTTCCGCCCCGCCGTCTCCGGCGGCGCCGTCGCCACACTGGCCAGGCAGGGCGGGCACCTCTACGCCGGCGGCGACTTCACCCGGCCGCGCACCGCGCTGGCCCGGCTCGACCCCACGACCGGCCGGGCCGACCCCGCCTTCGACATCACGCCGGGAGATCCGCTCACCAGGAAGGTCAAGGTGCACGCCATCGCCGCCACGGCCGACCGGCTGGCCGTCGACGGCAACTTCACCACGCTCGGCGGGCAGTCCCGGCCGCAGATCGGGCTGATCGACATCGGCGGCCCCGAGGCCGGGGTCGCCCCGTGGCGGACCGACGCGTACACCGGCAAGTGCATGGACGCCTTTCCCTGGTACGTGCGCGGCCTGGACTTCGCGCCCGACGGGAGCTACTTCGTGGTCGTCACCACCGGCGGGCCCCGGCGCGGGCTGTGCGACAGCGCGGCCAGGTTCGAGACCTACCGCACCACCCAGGGCGCCAAGCCCACCTGGATCAACAGGACGGGCGGCGACTCGCTCTACGCGGTGTCGGTGACGGGCAGCGCGGTCTACGTGGGAGGGCATCTGCGCTGGCTGGACAATCCGCTGGGCCACGACTCGGCCGGGCGGGGGGCGGTGCCGCGCGAGGGCATCGGGGCCATTCATCCACGGACGGGAAAGGCGCTCAGTTGGAATCCGGGCCGCGAGCGCGGGATCGGCGTCAAGGCTTTTCAGGCGAACGACAGAGGACTACTAGTCGGTAGCGACACAACCCGACTCGGGCGGGAGTACCATGCCCGGATTGGCATGTTCCCTCTGCCCTAGTCGCCCTGCGGCTTGGCGCGGTCGATCCTGCCGCTGATGCGCGCGCTCATGGCGTCGCGCTGCTTGGACAGCAGGACGTAGCTGGCGAGGCCGCTCAGCGCGAACGCGGCGACGAGCAGGACCAGCATGTTTGACAGGCCTAGCAGCCAGAGCACACCGAAGGCGACGGCGAACAGGCCGATCCGGGACAACGTGTAAACGAGAACGGGATGCACGCGTTCGAGATTACTCGCCCCATGCTTCCGGTCGCTCTTCGCATCGGGCACGAGCGCTGCTACTGTGCCCAGTAAGGGTGTTTCGTAAAGAAACACCCACGAGAGCCCCAAAGAGGCTCTATCATATAACAATCGGGCAGTCAGCTGATAACAACCCGTGATCTTTGTAGAAAACCACGGATAAATCAGGCTTCGCTCGACACACTGGTTACCTGTCCGCCCGCTGGCAGGAAGCGGGATGCGAGGGGGAGAGATTGGTGGAGAGTAGCAGCGAGCGTCTGCTGACCCCAGGAGAGGTTGCCGCCCTCTTCCGGGTAGACCCAAAGACGGTTACGCGCTGGGCTGCGGCAGGCCGCATCAGCAGTATCCGCACCCCCGGAGGGCACCGGCGCTTCCGTGAATCGGAAGTGCACGCCCTTCTTCGAGGCGAGGACGTTCTGACGGCCGACAGGCCGGCCGGGGAGTCCCCGCGTGTTTGACGTACCGTCCAGTCGGTGATCCTGCCAGCCAGGATCACCGAGACGGCGTGCTCGCCGGCTCATCCGTACGGCGAGCGCGGGAAGGCGCCATCCGCCGACCGTGGCTGGCGCCTTGGCCGGCACCTGCTCCTCAGTCGCCGTCCTGGTCGGCCTTGAACGCCAGGAACTCCCGCTCCAGGTCGTCGTTCTCCTCCGCCCAGCGGCGCTGCCGCTCGGCCGCCTCCTCCTCGGTCAACGACTCCTGCAACCACTCGTCGTAACCGGGTTCGCCGGGCTCCACCTCGACATACGCGTTCCCGATCAGGCGCCCGTCTTCGCTGGCCAGGCTCTGCGGCACGCGCAGGGTCCCGTCAGCGAGCCGGATGACGTACATGGCCGATCACCTAGATTCCGTAGCGCCGGTTGAAGAACAGCATGACGTCGAGCGCCATCCGCGTGTTGCCGCCGAGCATGTCGACCAGCGCGGGACGCTGCCGCGAGGCGATGGCCGCGAACGCGTCGGCGAAGAACTCCTTGCGGCCCAGCCCTCCCCCCTGACGGTGGAACGACGACGCCAGCAGCGGCGTGACCCTCTCGAACAGTGCCACGAACTCCGGCGTGTCCGACACCCAGACGCCGAACACCGAATCGATGTCGTCGATCGCGTGCCCGACCTCGTGCATCATCACGTCCGGCGTGGGCGACGGCCGATCGCCCACCACGACCTTCCGATCCCCGTACGCCCCGGCGCACACGTCCCAGGTCGCCCGGCCCGACGGCAGCGGCGCGCCGCGCAGATACGCCATGTCGTCCAGGTCCGGCACGCCGCCCGGTCCGACGTAGATGCCCTCCAGCCCTTCGGCCAGCCGCTCCTTCAGCCGGTCGGGCAGCCTGGCGAGGCTCTCCACGGCCCGTACGAGATCCGCCGGCGGCGGCCCCTGCCGGGCGTCCCACTGGCGGTGCAGGATCGCCTCCAGCTTCCCGCAGTGGCGCAGCCCGTCGCCCATCGACGGCATGTCCGGCGGATTCGGCTGCGCCCTGACCCCGCCGCCGTCCAGCTCGAAGTCCTGCCACGTGTACCGCGGCCGCTCCACGACCGCGGCCTGCCCCCGCTCCCGCTGCCCCCGCCGCGTCTCCCGGACGGCACCCGTCACCTCGCTACGGTCGCCTTCCCAGGACCGTCGCCCGGCCTCGCCACGGCCGCCTTCCCAGAGGCGGCGGCCCGCGTCACCGCGGTCGCCCTCCCAAGGGCGGCGAGGGGTGCCGGGACGCCCGCTCTCCTGGCGGCTCTCCCGGGGGCGGTCGCGGCCGGGGCTCTCCGCCTCCCAGGGGGACCGGCCCACCTCACTGTGGCCCCGCCGAGAGGAACCCCGGTCGTTCGACCAGAAGGACCGATCCGCGTCCTTCGGAGCCTCGGTGCGCCGCGAAAAGAGGTACGACCCGCGCCGCCACCAGCGCCCTCGCCGATGGCGCCCCTTGTCGTTGGAAATGGCCATCGCACCCCTCACCGCCCCATGGCGCCGAATCGTGTTCCACCGTACGACGCTGATCTTCGCCAGTCATCCGAAATGCGACATCAGGTGGCACGAACACGCTGAGGATGGCTTACAGTTCGGGGCATGGCAGGTGTCATTGTCGGCCTGGCTCTGCTGGCCTTCTGGCTGTTCTCGTTGTTCGACGTCATCACCACCCCCGAGGAAGAGGTCAGGCACTCCCCCAAAGCCGTGTGGCTCATCGTCGTCGCCGTGCTCCCCCTCATCGGCGGCCTGTTCTGGATGATCCGCGGTCGCCCCCGTCCCATCCAGGAATCGTGGCCCGTGCCGCCCCGCTCCGGCGCCGGCATGCCCAAGGGCCCCGACGACGACCCCGATTTCCTCCGCGAACTCGACCGTCGCATGCGCGGCGAAGAGAAGTAACACCCCCACCGAAACGCCCGTAACCAACTTTCCGGGTAGATCTTTCCGGCGTACGGCTCCCGCCCAGGATGACGGTCCTCACCCCTTGGGCGGGCAACCTCTGGGCTCGTAACGGCGCCCCGCCACCACCCGGTCAGCGGCCGTCCCCCTGGAGGCCCCCGAAGCCGCGAGGCGCCCGAGACGGGCCTTCGCCCCGGCGACGCCCCGGAACGGGCGCGCCTCCTGTGCGTACGGCCCCATCGACCCGGACACGCCCTCCCAGAGCCCCCTCGCGGATGACGGCCGGGCATCCCTGGGAGGGGTTACACGTCGGCGTAGCTGTGGAGGCCGTCGATGAAGATGTTGACGCCGATCAGGTTGAACAGCAGGCACAGGAACGCCACCAGCTGCACGATGGTCGCCGCCCGGCCACGCCAGCCGGCCGTGACGCGGGCGTGCAGGTAGGCCGCGTAGCCGACCCAGGTGATGAACGACCAGACCTCCTTGGGGTCCCACCCCCAGTAGCGCCCCCAGGCCCGGTCGGCCCAGAGCGCGCCGGCGATGACGGCGAACGTCCACAGCGGGAACGCCAGGACGATGGCCCGGTGCGCCGCCTTCTCCAGGTCGGCCTTGCTGGGCAGCCGAGACAGCCCATCCCCCCGCACCAGGTAGAGCACCCCGGACGTCCCGGCGAGCACGAACAGCCCGGTGGCGAGGATGGCGGCGCTGACGTGGATGGCGATCCAGTAGGAGTTCAGTGCGGGCACGACGGGCCCGGCGGAGGTGTAGAACACCTTGACCGCGAGCCCGAGCCCGAGTGCGGCCGCCACCATGACGAAGCCGCCGAGGAAGCGGATGTTGTTGCGCAGCTGGGTGCCCAGGAAGGCGGTGACGGCGGCGAAGCAGATGGCGACGACGAACTCGTACATGTTGCCCCACGGCCACCGGTCCACCGCCAGCCCGCGGGTCACGATGGCGCCGAGGTTGGCCGCCCACCCGATCCAGGCGAGGACCAGCCCGGCGAGCCCGCCCAGGACGGCGAACCGGGGCGTCTCCGCGACCGGCGTGTCGGCGGGGGGCGCGTCCGGCGCCGAGGCGGGACCGCCGCCCACCGTCACGGGCGTCCGCGCGCGCCCCTTGGCGGACGCGTCGACGCGGGCGCGGCCGAAGGCCAGCTCAAGCGCGAACCCGACCATCGCGAACAGATACAGCAGTACGGCCGCGACCACGAACAGGTCGCTCAGCTCCGCGAGTGGTTCAGCGCTCATCCTTGTCTCCTGCTGCTAGAACCTTGACGATGTCGTCGAACTCCTCCGCGAACCCGGCCGCGGACCCCTCGGTGCGGGTCAGCCCGCCCACCTCGACGGATCCGTCCTTGACCCGCACCCACACCCGCCGGCGCCGGATGACCAGCGAGAACACGATCGAGATGGTGGCCATGGAGGCCGCCAGCAGCGCGGGCAGCCGGCCGGGGTCGTAGGCGATCTGGAGCGTCATCCACTCCTTGACCTCGACGAACTCCAGTTTGCCCGCCCCGCCGGGCAGGTCGATCGACTCCCCGGGGGCCAGCGGCTTGGGCACGTCCTTGCCCATGACCAGCGGCTTGAGCTTCTTCATCAGCTCGGGCGGCGCGAGCTCGTACACCGACCGCGGCTCCCCCGACCCCATGCCCAGGTCGCCGGAGAACGCCCCCAGGACCTCCACCCCGGGCTGGATGGCCCCGGGGAAGGCCGAGGCGTAGCTGCCGTCGGTCAGCGGCACGCTGGTCGGCAGGAACCGCATGAGGAAGCCGAGCGGCGACGGCTGCGCGTCGGGCACCTTGACCACGCATTCGGAGGTGAGCGTGGGCTTGTCGGCGATGAGGCACGGCACCGCCCCCTCGAAGGCGACCTGTCCCTTGCCGTCGGTGACGCGGAAGACGGGGGCGTAGCCGTGGCCGATGAGGTAGGTCTGGGTGCCGTCGACCTCAAGGGGCTCGTTGACCTTGAGCTCGTAGTCGCGCGGCGCCGCGCCGGGCGTGTCGGTGACCTTGAGGTAGGCGGAGTAGTCGAGCTCCTGCCCGCGCTTCTCACCTTCGACCTGGTAGGTGGCCCGGAAGTCGGTCAGGTCGAAGCTGAACGGCTCCAGCGACTCGGCCGACACCTGCGGGCCGGGGATGAACCGGTCGTAGGTGGCGACGGTGTTGGCGAACCCGTCGCCCTCGGCGATCAGCACGTTGCCCCGGTAGCCGTACAGGGAGCCGAAGCCGACGGCGACCAGCACGCCGAGCAGCGAGATGTGGAAGAGCAGGTTGCCGGTCTCGCGCAGGTAGCCCTTCTCGGCGGCGACCCAGCCGTCGCCGGTCTCGACGCGGAAGCGCAGCTTGCGCAGCCGCCTGGCGGCCTCGTCGGCCGTGAGGGCGCCGTCGAAGGCGGCCGAGTGGGGCAGCCTGGTCAGGTTGCGCGGCGCGGCCGGCGGCTTGCGGCGCAGCTCGCGCAGGTAGGTGGTGGTGCGCGGGATGATGCAGCCGATCAGCGAGGTGAACAGCAGCAGGTAGATGGCCGCGAACCAGACCGAGGTGAACACGTCGAAGAGCTGGAAGCGGTCGTACCACTCGGCCAGCCCGGGATCGTCCTGGTAGAAGCGCGCCACCTGGTCGGGCTCGACGCTGCGCTGCGGCACCAGCGAGCCGGGCACGCTGGCCAGCGCGAACAGGAAGAGCAGGATGAGCGCGGTCTTCATCGAGGTGAGGGTGCGCCAGGACCAGCGCAGCCAGCCGACCGGGCCCATGCCCGCGGGCTTGGACTCCCGCTCCTTCTCCAGCTCGCCGACGCTCATCAGATCACCGGCCGGAAGCTGCCGATCAGGCCCTGCATGGTCGCGATCATCTCTCCCCAGAGGCCGGTGACCAGCGCGAGGCCGACGGCCACCATCATGCCGCCACCGATCCTGGTGATGAGGCGGGAATGCTTGCGGATCGCCCGGAACGTGCGCAGCGCCTTGCTGTAGGCCAGGGCGGCGGCCACGAACGGCAGCCCGAGCCCCAGCGCGTAGGCCACGGCGAGCAGCGCGCCCCGCGAGGCGCTGCCCTCGTTGAGCCCGAGGGTGAGGACGACCGCCAGGGTGGGGCCGATGCACGGCGTCCAGCCCAGCCCGAAAACCACGCCGAGCAGCGGCGCCCCGGCCAGCCCCGCCGAGGGCATCCGGTGGATGCGCACGTCGCGCATCAGCCCGGGAATCACGCCGAGGAACGCCAGCCCGAGCAGGATCGTGAGCACGCCGAGCACCCGGGTGATGGTCTCCGCGTTGCCCAGCACGGCCTGGCCGAGCTGCCCGAACAGCGCCCCGCTGACCACGAACACGGCGGCGAAGCCCGCCACGAACAGCGTCGTGCCGAGCACCAGCCGCCCCCGCTTGGGGTCGGCGCTCATGCCGGTGACGTACGACAGGTAGCCCGGGACGAGCGGCAGCACGCACGGCGACAGGAACGACACCACTCCGGCCAGCACCGCGATCGGCACGGCCAGCAGCAGCGAGCCGGAGGCGACGACGTCATTCATCGCGCACCTTGGTCACGGTGTCCATCAAGTCGGTGTAGCGGACCGCGCCGAGCGCCCGGGCGGCGATCCGGCCCTGCTTGTCGATGATCAACGTGGACGGGATGGCCGCGGGCGGCACCGTGCCCTGGAAGGCCAGCGCGACCTTGCCCGGCTGGTCGAAGATGCTCGGGTAGCCGGTGTTCTCGGTGCGTTCGAAGGCGAGCGCGTCGGCCTTGCGGTCCTTGAAGTCGATGCCGAGGAACTCCACCCCGGTGCCCTTGGTCTTGGCCGCGACCTCTTTGAGCACGGGCGCCTCGGCCCGGCAGGGGCCGCACCAGGAGGCCCAGAAGTTCAGCACGACGACCTTGCCCTTGTGCGCGGCCAGGGAGGCGGTGCCGTCCTCCAGGGTCGGGCCCTGGACGGCGGGGGCCGGTTCGCGGTCGGCAGCGGCGAACACCTGCATCTTGCCGTCGCCCGCGACGAAGCGCGTGTCACCCGCCTGGGGCTGCCCGCCCTGGTTGCCCGCGCAGCCCGCGGCCAGGACGGCGATGAGGGCCAGTGAGATTGACGTCGCGCGCACGGGAGGATGATCTCCTTGTACTACAACCGGTAGAGCTTGCAACTCTACCGGCGCCGTCATGCGCCCGGGACGCTGGGTCCCTGGTACACCGACCCCGCGGGCTCGCTGTAGCCGACGCTGACGAGCCGGTTGCCGTCGAAGGTGAACGTGGTGAGGCTGGCCAGCGCGCACTGCCTGCGCCGCGGGTCGTGCCAGAGCCTGCGCCGGCCCTCGGCGGCCATCCGGATCGCCCAGATGGGCAACTGGTGGCTGACGAGCACCGCCTCGTGCCCGCGCGCCGCCTCCCGGGCGTCCTCGACCATCGACTTCATCCGCGCGACGATCACCGGGTAGGGCTCGCCCCAGGAAGGGCGCATCGGGTTCCAGAAGTAGCGGTAGTTGCGCGGGCTTCGCAGCAACTGCAGGCCGGGCCCGGAGATGCGGCCCTCCAGCAGGTTGCCCGCCTCCAGCAGCCGGTCGTCGCTGACGATGTCGAGGCCGAGCGTGGCGGCGACCGGTGCGGCGGTCTCCTGGGCGCGCTCCAGCGGCGAGCTGTAGAGGGCGACGATGTCGCGCCCGGCCACGGACTTGGCGACGGTCTTGGCCATCAGCTGGCCGGTCTCGGACAGGTGGTAACCAGGGAGCCTGCCGTAGAGGATGCCGCCCGGGTTGTGCACCTCACCGTGGCGCAAAAGGTGAACGACGGTGGTTTCAGCCATGGTGGGGCTCAGCTTAGCCGCTCGCGGAGCTTCCATCGCGGCCGGATAGAGTCTGGCCGGTCGGAAGGAGATCGCGTGGATCCCCGGGCGCTCGTCCTGGTCCTCGTCGCCGCGGTCGCCCACGCCTCGTGGAACCTGCTGAGCAAGCAGGCCGCCCGGACCGACAGCCTGGTCTTCGTCTGGCTGGTCGCCGCCGCGGCCGCGGTGATCTGGAGCCCGCTGTTCGCCGGCTACCTGCTGCTGGCCGCGCCCCGGCTGACGTGGGCGGACCTGGCCGTGATCGGCGTCAGCGCCTCGCTGCACCTGGGGTATTTCGTGCTGCTGCAGCGCGGGTACGGCTCGGGCGACCTGTCGGTGGTCTACCCGGTGGCGCGCGGCACCGGGCCGATGCTGGCCGGGCTGGTGGCGATCCTGTTCCTGGGCGAGCGGCCCACGGCCGCCGGGATCACCGGGATGGTGCTGGTCGGGGTGGGCGTGTTCCTGATGAGCGGCGGCAGCGGCAGGGGCGACTGGAAAGGGCTGGCGTTCGGGCTGGCCACCGGGCTGTTCATCGCGGCCTACACGGTGTGGGACTCACGGGTGGTGGGCGCGTTCGCGGTGGCGCCGATCATGCTCAACTACCTGGGCGAGGTGGGGCGCGCGCTGGCGCTCGCCCCGGCGGTGCTCGGCCGGAGGCGGCGCGCGCTCGTGCTGCCGGCCTGGCGTGCGCATCGGGGCGGCATCCTCGGCGCGGCGGCGCTGGCGTTCGTGTCGTACCAGCTGGTGCTGATCGCGTTCACCATGGCTCCGGTCAGCCTGGTGGCCCCGGCTCGGGAGATCAGCGTGCTCATCGCCGTCGTGCTGGGCGGCCGGCTGCTCGCCGAGGACGGCCTGCGTCACCGGCTGCTGGCCGCCGGAGTCATCGTCAGCGGCGTGGTCGCCATCGCGCTGTCGTGAGGGCTCAGGCGACCGCCCAGGCGTTCTCGTGCCGGCTGCTGGCTCGTACGAGGGCGTCGACGGTGGCGCGGATGGCGGGGCGGCGGGCGGCGTCGGTGCGCCAGAGGGCGTAGATACGGCGGCTCTGACCCGGGCGCAACGGAACGAACCGCACGTTGTCCGGCACCGGGTCGCGGCCCAGCCGGGGCACGATCGCGCAGCCCAGCCCGGCGGCCACCAGGGCCAGGTGGGTCGGGTACTCGTCGGCCATGCAGGCGATCTCCGGCTCGACCTCGGCGCTGCGCAACGTGAACACCAGCCAGTCGTGGCAGATGGTGCCGGGCGTGGAGCTGATCCAGCGCTCGCCCTGCAGCGCCGACAGCGGGATCTCCTTGCTGCCGGCCAGCGGGTGGTCGGCCGGGACCGCCACGTCGGCCACGTCGTCGAGCAGCGTCTTCCTGGACAGGCCCTCGGGGATGGCCATCGGCCGGTTGAGCCAGTCCTGGACGATGACCAGGTCGAGCTCGCCCCTGGCGACCTCGCGGACCACCCGCTCCGGCTCGCGCTCGTACAGGTGGAGCAACAGGTCGGGGTGGCGCTCGCGCAGCTCGGCGAGCGCGGCGGGCATCAGCCCGCGCGCGGCGGTCGGGAAGGCGCCCACGTTGAGCCGGCCCACGACCTGGCCGCGCAGCGCCTCGAAGTCGGCCTCGGCGGTCTCGACCAGGGCCAGGATGCGCTCGGCGTGCTCGGCGAGCAGCCCCGCGGCGTCGGTCAGCCGCACGCCCCGGCCGTTGCGCTCGACCAGCCGCGCCCCGGTCTCGCGCTCCAGCTTGGCGATCTGCTGCGACACGGCCGACGGGGTGACCATCAGGGCGTCGGCGGCGGCGCCGACCGAGCCGTAGACGTGCACGGCATGTAGAGCCTTGAGCCGGTTCAGGTCCAACATGTAAGCCAGTCTAAAGGGTTAAGCATAGAAAGTCTCGCTTGTCGTTGAACGTGTAGCGAAGGAAAATATATGCATGCGAATCCTTAAGTCGAAGAAGCAGACCCCCCAGTCCACCTCCTACCTCAAGGCCCTCGCCGAGCAGGCGCGCGAGCAGCGCATCCGCTACCGCAAGACCACGACCACGTGAAACCGGGCCACCTGGCCCTCGCCGTCGGCCTCGCGGCCGTCTGGGGAGTGAACTTCGTCGTCATGCAGACAGGGCTGGAGCACTTCCCGCCCCTGCTGTACGCGGGCCTCCGGTTCGCGCTCGCGGCGTTCCCCGCGCTCCTCCTGGTGGGGCGGCCGGGAGTCCCCTGGCGATGGGTCGGCGCGGTGGCTGTCACCATCGGAGTCGGCCAGTTCGGCCTGCTGCTCATCGGCATGCGCGCCGGGATGCCGGCCGGCCTGACCTCCCTGGTCCTGCAGGCGCAGGTCCTGTTCACCATCCTGTTCGCGGTGACGCTCCTCGGCGAGCGGCTCACCGCTCGGCGCGTCACCGGCCTGGCCGTCGCCTTCGGCGGCCTCGCCCTGGTCGCCGTCGACTTCGGCCTGTCCGGACCGGTGGGCGCGTTCGCCCTCTGCGTGGCCGCGGCCGCCGCCTGGGGCCTCGGCAACGTCGCCCAGCGCAGGGCCGCCCCGCCGGACTCGCTGCGCTTCATGGTCTGGGTGAGCGCCCTGTCGGCGCCCCCGCTCCTGCTTCTCTCCCTCCTGGTGGAGGGTGTGCCGTCACTCGCCGCCCCGGCCGAGGGCTGGCTGTCGCTGGCGTACGTGGCGTTCGTCTCGACACTGGGCGGCTTCGGCGTGTGGGGCTTCCTGCTGCGCCGCTACGACGCCTCGGTCGTGGCCCCGTACACGCTGCTCGTGCCGGTCTTCGGCATGTCGTCGGCCGCCCTCTTCACCGGCGAGCCGCTCTCCTGGCTCAAGGCGGTGGCGGCCGTCCTCATCGTGGCCGGTGTCCTCTACGCCAATCAGAGAACGGCGGCGGCGGCCTTCGCGGCGCCGGGCAGCGCCCCGGCGACCCGCTCCAGCGCCTCGTCGTCGTGCGCCGACGACAGGAACCAGGCCTCGTACGCCGACGGCGGCAGGTAGACGCCCTGGTCGAGCATGGCGTGGAAGAACGCCTTGTAGGCGGCCGTGCTCTGGGTCTGCGCGTCGGCGAAGTCGGTCACCTGGCGGTCGGTGAAGAAGATCGAGAACAGGTTGCCCGCCGTCTGCAGCCGGTGTGGCACCCCCGCCGCCGACAGCGCCTCCGTGGCCGCGTCCGCGACCACGGCCGCCGCCACGTCGACCTTCGCGTACGCCTGCGCGTCGAGCGTGCGCAGCGTGGTCAGACCG
Organism: Nonomuraea sp. SBT364; assembly: GCF_001083785.1. Lineage (GTDB taxonomy): Bacteria > Actinomycetota > Actinomycetes > Streptosporangiales > Streptosporangiaceae > Nonomuraea. The sequence goes on from NZ_LAVL01000010.1 coordinate 80,348, forward strand.
GCCGCGCAGGCCAGCGGATTGCCCGACAGCGTGCCCGCCTGGTAGACGGGCCCCTCCGGCGCCAGATGCGCCATGACCTCGGCCCGGCCGCCGAACGCCGCCGCCGGCAGCCCGCCGCCCATGACCTTGCCGAACGTCATCAGGTCGGCCTCCACCGGGTCCAGGCCGTACCAGCCGGAGGGCGAGACGCGGAAGCCGGTGAGCACCTCGTCGACGATCAGCAGCGCCCCGTTGGCCGTGCACAGCTCGCGCAGCCGGGTGTTGAAGCCGTCGAGCGGCGGCACGATGCCCATGTTGGCCGGGCACGCCTCGGTGATGACACAGGCGATCTCCGCGGCGGCGAACGCCTCCTCGACGGCCTTGACGTCGTTGTAGGGCAGCACGATCGTGTCGGCCGCCGACGCCCCGGTCACCCCGGGCGTGTCGGGCAGCCCGAACGTCACCACGCCGGACCCCGCCGAGGCCAGCAGCGCGTCGACGTGCCCGTGATAGCACCCGGCGAACTTGATCACCTTGGACCGCCCGGTGAACCCGCGGGCCAGCCGCACCGCGCTCATCGTCGCCTCGGTGCCCGAGCTGACCAGCCGCACCTTCTCCACCGGCGCGACCCTGCCGACGATCTCCTCGGCCAGCTCGACCTCGCCCGGCGTGGCCGTCCCGTACGAGAACCCGTGGGCGACCGCCTGCGACACGGCCTCCACCACGGCCGGATGCCGGTGCCCGAGGATCATCGGGCCCCACGAGCACACCAGGTCGACGTAGCGGTTGCCGTCGACGTCCGTGATGTACGGGCCCTGCCCCGAGGCCATGAAACGCGGCGTCCCCCCGACGGCTCCGAACGCGCGGACCGGCGAGTTGACACCCCCCGGCACGACGGCGCTGGCGCGGGCGAACAGGTCCTCGGAGTTGTGTGTACGGCTCACCCGACCAGGTTAGTCCCCTAGTCCGCCAGCCACTCCAGCAGGCGCAGCGGGTCGGGCAGCGGCCGGCCGTCCGGCGGGCGCAGCCACGAGACCGGCTGACCGGTGGGCAGGGTGGAGGGCGGAGCCAGCACGTAGCTGTCGCGGCAGTGCCAGCGCAGCCCCGGTGTGTCCTCGATGGTGGCCGGGTCGCAGTCGAGCTGGCACGACCACCACTCGTCCTCGTCGTCAGGGTTGCCGCGGGTGGCCACATAGAACAGGACCCGGTCGCCGTTGGCGGCGACCGGGCCCGAGTCCGCTCCGGCGTTGTCGATCCGGGTGAGGGCCGACAGGCCGGTGGCGAGGGGTACGTCGAAGACGTCGAACACCCGCCCCGTGGGCAGGATGACGTTGGCCTCGGGCTCACGCTGCCACCAGCGGGTCAGCTGGGTGGCGTCGGTGGTGGCCTGCAGGCTCCAGGCGGGGGAGATGGGGTGCGCGCCCGGGTCGGGACAGCCGACGCGGTCACAGGAGCACGCACGGGCGCCCCGGCGCAGCGGGAAGGCCCCCGGCACGCTCGGCCAGCCCAGTGCGGCGTAGCCCAGCACGGTGTCGATCCGCGTCGGCCTGGACCGTTTCCTGGTACGCCGAGCCAGAGGTACCCCCACCATGGTGTCTCCCGTCGTCGGTGCCTGAGGAGGCCCCGGCTCTCCGGGCTCAATAGCCACGCGGGACACACCAGCACTTGTTATGGCACTCTAACGCACAGGTCTCAGGACTCGGCGGGAAACCCCCTGTTAGAGGCGGCGCGCCACCTCGGTCGCCCAGTAGGTGAGGATCAGGTCGGCGCCCGCGCGCTTGATGGAGACCAGCGACTCCATGATCATGCGCTCCCGGTCGACCCACCCGTTGGCGGCGGCGGCCTCGATCATCGCGTACTCGCCGCTCACCTGGTAGGCGGCCACGGGCACGTCCACCTCGTCGCGGACGCGCCTGATGACGTCGAGGTAGGCCAGCGCGGGCTTGACCATGACGGCGTCGGCGCCTTCGGCCAGGTCGAGCCGGACCTCGCGCAGCGCCTCCTCCAGCGGCCCGGCCGGGTCCTGCTGGTGGGTGCTGCGGTCGCCGAACTGCGGCGCGCACTCGGCGGCGTCGCGGAAGGGCCCGTAGAAGGCGGAGGCGTACTTGACGGAGTAGGCGAGGATCGGCACGGCGGAGAACCCCTCGGCGTCGAGCGCCGCCCGGATCACGCCCACCTGGCCGTCCATCATCCCGCTCGGCGCCACGACCTGGGAGCCGGCCCTGGCCTGCGCGACCGCGATCGAGGCGTAACGCTCCAGCGTGAGGTCGTTGTCCACGTCACCGGAGGCGGTGAGGATGCCGCAGTGCCCGTTGTCGGTGAACTCGTCCAGGCAGGTGTCGGCCATCACCACGATGGCGTCGCCCACCTCGGAGCTCACCTCGCGCAGCGCCACCTGCAGGATGCCGTCGGGGTCGTCGGCGGCCGAGCCGCGCGCGTCCTTGACGGCCGGGATGCCGAACAGGATGAGGCCGCCGACCCCGGCCTCGGCGGCCTCGTGGGCGGCCTTGCGCAGCGAGTCGCGGGTGTGCTGGAGGACACCGGGCATCGAGGCGACCGGGTTCGGCTCGGTGATGCCCTCCTTGACGAACAGCGGCAGGATCAGGTCGGCCGGGTGCAGCCGGGTGCCGGACACCATCCGGCGCAGCGCGGCCGAGCGGCGCAGGCGCCGCGGCCGGGCGACGGGGAACTCGGCACTCACTTGGCTCTCCTCCTGGCTCCTCGGCGGTTCTGCGACGGCCTGCGCGGCGTGTCACCGGCGGCCAGCGCGGCCTGGCGCTGCTTGGCGCCGTACTCGGCGAGCGCGGACGCCAGCGCCGACGCGGACGCCCTGTCGGCCATCACGTCGACGCGCAGCCCGAACTCCTCGGCCGTCTTGGCGGTCTGCGGCCCGATGACGGCGATCACGGTGACGTTGTGCGGCTTGCCCGCGATGCCCACCAGGTTGCGCACCGTCGAGGACGAGGTGAACAGCACCGCGTCGAACCCGCCGCCCTTGATGGCCTCGCGGATCGGCGCGGGCGGCGGAGCGGCCCGCACGGTGCGGTAGGCGGTGACGTCGTCGCACTCCCAGCCCAGCTCGGTCAGCCCGGCCACGAGCGTGTCGGTGGAGATGTCGGCGCGCGGCAGCAGCACCCGGTTGATCGGGTCGAGCATCGAGTCGTAGGGCGGCCACTCGGCCACCAGGCCCTCCGACGACTGCTCGTCCGAGGGCAGGAGGTCCGGCTTGACGCCGAACTCGACCAGCGCCCGCGCGGTGGCGTCGCCCACGGCGGCCACCTTGAGCCCGGCGAACGCACGCGCGTCGAGGCCGTACTCCTCGAACTTCTCGCGCACCGCCTTGACCGCGTTGGCGCTGGTGAAGGCCACCCACTCGTAGCGGCCGGTGACCAGGCCCTTGATGGCGCGGTCCATCTGCTGCGGGGTGCGCGGCGGCTCGACCGAGATGGTCGGCACCTCCTCCGGCACCGCGCCGTAGGAGGTGAGCTGCTCCGACAGGCTCTTGGACTGCTCCTTGGTGCGCGGCACCAGCACCCGCCAGCCGAACAGCGGCTTGGTCTCGAACCACGACAGCTTGTCGCGCAGCCCCACGGCCTCGCCGACGACGATCAGCGCGGGCTCGGTGAAGCCGGCGTGCTTGAGGTCTGCGTGCAGCCTGCCGAGCGTGGAGACCACCGTGTACTGCTCGGTGGTGGTGCCGCCGCTGCTGACCGCCACCGGGGTGCCGTCGGGCTTGCCGCCGGCGATCAGCGCCTTGCCGATCGCGACGGCCTCGGTGATGCCGTTGTAGATCACCAGCGTGCCGGGACAGGCCGCGTGGGAGGACCAGTCCTGGTCCTGGGCGGCGTCGACGACCCGGAACTCGGGCACCGACGACGCCGGCGGGATGCCCGCGTAGCCGAGGACGGCGGTCGCGGGCGGCACACCGGGCACGATCTCGAAGTCCACCTCCGCCGCGGCGCACGCCGCGGCCTCCTCGGTGATCGAGGAGAACAGCATCGGGTCGCCCTCGCAGAGCCGCACCACGAGCCGGCCGGACTGGGCGTGCTTGACGAGGTCGTTCGCGGCGACTTCCACACCGGGACGGCAGTGCTTCAGCAGCGGGCCGTGCAGGTCCTCGTCGAGGATCACGACGTCGGCCTTGCCCAGCAGCTCGGCGCCGCGGAGCGTGAGAAGGTTCGGGTCGCCGGGCCCGGCGCCCACGAACGCGACGAAACCGGAGGTCGGGCTATCGGAGCTCAATGGGAATGCTCCCCCATCAATCTGTCGGCCCCTTCGTGAAGCATCTCGGCCGCTAGCCGGCGGCCCAGATCTTCCGCCTCCGAAGGAGAGCCGGCGGTGGACTTGCGTACCGCGAGGGCGCCGTCGATGGCGACGACCGCGGCGGTCAGGTTCAGAGTGTGCCCGTCATCGAGCGCGAACGCACCCACGGGCGCCGAGCAGCCGGCCTCCAGCGCGGCCAGCACGGACCGCTCGGCGGCCACGGCGGAGCGGGTCCGCGGGTCGTCGAGCTGCCCCAGGAAGGCGACCAGGTCGTCGCGGTCGGCCAGGCACTCCACGGCCAGCGAGCCCTGACCGGGGGCCGGGAGCAGCTCCTCGACCTCGAAGATCTGGGCGATCTCGGCGGTCCGGCCGATCCTGGTGAGGCCGGCCGAGGCCAGCACGACGGCGTCGAGCTCGCCCGAGGTGACCTTGCCGATCCGGGTGTCGGCGTTGCCGCGGATGGCCACGTACTCCAGATCGGGGCGCATGGCCCGGAGCATGGCGACGCGGCGCGGCGAGCCGGTGCCGACCTTGGCGCCGGCCGGGAGTTCGGCGAAGGCCCGCCGGCCGACCAGCGCGTCGCGGTGGTCGTGACGGGTGGGTAGCGCGGCCAGCGCGATGCGCGGGTCGGGCTTGGTGGGCAGGTCCTTCAGCGAGTGGACGGCGAAGTCGACCTCGCCCTCGATCAGCTTGTCGCGCAGCGCGCTGACGAACACGCCGGTGCCGCCGAGCGTGGCCAGGTGTGCCTTGCTCACGTCGCCGAACGTGGTGACGCCGACCAGCTCGATCGCCCGGCCGGTGCGCTCGGTGTAGGAGTCGGCGACCATCTGGGACTGGGTGGTCGCCATCAGGCTGCGTCTCGTGCCGAGCCGCAGCGGCTCCGTGCGCGGAGTCACAGCTCCACCTCCCTCACGGCCTCGGGCATCTTCGGATCCAGGTCGAACAGCTCGCGCAGCGCCTCGGCATAATGATCGCCTCCGGGCGAGGTGGCGAGCCGCTTGACACGCACGGTGGGCTCGTGAAGCAGTTTGTCAACGACCCGTTGCACGGTGAGCGTCACCTCGTCCTTGATTCTGCCGTCCAGCTCCGGCACCCGCATCATCAGGCGCCCCAGCTCGGACTCGACCACGCCGGCGGCCTTGCTGCGCAGCGCCACCACGGTGGGGGTCACCCTGGCGGCCCGTTCGGCGTCCAGGTAGGCCGTCAGCTCCTCGGCGACGAGCGCGCGCACGGACCTGACCGCGTCGCCCTCCTGCGAGCCGATGCCGGACTCGCGGATCGCCTCCAGGTCGACCAGCGTCACGCCGGGGACGGCGCGCACGGCCGGGTCGATGTCGTGCGGCAGCGCCAGGTCCAGCAGGAACGCGCCGCGCGTCACCATGTCCGCGGTGATCACGTGCTTGCCGGCGCCGGTGCAGGTGATCACCAGGTCGGCCTCGGCCAGTTCGCGGGAGACCGCCGCGAACTCCACCGCCCGGCCGCCGACGGTCTCGGCCAGCCGCGCGCCGCGCGAGAACGTACGGTTGGCGATCACGATGTCGGTGACTCCGGCGCGCGCCAGCGTGGCGGCGGCCAGCGAGCTCATCGAGCCCGCGCCGACCACCAGGGCGCGCAGGCCGGTCAGCTCGCCCGCCAGCGCCAGACCGGCCGTCACCAGGGAGGCGCCCGCCTGGTCGATGCCGGTGTCGGTGTGGGCGCGCTTGCCCACGCGCAGCGCCTGCTGGGCCAGCTCGTTGAGGGTCGCGCCGACCGTGCCCTGCTTCTGCGCCAGCTTGAGCGCCCGCCGGACCTGGCCGAGGATCTGGCCCTCGCCCACGACCATCGAGTCGAGGCCGCACACCAGCGAGAACAGATGCTCGACGGCCCGCTCCTCGTAGTGCACGTAGAGGTGCGGGGTCAGCTCGTCGACGGGCACGCCCGAGTGGAGGCTGAGCAGCCCGGTGACGGCGTTGACGGCGGCGTGGAAGCGGTCGACGGCGACGTAGACCTCGACCCGGTTGCAGGTCGAGACCACGAAGGCCTCGGCGACGCAGGCGTCCTGCTGGACGTCGTGCAGGAGCTTCACGAGCGCGTCGCCCGTCACCGAGACGCGCTCCAGCAGGGCCACCGGAGCCGTCCGGTGGCTGAGTCCGATCGCCAGAACACTCATTGACTGTCCACTGCCATGAGTGGCCCCCCAGCTTTGCGTTGCTCATGGAACGCAAGGATCTGCAGTTCGATGGATAGGTCGACTTTACGGACATCGACGCCGTCCGGAACGGTGAGCACGACCGGGGCGAAGTTGAGGATGCTGGTCACCCCGGCGGCCACCACACGATCGCATACTTCCTGTGCCGCCGCCGCCGGTGTCGCCAGAACCACGATCGAGACTCCACGCCGTTCGATCACGGCTTCCAGTTCGTCGATGTGCTCCACATTCAACCCCGCTATGTCGTCGCCCACGACTTCGGGGTCGGCGTCGAAGACGGCCGCGATGCGGAATCCCCGGGACACGAAACCGCCGTAACCGGCGAGCGCGCGGCCCAGGTTACCGACTCCGACGATGGCCACGGCCCAGTCCTGGGTGAGACCGAGCTCACGGGAGATCTGGTAGACGAGGTACTCGACGTCGTAGCCGACGCCGCGGGTGCCGTAGGAGCCCAGGTGTGACAGGTCCTTGCGAAGTTTGGCCGAGTTGACGCCGGCGGCCACGGCGAGATCCTCGGAGCTCACGGTCGCCACCCCGCGCTCGGCCATCCCGTGCAACGCCCGCAGGTAGAGCGGCAGCCGGGCGACGGTTGCCTCGGGGATGCCGCGATCACGGGGGTGGGACGGGCTCTTCACGTGCCGGAGCTCCAGGGGAAAGGCGGCCGTGGGCCGCGTGAGTGGAATGGAACCGTCTTTCAGGTTAATCCTTTTGTGAACCGATGCACAAAGTCACCTTCCAGGGAGCGCTACCTTGGAGGCCATGCACCGCATCACGCTGCTCGGGAAGCCCGGCTGCCACCTGTGTGACGACGCGCGCGAGATCATCGCCCGCGTGGCGGGCGAGCTGGGCGTGCCGTGGGAGGAAGTGAGCATCGACTCCTCCGACGAGCTGCGCGAACGCTACTGGGAGATGATCCCGGTCACGTTGATCGACGGGGAGCAGCACGACTTCTGGCGCGTGTCCGAGGACCGCCTGCGTGCGGCCCTGGCGGGTTAGAACATCGCGGTCGGCAGCGGCACGACCTTGGCCGCCTGGACGTTGAGCTCGATGATGTTGGTGGCCAGCACCATGGACTGCCGGTCGCTGATGAACCTCTCGACGTGCGGCTGCCGCTGGTGGTCGCGGTAGGCCACCTCGTCGCGGTAGAGCTCGTAGACGATGCGCTGCAGCGGCGCCGACTTCACCGCGTGGCAGGCGTAGACGAGCGTGTCGGGCTCGCCCCGGCGCACCGCCTCGACGGTCTGCTCGGCGAGCCGGTCGAAGGCCGCGCCCGAGCCGTCCATGAGCGTGAAGACGGTGAGCATGCCGTAGATGTTCGGCGACAGCTTGGCCGATCCGACGGCGGCCTGCGGGGCCGAGTGCGGGGTCGGCTGCGGGCCGGGCTGGGCGGCCTGGCGGCGGCCGCGCGGCGAGAACAGCTCGGCGCCCGGGTAGACGGCGCCGGTGGCCGGCATCGAGCCGGTGGACGGCATCGAGAGGTCGGGCCGCTCGCCGGTGACGGGCATGCCGTAGTCGGGCCGCTCGCCGTTCATGATGTAACCGGTCGACGGGCCCGCGTCGGGCGGCGGTGACATGCGGGCGGCGTAGTCGACCTCGTCGTTGGCCCGGTATTCGGCGACCAGGTCGCCCAGCCCGGACTTGCGCGGCCGGGCCGGCTCGGCGATCGGCTCCGGCGCCTCCCGATGGCCCACCGGCTCCTGCCGGTGCCCGGCCACCGGCCGGTCGTCGCGGCGTCCCGCCGCCCGCTCCTCGCGCCTGCTCGCCGCCGGCACGGGCTCGTCCTCGTCGTCGTCCTCGTACGGGGCGAGCGGGCGGAGCACGGCGTACCAGATGGCCGCCGCGGCGACGATGAGCAGCACGACGGTGAAGACGGCGGGCACCTTGAACTGCATCGCGCCCATGAGCGCCAGCCCCGACGGCGCGATGACGAGCGTGGCGTGCAGGTTGTCGGTGTCGTACTCGTCGCCGTTGCGCCAGCGCAGCGCGGCCACCACCACGGCCACCAGCATGATCAGCCCGGCGATGGCGTGCACGCCGGTCAGCAGCGACGACGGGATGAGCGCCCAGTGCGCGGACGCGGGGGGCAGCGACTTGCCCATCTCCTCGCTGACGAGCGGGTCGACGAGCATGATGACCGTGGCGACGATCGTGTAGGCGATGCCGAACAGCCAGCCGAGGAACTTCGGCGGCACCTTCTCCGACAGGAGCTGGATCAGCCCGATCGCCAGCCAGAGCGGCGCCAGCAGTGATCCGGCGATCTGGACGAGCTTGAACGTGAGGGCGCCGAACCCCATGAGGTGGCCGAACCCGGCCACGCCCAGCGCGAGGCAGAGCGCCGGGGCTGCAACGGTCCAGGCGATCAGCCAGCCCTCGGGCTCCTCACGCAATCGGGTGACCAGGGCGCCGGTGGCGATCCCTGCCAGAAGCGCTCCGGCGAAGGCGATGACAGCAACGAGGATCTCCATGGTGACTCCAATGCTGCCGGACTACGCCTCTCAACCGGTAGCCGAAGAGGGAACGGGTCGGTCCACACCGTATCTGCCGATTGCGGGGATTCTTACCAGCGGGAAGCGGATTGTGGAATTTCCGGTTGATTTCTAGAGTGTTCGAGCACGCCGCACCCCTTCGCCCTAGGGATACCGGATGCCTGACTCGTGGCCGTTCGCCGGGCTGCTCGCGCCAGCAGTCGCTGGCCCCGCCCCGGCGACCGAGCCTGCCGTGCGCGAAGAGCTCTCCGACGACCTGCGCACCCTCGTCCTGCACGCCAAGACCGGCGACTCGGACGCCTTTGGCACGCTCTACGACCGCTACGTGGATCTGGTCTATCGCTACATCTACTTCCGGGTCGGCTCCCATCCGCTGGCCGAGGATCTGACCAGCGAGACCTTCCTGCGGGCGCTGCGGCGCATCGCGGACTTCACCTGGCAGGGCCGCGACTTCGGCGCCTGGCTGGTGACCATCGCCAGAAACCTGGTGACCGACCACTTCAAGTCCGGACGCTACCGACTGGAGGTCCCGACCGGCGAGATACTCGACGTCCCGCTCGACGGGTCGCACATCCCCGAGAACGCCGTGGTCACGGCCATCATCAACGACCGGGTGCTACACGCCGTCCGGGACCTCAACCCCGAACAGCAGGAGTGCGTCGTCCTGCGATTCCTGCACGGCCTGTCGCTCGCGGAAACCGCGCTGATCATGGGGAAGAAGAGTGGAGCGATCAAAGCGCTGCAGTTCCGTGCCATCCGGGCGCTGGCCAGGGCGCTCAAACACGACCTTGCGTAACCTCCCGCCACGGAACGTCGTTAGGCAGGTATCACCACAGGACCGAGCCGCGGGGGCGTCAGGGGGCCGCCATGAGTAGGGCGCGCAGATCGCAGGAGCGTGTGCTGGAGCACCTCACCGAGCTGTCCGGACGCCCGCTGGGCGGCGGCCCGGACCCGGCCTTCCGTGAGCGCCTGCGCGACGAGCTCGCCGCCGCCCGCGCCGCCGTCGCCGCGCCGGCCCGCTCCCCGCACCGCGCCGGGAGCCGTTCCGGCAACCGGGCCCGCGGCGGCAACCGGGCCGCCAACCGCCCCTCGCACCGCAGAACGCGCGCCCGGCGGCGCTCGCCCGCCTCCGCGCTGGTCTCGTTCGGGCTCGTGACCGCGATGATGCTGTCCGCCGTCGTGACGTACCAGTCGGTGCCCGGCGACGCCCTCTACCCGCTCAAGCGGGCCGCGGAGAGCACGCTGGTCCGTCTCAGCACCGACGACGTCGTACGGGGCGAGCGCGAGCTGGTGTCGGCCAAGACACGCGCCGAGGAGGTCGCCCAGCTCCTCGGCTCGTCCGAGGGCGGCCCCCTGGTCGGCAAGACGCTGAAGGACATGGAGCGGTCGACCCGGGCGGGCATCAGCAGGCTCCGCCGCGCCGAGCCGCGCTCTCCGAAGATCGACAAGTTCGCCGAGGACCAGCGGAACATGGTCGGGCCGATGCTGGAGCGGCTCGACGGCCCGCAGCAGGACCAGGCGGTCGGCTACCTGGACTACATCGAGGGGCTCGTCGCGCCTAGGTAAGCTGAGGCCCATGTGGCGCCTAATCCGACGACGACACGAGGTCGAGGCGGAGATCGCCGGTGAGGCCGCGGCGGCGGCCGCCGTCGTGGTGCCTCCGGCCGAGCCCGACCTCCAGGCGGCGGCCTTCTTCGACGTCGACAACACGATGATGCGCGGCGCGTCCATCTACCACTTCGCCAGAGGGCTGGCGACGCGGGGCATGTTCAACACCTCCGACCTGTTCAAGTTCGCCGTCGGGCAGGCCGTCTTCCGGATGCGCGGCAACGAGAACCCCGAGCACATCGCGGTCGCCCGCGAGACCGCGCTGGCTTTCGTGGCCGGGGCCAAGGTCGACGACGTCGTCCGGCTCGGCGAGGAGATCTACGACGAGGTCATGGCCGACCGCATCTGGGGCGGCACCAGGGCGCTCGCGCAGAGCCACCTCGACCAGGGGCAGCGCGTGTGGCTGGTGACCGCCACGCCGATCGAGCTGGCCCGGGTGATCGCCCAGCGGCTGGGCCTGACCGGCGCGCTCGGCACCGTGGCGGAGACCAGCGAGGGCGTCTACACCGGCCGCCTGGTCGGCGACCTGCTGCACGGCCCGGCCAAGGCCGAGGCGGTGCGCGCGCTGGCCCGCCGCGAAGGGCTCGACCTGACCCGGTGCACCGCCTACAGCGACTCCGCCAACGACCTGCCGATGCTGTCGCTGGTCGGCCAGGCGGTGGCCATCAACCCCGACAGCGAGCTGCGCGAGCACGCCAGGAAGCACGACTGGCCGATCAAGGACTTCCGCACCGGCCGCAAGGCCACCATGACGGCCCTGCCGATCGCCGCCGGCGTCGGCGCCGTCGCGGGAGGCGTGGCCGCCGGGCTCGCCCTGCGCCGGCACTACCGCGCCTCCCGCTGATCCGCCTACCGGAGCTGGGCGAACAGCCGGTCGGCCGTCGGCTGGACCCATTGCACCCGGGTCGGGTCGTCCGGGTGGGGGCGCCACGGGACCGTGACGATGGACACCTCGGTGTCCCGCACCACGACGGCCAGCTCGATCATCGTCTCCACGTCCAGCTCCGCGTCCGTCCTGATCGTCCGGGCCGCCGTGGTCAGGAACTCCCGAAGCTTGACGGGGTCGGTCAGCTCGCTCTTCGCCTTCCTCAGCATCGCCATCACGACTCCGTGCTGGCGCTTGATGCGCGCGATGTCGGAGCCGTCGCCGACGCGGCGCAGCCGCATGTAGCCCATCGCCTGCTCACCCGTGAGCACCTGCCGCCCCGCCGGCAGCCGCAGCTTGGCGGCCTGGTCGTCCACCGCCGCCGGCAGCTTGACCTCGACGCCGCCGAGCGCGTCCACCAGGGCGGCGAACCCGGCGAAGTCCACCTCGACGGTGTGGTCGACGCGCACCTCGGTCAGGCTCTCGACGGTCTTGACCGCGCAGGCCATCCCGCCGGTGTCGTAGGCCGAGTTGATCAGCGCCCGCCGCGCCGGCTCGCCGCCGCACCGCGGGATCTTGACCATCGAGTCGCGGGGGATGCTGACGGCCTTGACGTTCTTGTGGTCGGCGGACAGGTGCACGAGCATCATCGTGTCGGTGCGCGCCCCGTTGCGGAAGCGCTCGCTGCCCGCCTGGCTGTCGGTGCCGACCAGCAGCACGTTGAGCGCGCCGGTCACCTTCGCCGGGCGCGGCTCCGCCGGGACGCCGACGCCCGCCGTGTCGACCCCGCCGACCAGCAGCGCCGGCACGGCCACCGCGAGCGCGGTGGTCACGGCCACCAGCCCCGCCATCATCCAGCCGAGCCTGCGGCGCCCCGGCCCGCTCGCCCCGGCCCGCAGCAGCCGCTCGCGCTGCCGGACCAGCGTGGGGGGCGGCTCGTGCTCCAGTTGCCTGCCGAAGTCGCGCAGCGTCTTCAGGTCGTCCATCGTCACTCCTCCCCCAGCAGCGGATTGGTGTCGCCGAGCGCCGCGCGGACCTTCCGCCTGCCCCTGTTGAGGCGGGAGCGCACGGTGCCGATCGGGATGCCGAGCGCCCGCGCGGCCTCCTCGTACGTCAGGTCGCCCCAGGCGATGAGCAGCAGCACGTCGCGGTCCTTGGCGGGCAGCGCGGCCAGCGCGCTGGCGAGGCCGGGACCGGCCGCCTGCGCGCTCACGCCGGCGGCCACCCGGTCGGCGGGCGACTCCACGTCCCGGTCGGCGGCGACGCGCTGCAGGGCCCGGTAGCGGGCGGCCTCGGTGCGGTGGTGGCGGGAGATGAGCTTGGTGAGAATGCCGAAGAGCCACGGCCTGGCGTCGGGAAAGCTCAGGTCGTAGCTCTTGCGGCGGGAGAAGGCCACCAGGAACGTCTCACCGACGATGTCCTCGGCGGGCTCGGGGCCGAGACGCCGGGAGACGTACCGGTAGAGCATGGCGGAGTAGCGGTCGAACAGATCGGCGAACGCCTCGGGTTCCGTCCAGGAAGCGTTGATCAGCTCGGCGTCCGCACCCCTGACGGCGGCGGGTTGTGTGATCATCTCCGCCCTTCTGCGCGGGAATCGGTCGAAGATATCTCGCCACAACCCGCCGCCAGGGTTCACGCGGCCGGGATCACAGCTCCTTGAGGAAGCCGCCGTCGACGGCGAAGTCGGCGCCCGTGGTGCTGGCGGAGCGCGGCGAGGCCAGCAGCGCCACCGCGTCGGCGACCTCCTGCGGGTGCACCAGGCGGCCGGTGACCAGGCGCATCATCTCGGGCGCCGCCTTGGTGATCACGCTGCCCTTGTCGGCGCCGACGAACCCGGCGATGACGTCGGCGGCGCCGCCGTCCTTGGTCCACCAGTCGGTCAGCACCGGGCCGGGCGAGACGGTGTTCACCCGGACGCCCTGCGGCCCGTACTCCTCCGAGAGCGCCTTGCTCACGTGGTTCATGGCCGACTTGGCGGCGCCGTAGTCGACGTTCATCGCGCCGGGCTGCCGGGCGGAGCCGGAGGAGACGTTGACGATGGCGCCGCCGCCGCGCTCCAGCATGACCGGCAGCGCGGCGCGGATCATGCGGACGGCCGCGAACAGGTTGAACTCGAACATCGCCAGCCAGTCGCCGTCGTCCGGCGTCAGGAAGCCGACGCGCGGCAGCGACACGCCGGGCGGCGGCCCGCCGGCGTTGTTGACCAGGATGTCCACGCCGCCGAACTGCTCGACGGCCCGCGCCACGACCTCGGCGGGAGCGGCCGGGTCCATCAGGTCGACGGGAACGTGCACGGCGTTGCCGGGCAGCGCGTCGCCGCGGGTGCGGGAGACGGCCACGACGTGCGCCCCCTCCTCGGCCAGGGTGTGGGCCACGGCCAGGCCGATGCCCTTGGTGGCGCCCGTGACGACGGCGACGCGGCCGGAAAGCTGCAGATCCATGAGAGGTCCCTTCGGTGTTCTCTATCGGGGGTAAGAACACCGGCCGGGCCGGAACGGTTGCGCTCTCTACGGCGACTTCTACAGCAACGGCGGGAACGCGTGTCCGCGGCGCAGCCTGAGCTGGTCGAGCAGCTGCTGGATGACCTCGCGGACGTGGTCGGTCAGGTTGAAGACGAGCATCGGATCGTCGGCCGCGCCCGGCTCGTACTCGTCGGTGCGGATCGGCTCGCCGAACTCGATCATCCACTTGGACGGCAGCGGCACCAGCCCGAGCGGCCCGAGCAGCGGGAAGAACGGCGTGATCGGCAGGTAGGGCAGCCCGAGCAGCCGGGCCAGGGAGGGCAGATCGCCGATCTTCGGGTAGATCTCCTCGGAGCCCACGATCGCGGTCGGCACGATCGGCACCCCGGCGCGGATCGCCGAGGCGACGAAGCCGCCGCGGCCGAAGCGCTGCAGCTTGTAGCGCTCGGAGAACGGCTTGCCGACGCCCTTGAAGCCCTCGGGGAACACCCCGACCAGCTCGCCCTTGCGCAGCAGCCGGTCGGCGTCCTCGCGGCAGGCCAGCGTGTGCCCGGTCTTGCGCGACAAGTGGCCGAGCAGCGGGAGCTGGTAGACCAGGTCGGCGCCGAGCAGCCGCAGCGCCCGGCCCGCCTCGTCGTGCAGCGCCACCTGCATCATCAGCGCGTCGACCGGCAGCGTGCCGGCATGGTTGGCGACGACGAGGGCGCCGCCTTCGTCGGGGATGTGCTTCAGCTCGGCGGTCTCGACGCGGAACCAGTGGTGGTAGACCGGCCGGAGCAGCTCCAGCAGCACCTTGTCGGTGAGCTCGGCGTCGTAGCCGAACTCGTCCACCTCGTAGTCGCCGGTGAGCCGTCTGCGCAGGAAGGCCAGCAGCTCGGCGGCGGGGTCACCGCTCACGTGCGCCCACCTCCGAGCGGCCGCAGCCCGCGCGAGCGCAGGAAGTCGTCGAACGCCGCCCCGGTGCTGAACTTGGGCTTCCAGCCCAGCTCGGCCTCCAGGTCGCCGATGTCGACGGCCCGCCCGTGGCTCATCAGCCGCAGTTGCTCGGGCGAGTAGTCGACCAGCCCGGCCCGGCGCACCGCGGTGCCCAGGAGCCGGAAGGCGGGCGACGGCAGGGGCAGCGAGAGCCGCCCGGCCCGGCGCACGCACTGCGACAGCAGCAACACGCCCGCCCCGGCCACGTTGTACGTGCCGGGGTGATCTTCGGTCGCCATCCGGCGCAGCACCTCGACCGCGTCGTCCTCGTGGACGAACTGCAGCCGCGGGTCGAAGCCGAACACGGTCGGCAGCACCGGCTGGGTGAAGTAGCGGGTGAGCGGCGAGTCGACGCCCGACCCCATGAAGTTGGCGAAGCGCAGCAGCGAAACGGTGACGTCGGGACGGCGGCGCGCGAAACCCCGCACGTAACCCTCGACCTCGACCGCGTCCTTCGCATAACCGTGGCTGGGGCCGTCGGGCGGCTCCAGGTCCTCGGTGAAGACCGCCGGGTCCCTGGGAGAGGAACCGTAGACGGCCGTGGTGGAGCGGACGACCACGCGGCGCACCGTCGCCGACCGCTGGCAGGCGCCGAGCAACTGCATGGTGCCTATGACGTTGTGCTCTTTCATGGCCGCCCGGCCGGTGCTCCGCGAGGGAGCGCTCACCAGGCTCATGTGCACAACGGTGTCGATGTCGGCGGCCGCGATCACCTGAGCGATGTCGGGGCTGCGCAGATCGACCCGGACGAACTCGGTCCGGCCGAGTGTGACGCCGCCGCCTCGGGTCAGCGAGGGGGGCGGCACGGTGTCCACTCCGATGACGCGGCTGATGTCCGGGTCCGCCGCGAGAACACTCGCCACCCGGGCGCCGATGTGGCGCGAGACCCCGGTGACGAGCACGGTGTGGGTCATCAGCGCCTCGCAGCTGCGTCGTCTACTTCTTGTTACGCCGCTGGATGCGCGTCTTTTTGAGCAGCTTGCGGTGCTTCTTCTTGGCCATCCGCTTGCGGCGCTTCTTGATCACAGAGCCCACGGGACCCCCAGGTACTGATAGCAAGTCTGAATCGATGTGCGAGCGCACACCGGGTGACAGACTACCGGCGATCGGCGGTGGATCGCCCCTCGGGGGTGAGGGCCCGGCCCCGCAACCGGCGACCGGGCCTCTCCCGCGACCGTATTCACGGCACGCCCGGCGCGCCGCTACGCCTGTCTCACCCTGCTTCGATGTAGGCTTCGCGAAGATAATCGTGCACCGCCTGCTCGGGCACTCTGAACGAGCGGCCGACCCGGATGGCCGGCAACTCCCCTGAGTGCACCAGCCGGTAGACGGTCATCTTCGACACTCGCATGACCGTGGCCACCTCGGCCACCGTCAGGAACTTCACCTCGCTGAGAGGTCTTTCGCCTGCAGCCATCGGACGCCTCTTCCGCACGTGTTTCCGGGTTATCCCCACTGGTGCCATTGCTCACGCACGTGTACTGCCGTCAGCGTAAGTCGGGACTCCGAGCACGCAAACCCCCTAGTTTCTCAGTTCCCGAAGCCGTCTGTCAGCCGAACCCGTAAAGTCGCTGGCCAGCCATCGCACCGAGCACCTCAATCGGACTTGGAACTGTCCAATTTGTCACCTATAAGAGTCGCCCAGGCCTCATCAAAAGTTGGCAAAGGGACGGCGAGCCTCTGGGAATGCAGGCGCGAAAAGACGGTATGGGGATGACCGTTTTCGACTCATAGGGCTCGTGAGACTCGAGTGACGAGACGTTCGGTCAACGGCGCGTAGTAGCGCGGTAGCACATTGTCGTCAAGCGGCACCACCACATCGATCTTGCCCTCGGCCTCTCCGGCGAAGAGCCCGGGATCGTTGCTGTCGGCGAAAGCCACAGTAGGCACTCCCGCCTCTCCCGCTGCCCCTGCCCACCCGTGGTCGGCGATAACCAGGTCGGGCCGATCCTCGCCGAGCTCGGCCAGCATGTGCTCCATCGGCGCGGCGTCGTGGGTGTGCACGAAGGCGCCCTTGTCGTCGAGCATCGCCACGTCGCCCAGATAGCGGATGCGGCGCGGCCGCCCGAACCCGGACCCGGAGTACGTCCAGCCCTCGGCGGGCGCCAGCAGCACGGCGCCGCGCTCGGCGGCGAGCCTGGCCAGCGGCAGGTGCACGGCGAGCAGCCCGGTCGGATGCCCGGTGGCGAACAGCACCCGGGGGCTCTCCTGCGAGAGCGTCGCGGCGATGCGGTCGGCCATGGCGTCGAGGGCGTCGATGGTCCGCTCGGGGTCGATCGTGTCCTGGCCCCAGCGGTGCCCGGGGTCCGCGACCACGCCCGCGGCCTTGGCCATCAGGGCGAGCACGTCGCGGTACGTCCACGGCTGTTCGAGGGTCAGCCCCAGCATGTAATAGGGGTCGCGGTTGGCGAGCGAGCTGTAGTGATCGAGGTTGTTCTCGCGCGGGGTCGCGACGTCGCCGGCGATGCGGCTCTTGATCAGGTGCTCGCGGAGTTCGTCGCGGGTCAGCACTGCGTGTCCTTAAGGCATCGGGTCGAGGCCGTGCAGGGGGAAAACCGCGTGCCGGGTCGCCATGACCGCACGGTCGATGGGGTCCGCTGGGTCATAACCATGGGCGATATCCTGAAATTCCGGGTTTCGGCCGTCTGTCATGGTGAGCGGGGCCGTCTCCCCCGTACGTTCCCGCACGAACCGTTGCCAGGCCTCACCGGTCGGGGTGGAGGGGGCGAGCGGGTGGCCGGACAGCTCCGCGATCAGGTGCGTCCAGGCCCGGGGCACCACCTGGACCAGCTCGTAGCCGCCGCCGCCGGTGGCGATCCAGCGGCCGCCGGCCGTCTCGTGCGCCAGCCGGTGCAGCGCCTCGTAGGCGGTCCGCTGGCCGTCGAGGCTGAGCATCAGGTGGGCGAGCGGGTCGAGGGCGTGGCTGTCGCAGCCGTGCTGGGTCACCAGGATCTCCGGCCGGAACTCGCGCAGCAGCGGCGGCACCACCGCGTGGAAGGCCCGCAGCCAGCCGGAGTCGCCGCACCCGGCGGGCAGCGCCACGTTGACCGAGGTGCCCCCGGCACCGGTCTCGCCCGGCCCGCCGGTGCCGGGGAACAGCGTGAGCGGGCTCTCGTGCAGGCTGATCGTCAGCACCCGGGGATCGTCGTAGAAGGCCGCCTGCACCCCGTCGCCGTGGTGCACGTCGACGTCCACGTACGCGACCCGCCGCGCGCCCTGCCGCAGCAGCCAGGCGATCGCCAGCGCCGGGTCGTTGTAGACGCAGAAGCCGCTGGCCGCCCCCGGCATCGCGTGGTGCAGCCCGCCGGCGACGTTGACCGCGTGCTCCGCGGCGCCCTCCCAGACGGCGCGGGCGGCGGCCAGCGAGGCGCCCGCGATCAGCGCCGAGGCCTCGTGCACGCCCGCGAACGCCGGGTTGTCGGTGGTGCCGAGCCCGATGGACAGATCGGGCGCCCCGGCCACGGAGACCCGCCTGACCGCCTCGACGTAACCCGGATCGTGCACCAGCGCCAGCTCGTCGTCCGTGGCAGGCTCGCAGCCGGCCACCTCCACCTTGTCGAGCACCCCGAGCGACCTGGCCAGCTCCATGGTGAGCGCCACCCGGACGGGAGCCAGTGGATGACCCGGGCCGAAGTCGTAGGAGGTGAGGGCGTCGTCCCAGATGACCCGTGCCGACTGGCTCATGCATGCTCCCGTTTCCCGCGCCTTGAGGTGACGTTACCGCAGCGTCAACGGCAGCCGTCCAGCCGGATCGCCCAGCCGTGCGGAGGTTTCGTGACGTAATCTCCATCACATGCGCTTGATGCGACCCGTTCAGGCCGCATGGCGATTCTCCCGGCGCCCGCGGGTCTTCGACATCACCCTCGTGCTCCTGCTCGTCGTGGTCGCGCTGATCGGCGCGACGGCCAACCTGACCCAGGGCCGGGCTGTCTTCTTCTCCGTCATCCTGCTGGCGAGCGCGCTGCCGCTGCTGATGCGGCGCAGCCGCCCGCTGCTCGTGGCCGCGCTGGTGCTGACCGTGGATCTCACCGGGGCGATCAGCCGCC
Organism: Nonomuraea sp. SBT364; assembly: GCF_001083785.1. Lineage (GTDB taxonomy): Bacteria > Actinomycetota > Actinomycetes > Streptosporangiales > Streptosporangiaceae > Nonomuraea. The sequence goes on from NZ_LAVL01000010.1 coordinate 99,220, forward strand.
TGGGGCCGTCCGGCAGCGTGGTCACGATGATCGCCTTCTACGGCGTGGGACGCTACGCCGGCGGGCGGACGGCCGCCGGCGCGACCGCCGTGGGCGCGATCCTGTACGGGACCGCGCTGGAGGTCTCGGCCCGGATGGATCCCGGCCCCGACGCCCTGGGGCTCTGGCTGGCGGGCGCGTACGTCGTGGCCATCCCGGCGGCGCTGGGGCAGCTCGTACGCGTCCGGGCGGAGCTGAGGGAGCGCGCGCAGCAGGAGGCGGCCGACAGCGCGGTGCGGGCCGAGCGGCGGCGGATCGCCCGCGAGCTGCACGACGTCGTCTCCCACCACCTGAGCGTCATCAACGCCCTGGTGGGCGGCGCCCGGGCCACGCTGCCGCCGGGCCAGGAGGTGACCCGCGAGGCGCTGTCCGGCGCCGAGCAGAGCGCCCGCCAGGCGCTGTCGGAGATGCGCCAGCTCCTCGACGTGCTGCGGGCCGACGACGGCGGCGGCGCCGACGCCGCGACCGGGGTGGGCGCCGCCCGGCTGCCCGCGCTGGTCGAGGAGGTCAGGACCGCCGGGCTGCCCGCCAGCCTGATCGTGACCGGCGAGCCCGTCCCGCTGCCCACGACCGTCGACCACGCCGTCTACCGGATCGTCCAGGAGGCGCTGACCAACACCCGCAAGCACGCGGAGGGCGCGCGGGCCAGCATCCGGCTGGTCTACGATCCAACGGCGATCGAGGTCGAGGTGCTCGACGACGGCACACCCAAGCACCCGGTGGCGGCGGGGTTCGGGCTCGGCGGCATGGCCGAGCGGGTAGCCCTGTGCGGAGGGCAGTTATGGACGGGTCCCCGACTGGGCGGCGGTTTCCGCGTGCACGCGCGCATCCCCCTGGAGAAAAAGTGATCTCGGTGTTGCTGGTGGACGACCACGCGCTGGTGCGCAAGGGCTTCCGGCTGATGCTCGACGCGCAGCCCGACCTGACGGTGGTGGGCGAGGCCGCCGACGGGGACGAGGCGGTGGACCTCGCCGCCCGGCTCAGGCCCGACGTGGTGCTGATGGACCTGCACATGCCGGGCCTCGACGGCGTACGCGCCACCGAGCGGATCACCGGCCGTCTGCCGGGCGTGCGGGTGCTCGCGCTGAGCACGTTCGACCTGGACGAGAACGTGGTGGCCGCGTTGCGGGCGGGCGCCGACGGGTTCCTGCCGAAGGACGTCTCCCCCGAGGAGCTGGTCGAGGGCGTACGGGTCGTGTACCGGGGGGAGGCGGCCGTGGCCCCCCGGCTGCTCACCCGCCTGATCGGCACCTACGTGCGGGCGCCACGGCGGCAGCGGCACGCGCCGCCCCTGCACCGGGCCGGGCTGGCCGGGCTGACCGACCGGGAGCGGGAGATCCTGGTGCTGATCGCGCGCGGGCACTCCAACGCGGAGATCGCCGCCGAGCTGGGCGTCTCGCCCTCGACCGTGAAGAACCACGTGACGAGCGTGTTCGCCAAGATCGGCGCCAGGGACCGGGCGCAGGCCGTGATCGCCGCCTACGAGGCGGGCCTGATCAACCCAGGAGAGTAGGACCACGGTACTACCGGGCCGCCGGCGAACGGTCCCGCAGCAGGAAGAGAATCGGCGCTCCGCCGATCATCCTGAACATATGACCGCGATTCGGGCAACAAACCTGAGCAAACAGTACGGGAAGACCGCGGCCGTGACCGACCTGTCGTTCGACGTCGAGCCCGGCCAGGTGACCGGGTTCCTCGGCCCGAACGGCGCCGGCAAGTCGACCACCATGCGCATGATCCTCGGCCTGGACCACCCCACCGGGGGCCGCGTCGTCGTGGACGGCAAGCCGTACGCGGAGCTGAAGCACCCGCTGCGCAAGGTGGGCGCGCTGCTGGACGCCAAGGCGGTGCACGGCGGGCGCAGCGCCCGCAACCACCTGCTGGCGATCGCGCAGAGCAACGCGATCCCGGCGAGCCGGGCCGAGGAGGTGCTGGAGCTCGTCGGTCTGAGCCAGGTGGCCAAGCGGCGTGTCGGCGGCTTCTCGCTCGGCATGTCGCAGCGCCTCGGCATCGCCGCCGCGCTGCTCGGCGATCCGGAGATCCTGCTGTTCGACGAGCCGGTCAACGGGCTCGACCCGGACGGCATCCTGTGGATCCGCACGCTGATGCGCAAGCTGGCCGCCGACGGGCGCGCGGTGTTCGTCTCCAGCCATCTGATGAGCGAGATGGCCCAGACCGCCGACCACCTGGTCGTGATCGGCAAGGGGCGGCTGATCGCCGACACGAGCGTGCAGGAGTTCATCGGCCGCAGCTCCCAGGGGTACGTGCGCGTACGATCGCCGCGCCTGGCCGAGGTCGCCGAGCTGATCAAGGGCGGCGAGCTGCACCCCGACCACCTGCGGGTGACCGGGATGGAGCCGCTGGAGATCGGCACCGCGACCGCGCGGGCCGGACTGCCGCTGGAGGAGCTGACGTTCGTGCGGCCTTCGCTGGAGGCCGCGTACATGGAGCTGACCAAGGACAGCCTGGAGTTCACGTCATGATGGACATCGTCCGGTCCGAATGGACCAAGATCCGCTCGGTTCGCTCCACGGTGTGGACCCTGGCCTGCACCGGGCTGCTGATGATCGGGTTCAGCGTGCTGCTCGGCGTGTCGATCGTGAACTCGCAGGGCAACCCGCCCATGGGGCTGGAGGCCGCGAGGGTCAGCCTGTCGGGCACGCTGTTCGCGCAGCTCGCGGTCGCCACGTTCGGGGTGCTGGTGATTTCCGGCGAGTATCGGACGGGCTCCATCAGGGGCTCGTTCATGGCCGTGCCGCAGCGGCTGCGGCTGCTGACGGCCAAGGTCCTGGTGTTCACCGTGGTGACGGCGATCGTCTCGACGGTCTCCAGCGTGGCGGCGTTCCTGGTCGGCGGGCAGTTCATCATCGGGACGACGACGCTGGGCGATCCGGGCGTCTCGCAGGCGGTGTTCGGCACCGCGCTCTATCTGACGGCGAGCGGGCTGTTCGGGCTGGCCCTGGGCGCGCTGGTCCGGCACACGCCGGGCGCGGTCGTGTCGGTGATGGCGCTGATCCTGGTGCTGCCGCAGCTCACGTCCATGCTGCCGGGCGCCTGGGGCAGCGCCGTGCACCACCACTTCACCTCGAACGCGGGGCTGCAGGTGGTCGCGGCGAACCCGAGCAACCCGCTGGGCCCGTGGTCCGGCTACGGCGTCTATCTCGCCTGGGTGGCCGTCACGCTGGTCGCGGCGGCCGTGCTGATGCGGCGCCGGGACGCGTAGCGGGCGTCGCGGCCTGCGCCATCAGCCGGCGGCGAGCTCGCGGCCCCGGTCGCGGGCGGCCTCGATGGCGGCCAGGAAGGCGGCGCGCACGCTGTGCCGCTCCAGCTCCGCGATGGCGGAGATGGTGGTGCCGCCCGGCGAGGTGACGGCCTCGCGCAGGATCACCGGGTGCTCGCCCGAGTCGCGCAGCATGACCGCCGCCCCGACGATCGACTGGGTGACCATGTCGAGCGCGGCGGCGCGCGGCATGCCGAGCAGGATGCCCGCGTCGACCATGGCCTCGACCAGGTAGAAGAAGTAGGCGGGCCCGCTGCCCGACAGCGCGGTGGCGGCGTCCTGCTGCGACTCGGGGATGCGCAGCACCTTGCCGACCGGCCTCAGCAGGTCTTCGGTCAGCTTGAGGTGCTCCTCGCCGGCGTGCGAGCCCGCCGAGATCACGCTCATCGCCTCGTCGAAGCGGATCGGCGTGTTGGACATGACCCTGACCACCGGCACCTCGACGCCGAGCCGCTGCTCGACGAAGGCGGTGGTGATGCCGGCCGCCGCGGTGATCACCAGCCGGTCGGCGGGCACGTAGGGGGCGATCTCGGCCAGCAGCGCCGCCATGTCCTGCGGCTTGACCGCGAGGATCAGCGTGTCGGCGGACTTGGCGGCCTCGGTGTTGGAGACCGTGCGGACCCCGTAGGTCTCGCGCAGCGCCTGGGCGCGCTCGGCGCGGCGCACGGTGGCCAGCACGTCGGCGGGCTTGAACCCCGCCCGCAGCAGCCCGGACAGCAGCGCCTCGCCCATCTTGCCGGTGCCGAGAATCGCAATCATGCCCGCAGCCTACCGGCGGCTATCGGCGTGACAGCAGCGTGCGCGCGAAGAACGCGGGGCGCTCGGCCAGGCGGCGCATCAGGTAGGGATACCAGCCGGCGCCGTAGGGCACGTGGACGCGCACCCGCGCGCCCTGCCCGGCCAGGCGTCGCTGCTCGTCGGGGCGGACCCCGTACAGCATCTGGTATTCGAAGCCGGTGGGTTCGAGCCCTTCGAGCACGGCCAGCGCGGCGGTGACGCGCAGCAGCCGGGGGTCGTGGGTGGCGATCATCGGGTAGCCGGAGCCGGACATCAGCACCCGCAGGCAGCGCGCGAACGCGCGGTCGACCTCGGCGGGCCCGTTGGCGGCCGTGCGGGGGCCCTTGCACAGCCGTACGCGGGCGCCGTCGAGCCGGGCGCAGCGCTCGGCCGCGTCGGGCAGGCCGGCGCGCACCACGACGCCCACGGACGGGTGTTCCTTGCGGAGGGTGGCGTGGATGGAGTGCAGGGCGGTGGCCGTGTCGCGCCCGTCGGCGTCGAGGGTGAGCGTGAGGCCCCGGGCGGCGGCGGACTCGCAGAGGGTCGCGGCGTTGTCGAGCGCGAGCTGCTCCGACAGGCGCAGCCCGAGCTCGGTCAGCTCCACGGACACGTCGGCGTCGGCGGGCAGGCGCTCGACGAGCTCCTGGTAGGCCAGGACGGCGCCCTCGGCCTCGGCCCGGTCGCGGACCTCCGGGACGAGCCTGCCGACGGTGACGAGCAGCCCCCTGCGGGTCAGCTCCTCGACGGCGTCGCCGACGTCGTCGGCGACGTAGCGCCTGACCATGGTGCCGGTAAGCGGCGAGGCGGACACGACGCGCTCGGCGCGGTCGCTCCGGGAAGCGGCGAGTAGGGCCTGACGAAGCACGCCATCACCCTAACTTCGCGCGCGCTGAACCGGTGGCCGATCCCATCCGTCGTAGAGGTATGCGCACTGTGACGACGACTCTGGTGGCCGGATGCCTGTTGCTCGCGACCGGCTGCGGCACGGCCGCCGCCCCGCGGGAGCGGCCGCTGTCCAAGGCGCCCGACGCGCCGGTCTCGAGCACCGCGGTGACCACGACCACGCCGCCCGCCACCAAGCCCAAGCCGGTCAAGCCCACGGGCGACGCGATCAACACGCGCAAGGTCCGCTGGACGAAGGCCAAGCCCGTCTCCAAAGGCCGCAAGGTGCAGCTCACCTGGTGGTCGGGCGTGGAGCCGTGCACGGTCCTGGACCGGGTCAAGGTCAAGGAGACGAAGAAGCGGGTCACGATCACGCTGTACGAGGGCGCCTCGCCCAAGGCGAAGAACGTCTCCTGCATCATGATCGCCGTGGAGAAGACGACCACGGTGAAGCTCAAGTCCCCCATGGGCCAGCGAAAGATCATCGACGGTTCTAAATCCTGACATGTCCACATCCGGACAACCCCAGTGACATCTGATCGATTTGTTGCGATACATCGATCAAGGCACCTAAGGCGTGGGGGCGCCGCGGTGATGGTGTGCGTTACTGGGGGGACCCGTGAGCCGGCTCGTTCGTGCCCTGCTGCCCGTCATACTGATGATCACCGGTTTGATCGGGCTGGCCGCCCCGCCCGCGCAGGCCCTCCCCGAGCGCTTCGAGAAGCAGACGATCTTCAGCGGCCTGGTCAGCCCCACCAACGTCGAGTTCGCCTCCGACGGGCGGGTGTTCGTGGCCGAGAAGGGCGGCTACATCAAGGTCTTCGACTCGCTCGCCGACACCACCGCCACGATCTACGCCGACCTGCGCACCAAGGTGCACGACTTCTGGGACCGCGGCCTGCTCGGCATGGCCTTGCACCCGGACTTCCCGCAGGACCCCCGCGTGTACGTGCTCTACTCCTACGACGCCGAGCCCGGCGGCGCCGCGCCGCGCTGGGGCCAGGTGAACGACGACTACGACGAGTGCCCGTCGCCGCCCGGCCCGACCGAGGACGGCTGCCGCATCACCGGCCGCCTGTCGGTCGTCTCGCCCACCGGCGCCGAGACGCCCCTGATCACCGACTGGTGCCAGCAGTATCCCAGCCACTCCGTCGGCGACCTGCAGTTCGGCCCCGACGGCATGCTCTACGCCTCGGCCGGCGACGGGGCCAGCTTCCAGTTCGCCGACTACGGGCAGGACAACCTGACGAGTTCGGACGTCGTACCGGACAACCCGTGCGGCGACCCGCCGACGCCGGTGGGCACCTCGCCCACCCCGCCCGCCGCCGAGGGCGGCGCGCTGCGCGCCCAGGACGTGCGCACCAACGGGGATCCGGCGACGCTGGCCGGCAGCATCATCCGCATCGACCCGGACACCGGCGCCGCGGCCCCCGGCAACCCGAACGCCGGCGCCGCCGACCCGAACGTGGCCAGGATCGTCGCCCACGGCCTGCGCAACCCGTTCCGCATCACCGACCGGCCCGGCACCGGCGAGATCTGGGCGGGCGAGGTCGGCTGGGGCTCCTTCGAGGAGATCAACCGCGTCGCGGACCCCACGGGCGGCGTGGCCAACTTCGGCTGGCCCTGCTACGAGGGCGCGCCCCGGGAGGACGGCTACGACGCGCTCAACCTGACCCTGTGCGAGAACCTGTACGCCGCGGGCGCCGCCGCGCACACCAAGCCGCACATCGCCTGGAACCACGGCCAGCGCCTCTACCCGGGCGACCCGTGCGCGCCCGGCGGCCAGTCGTCCTCCAGCGGCGTCGCCTTCTACCCGGGCGGGCCGTACCCGCAGGCGTACGACGGCGCGCTGTTCTTCTCCGACTACAGCCGCAGGTGCGTCTGGGTGATGACCGAGGGCGCGAACGGCCTGCCCGACCCGGCGACGGTGACCGCGTTCGACACCGGCATCGGCACGGTAGAGCTGGAGAGCGGGCCGAACGGCGACCTGTTCGCCGTCGACCACGACGGCGGCGCGATCGTCCGCTACATCTACGACAACGCCCCGCCCACCGCCGTCATCGACGCGACCCCGGCCTCCGGCGCGGCCCCGCTGGCCGTGTCGTTCTCCGGCACCGGCTCCACCGACGCCGACGGCGACCCGCTCACCTACGCCTGGGACCTCGACGGCGACGGCGAGCTGGACGACTCGGCCTCCGCCACCCCGGCCCGCACCTATCCGCAGACCGGCTCCTACCAGGTCAAGTTACGCGTGAGCGACGGCAAGGGCGGGCAGGGCGACGCCACCGTCACCATCAACGTGGGCAACAGCGCGCCGACGGCCGCCATCGACACCCCGGCGGCCACCACCACCTGGGCGGTCGGCGACACGGTCGGCTTCTCGGGCACCGGCGCCGACGCCGAGGACGGCACGATCCCGGGCTCCCGCATGACCTGGACGCTGATCATGCACCACTGCCCCGGCGCCTGCCACGAGCACGAGATCACCCGCTACACCGGCGCGTCCGGATCCTTCCAGGCGCCGGACCACGAGTACCCGTCGCACCTGGAGCTGCGGCTCACCGTCGAGGACGGGCACGGCCTCACCGACACCGCGAGCGTCATGCTCCAGCCCAGGACGGTCGAGCTGACCTTCCGGACGAACCCGCCCGGCCTGCTGCTCGGGTTCAACCAGGAACAGACGATCGCGCCGTTCACCCGGACGGTGATCGCCGGCTCCAGCAACTCCATCACCGCGCCGTCACCGCAGGGCGACCAGGTGTTCGACGCCTGGTCCGACGGCGGCACGGCCACGCACAACATCACCGCCCCGGCGTCGGCCGCCACCTACACGGCCGCGTTCGAGACCTCGCAGTCGCCGGCGGGCCTGGTGGCCGCGTACGCCATGAACGAGGGCGCGGGCACGGCCGTCGGCGACGCCTCACCGGCCGCCAACACCGGCACGGCGGCCAACACCACGTGGACGAACGGCAAGTACGGCAAGGCGCTGGCGTTCAACGGCTCGTCCAGCTGGGTCACGGTCGCCGACTCGGCCGGTCTGCGGCTCACCACCGGGATGACGCTGGAAGCCTGGGTCAGACCGGAGACGGTGACGAGCTGGCGCACGGTGATCATGAAGCAGTACGGCACCGACCTGGCCTACACGCTGTCCGCCGGCAGCTACACCGACCGGCCGCACGCCGTCATCCACACCACCGGCGAGGTCGGCGCCGGCGGTGCGGCCTCGCTCCCGCTCGACGCCTGGAGCCACCTGGCGGCCACCTACGACGGCACCACGCTGCGCCTGTACGTCAACGGGACGCAGGTGAGCGAGCGGGCCGCCGGCGGTCCGATCCGCACCGACGGCGGCGTGCTGCGCATCGGCGGCAACGCGCTGTGGGGCGAGTTCTTCGACGGCCTGATCGACGAGGTGCGGATCTACGGCCGGGCGCTCACCCCGGCCCAGATCCAGCTCGACATGAACACCCCGATCGGCGCGCCGCCCGAGCCGGACACCACGCCGCCGAGCACCCCGGGCTCGCTCGCCGCCACCGGCGGCCCCGGGCACGCCCAGCTCACCTGGACCGCCTCGACGGACAACACGGGCGTCGAGGGCTACACCGTCCACCGCTCGGCGACCTCCGGCTTCACGCCGTCCGGCGCCAACCAGGTCGGCTCCTCGCAGACCACGTCGTTCACCGACCCGGGCCTGGCCGAGGGCACGTACTACTACCGCGTGGTGGCCTTCGACGCGGCCGGCAACACCAGCACGCCGTCCGCCGAGGACCCGGCCGCCGTCACCGCGCCGCCCTCCGGCCAGGGCCTGGTGGCCGCGCTCGGCATGAACGAGGGCACCGGGACCACGACGGCCGACTCCTCGGGCCTGGGCAACGCCGGCACCCTGAAGGACGCCACCTGGACGGCCTCCGGCAGGTACGGCCACGCGCTCTCGTTCAACGGCTCGTCCAGCTGGGTCACGGTCGCCGACTCTGCGGGGCTCCGGCTCACCGACGGCATGACGCTGGAGGCCTGGGTCAAGCCGTCGAACGTGACGAGCTGGCGTACCGTGATCATGAAGGAGTACGCGGGCGACCTGGCGTACGTGCTGTCTGCGGGCAGCTACACCGACCGGCCGCACGTCGTCGTCCACGCCGGCGGCGAGGTCGGCGCGGGCGGCACCGCCTCGCTCCCCCTCGGCGCGTGGAGCCACCTGGCGGCCACCTACGACGGCACCACGCTGCGCCTGTACGTCAACGGGACGCAGGTGGGCCAGCAGACCGCGGGCGGCCCGATCCGCACCGACGGCGGCGCCCTGCGCATCGGCGGCAACAGCCTGTGGGGCGAGCACTTCGACGGCCTCATCGACGAGGTGCGCGTCTACGGCGAGGCCCTGACGCCCGCCCAGATCCAGACGGACATGAACACGCCCGTCTGAGCCTCCGAGCCGTCTCCCGGGAGACCCCTCCTCGCCCCCTCTCCCGGGAGACTCGGGGGCTTTTCGCGCACCGGGGGTTGAGCCGGGTAGGCTCAAGTCGTTTGACAAAGACCCCAGACATTCGTAGGTTGAGTCCAACCAACTCAACTTTGACTACAAGGACGTACTCATGGCACGTGCGGTAGGTATCGACCTTGGGACGACCAACTCCGTCGTCTCGATCCTCGAGGGCGGTGAGCCCACCGTCATCGCCAACGCGCAGGGCTCGCGGACCACGCCGTCCGTGGTCGCCTTCGCGAAGAACGGCGAGGTCCTGGTCGGCGAGGTCGCCAAGCGGCAGGCCGTCACCAACGTGGACCGGACGATCCGCTCGGTCAAGCGCGAGATGGGCACCAACTGGTCCCAGGAGATCGACGGCAAGAAGTTCTCCCCGCAGCAGATCAGCGCCTTCGTGCTGCAGAAGCTCAAGCAGGACGCCGAGGCCTACCTGGGCGAGAAGATCACCGACGCGGTGGTCACCGTCCCGGCCTACTTCAACGACGCCCAGCGCCAGGCCACCAAGGAGGCCGGCACCGTCGCGGGCCTCAACGTGCTGCGCATCATCAACGAGCCGACCGCGGCCGCCCTGGCCTACGGGCTCGACAAGGAGGAGGACCAGACGATCCTGGTCTTCGACCTCGGCGGCGGCACCTTCGACGTGTCCCTGCTCGACGTCGGCCAGGAGGACGGTCACGGCTTCGTCGAGGTCAAGGCCACCTCGGGCGACAACCACCTCGGTGGTGACGACTGGGACCAGCGCGTCGTCGACGAGCTCGTCAAGCGCTTCCAGAACGCCCACGGCGTCGACCTGGCCAAGGACAAGATGGCGCTCCAGCGTCTGCGCGAGGCGGCCGAGAAGGCCAAGATCGAGCTGTCCAGCCAGTCCGAGACCAACATCAACCTGCCCTACATCACGGCGTCCTCCGAGGGCCCGCTGCACCTGGACGAGAAGCTCACCCGCAGCGAGTTCCAGCGCCTGACCGCCGACCTGCTCGAGCGCACCAAGGGCCCGTTCAACCAGGTCATCAAGGACGCCGGCATCAAGGTCTCCGACATCGCGCACGTGGTGCTCGTCGGCGGCTCGACCCGCATGCCCGCCGTCTCCGAGCTCGTCAAGGAGCTGACCGGCGGCAAGGAGCCCAACAAGGGCGTCAACCCGGACGAGGTCGTCGCCATCGGCGCCGCCCTCCAGGCCGGCGTGCTCAAGGGCGAGGTCAAGGACGTCCTGCTGCTGGACGTGACCCCGCTGTCGCTGGGCATCGAGACCAAGGGCGGGATCTTCACCAAGATCATCGAGCGCAACACCACGATCCCGACCAAGCGCTCCGAGGTCTTCACCACGGCCGAGGACAACCAGCCGTCGGTGCAGATCCAGGTCTACCAGGGCGAGCGCGAGATCGCTTCCTACAACAAGAAGCTCGCCACGTTCGAGCTGACCGGCATCGCCCCGGCGCCGCGCGGCATCCCGCAGATCGAGGTCACCTTCGACATCGACGCCAACGGCATCGTCAACGTCTCCGCCAAGGACCTGGGCACGGGCAAGGAGCAGACGATGACGATCACCGGCGGCTCCGCGCTGGCCAAGGACGACATCGAGCGCATGATGCGCGAGGCCGAGTCCTACGCCGAGGAGGACAAGAAGCGCCGCGAGGAGGCCGAGGTCCGCAACAACGCCGACGGCCTGGCCTACCAGACGGAGAAGTTCCTCCGCGAGAACGACGACAAGGTCCCCGGCGACATCAAGACCGAGGTCAACGAGGCGCTCGGCGAGCTGAAGAAGGCTCTTGAGGGCACCGACACCGACGTCATCCGCACCTCGGCCGAGAAGCTCGCCACGGTCAGCCAGAAGATGGGCTCGGCGATCTACGCCCAGGGCCAGCAGGCCTCCGGCGGCGAGGGCGCCCCGCAGGACGCCACGCCGGGCCAGGAGCAGAAGGCCGACGACGACGTCGTCGAGGCCGAGATCGTCGACGAAGACCAGCCGAAGAAGGACCAGTGATGCCGCCGCGTGACAACGGGCACGAAGAGCCGGTGATCCGCGACAACCGCAAGATCGACCCGGAGACCGGTGACGTCCGGACGCAGGCCGAGGAGGCGGAGCAGCCTCCGACGCCGGCCGCCGCCGACGCCACCGCCGCCGCCGCCGACGGCGAGCTGCAGGCGCAGCTCGCCGAGCGGACCGCCGACCTTCAGCGCCTCCAGGCCGAATACACCAACTACCGCAGGCGGGTGGAGCGTGACCGGGTCGCGGTCCGCGAGCAGGCGGTCGCGGGGGCGCTGACCGACCTGCTGCCCGTGCTCGACGACATCGGCAGGGCCCGCGACCACGGCGAGCTCACCGGCGGCTTCGCGAAGGTGGCAGAGTCTCTGGAGGCGGCGCTCACCAAGCTCGGCCTCAGCCCCTACGGCCAGAAGGGCGACCCCTTCGACCCGATGGTGCACGAGGCCCTGATGCACAGCTACTCGCCCGACGTGACCGAGCCGACCGCCATCGAGGTGCTCCAGCTCGGTTACCGCATGGGAGACCGGGTGCTGCGCCCGGCGCGGGTGGCCGTCGCCGAGCCCGGGGACGCCCCCTCGGCGTCCGATGACGAAGACAACTGACGAGGACGAAGGGCCGTAGATGAGCACCAAGGACTACCTGGAGAAGGACTACTACGCCGTCCTTGGTGTGCCCAAGTCCGCCACCGCCGAAGAGATCAAGAAGGCCTACCGCAAGCTGGCCCGCCAGTACCACCCCGACACCAACCAGGGCGACCCGTCCAAGGAGTCCAAGTTCAAAGAGGTCTCCGAGGCCTACGACGTCCTGTCCGACGGCAAGCGCCGCAAGGAGTACGACGAGGCGCGCACGCTGTTCGGGTCCGGGGTGGGCGGCCAGCGCGCGGGCGGCGGCGGCTTCCCGTTCGACTTCGGCGACCTGTTCGGCGGCACCGCCGGGCAGCAGCAGAGCGGCCAGGGGGCCGGGGAGCGCTTCAGCGACCTGTTCGGCGGCCTGTTCAACAGGGGAGGCACCGGCACCGGCACCCGCAGCACCGGCGCCACCCGACCGCGGCGCGGTCAGGACATCGAGTCCGAGGTGACGCTCTCGTTCACCGAGGCGGTCGAGGGCACCACGGTCTCGCTCCGGCTGACCAGCTCGGCGGCGTGCACCGCGTGCAGCGGCACGGGGGCCAAGGCCGGCACCACCCCGCGGGTCTGCCCGACCTGCGAGGGCACCGGCGCGGCCAGCCGCAACCTGGGCAACTTCGCCTTCTCCGAGCCCTGCCGCGACTGCAAGGGCCGCGGCCTGCTCGTGGACGACCCCTGCCCCGTGTGCGAGGGCAGCGGCCGGGCCAAGAGCACCCGCACCATCCAGGCGCGCATCCCCGCGGGGGTGGCCGACGGGCAGCGGGTCAAGCTCAAGGGCAAGGGCGCACCGGGCGAGAACGGCGGCCCGGCGGGCGACCTGTACATCCAGACGCACGTCAAGCCGCACGCCGTGTTCGGCCGGTCGGGCGACAACCTGACCATCACCGTTCCGGTGACGTTCACCGAGGCCGCTCTGGGCGCCGAGATCAAGGTGCCGATCCTCAAGGGCATGCCCGTCACGCTTCGCATCCCGGCCGGCACGCCCAACGGGCGCACGTTCCGGGTCCGCGGCCGGGGCGCCGCCCGCAAGGACGGCACCAAGGGTGACCTGCTCGCCAGCGTCGAGGTGGTCGTGCCCAAGACGCTGGACGACAAGTCACGCGAGCTCCTGACGGAGTTCAACACCGCGACCGCGGCCGAGGACCCGCGGGCTGATCTCATACAGAGAGCCAGAAGCGAGTAGCCGATGGACGCCAACTATTTCGATCTGTCAGACGACACACCCGTCTATGTGATCTCGGTGGCCGCGCAGCTGTCGGGTCTGCATCCGCAGACCCTGCGGCAGTACGACCGGCTCGGGCTGGTGTGCCCGGGCCGCACCGCGGGGCGCGGCCGCCTCTACTCCACACGCGACATCGTCCAGCTGCGCGAGGTCCAGAGGCTCTCCCAGGAGGAGGGCATCAACCTCGCCGGCATCAAGCGGATCCTCGAGCTGGAGAACGAAGCCCTGCGGCTGCGCGAGGAGGTTCACCGGCTGCGCGCCGAGATGCAGATGGTCAGGGCGCTGATCCGCTACGAGCTGCCACCGGGGGCCTAGAAAGCAATGGACTACAAGCTCACCCAGAAGAGCCAGGAGGCTCTCGCGGGTGCCATGAGGCGCGCCGCCGCCGAGGGCAACCCCGAGATCGCGCCGGCTCACCTGCTCACCACGCTGCTCAGCCAGACGGGCGGCACCGCCGTGCCCCTGCTCGACGTCGTCGGCGCCGACTGGCGCACGCTCCGGGCCAGGGCGGAGGAGCAGCTCGCGACGCTGCCCAAGGCGCAGGGCGCCACCGTCGGCGCGCCGTCGAGCTCGCGTCACCTCCTCAAGGTGATGAACACCGCCGCCCAGCACGCCAACCGCCTCGAAGACCTCTACGTCTCCACCGAGCACCTGCTCGTCGGCCTCGCCGCCGACGGCGGCCCGGTCGCCGACCTGCTCAAGGCGCAGGGCGCGACCCCGCAGGCCCTGCTCGACGCCTTCGAGAAGGTACGGGGCAACGCCCGCGTCACCAGCGAGACCCCGGAAGACACCTACCAGGCGCTGCAGAAGTACGGCGTCGACCTGACCGAGCGCGCCCGGCTCGGCAAGCTCGACCCGGTGATCGGCCGCGACTCCGAGATCCGCCGCGTGGTGCAGGTGCTCAGCCGCCGCACCAAGAACAACCCGGTGCTGATCGGCGAGCCCGGCGTCGGCAAGACCGCCGTCGTCGAGGGCCTGGCCCAGCGCATCGTGGCCGGCGACGTGCCCGAGTCGCTGCGCAACAAGCGGCTCATCTCGCTCGACCTGGGCGCGATGGTCGCCGGCGCCAAGTACCGCGGCGAGTTCGAGGAGCGGCTCAAGGCCGTGCTCTCCGAGATCAAGGAGAGCGAAGGGCAGATCGTCACGTTCATCGACGAACTGCACACCGTCGTCGGCGCGGGGGCCGCCGAGGGCGCCATGGACGCGGGCAACATGCTCAAGCCGATGCTGGCCCGCGGCGAGCTGCGCATGATCGGCGCGACGACGCTCGACGAATACCGCGAGCGCATCGAGAAGGACCCCGCGCTGGAGCGCCGCTTCCAGCAGGTCTACGTGGGCGAGCCCACGGTCGAGGACACGATCGCGATCCTGCGCGGCCTCAAGGGCCGCTACGAGGGCCACCACCAGGTCCAGATCGCCGACGGCGCGCTGGTGGCCGCCGCCGCGCTCTCCGACCGCTACATCACCAACCGCTTCCTGCCCGACAAGGCCATCGACCTGGTCGACGAGGCCGCCTCCCGGCTGCGCATGGAGATCGACTCCCGCCCGGTGGAGATCGACCAGCTCCAGCGCAACGTCGACCGGATGAAGATGGAGGAGCTCGCGCTCTCCAAGGAGACCGACGAGGCGTCCGTACAACGGCTCGAACGGCTCCGCCAGGAGCTCGCCGACCGCCAGGAGGAGCTCAACGCGCTCGTCGGCCGCTGGGAGAACGAGAAGGCCGGCCTCAACAAGGTCGGCGAGCTCAAGAAGCAGCTCGACGACGTGCGCGGCACCGCCGAGCGGGCCCAGCGCGACGGCGACTTCGAGACCGCGTCCAAGATCATGTACGCCGAGGTGCCCAAGCTGGAGCAGGCCATCAAGGCCGCCTCCGAGGCCGCGCCGCCGGACAACGCCATGGTCAAGGAGGAGGTCGGGGCCGACGACATCGCCGAAGTGATCTCGTCCTGGACCGGCATCCCGGCGGGCCGCCTGCTGGAGGCGGAGACGGCCAAGCTGCTGCGCATGGAGGAAGAGCTCGGCCGGCGGCTCATCGGCCAGCAGCCGGCCGTACAGGCGGTCTCCGACGCCGTCAGGCGCAGCCGGGCGGGCATCGCCGACCCCGACAGGCCGACGGGCTCGTTCCTGTTCCTCGGGCCGACCGGTGTCGGCAAGACCGAGCTGGCCAAGGCGCTGGCGGAGTTCCTGTTCGACGACGAGCGGGCGATGACCCGCATCGACATGAGCGAATACTCCGAGAAGCACAGCGTCGCCCGGCTCGTCGGCGCGCCGCCCGGCTACGTCGGCTACGAGGAGGGCGGCCAGCTCACCGAGACCGTCCGGCGGCGGCCCTACACGGTCGTGCTGCTCGACGAGGTGGAGAAGGCCCACCCGGAGGTCTTCGACGTGCTGCTGCAGGTGCTCGACGACGGCCGGCTCACCGACGGGCAGGGCCGCACCGTCGACTTCCGCAACGCCATCCTGATCCTCACCTCCAACCTCGGCTCGCAGTTCCTCGTCGACCCCACGCTGGCCAACGGCGCCAAGCGCGAGGCCGTCATGACCGCCGTGCGGGCCGCGTTCAAGCCGGAGTTCCTCAACCGGCTCGACGACGTCATCCTGTTCGACGCGCTCGGCACCGAAGAGCTGACCAGGATCGTCGACCTCCAGGTCGACAGGCTCGCGCGGCGGCTGGCCGACCGTAGGCTGACGCTGGAGGTCACCCCGGCGGCCCGCGAATGGCTGGCGCTCACCGGCTACGACCCGCTGTACGGCGCCCGCCCGCTGCGCCGGCTGGTCCAGTCGGCCATCGGCGACAAGCTGGCCAGGGCGGTGCTCGCCGGCGACGTGGCCGACGGCGACAAGGTCCTGGTGGATCTCGGCGACGACGAGCTCACCGTCCAGCGCGGCTGACCCGTCCCGCCCCACAGCGCCCGGAGGCCCGGTCGGCCCCCGGGCGCCCGCGTTCCACGCCCCGGTCATCAGCGCGGCTCCTGCGTAAGGATCGGCCCAGCCTTCGGGCAAGCCGCACGTCCCGCACCGTGTGCCTGACTAGCTTCAGCGTTCGTCAGATCACCGAGCACGATCAGGGGGACGTGAAATGTCATCTCGGAGCATCCGAAGCATCCTTGCCATGGTCACTCTGACCGCGGGGGTCACCTGGCTGGGGGCGGGCGCCGCGGCGGCCGACCAGTGCCACGACCGGTCGGCGACCGTGCGCGCGCAACGAATGGTCACCGCGTTGTGCGACGACGCCACCCGGCTGCGGGTGGACGACCCCAGCGGCACCGGCGAGGTCATCAAGTCCGAGACCAGCCGGCTGGCGCACAGCGCCGCCCGGCTCGCCGAGCGCATCGGCCTGACCGGCCTCGGCTCGGTCCGTGCCCTGGGCCTGTCGGACCTCGGCGGCGTCGCCGCCACCTCCAGCATGCCCGCGCTGTCCAACGGCGTCCCCCTCGCGGGCGGACTGCCCGACCTGGGCCGGCTCCCCGAAGTGCCGGACCTGCCCAACCTGCCGACCATCCCCGGCGTCCGCAACCTGCCCGTCGGCGCCACCGTCGGCAAGCTCCCCGACCCCGCCAAGGTCGCCGCCGAGGGCCTCAAGGCGCCGCTCAACCTGCCCCAGCCGGTCAACGAGCTCAAGGACGACCTCATCAACAAGATGCTGCCGCAGGTCCCGGCGGCCGTGGGCGGCATCAACGACGCCACCCGGCTCCCGGACGCGCAGACCTCCCTCACCGACCTCCTGGAGACCCTCGACCTGGGCTGACCACCGGGCCTGCCTTCCCAGCCGCTCTCCCGGGCACCTGCCGCCCGGGCCGACCGCACCGGCGCGGCCCGGGAGCACGCCCCTCACGAACCGTGCGGCGGGCCGCGCCACCCGTCCACGGTCCCGGGGTGAGGGGCCGCGACATCACCCCGCCGCGGCCCCTCACCCCTCCGTCGCGCCCACCCTCGACGAGCGCGGGCGTCCGTCCCTCGGGAGCCCGCTCTCTGGAGGCGGCCCTGGCGGGCTCTCAGGCGCCCGCGAAGCCCCGGCCGGGAGGAGCCCTCAGCCCACGACCGGCGCACCTCCCAAGAGAGCCACCCAGAGGTACGCCCAGCCCACCCACGACAGCCCCTGGGAG
>NZ_LAVL01000110.1 GCF_001083785.1 Nonomuraea sp. SBT364
CTCCCCGCCCCCCTCCTCCGACGCCGCCTTCCCCGTCACGGTGAAGGCCGGCAACGGCGACGTCACCATCGCCACCAAGCCGCAGCGGATCATCTCGCTGTCGGCCACCCACACCGAGACGCTGTTCGCCATCGGCGCCGGCCCCCAGGTGATCGCCGTCGACGACCGCTCCAACCACCCGGCCGAGGCCCCGAAGACGGACCTGTCCGGCTTCAAGCCGAACGTCGAGGCCATCGTCGCCCAGAAGCCCGACCTCGTCGTGGTCTCCGACGACATCGACCACGTTGTCGCCGAGCTGGGCAAGCTGAAGGTGCCCGTCCTGCTGGAGCCCGCCGCCAACAACCTCGACGAGGCCTACGACGAGATCACCGACCTGGGTGCCGCCACCGGCAACCAGGCCAAGGCCGGCGAGGTCGTGGCCGGGATGAAGGCGACGATGGCCGAGCTGGCCGCCGGCGCCCCCAAGGCGGGCCTCACCTACTACCACGAGCTCGACCAGACGCCGTACGCCGCCACGTCCACGACGTTCATCGGCCAGATCTACGGCATGTTCGGGCTCACCAACATCGCCGACAAGGCGCCGGACGCGGCGGGCGGCTACCCCAAGCTGTCGGCCGAGTTCGTCGCCCAGGCCGACCCGGACCTGATCTTCCTGGCCGACGTGAAGTGCTGCCAGCAGAACAAGGAGGCGCTGGCCAAGCGCCCCGGCTGGAAGAACCTGTCCGCCATCACCGGCGACCAGGTGATCGAGCTGGACGACGACGTCGCCTCCCGCTGGGGGCCCCGCGTCGTCGACCTGGCCCGGGCGATCGGTGACGCCGTCACCAAGGCGGCCGGCCGCTAGTGCGGACCGCCGACGCGGCGGCCGGGCAGTCACGCGCCCGGCCGCTCTGGCTGGCCGGCGCGCTGGCGGTGCTGGCCCTGTCCATGGTCGCGGGCCTGCTCGGCGGCGCGGCCGACATCTCGCCGTGGCAGGTGGTGGCGCAGGCGGCCGACTGGCTGCCGTTCGTGACCGTCGAGTCCGGGCTGACGCCCGTCGAGCAGGGGCTGCTGTACGAGCTGCGCCTGCCCCGGGTGCTGGTCGCGGCCGTGGTCGGCGGGCTGCTGGCCATCGCCGGGGCCGGCTACCAGGGCGTGTTCAGGAACCCGCTGGCCGACCCGTACCTGCTCGGCGCCGCCGCCGGCGCCGGGCTCATGACGACCGTGGCCATCGTGCTGCTGCCGCAGCTCGCGGCCGGCATCCCGGTGGCCGCGTTCGCCGGCGCCGTCGGCGGCGTGTTCCTCGCCTACGCGCTCGGCAACACCGCCGGCCGCTCCGGCGGCACCTCGACCTTGGTGCTGGCCGGGGTGGCCGTCACCTCGTTCCTGACCGCGATCCAGACGTTCGTGCAGCAGTTCAAGGTCGAGGAGCTGCAGCGGATCTACGCCTGGATCCTCGGCGACGTCGGCGGCGGCTGGGAACAGTTCCGGCTGGTGCTGCCCTACGCCGTCGTCTCGGCCGTGCTGCTGCTCCTGCACGGCCGCATGCTGGACGTGCTGTCGGTGGGTGACGAGGAAGCGGTCAGCCTCGGCGTGCGGGCCGCGCGGGTGCGGTTCGCGGTGCTGCTGGCCGGCGCGCTGGCGACCGCCGCCGCCGTCGCGGTCAGCGGGCTCATCGGCTTCGTCGGCATCGTCGTCCCGCACGTCGTGCGCCGGCTCGCCGGCGGCTCCTACCGCAGCGTGCTGCCGCTGTCGCTGATCGCCGGCGCCGCCTTCCTGGTGCTCGCCGACCTCGCCGCGCGCACCGTCATCGCCCCCGCCGAGCTGCCCATCGGCGTCGTCACCATGTTCGTCGGCGCGCCGTTCTTCGTGGCCGTCCTGCGCATGACGCGGAGGACCGCGACATGATCGGCGTCCGCGACCTGTCCGTACGGCTCGGCGAGCGCGAAGTGCTGACCGGCGTCGACGCGACCGTACGGCGCGGCGAGTGGCTGGCGATCATCGGGCCCAACGGCGCCGGCAAGTCGACGCTGCTCAAGGCCGTCATGGGCGCGCTGGCCCACCGGGGCGAGGTGGACGTCGGCGGCCGGTCCGCCGCCACGCTCAAACCCCGCGAACGGGCCCGGCTCATCGCCTACGCGCCGCAGACCCCGGCGCTGCCGCCCGACATGACGGTCTTCGACTACGCCCTGCTCGGCCGCACCCCGTACATCCCCTATCTGGGCAGGGAGAGCCGCCACGACCGGGACGTCACCGCGTCCGTCCTGGACCGGCTCGACCTGGCGGAGTTCGCCGTCCGCAGGGTCGGCGAGCTGTCCGGCGGCGAGCGGCAGCGGGTCGTGCTCGCCCGCGCCCTCGCCCAGCAGGCGCCCGTGCTCCTGCTCGACGAGCCCACCACCGCGCTCGACCTCGGGCACCAGCAGCAGGTGCTGGAGCTCGTGGACCGGCTCAGGCGCGCCGACGGCCTCACCGTGATCACCACGCTGCACGACCTGACCCTCGCCGGCCAGTACGCCGACACCCTGCTGCTGCTCGCCCGCGGCCGCGCGGTCGCCTGCGGCGAACCGGGCAAGGTGCTCACCGAACCGCTCGTCGGCGAGCACTTCGACGCCCGTGTCATGATCGAGCCGGGCCCGGGCGGACGGCCCGTCGTCCACCTCGTCAGAGGAGAACCGTGAAGCTCAGCTACCGCGTCGAGGAAGGCGTGCGCCTCGGGTCGCTGCTCTGGGAGTTCGGGCCCGGCTGGCGGATGATCTCCTCGGCCATGCTCGGCGGCGGCATCGGGCCGCGCTCGTGGGTGCTGAACGCCCAGGTCGTGGCCGGCTACGCGCGCACCGATCCGGTCGAGCACCTGACCTCGCTCGGCCCGGGCGGCAGCGGCGTCGGCATGATGACGGCGGCCTCCGTCGATCGCTACACCGAGGCCGGCGACGGCGGCGCCCGCGCCGTGGCCACCGTCGGGCTGCGCGTGCCCACCTGGGCTGCCGCCCCCGAGGGCACCGCCGACCCGGAGCTGGCGCCCATACGGGTCGGCACGATCAACATCCTGGCCGTGCTGCCGGTCGCGATGACCGACGCCGCCCTGGTCAACGCCGTGATGACGATCACCGAGGCCAAGGCGCAGGCGCTCGCCGAGACCGGCTACGCGGGCACCGGCACCGCCTCCGACGCCGTCTGCCTCGCCGTTCCGGCCAGCGGTCCCGAGGAACTGTTCGGCGGGCCCCGCTCGGAGTGGGGCGCCCGGCTCGCCCGCGCCGTCCACGCCGCCGTCCGGCAGGGCGCCGCAGAGTGGCGGCCCTGGGACGGAAAGTGATCGCATCCGGGTAAGTACCGTCTGCGACACTGCGAGGGTGACCGCGATGGCGACGATCCCCGACGACGGGAAGCGCCACGAGCCCTACAACGGGAGCCTACTGCTGAGCCCTGCCCCCTGACGCGCTGCATCAGCTCGCCGCCACCCTCGCTGCGCGTGAGTGACACCGACTTCTCCATTCCCGACCTTGCGGTCGTGCCCCGGGAGATCGCCCGGGCCGGTCAGCCGGAGCTCTCACCGGAGCACGTCCGGCTCGCTGTGGCCTACGGGGCGGCCGGAATCCCCGTCCACTGGCGGGTCGAGCTGGATGAGGGCCCGACCGTCCATGCGTACGCGTTCGACGGTGACTCCTGCGGCCGCGCCGACCTGATCGCGTAACGCCGGAGGCCGTCCCGGCGATGGGGTCGTCGTGGGAGTCCCAACATCCGGCGGATGCCTGCCCGCCGCTCTCTTGACTTACGGCAGGTGATTGGGACCCTGGTCATATCCCTTCGTTCGGGAGCGGCGATGGCGCGTCTTCCAGCTCTGGCCGGCGGTCTCACGATGACGATCGCGCTGCTCGCCCTGCCCGCGGCGGCGCACGAGCACCCCAGCGGCATCACCGACCTGGTGACCCCCGCCGTCGTGCGGGTGGAGGCCGTCTCCCACGTGGAGATAACCCTGCTCGACCACATCGGCGAGCTGCGGCACGTGGAGCGTTCCTACGACTTCCCGCTGGGCCAGGGCACCGGCACCGTCGTCAACCCCGAGGGCGCGATCGTCACGCTGACCCGCGTCGTGCAGACCGGCGACGACGTGGCCGTACGGGCCGCCAACAAGATCTTCGCCGAGCATCACGACGTCAAGATCCCGCAGGACGCCGAGCGGCACTCGCTCGACGACCCGCTGCTCGACCGGCACCTCAAGCAGTGCTACCCGCCGAAGAAGTCGACCGCGACCTGCATCGTCGACGTCTCCACCGAGATCACGATCTTCCCCAACGTGGCCCCGGCCGACACCGACGGGTTCAAGGCCGACCTGGTCAAGGCCGGGTCCGGGCCCGACAGCCCGGCCGTGCTCATGCCCACCGGGCGCGCCGTCGGCAGCGTCGGCATGCCCACCGCCCCGCTCGCCGACAAGGTGCCCGACCAGGCGGGCTCGCCCACCAACGTGGCGGGCTTCCTCGGCCGTCCCGGCCCCGACGTGCAGAACACCGTCGAGATCGCGCACCTGGGCAAGGGCGGCGGCAAGGGCGACACCGGCCGGCCGTTCGGCGACCCGGACAAGAAGGTCGACGAGCCCGTCAAGCTGGGCGGCCTGGCCGACCGGGGTCTCATGGGCGCGCCGGTGATCGGCGACAAGGACGGCCACGTCATCGGCATGCTCATCGGCGGCGGCAAGGAAGCCAAGATGATCGGCGTCCGCGAGATCACCGCCGCGCTCACCAAGGCCGGCATCGCGCCGCGCCGGGGGGCGATCGACTCGGCGTTCGAGGGCGCGCTGACCCGCTACCACACCAGCTACTACACCGAGGCCGCCCCCGGCTTCCAGCGCGTGCTGGAGCTCTACCCCGGCAACGTGGTCGCCGCCGAACTGCTGAAGATCTCGCTCGCCAAACGCGGCGGCCCCGACGACGCCGGCACCGGGCAGAGCGCCCCGCCGGCCACGGGCGCCACGCCGCTGTGGCCGTTCATCGCGGCGGCGGCCGTGCTGTTCGTCGCCGCCGGCACCGGGGCGTTCCTGCTGTGGCGGCGGCGCGCGCCGGTCGAGCGGCCGTCGGAGCCGCCGCCCCCGATGGCCGTCATGCAGCCGCCGCTCGACGAGGGCGCCAACCAGACGGTGGTGGTGCGCAGATCGGTGCCCCTCCAGGCGATCCCGCAGCAGAAGCAGGTGCTGACCGCGGGCGAGCCGTCGATCGCCTACTGCACCGCCTGCGGGATGCGACTCGGGCCCGCGCACCGCTTCTGCGGCTACTGCGGTCACCCCAGCGAGACGTGATGCACGTGAACGACAGAGCCCTCATCGGCCAGGAGGTGGCCGGCTACTACATCGAGGACATCGTCGGCAAGGGCGGCATGGCCGTCGTCTACCTGGCCCTGGATCCCCGGCTCAGCCGCCGGGTCGCGCTGAAGATCCTCAACCCGGTGCTGAGCGTGGACGACCGGTTCCGGCAGCGGTTCATCCTGGAGTCCAGGACCGTGGCCAGCATCGAGCATCCCAACATCATCCCCATCTACGAGGCCAACGCCGACGCCGACGGCGTCCTCTACATCGCCATGCGCTACGTCGACGGGCTCGACCTGCGGCGGCTCATCCACGACCGCGGGCCGCTGCCGCTCGGGCCGGCGAGCCGGATCTTCGCCCAGGTTGCCGCCGCGCTCGACGCCGCGCACGCGCACGACCTGATCCACCGGGACGTCAAACCGGCCAACATCCTGCTGGCCGGGGAGCACGTCTACCTGACCGACTTCGGCATCACCAAGCACCGCACGTCGATCTCCGGGCTGACGCAGACCGACCAGTTCATCGGCACGCCCCGTTACATGTCGCCGGAGCAGATCAACAAGGAGCACATCGACGGCGGCGCCGACCAGTACGCGCTGGCGTGTGTCGTGTACGAGGGGCTGTCGGGGCGGCTGCCGTTCCAGCGGGACAACGACATCGCGCTGCTGTGGGCGCACCTGGCCGAGCAGCCGGCCGCGCTGTCGACGCTGCGGCCGGACCTGCCGCCCGAGGTGGACGCGGTGATGAGCCGGGCGCTGGCCAAGGCGCCCGAGCAGCGCTACCCGTCGTGCACCGCCTTCGTGGACGCCCTCCGCGCCGTCATCGACGTCCCGTACGGGACCGCCGTCCCCGGCCGGAGCGGCCCCCACGCGGTTCCCGGACAGAGCGGTCCTCACGCCGTCCCCGGGCGGAGCGGCCCGCAGGACGTCCCGGGCGGGAGTGCCCCTCACCCGGCGCCGGCCGCCTTCGGCCGCGCCCAGGGCAGCCCGCACGGTGGCCCGCACGGCAGCCCGCACGGTGGCCCGCACGGTGGCCCGGACTCCGCGCCGGGCCTGTCCGGCGGGCGCGACCGCGCCCAGGGCGGTCCCGGCCGAGGGGGCGCGTCCGCGTCGGCCGGTCCCCATGGAGGGGCCGGGTCCTCTTCCGGCGGTCCCCACGCAGGGGGCTCCCCTGCTCCCGGGGGGCGCGCGTCCGGGTGGAGCGGGGCGCCCGGCGGCGGGCAGCAGGCCGGGGACGCGTACTCGGGGCCGTTGACCGGGCCCGGTGGCGGGGCGGAGACCGGGCCGGGGAGGCTGCCGAAGCGGGGCGGGCGACCGGGGCGGCTGCCGATCGTGGCGGCGGCGCTGGTGGCGGCGGTCGCGGCGCTGGCCCTGGTCGTCATGATCGTGATCAGCCAGCGCGGCGAGTCGTGGGTGCGCTACCAGAACACCGCCGCCGCGCCGCTCACCTTCGAGCATCCCGGGGGCTGGACGGCCCGTACGCACGCGGACCTGTTCGCGCTGGCCTCGCCGCGCGCGGCCGAGTTCGAGGCGATGTTCGTCTCGGGCGCGAACGCCGACTGGGCGGCCGTCAACAACGTCATCACCGGCGACCCGGAGAGCGCCGTCGGCGTGTACGTGCAGGTCTCCGACACCCTCACCGCCGGCGCCGGCCGGGACGAGATGAAGGCCATGATGGAGGGCCTGCTGCCCGGCGAGATCGAGGTCAGCGCCCCGGTGCCCGACCGGGCCGGCAACCGCGACGCCACCCGCTACGACGGCTCGCTGCGCGACCGCAACACCGGCAACGCGCTGGGCTTCGTCGGCTACGTCATCGACCACCAGCCCAAACCCATCCTCATGCTGTACTTCTGCGCGCGCAACAGCTGTGACGACGCCACCCAGGTCCGCGTCAGGCAGAGCGTGGTCGTCTCCTGACCTCCGGCTTGGAACTGACTTGCGTACTGCTTGACCTGGGTGTTCAACGGCCCCGGACCCGTCTACCCTTCGGGATTTGTGGGCATACGTATCGTCATCGTGGACGACCAGGCGATGGTCAGGGCAGGGCTGCGCATGGTCGTGGAGAGCGACCCCGGCATGGAGGTCGTGGGCGAGGCGGCCGACGGGCGTGACGCCATCGCCGTGGCCAGGCGCACCCGGCCCGACATCGTGCTGATGGACATCTCCATGCCGCGCCTGGACGGCCTCAGCGCCGCGCGGGAGCTGCTCGGCACCCCGTCGCCGCCCAAGGTCATCACGCTGACCACGTTCGACACCGACGAGAACCTCTGGGCGGCGCTGCGCGCGGGCACCAGCGGCTTCCTGCTGAAGGTGTCGCCGCCGGAACAGCTCATCGAGGCCATCCGCGTCGTGCACGCCGGTGACGCGCTGCTCGACCCGGCGGTGACCAGCCGGGTGATCGCCTCGTTCGCCGGCCGCGCCGAGCCGGTGCCCTCGCCCCGGCTCGGCGACCTGACGCCTCGCGAGCTGGAGGTGCTGCGGCTGCTCGCGCGCGGCCTGACCAACGCCGAGATCGCCCGCGACCTGTACGTGGGGGAGGCCACGGTCAAGACGCACGTGGCGCGGGTGCTGATGAAGCTGGGCCTGCGCGACCGGGCGCAGGCGGTCGTGTTCGCCTACGAGTCCGGCGTGGTGCGCCCGGGGGACGCGAACTGATCTCAGCATGCGGAAGGCTTTTGCGAGCTATGCCCAACATGTGTGTATATTTTCCGTTATAAGGCGGTAGTGACAGGAGATTTTCATGCATGCGTTCCCCCGAGTGCTGTTCGACGAGGCCCACAGCGAGTCGTGGACCATCCGGCGCGACGTCGCCGAGGCCATCAACCCCGCCCACCCCGACGACAACAGTTACGCGCGCGCCGCCGGGCTGCTGCGCCACCTCGGCCACACGGTGACGGCCCACACCGAGGGCGCGCTCGACGCGGGAACGCTCCAGGACCAGGACGTCCTGGTCATCGCGCACCCGTCCGGCGAGCGCTGGGAGCGCACCACCGGGCAGGGCAGCCCGGTCTTCACCCCGGCCGAGCTGGACGCCGTCGAGGCGTTCGTCTCCGGCGGCGGCGGCCTGGTCGTGCTGGCCGAGGAGGAGCAGGACAAGTACGGCAACAACCTGGCCGAGCTGCTCGCCCGGTTCGGCGTGAGCGTCGGGCACACCACCGTGCGCGACCCCCGGCACGCGCACCGGGACGTGGCCACCTGGGTGCTCGGCGAGCGCGCCACCGGTGACGGCGTGCTGGCGGGCGTCAGGGCCGCCTGCTTCTACCGCTCCGGCGTGCTGGCGGCCGAGGGCGGCGCGACCGTCCTGTTCGCCACGTCGCCGGACGCCGATCCGGCCGGCGCGCCGCTCGCCCTCGCGCTCCCGTACGGGCGGGGCCGCCTGGTGGTGTTCGCCGACTCCGACCTGTTCGGCGACGACTCGATCGACGACTACGACCACCGCAGGCTGTGGGGGAACGTGGTCACCTGGGCCGCCCGGGTGCCTGACGCCGGAGCCGGGGCCGGGGAGCGCGACGAGGCCAAGGCGGCGCTGTTCGCCCGGATCAAGGCCGCCGTCGAGGAGCTGCGCCCGCTGCAGGTCAAGGACGGCTCGGTGCCGGAGGAGAAGGGGCGGGCCAAGGAACTGGTCGCCGCAATCTCCACCGCAATTGGCGAAATTTCACCATATTTCGGGCATGACGCCGCCTATCTGCAGGCCGTGCGCGACGACCTCGCCCAGTGGTCCGAACAGGACCTCGGCGTCCCCGACTTCCTGCGCTCGTTGGAGCTGTTCCACCCCGACACCCAGCGCGAGGACGGCCTCGAACACCTCGTGGTGTTCCCCATGTACACGCAGAACGGCAACCCGGACCGCAACCTGGAAGCCGTCTGGATCCGCACCATCTGGCCGGACTGGCTGGCCGAGCTGGAGGCGGGCGGCTACGACAACCCGATGTTCGTGCCGATCGCGTTCGAGGACTTCACCTCCGGCTACGACACGCACTCGGCCGTGCTGTTTCCCGAGACCGTGGCCGTCCGGCAGGCGCCGGCCCGCTTCACCTGGGGCGGCATCTTCGCCGACCGCGAAGCCGCCCGGTTCCGGCGCGTGTCCAAGGCCGCGACCGGCACGCTGAAGCTGGACCTGCCGCCGGACGCCGCCCGGCTGCTGGAGTCGCAGCAGCTCGCCCAGGACACGTTCGTGCTGTGGGACCTGGTGCACGACCGCACGCACAGCCACGGCGACCTGCCGTTCGACCCGTTCATGATCAAGCAGCGGATGCCGTACTGGCTGTACTCGCTGGAGGAGCTGCGCTGCGACCTGACCGCGTTCGGCGAGGCCGTGGAGCTGGAGCGGCGCGGGGTGCCGCACGCCAGGTACGTGCAGCACGCGATCCTGTTCGACCGGCTGTTCCGCTTCCCGATCACGGGGGCGCGGGTGCGCAACTACGACGGGCTCGGCGGTCAGCTCCTGTTCGCCTACCTGCACCGCAACGACATCGTGCGGTGGACGGACAACCGGCTCTCGATCGACTGGGACCGGGTCGCCGACGGCGTCGCCGACCTGCGCGGCGAGGTGGAGAAGCTCTACCGCGACAGCATCGACCGCTCCAAGCTGGCCCACTGGCTGGCCGCCCACGAACTGGTCAGCGCCTACGTGGCGCCGGACCCGGGCTCGGTGTGGGCCAAGGGGATCGCGGCGCTGCCCGAGGAGCAGAAGGCCAAGGTGGACGCGGTGCTGCCGGACGAGTTCCCCCTCAGCATGTTCTACGAGGCGCTGCGCCGTAAGCTGGCCGACGTGGTCGAGTCGACGAAGGGGATCCGGGCATGATCATTCTTGTGACGGGCGCGGCCGGCCCCACCGGCGCGGCGGTGACCGAACACTTCACCAAGCACGGCCACACCGTGATCGGCGTGGACAAGGACGACGTCGACCTCCTCGACCGCGCCGCCGTACAGGCCCTGGCCGAGCGGATCGACGCCGAGCACGGCCGCGTCGACGGCGTCGTGCACCTGGTCGGCGGCTGGCGCGGCTCGCCCTCGTTCGACCGCACCGACCTCGCCGACTGGGACTCGCTGCACGACCTGCTCATCCGCACCCTGCAGCACGTGTCGCTGGCCTTCGAGCCGCTGCTGCGCAAGAGCGCCAACGGCCGGTTCGTGATCATCTCGGCCAAGGCCGCGGGCAGGCCCGAGGCCTGCGGCGACGCCTACACCGCCGCCAAGGCCGCCGCCGAGGCGTGGACTCTCGCGCTGGCCGACGCGCTGCGCGGCACTCCGGGCGCCGCCACTATCCTGGTCGTGAAGGCCCTGGTCAACGACGCCATGCGCGCCGCCAAGCCGAGCGCCAAGTTCGCCGGTTTCACCGACGTGCGCGACCTGGCCGAAGCCATCGGCGGCCTCTTCGACCAGCCGGCCGAGCAGATCAACGCCACGCGATTGGACCTCACTACGTGACTCCCCGGCACGACCCCCGGCTCAAAGCGTTCGCCAGCGACAACTACGCCGGGGTGCACCCCGAGATCCTGCGGGCCATCGCCGACGCCAACGGCGGTCACCAGATCGCCTACGGCGAGGACGTCTACACCGAGGCGCTGCAGGACGTCTTCCGCGCGCACTTCGGCGAGCGGGCGCAGGTGTGGCCGGTGTTCAACGGCACCGCCGCCAACGTCGTCTCCCTGCGCGCGATGACCGCGCACTGGGAGGCGGTCATCTGCGCCGAGACCGCCCACATCAACACCGACGAGGGCGGCGCCCCCGAGGTGACCGGCGGCATCAAGCTGCTCACCGTGCCCACGCCCGACGGCAAGCTCACCCCCGAGCTGATCGACCGTCAGGCGTGGGGCTTCGGCGACGTGCACCGCGCCCAGCCGAAGGTCGTCTCCCTCTCCAACACCACCGAGCTGGGCACCCTCTACACCCCGGACGAGATCGCCGCGATCTGCGACCACGCGCACGAGCGCGGCCTGCTCGTCCACCTCGACGGCTCCCGCCTCACCAACGCCGCCGCCGCGCTCGGCGTGCCCCTGCGGGCGCTCACCACCGACGCGGGCGTCGACGTGCTCTCCTTCGGAGGCACGAAGATCGGGCTGCTGTACGGCGAGGCGGTCGTGGTGCTCAACCCGGAGGCCGCCACCGGCGTCGACTACCTGCGCAAGACGTTCATGCAGCTGTCGTCGAAGATGCGGTTCGTGTCGGCGCAGTTCGAGGCGCTGCTCTCGGGCGACCTGTGGCTGCGCAACGCCCGCCGGGCCAACGCCATGGGCAGACGGCTGGCCGAGGCCGTGCGCGACCTGCCCGGCGTCGAGGTGCCGCGGCCCGTCGAGGCCAACGCGGTCTTCGCGATCCTGCCCGCCGACGTCACCGCCCGGCTGCAGAAGCGCTTCCGCTTCTACACCTGGAACGAGGCGACCGGCGAGGTGCGCTGGATGTGCGCGTTCGACACCACCGAGGAGGACGTCGACGCGTTCGCCTCGGCGATCGCCGAGGAACTGGCCGGCTCCTAGCCCTTCAGCGCGAGACGGGCGGCCTGCCAGCCGCCCATGCCGTGCACCCCGGGCCCCGGCGGCGTGGACGCCGAGCACAGGAACACGCCGGGCAGCGGGGTGCGCCACGGCGCCGGCGACCACACCGGCCGCCTGAGGAACTGCCCGAGGCTCGCCAGCCCGCCGCCGATGTCGCCACCGGCCAGGTTGGGGTTCGCCGCCTCCAGCGCGGCGGGCCCCATGACGTGCCGGGCCAGCACCCGGTCCCGGAAGCCGGGCGCGTACCGCTCGATCTGCGCCTCGATCGCGCCCGTCAGGTCGGCGCGGGAGCCGTTCGGGACATGGCAGTAGGCCCACAGCGTGTGCCCGCCCCGGCCGCCGGGGTCGGCCGCGTACGGCTGCACCAGCAGGACGTACGGGCGCGGCGAGTGACGCCCGGCGGCCGTCTCGGCCTCGCTGAGCGCGATCTCCTCCAGCGTGCCGCCCAGGTGCACCGTGCCCGCGCCCGCCACGCCCGGGTCGCGCCACGGCACCGGCCCGTCCAGCGCCCAGTCGACCTTGAACACGCCGGGCCCGTGCCGGAACCGCAGCAGCCGCTCCCGGTAGCGCCGGGGGAGCTCGCCGTGGCGGCCCGGCTGGTCCGCCAGCGCCGCGAACTCGCGCGGCGGCACGTCCAGCACCACCGTCGGGGCGTCCAGCTCCCGCAGGCCGCGCACGCGGTGCCCGGCCACCGCCTCGCCGCCCAGCTCCCGCAGCCGCGCGACCAGGGCGTCGGCGAGCCGCTGGGAGCCGCCCGCCACCAGCGGCCAGCCCACCAGATGGGCGAGCACGGCGAGCGTCAGGCCGTAGCCGGCGGTGAGCGGCGCGCGCAGGTCCAGCATCGAGTGCGCGGCCATGCCCGCGAGCAGCGCCCGCCCCCGCCTCGTGCGGAACGCCCGGCGCGCGAGCGTCGTCGCCGGCAGCGCCGCCGCCACCCCGAACCGGGCGGCCGCCGCGAACGCGGCCGGTCGAAGCTCCCACGGCCCCAGCGGCTTCAGCAGCAGATCCACGAGCGGGAACCCGGCCCGCTCCGCCGCCCCGACGACCGCCCGCCAGACGCCGGCGTCCCGCCCCAGCCCCTCCGCGGTGCGGCCCGCGTCACGGTGGACGAGCACGGCCGGGCCGTCGTCCAGCGGATGCGCGGCCACCACGGGCGGATGGGCGAACTCGACCCCGTCCAGCGCGAGGCCGCGCGTCGCGGGGGAGGCCAGCGCCATCGCCATCACGGTCGCGCCCATGTCGTGCACCCGGCCGGGCAGGGTCAGCTCCGCCGACCGCAGGGCGCCGCCGAATTCAGCGGCCGCCTCCAGCAGGAGCACCTTCCGCCCGGCCGAAGCCAGCGTCACGGCCGCGACGAGCCCGTTGGGCCCGGACCCCACCACGACCGCGTCGGCGCTCATCGGGTCATTTCAGGATGGTCGGCAGCGGCTGCGCGTTGCGGTGGCCGAGCAGCTTGGTCATCAGCTCGATCTCGCCCGACTGCCCTTCGACGATCTTGCGGGCCATGTTGGCCACCTCGGGCCGGTCCGACAACTTGAGCAGCCCTTCGGCCATCTGCACGCCGCCCTCGTGATGGCGGATCATCAGCTGCAGGAACAGCACCTCGGCCTCGGCGCCCCGCAGCTCGGCCAGCTTGGCCAGCTCCGCCTCCGACGCCATGCCGGGCATCGCGCCGCCCTGGGGCTGCCGCGCACCGTGGCCGTGACCGCTCATCCACGCCATCGGCCGCAGGTTCGTCGCCTGCGTCAGCTCCCACTGCTGCAACCAGCCCAGGAACATGCCGCGCTGGTTGGCCTGCGTGTTGATGATGTCGAAGGCCAGGCTCCTGATCTCCCGCGACTCGCTCTTGTCCCTGATCGTGAAGGACATGTCGACGGCCTGCGCGTGGTGCGTGGCCATGTCGCGGGCGAACCCCGCCTCGGCCGACGTCTCGCCCGGAGTGCCCCGGCCGCCGAACACGAGGAAGGCCGCCGCCACGGCGACGACGAGGACGGCGAGGGCGGCGAACAGCGGCTTTCCGGCGGGCTTCTCCATGGCGTATTCAGGTTACCCACCTGCGGGAGCGGTTGTGATCGCATGCTTATGCGCCGCTTATTCTCCGCATACGCCGGGAGGGCATAGGGTAACCCGCAGTTGGTACGCCTCTGGAGGAACGATGACGAAGGAGAAGGCGCAGGCCCGGCGCGAGCACCTGCAGAAGATGCGGGACGCGCAGAAGGCCAAGGAGCGCCGTGCCGCCTTTCTGATGTGGGGCGCGGGCGGTCTCGTCATCGTGCTGCTCGTCGGCGTGGTCGGGTTCTACCTGATCAAGCGGGCCCAGGAGACCTCGCTCGACGGGGTCGCCAGCGTCAAGTACGAGGCCGGCCAGCACGTGTGGAACGCGGTCTCCTACAAGGAGACGCCGCCCGTCGGCGGCGAGCACAACAACTACTGGCAGCTGTGCCAGGTCTACGACAAGCCGATCCACCCCGAGCACGCCGTCCACTCGCTGGAGCACGGCGCCATCTGGATCACCTACCGGCCCGACCTGCCCAAGGCGCAGATCGACCAGCTGAAGGACGTCGCGGCGTCGACCGGGCAGCAGGATTACATGCTGGTCAGCCCGTTCGCCAACCTGCCGTCGCCGATCGTCGTCTCCTCGTGGGGCCACCAGCTCAAGCTGACCGACCCGGGCGACCCGAAGCTGGGCGCGTTCATCAAGAAGTACCAGAACGGGCCCGACACGCCTGAGCCCGGCGCCACGTGCGGCGGCCCCGACGCGGTGCAGACCACCGCCGAAGAGGCCCCCCTCCCGCCTGAGCCGCAGCAGCAGCAGACGCCGATGGACACCACCAGTCCCTCGGCCAGCCCGTCGGCCTCGCAGTAAGCCGCTCGCGCCCGGCCCGCGCCCTTCGGGGTGCGGGCCGTTCGCATGCCCGGCGAAGGATCGCCCGGGCGCCGATGTGACGCATGTCACCACCTACGGAAAACCGTACGGGCCCGGTGCGGCGTCTGTGAAGTGTGAGGACGAGGAGGACGCCGGACGAGGAGCAGCTCGTCCGGCGCGTCGCCAAGGGTGACCAGGCGGCGTTCGAGGAGCTGTACCGGCGCACCGCGCCGTGGATCGCCACGCGGCTGCGCCGCCGCTGCGCCGACGAGCAGGTCGTCGCCGAGGTGATGCAGGAGACGTATCTGGCGGTGTGGCGGGCGGCGGGCGCGTTCGCGGGAGTGGCGGCCGACGGGACGGCCATGGGCTGGCTGTGGACGATCGCGGCCCGCCGGCTGGTGGACGCCTTCCGGCGGCGCGCCCACCACGCGGAGCCCCCCGCGGCGGCGGCCGACGCCGGGATCGCGCCCGCCGCCGAGGACGAGGCGCTGGCCACGACCGTCGGCGGCGATGTCGGCGACGCCCTGCGCCTGCTCGCCCCCGAGCTGCGCCAGGTGCTGCAGGCCATGGTGCTCGACGGCCTGACGGTCCGCGAGACGGCCGTGCTCCTCGGCGTCCCGGAGGGCACGATCAAGACCCGCGCCCGGCGCGCGAGAAACGCGATGCGGGAGTCGCTGAGGGAGTCACTGCGGGCATCGCTGCGGGAATCACGGCGGGAATCACGGCGGGAGGCACTGTCATGAGCGGCCCGGACAGCGGCAGGCACGCGTCGGACCGGCTGATCGCCGGCTACGCCCGCGGGGACGGGCTCGCGGACGACGAACTGTGGGCGCTGGAGGCGCACCTGGAGGCGTGCTCGCACTGCCGGGACAGGCTGGCGGGCGCGCCGGCCCCGGAGGTGGCGGCGCTGGTCGAGAGCGTGTGGGGCGCGTTGCGGCCCCGGCTCGGCGGCATCGCCCCGGCGCCGCCGCGCCGCCGGCTGGGCTGGGCGACGCCGTGGCGGACCCGGTGGGGCAGCGTGTGGGCGGCCCGCTGGGCCACTCCGGTGCTGGCGCCGTGGGTGCTGATGACGGTGCTCGTGACGGCATTCGGGGCGCTGCTCGGACGGCTGTCCCTCGGCGACGTCTCCCTGGTGCTGCTGGTGGCGCCGGTGCTGCCCGTGGCGGGCGTGGCCGTGTCGTGGGGACGCGGCCTGGACCCGGCTCACGAGGTGGTCGCGGCGACGCCGAGGGCCGGGCTGGGCCTGCTGGCGCGGCGTACGGCGGCGGTGCTGGCCGTGGAGCTGGCCGTGGTGCTGCCCGCGCTGCTGGCCGCCGGCTGGGCGGGCGGCGCCACGGTGGCGCTGTGGCTGCTGCCGTGCCTGGCCTTCACCGCCGGGACGCTCCTGCTGGGCGGGTTCGTCGGGATGGTCCGGGCCGCCATGGCCCTGGCCGGCGTGTGGGCCGTGGTGATCATGGCGCCGACGGCGCTGCTCAGCCGTACCTCTTTCGCCCTGCAGCCGGACAGCCTGCCCGTGTGGGGTGCGCTCGCCGCGCTGGGGATCGCCGGGGTGGTGGCGCGCCGGAGCGCGTACACCCTGCTGGGTGCATATCGATGAACGATCGGAAGGACACTTTCATGACACGCGCGGTAGGCGCGGGCGAGGTCGCACCGGCCACGTACGCCTGGGAGATCCGGGCGGGCGGGCTGCGGGTGCGGGCCGGCCGGCGCAAGATGGCCGTCGACGGGCTCGACCTGGCGCTCGGCACGGGAGTGCACGGGCTGCTCGGCCCGAACGGCGCCGGCAAGACGACGCTCATCCGGGCGCTGGCCACGGTGCTGCGGCCGGCCGGCGGCACGCTGTCGCTGCTGGGCACGGACGTCTCCGGCAAGGCGGGCAAGCGGGAGCTGCGCCGCGCCATCGGCTACCTGCCGCAGGAGTTCGGCTTCTACAAGCGGTTCACCGTGCGGGAGTTCGTCGAGTACATGGCGTGGCTCAAGGAGATGCCGAAACAGGAGGTTCCCGGCGCGGTGCAGCGCGCGATCGAGCGGGTGGGGCTGGCCGACCGCGCCGACGACCGGATGCGGACGCTGTCCGGCGGCATGGTGCGGCGGGCCGGGATCGCCCAGGCGATCGTCAACGACCCGCGCATCCTGCTGCTGGACGAGCCGACCGTCGGCCTCGACCCGGCGCAGCGGTTGCGCCTGCGTGAGCTGCTGCAGGAGCTCGGCGCCGACAGTTGCGTGGTGGTGTCCACGCACCTCGTCGAGGATGTGGCGGCAGCCTGCACGGACGTCGTGCTGGTGTCGGAGGGGCGGCTGGTGTTCCAGGGCACGCCGGACCGGCTCGCCGCCGCCGGCGGGCCGGAGCACGTCGGCGACAGTCCGATCGAGCGCGGCTACTCGGCGCTGCTGGCCGCCCCCGGCACGGATCGGGGCGCCTGGTGAACGCCCGGATCCTCGGCGTCGAGCTGCGGCGCTCCATCGCGCTGTGGGCCGGGACGATGTTCCTGCTGACGGCTCTCGCCTTCCTGTACGGGCTCAGCGGCCCCTGGTGGCAGCCCGAGGCGGCGTGGACGGCGCAGTGGAGCACGGCCGCGCAGTGGGAGCGTCACCTGCTGGTCTTCCTGCTGCCGCTGGCCACCGGGGCGGGGGCGTTGCAGGGCCTGCGGGACCACCGGGCGGGCACCCGCGAGCTCCTGTCGGCCACCCCCCGGCCGGTCTGGCAGCGCGCCGCCGTCACGGCAGGTGCGCTGGCGATCGCGCTGGCGGCGGCGTACCTGCTGCTGTACGGCGTCGCGGCCGTGCAGGTGGCGGCCGGCGGCGGGTTCTTCCATCTCGGCTGGGTCCCGGCCGTGGGGGTGGGGGCGCTGTCCCTGGTGGCGGCGGGCTGGCTCGGCCTGGGCGCCGGGCGGACGCTGCCGTCCGCGCTCACGCCGCCGGCGCTGGCCGTCTCGACGCTCATGGCCATGTACCTGGTGGTCGGGGCGTGGCAGGAGGAGCCCGTCCCGCCGGTCGCCCAGCTCTCGCCGGCACTGGACAACGTGCGCAGCGTCTTCCACGACGTGTCGGGACAGGTGAGCCTGGCGCAGGCGCTGTGGCTGCTCGGGGTCGCCGCCACCGGGTTCTGGCTGCTGCTCGCCGCGAGTGCGCGGGCGCGGCTGGCGGCCCTGCTGCCCGCGGCGCTCGGCGCGGCCGTGGCGCTGCCGATGCTGCCGTCCGGCGCGGACGGCCTGTACAGCGTGAACGAGGCCGCCGCCGCGCCGGTGTGCTCGGGGCGGGTGTGCGTGGCCAAGGTGCACGAGGACCGCCTGTCCCGGGTCGCCGGGCCGGGCGAGGAGGCGTTGCGCCTGCTGGCCGGGCTGCCCCGGCCGCCCGGGGCGGTGCGCGAGTCCACCCGGCGGGAGGTGGTCGGGGAGCGGCCGGCCCGGGACGCCGGGATCGTGTTCGTGGACTTCGACGACCCCGACCTGCGCGGCGTGACGGGGGAGCGGGAGCTGACGCGCCACCTGCTCGCGGGGGCCGGTACGCCGTCCTGCCTCGGCTTCGGCGGGGTGGACTTCGACGTCTGGTCGCGCGAGGAGGCGGCGCGCCGCGTGGCGGCGGGCTGGCTGATGGGGGACGTCGCCGCCCCCTTGGCCCGCCCGCTCTTCAGGGAGCTCAACGCGCTGATCGAAGAGGCGTGGCCGAAGCTGCACGCCGTGCCGGAGCGCGAGCAGCGCGCCCGCGTCGCGGCGCTGCGCACGGCCGCGCTCTCCTGCGACGGCGACCTGCTCGCCATCCTGACGGGCGGTGGCGGCCGATGAGATGGTTCGTGCTGTACGCCCGGTCCCGGCAGGTGCCCGCGTCCCTGGCCGTGATGGTGGCGGGCGCGGCGCTCGTGCGGTGGCTCTCCGGCG
Organism: Nonomuraea sp. SBT364; assembly: GCF_001083785.1. Taxonomy (GTDB): domain Bacteria; phylum Actinomycetota; class Actinomycetes; order Streptosporangiales; family Streptosporangiaceae; genus Nonomuraea. Next base: position 18,516 of record NZ_LAVL01000110.1, read on the forward strand.
GCGGCGCCGATCCCCGGATGGCGGCGCTGGCGCTGGTGGCCGGGGTGGCGGCGGCGAGCGTGGGGCTCGGCGGCCAGGACGTCCGGCTCGACCGGACCGCCGCCGTCCGGTGGGTGCCGCGCCGGGCCGCGCACCTGCTGCTCGCCGGGGCGCTGGCCGGGGCGGTGCTGGTGGCGTTCCAGGCCGCGGGCGGGGAGGCGGCGCCCGCCGGGTTCGTGGTGCGTGACTGCGCCGGGCTGCTGGGGCTGGCCGGGCTGGGGGCTGCGCTGTTCGGCGGGCAGTTCGCCTGGACGCTGCCCGTCGGCTGGTTCTGCGTGGCGTTCTTCATCCCGCCGGGCACGGACGTGCCCACCCTGGTCGCCACCTGGATGCTGGCGCCGCCGGACACCCCCGCCGCCACCTGGACGGCGCTGGCCCTCGCGGCCGCGGGCACCGCCGGCTACGCGCTGGCGGGCCCCCGCCGGTAGCCGCCGTCAGGCGAGCACGTCCTGCGGGCTGGTCCGGTCCAGCCCGTGCGCCTCGGCCACGGGCCGGTTGGTGAGCAGCCCGCCGTGCGTGTTCAGGCCCGCCGCCAGGGCCGGGTCGTCGCGGGCCGCCGCGGCCCAGCCGTGGTCCGCGACGGCCAGCGCGTACGGGAGCGTCGCGTTGGTGAGCGCGTACGTCGAGGTGTGCGGGACGGCGCCCGGCATGTTCGCCACGCAGTAGAAGATCGAGTCGTGCACCCGGTAGGTCGGCTCGGCGTGCGTCGTCGGGCGGGAGCCCTCGAAGCAGCCGCCCTGGTCGATGGAGACGTCCACGAGCACCGAGCCCGGCTTCATCCGGCTGACCAGCTCGTCCGTCACCAGCGTGGGCGCCCTGGCCCCGGGCACCAGCACCGCGCCGATCACCAGGTCGGCCTCGCGCGCCGCCCGCTCGATCTCCAGCGTGTTCGAGGCGACCGTCTGGCAGTGGCCCTGGTAGAGCAGGTCCGCCTGGCGCAGCTTGTCGAGGTCGCGGTCCAGCAGCAGCACCTCGGCCTGCATGCCGAGCGCGACGGCGGCCGCGTTCATGCCGGACACGCCGGCCCCGATCACCACCACGTGGGCCGCCCGCACGCCGGGGACGCCGCCCATGAGCACGCCCCTGCCGCCGCCCTGGCGCATCAGGTGGTAGGCGCCGACCTGCGCGGCGAGCCGGCCCGCCACCTCCGACATGGGCGCCAGCAGCGGAAGCCGGCCGTCCGGGGTCTGCACGGTCTCGTAGGCGAGGGCCGTGACGCCCGCCTCCAGCAGCGCCAGCGTGCACGCCCGGGAAGCCGCCAGATGCAGGTACGTGAACAGCACCTGGCCCTTGCGCATCCGGTGGTACTCCTCGGCGACCGGCTCCTTGACCTTGAGCACCAGGTCGCACTCGCCCCACACCGCGTCCGCGTCCGGCAGCGGCCGGGCCCCCGCGGCGGCGAAGTCCGCGTCGGGGATCGACGAGCCGAGACCCGCCCCGTGCTCGACGAACACCTGGTGCCCGTGCCGTACCAGCTCGTGCGCGCCGGCCGGGGTGATCGCCACCCGGTGCTCGCCGCTCTTGACCTCACGGGGAACGCCGACCTTCATCGAGGGTCACCCCCTTCTCACCGGAAGCCGGGAGATACCGGAATGCTTGCTCCCTTGTCCCTCTTCACGGATAAGCGAGAAATATTCGGCTGATTACCCGGCATCCGGAAGTCCTCGATAGGCTCGCCCGCAGCACGGACGTCAGGATGGGGTCGTCAACGTTGGACAAGCCGGAAGAGCCGCCACCCGCCGATCCGGGGCCGCCGCGGGCCAGCAGGCTCACCACCATCGTGCTGACGGTCTCGCTCGTCCTGGTCGTGCTGATCGCGGGCGTGCTGGGCACCATCGCCGTGCTGATGACCCGCAGCCCCGACAGCCCGTTCCTCGGCGGCGACCCGCCGCAGCGGCTGTCGGTGCCGATCCACTTCGCCCCCGTGCGCGACACCAAGGCCGCCCCCTGCCCCGGCGAGGAGGCGGCGCTCGACGACGCGCAGACCACCTGCTACCTGCTGGAGGACGGCGTCACGGTCAACGCCGTGCAGGAGATCGGGGCGGTCCGCGAGCCCGACGGCACCTACTCGGTGCGCATCGCGGTCGCGCCGGCGTTCAAGCAGAAGCTCGCCGACCTCATCGACGAGCAGGTGACCGACCAGCGGACGGTGGCCGTGGTGCTGGTGCCGAGGACGGTGGTGGCCGCGCCGATCGTCACGCAGGCCATGGACGGCGACAGCCTGAGCATCGTCGGCTTCGCCAAGGCGGAGGCCGAGGCCCTGGCGGCCCGCCTGTCGGGCGGCACCGCGCCGCCCGCCTCCGGGCAGCCGACCGGCGCCCCCACGACGGGTGCGCCCACGGCGGGTGCGCCCACGGCGGGTGCGCCCACGGCGGGTGCGCCCACCAGCGACAACCCCGGTGACACGGGCGCCGGCGGCCTCGACCCCAAGTTCGCCGGCTGCAAGGAAGCGCTGGCGGCCGGCTTCGGGCCTTACACCAAGGGCATCCGCCCCGAATACGAGTGGTACACCGACGTCGACAACAACGGCATCGCCTGCAACACCGGCGACCTGCGCTAGCCGAACAGCTCCTGCAGCGCGCTGATCCCGAAGTACGCCAGGAAGACCAGCGACACGATCCACAGCAGCCACGGGATCTCGGCGAACCTGCCCCGCGCCGCCTTGATCAGCGTGTAGACGATCACCCCGGCCCCCACCCCGTTGGTGATCGAGTACGTGAACGGCATCAGCGCGATCGTCAGGAACGCCGGCACCGCCACGTCCAGGTCGTGCCAGGGCACGTTCCTGCTCTGCGTCATCATCAGCGCCCCGACCAGCACCAGCGCCGGAGCGGCCGCCGCGGCCGGCACCACGGCGGCCAGCGGCGTGAACAGCAGCGTCAGCGCCATCAGCGCCCCGGTGAAGACGCTGGCCAGCCCGGTCCGCGCGCCCTCGCCGACGCCGGCCGCCGACTCCACGAACACGGTGTTCGCCGAGGCGCTCGACGCGCCGCCGACCATGCCGGCGACGCCGTCCACGGTGAGGATGCGCCCCAGCCGAGGCACCCGCCCGCGCTCGTCCACCAGCCCGGCCTCGTCGCTGACGCCGATGATCGTGCCCATCGCGTCGAAGAACCCGGACAGCACCAGCGTGAACAGCACCACGGTCGCCGTCACCACGCCCGCCCTGGCGAACCCGCCGAACAGGTCGAACTGGCCCACCAGCCCGAAGTCCGGCGCCGCGACCAGCCGCTCCGGCAGGTGCGGCGTCACCACGCCCCACGCCCCCGGTTCGACGGTGGCCACCGAGTTGACCAGCACGGCCAGGGCCGCGGTCACCGCGATGCTGATGAGGATGGCCGCCGGCGTCCTGCGCACGTACAGCACGATCATCAGCAGCAGCCCGAAGCAGAACACCGCGACCGGCCAGCCCGACAGGTGGCCGGTGGCGCCGAGCTGCACCGGCGTGCCGGTGCCGCGCGCCACGAACCCGGCGTCGACCAGCCCGATCAGCGCGATGAACAGCCCGATCCCGACGCTGATGGCGTGCTTGAGCGCCAGCGGGATCGCGTTCATGATCAGGGTGCGGAGCCCGGTCACGGCCAGCAGGATGATGACGAAGCCTTCGAGCACAACCAGGCCCATCGCCTGCGGCCACGTCATGAACGGCGCCGCCTGGTAGGCGACGACCGCGTTCAGCCCCAGGCCGGCCGCCAGCCCGAGCGGCGCGTTGCCGATCACCGCCATGAGCAGCGTCGAGATGGCCGCCGCCAGCGCCGTCGAGGTCGTGAGCTGCGCGATCGTCAGTTTCGCGCCGGTGACGTCCTGCGCCCCGGCCAGGATGATCGGGTTGAGCAGGATGATGTACGCCATCGCCATGAAGGTGGTGATGCCGCCACGCACCTCACGGCCGACGGTGGTCCCCCGCCCGGACAGCTCGAAGAACCTGTCGAGCACCGCCAACCCCCCTCGCGATCAAGGGGGAGTGCCGGGTGGCCTACCCGGCGGGGGACGTGATCACGCCTGCTCGTGCCGCCCGCCGCCCACCAGCGCGGCGAACTCCTCCAGCCCGACCCGGCCGTCGCCGTCGCGGTCGGCCGAGGCGATGAACGCCTCGATCTCCGCCTCGGAGGCGCCGAGCCCGCCGAGGGCGTCGTTGGCCTTCCTGATCTCCTCGGCCGTCAGCAGGCCGTCGCCGTCGGCGTCGAACCGTGTGAACTCCGCCTTGGCCGCTTCACGCGCGTCCGTCATTGGGATCCTCCCCGTCTCGAACCAAGGCGATATCTTCGGGTCTGATCGGAACGCGCGTCAACCGCAGTCCCGTCGCCGCCCGCACCGCCGCCGCGATCGCGGGGGTGGACGACAGCGTCGGAGGCTCGCCCGCGCCGCGCAATCCGTACGGCGCGGCCGGGTCTGGATTTTCCAGGATTTTCATCGCCATGGGCGGCATGTCGAGGATGGTGGGGATCAGGTAGTCGGTGAACGACGGGTTCAGCACCTTGCCGTCACGCACCTGGATCTCCTCCATCAGCGCCAGCCCCAGCCCCTGCGCCGAGCCGCCGTGGATCTGGCCCTCCAGCGCCTGCGGGTTGAGGACGCGGCCCACGTCCTGCACCGCCGCCAGCTCCACCACCTTGACCAGGCCCAGCTCCACGTCCACGTCCACCACCGCCCGGTGCACGCACAACGCCAGCTGCGTGTGCGAGTCGCCCTGCCCGGTCGCCGGGTCCAGCGGGTAGGTCGGCCGGTGCCGGTACTCGCGCGTCTCCTCGATCGGCCCGTACAGCTCCAGCGCCTCGCGCGCCGGCAGCCCGCCGAACCGCTCGCGCACCGCCCGGCACGCCTCCCGCACCGCGCCCCCCGTCACGTACGACTGCCGCGAGGCCGACGACGACCCCGCCGAGCCCACCGAGGTGTCGGCCGTCGCCACGGTCACGTCGTCCACGTCCAGCTCGGTACGGGCGATCTGGGCCTGGACCGTCACCAGGCCCTGCCCCACCTCCGCGGCCGCCGTGTGGACGGTGACGTGCGGCCGGCCGCCGACCAGCTCGGCCCGCACCCGCGCCGTGGAGTAGTCGTCGAAGCCCTCCGAGAAGCAGATGTTCTTGATGCCCACGCCGTAGCCGACGCCGCGCCGCACCGATTCCCCGTGCGTGGTCTGCGAGACGCCGCCCGGCAGCCCGCGCAGGTCGCGGCCGGTGGGCGGCGGGAGCGGGAAGCGTTCGAGCTCGCGCAGCATCCCCGCCAGCGGCGCGGGCGAGTCGATCACCTGGCCGGTGATGAGCGCCGAGCCCTGCGAGACGGCGTTGCGCACCCGGATCTCCACCGGCGACAGCCCGCACGCCTCGGCCAGCCGGTCCATCTGCGACTCGTAGGCGTAGCACGCCTGCACCGCGCCGAACCCGCGCATCGCCCCGCACGGCGGGTTGTTGGTGTAGACGCCGGTCGCCCGCACCCGCACGTTCGCCACCTCGTACGGGCCGGCCCCCAGCGACGCCGCGTTGCCCACCACGGCGGGGGAGGAGGAGCAGTAGGCGCCGCCGTCGAGCAGGATGTCGGCCTTGACGTAGACGAGCCGGCCGTCGCGGGTGGCGCCGTGCTCGTAGCGCATCCGCGCCGGATGCCGGTGCACGTGCCCGAAGAACGACTCCTCACGCCCGTACACGATCTTGACGGGCCGGTCCAGCCGCAGCGCCAGCATGCACGCGTGGACCTGCATCGACAGGTCCTCCCTGGCCCCGAACGCGCCGCCGACCCCCGACAGGGTCAGCCGCACCTTCTCCGGCGGCAGGCCCAGGCAGGGGGCGAGCTGGTCGCGGTCCACGTGCAGCCACTGCGTGGCGATGTACAGGTCGACGCCGCCGTCCTCCGCCGGGACCGCCAGGCCCGACTCCGGGCCGAGGAACGCCTGGTCCTGCATGCCGACCTCGTACTCGCCGGTGACGACCACCTCGGCCTCGAACGTGTCGCCCTTCACCACCGGCTGGCTCCTGACGAACTCGCGGGACTCACGCGGGTCCGTGACGGCGGGACGCGGCTCGTACGCCACCCTGATCGCGGCCGCCGCCCGCCGCGCGACCTCCGGATGGTCGGCGGCCACCAGCGCGACCGGCTCGCCCTGGTAGCGCACCTGGTCGACGGCGAGCACCGGCTGGTCCCTGCGCTCCAGGCCGTAGAACTTCTCGCCCGGCACGTCCTCGTGCGTCAGCACCGCCCGCACGCCCGGGATCGCCAGCGCCGGGCCCACGTCGATCGACCGGATCCACGCCGAGGCGTGCGGGCTGCGCAGCGTCGCGCCCCACACCATGCCCTCCAGCCACAGGTCCGACGCGTACGCGAACTCGCCCGTCACCTTCAGCGCCGCGTCCGGCCGCCGCGCGCTCTCGCCGACGCCGTGCCGTGACGCCCTCGCCGTCTCCGTCATCCTTCGAGTAGAGCACCGGCCGCCGGGCCCCGTAATGCGCGCCGCGTGAAATCGCGGTAAGCGGTTCACCGGCCGCCTTGTATATTCCTCCAAGTGCGGATAAGCGACCTTCTGGCCATCGGGGAGCTGCGGCTGACGCTGCTCGCCGGCGACGCCGCGCGCGAGTTCGGCACCGTGCACATCACCGACCTCCCCGAGCCGGGGCGTTACCTGTCCGGCGGCGAGCTCGTGCTCACCGGGCTGCTGTGGCGGCACACCGCCGCCGACTCGCGCCGCTTCGTGGCCGCGCTCGCCGAGGCCGGTGTGGCGGCCCTCGGCGCCGGTCAGGCCTGGCTCGGGCACGTGCCGGACGACCTCGTGCGCGCCTGCCGGGAGGCCGGGCTGCCGCTGCTGGAGGTGCCCACCGAGACGTCCTTCCGCACGCTCGCCGAGCTGGTCGCGCCCCGCCTGTCGGGTGACGCGCGCGACGCGCTCGGCCGCCACCGCCGGCTCGTCGCCGCCGTCGCCGGGGGCGCCGGACTGCCCGAGCTCTTCGCCGTCACCGCCGCCGAACTCGGCGTCACGGGCGCCGTCGTCTCCGCCACCGGGCAGGTGATCGCCGGCGCGCCGGCGGATCCGGTACGGCTGGCGCGCGCCTACCTGGCGGCGCCCCGGCTGCCGTGCCTGGCCGGCGGGCACACGCTGTTCGCCGTCGGACGCGGGCCCCGCTCCGCCGGGTGGGCCCTGGCCTGCGACGGCGACCTGCTGGACCGGGCCGACCTCGGGCACGAGCTGGCCGACTTCGTGGCGCTGGAACGCGGGCGGATGGAGGAGGGGCGGCGGGTGGAGCGCCGGCTGACCGGCCAGCTCGTCACCGCCGCGCTGACGAGCTCCGACGCCGCCGGTCTCACCGCCCGCCTGCGCACCTGCGGCCTCGACCCCGCCGAGCCCTACACCGTCGTCACCGCCACCATTCACCCCGCGCCACGTCCAGGAGAGAACCCTGACCCGCCGCCGGGCGCCGCCCGCCCTCCCGGGCGGCGGGAGGGCGTCGGCGTGGACGCGGTCGTGCTGGAGGAGCTGCTGGGGCGCGAGGTGGTGGCGGCCGAGCGGGACGACGCGGCCGTGGCCGTGGTGCCGCTGCGCGGCCGGACCGCCGGGGACGTGGCGGCCGGGCTGCGGGCCGGCGCGGAGGTGCTCGGCGCGCTGCCGGGCACCCGCGTGTGCGCCGGCGTGAGCGGGGAGCTGACCGGGGCGGGCGCGCTCAGGGGCGGGATCGAGGAGGCCGGGCACGCCAGGCGGCTGGCCGGGGCGCGCGACGGCGGCGTGGTCACCAGCGACGAGATCTACACCCACGCGCTGCTCCTGGCCACCGTGCCCGGTGACGTGCGGCGCTCGTTCGCCGGCCACCTGCTCGGCCCGGTCCTGGACTACGACGCCCGTCACCAGTCGGAGCTGGTACCCACCCTGCGCGCGTTCCTCGACTGCGCCGGCTCCTGGAACGCCTGCGCCGAGCGGATGCACGTGCACGTCAACACCGTCCGCTACCGCGTCAAACGGGTGGAGGACCTCACCGGCAGGGACCTGTCCACGATGACCGACCGGGTCGACTTCTACCTGGCGCTCAGAGCCGGCTGACCCCGCCCAGCAGCCCGTGCACCGCCGCGTGCTCGTCCTCGGTCAGCCCCAGCCACTCCGGGTTGCCCAGCTCCACGGCCAGCGGCAACGCCTCGGTGATGTACGGCAGCGCCGCCCGGGGAGCGCCGAGCGCCCGATGCGCCTGCGACAGGCGGACCAGGCAGCGCAGCTCGCCGATCCTGAACCAGTTCACCCGGCGCAGCCCGAGCGCCTCGCGCAGCGGCTCCAGCGCCGCCGCCGGGTCGCCCTCGTCGAGGCAGATCTCGCCCAGCGCCGTCTGCACGAGCCCCTCGTGGCTGACGTCCCCGACGCGCCGCGCCCCCGCCAGCGCCCCGGTGAGGACCTCGCGCGCCTCGGCGGTACGGCCCAGCCCGTGGTGGGCGTGGCCGAGCATGATGAGCGCGTAACGCTCGCCCACCTGGGAGCCGATCTCCCTGGCCAGCGCGAGCTGGGCGCGGGCGTGCTCCAGGCACCGCCCGTACTCGCGCCGTACCAGGAAGGTGTTGGCCAGGTTGCCGAGCGTCCGCTGCTCGCTGAACCGGTCGCCGAGCTCGCGCGCCAGCTCCAGCTGGGCGCGCAGGTGCTCGACGGCCTCGCCGGTGCGGCGCTGGAAGCTGAGCCCGCCGGCGAGGTGGCCGAGCGCGTGGTAGGTGCTCAGCCGGTCGCCGGACCGCTCACTGACCAGCAGCGCCCGGCGGTTGAGCGCGATCAGGTTCGCCGAGTCGTGCGCGGCGTGCAGGTACCACTGGAGGGCGAAGACGAGCGCCACGCCCAGCCTGGCCAGCCGCTCGTCCGGGGACTCCATGGCCTGGCCGGCGGCGGCCACCAGGTTCGGCTGCTCCCTGGCCAGCCACTCCCGCGCCTCGTCCGCGTCGCCCACGTGATGCGGCGCCGCGTCCACCGGGTCCAGTTCCGGGCCGTCGGGCTGCACGCGGTGGGGGTCCATGGTGGTGCTGGCCAGGCGGGCCGAGGCGATCCAATAGCCCAGCACCCGCGCGAGCGCCCCGCCCGCCTCGCCCGCCCGCGACTGCCCGGCGGTCGCGCCGGGCGCCGAATCCCCGGGCGCCGAATCCCCGGGCGCCGGATCCCCGGGCGCCGGATCCCCGGTCGGCTCTTCGCCGTGGGACAGTTCGGCGGCGAAGAGCCGTACCAGGTCGTGGAGCTGGTAGCGGGGCGGTGCGGCCGCGTCCGAGCCGGACTGGTCGAGGAGGTGGGCGTCGACCAGTCGTTCCAGGGCCCGCTCCGCCTCCTGGACGCCGGTGCCGAGCAGGGCGGCGGCCGCCTCGGCGGTCACGTCGTGCACGTGCGGCAGGCCGAGCAGGGCCAGCGTCCGGGCGGCCAGCCGGTCGAGCGGCCGCCCGCCGCGGGCCAGCGCGCTCCAGCCGGTCGCCAGGCTGGATCTGACGGCCAGCTCCCCGGCCTCCAGTTCGTGCAGCCGCCTGCGCTCGTCAGCCAGCCGCGCGTTCAGCGCGGCCACGCTCCAGTCGGGGCGGTCGGCCAGGCGGGCGCCGGCGATCCGCAGGGCCAGCGGCAGGCCGTCGCAGTACCGCACCAGCCTGGCCGTCTCCTCCGGGTCGGCGGCGATCCGGTCGGCGCCCGCCAGCTTCGACAGCACCGCGACGGCCTCGCAGGCGTCCATCCTGGGCAGGTGGAGCTGCACCGAGTCGTCGCCCGCGGCGAGGCTCTCACGGCTGGTCACCAGGACCGCCGTGCCGCGCGGCGCCGACAGCAGCGGCCGGATCTGCGGCATCCCGGCGGCGTCGTCCAGCAGCACCAGCATCCGCCGGCCCGCCATCCGGCTGCGCCAGGCCGCCGCCGCCTCGTCCACGTCCGCCGGGACGGCGTCACCGGCCGCGCCGAGCGCGCGCAGGAACCGGCCCAGCACCTCCAGCGCCTCCAGGCCCGGCATGCCGGCCGTCGCGCCGCGCAGGTTCACGTACAGCTGACCGTCGGGGAAGCGGTCCTTCACCATGGCCGCGACCCGCGCCGCCAGGGCGGACTTGCCCACGCCCGGCGGGCCGGAGATGACCACCAGCGGGCTCGGCGCCGAACCGTCCCACGGCGCCAGGTGCGTCTGGATCCTGATGATCTCCAGCCTCCTCCCCACGAACCCGCCCAGATCCCGCGGCAACTCCCTCGGGACCACCGGCCCCCGCCCTGCCGCCGGCCCGCCCC
>NZ_LAVL01000111.1 GCF_001083785.1 Nonomuraea sp. SBT364
CCCCCTGCCCCCCCCCCCCCCCCCCGCGCCCAAGCGTGAGACGCCCGGCGTCGGGGCGTACGGCGTCGAGGTGTCGGCGACGTTCGTCGGGCGGCGCGCCTACACGCGGTTCGAGATCGAGGACGCGGTCGGAGCCGAGCTGGGCAGGCGGCTGCGGCTGCCGTACCACTCACGCGCCGGGGGCGCGGTGCCGCCCGCCGGGTGCCTGGCGTGGCGGGTGACGATCGAGGGCGAGCGCGCCGTCATCGCCCTGCGCGCCTCGCCCCGCCCGCTGCACCGCAGGCCGTACAAGCTGGGGTCGGTCCGGGGCACCCTGCATCCGCCGCTCGCCGCCGCCATGGCGGCGCTCGCCCGGCTCGGCGAGGCCCGCGCGGTGCTCGACCCCTGCTGCGGCGCCGGCACGACGCTGATCGAGGCGTACGCGCTCGCGCCCCGCGCCCGCCTGCTCGGGCTCGACCACGCCCCCGCCGCGGTCGCCGCCGCCGACGCCAACGCCGCCCGCATGCTCACCGCCACCGCCGGCGCGGGAGACCGGCTCGCCTGGGGCGTGGCGGACGGGGGCCGGATCCCCGTGGCGGACGGCGGCGTGGACCGGGTGCTGGTGAACCCGCCGTGGGGCCGTCAGGTGCCTCCGGCGGGGCTGCTGGCACGCGACCCCGGCCGGCTGTGGCGGGAGGTGCGCCGGGTCCTGGCCCCGGACGGCCTCGTGGTGGCCCTGGTTCACGACGGCCTCCCGGACGGCTTCACCGTGCGGGAGACCGTACGCGTGAGCCTGTCGGGCCGCCATCCGGAGCTCGCCGTCCTCACCCCCGGGCGGGCCCGAACCAGGTGAGGACGAGGTCGTTGACCACCGCCGGGCGCTCCAGGTGGAGGAAGTGCCCGGCGTCGGCGACCGGCTCGGCCCGGGAGCCCGCCGGCAGCTCGGCCGCGGCGTCCTTGACCAGGTCGGCGCCGAGGCAGCCGTCGCGTTCGCCGTGCAGATACAGGATCGGCGTGGCGGCGGCGGCCCCGGCCGAGGGGTGGCGGCCGGAAGGCGGGGTGGTGCCGAGCATGGCCCGGTAGTAGCCGATGGCGGCCGACAGGTTGGCCGGGTCGCGCAGGCTGCGGCGGACGAGCTCCAGGTCGTGGCTCGCGTCGTAACCGGGTGACCAGTCCGCCCACAGCCCCTCCAGGAAGCCGGGGGCGGCGGCCACCGCCTCGGCCAGCCCCGTCTGGAAGAGGAACACGTAGAACGACCGCTTGAGCTGCTCGTAACGCAGGAACCCGGCCCCGAGCACGCCCGGCGGCGGCACCGCGAGCGTGACGGCGGCCCGGAAGCGGTCGGCCGTCGCGTAGACGGGGAACGCGCCCCAGTCGTGCCCGACGACCACCGCCGAGTCGTCGCCGCCGAGTTCCTCGCGCAGGGCGAGCACGTCGGCGGCCAGCGCGTCGCCCTCGTATGCGCCGTCGGCGGGGACCTCGGTGGGCGCGTAGCCGCGCATGAACGGCGCGACCGCCCGGTAGCCGTGCCCGGCGAGCGCGGGCATCAGGTGGCGCCAGGTGTGCGCGGTGTCGGGGAAGCCGTGCAGGCACAGCGCCAGCGGCCCCTCCCCGACGGTGAGGTAGGCGAACTCCACCCCGTTGGCGTGAACCGTCCTGATCTCCATGGGACTAGCCCGCCGCGATGAGGTCGGCGGCCTTCTCGCCGATCATGACGGCCGGGGCGTGCGTGTGCCCCCGGTTGAGCGTCGGCATGATCGACACGTCCACGACCCGCAGCCCGTCGAGGCCGCGCACCCGCAGCGACGGGTCCACGACCGAGTCCTCGTCGACGCCCATCCGGCAACTGCCGACCGGGTGGTAGAGGGTCTCGCCGCGGTCGCGCACCCACTGGGCCAGCTCGTCGTCGCTCTCGGGCGCGGTGTAGGGGGCCATCGGGCCGCCCGCGTACGGCTTCATCGCGGCGCTGGCGAACACCTGCTTGGCCACCTTGAGCCCGGCGACCAGCCGCTTCACGTCGGCCTCCCTCGTCAGATAGCCAGGGTCGATGAGCACCTCGCGGCCGTTCAGCCCGATCCGGCCGCGGCTCTCGGGCTGCAGCAGGATGACGCCGACGGTCAGGCCGTGGCCGGTGGGCGGGGTGAGCCCGTGGTCGATGAACGGGCCGGGCGCGAAGACCAGCTCGATGTCCGGGGCGGGCTCGGCGGGCGTGGTGCGGATGAACGCGACGGCCTCGCCCACGTTCGTGGTGAGCATGCCGGAGCGCAGCACGATGTAGCGCAGCAGGTTGCCCAGCGACTCCGCCTTGGTCAGCGTGACCGGCTGCTTGCAGCTGACGAACACGCCGGACGACAGGTGGTCCTGGAGGTTCTTGCCCACCTCGGGCAGCTCGTGGACGACGGGGATCCCGGCGTCGCGCAGCTCGTCGGCCGCGCCCACGCCGGAGCGCAGGAGCAGGTAGGGCGAGCCGATGGCGCCCGCCGACAGGATGACCTCCCGCCTGGCCCTGATCAGGGCGCCGCCGCTGTGCTCGATGCCGATGGCGCGCCTGCCGTCGAACACGACGCGGTTCACGTCCGCCTCGGTGATCAGGGTGAGGTTGGGGCGCTTGAGCGCCGGGCGCAGGTAGCCGTCGGCGGCGCTCCAGCGCCGGCCGCGGTCCTGGGTGACGGGGGTGGGGCCGTAGCCGTCGTTGACGTGGCCGTTGATCTCGGCGGAGCGCTCCAGCCCGAGCTCCTCGCAGGCCCTGAGGAACGCGGCCGTGGTGACGTTCGGGCTGCGCAGCTCGGAGATGAGAAGCGGCCCGTCGGTCCCGTACACGCCGCCATGGTTGCTGCCGACCCGGCGTTCGGCCCGGGTGAAGTACGGCAGGACGTCCTCGTACGACCAGCCCGGGACGCCCCACTGGTCGTAGTCGAGCGCGCAGCCGCGCACCCACATCTGGGCGTTGATCGACGAGGAGCCGCCGATCACCCGGCCACGCGGCCAGTAGAGCTCGCGCCCGGCCATCTCGCCCTGCTTGGCCGTGGTGTAGTCCCAGTCGTAGCCGGTCTTGAACAGCTTGGCGAAACCCGCCGGCATGCGGATCTCCAGCTTGTCGTCCTTGCCCCCGGCCTCGACCAGCGCCACGGTCACCGCGGGGTCCGCCGACAGCCTGCCGGCCAGCACGCACCCGGCGGAACCGGCTCCGACGATCACGTAGTCGTACTCCATGGCCACTCCTCAGTGATGTGGTTATTGCTTACTCCAGGCGGCGGGGCGCGTCCATACATACTTGTGACCTCTGTTACCTACCGGTCGGTATGCTCTGGCTGACAGGATGTGGCCCAGGCCATGGATGAGGGAGGAAGGCATGCTCAACCTGTCGAGCGTCCTGGAGGACAGCGCGCGCACCACCCCGGACGGCACCGCGATCGTCTTCGGGGAGATGCGCCTGCCGTACTCCATGATCGAGACGGTCGCCTGCCAGGTCGCCAACCTGCTGGTGTCACGCGGCATCGGCCGGGGGGACAAGGTCGCCATCGCCTGCCCCAATCTGCCCTACTTCCCGTTCGTCTACTTCGGCATCCTCAAGGCCGGGGCGACCGTGGTGCCGCTCAACGTGCTGCTGCAGTCGCGGGAGATCGCCTACCACCTCGACGACAGCGACGCCAAGGCGCTGTTCTGCTTCGAGGGCACCCCCGAGCTGCCGCTGGGCGAGCGCGGCAAGGCCGGCTTCGAGGCCGCCGAGGGGTGCGAGCACTTCTTCGTGCTGCCCGCCACGCCGCTGGCCACCGAGTCCGAGTACGGCGAGTCGTTCTGGGCGGCGCTCGGCGGGATGTCCGGCGAGTTCGAGACCGTGCAGACCGCGGCCGACGACACCGCCGTCATCCTCTACACCTCCGGCACCACGGGCCGGCCCAAGGGCGCCGAGCTCAGCCACCAGAACATGCTGATGAACGTCATGGTCAACGACAAGATGTTCCCGCGCACCGAGGGCGGCGACACCTACCTGGCGGTGCTGCCGCTGTTCCACTCCTTCGGCCAGACGGTCGTCATGAACACCGGCTTCATGCGCGGCGCGACGCTGGTGCTGATGCCGCGCTTCGAGCCCGGCGAGGCGCTCGGCCTCATGCGCGGCGAAGGGGTCACGTTCTTCGCCGGCGTCCCGACCATGTACTGGGCCATGCTCACGAAGATCCACGCGGACGGCGCCGAGGCCCCGACCACGCTGCGGATCGCCGTGGCGGGCGGCTCGGCCTCCCCTGTCGAGGTGCTCAAGGACTTCCGGAACACCTTCGGCATCCCGATCCTGGAGGGCTACGGCCTGTCGGAGACCTCCCCGGTGGCCAGCTTCAACCAGCTCGGCCGGCCCACCAAGCCGGGCACGATCGGCACCCCGATCTGGGGCGTGGAGATGCGGCTCGTCGACTCCGACTGGAAGACCGTCGAGGGTGAGGGCCCCGGCGAGATCGCCATCCGCGGCCACAACGTCATGAAGGGCTACTACGGCCGTCCCGAGGCCACGGCCGAGGTGATGAGCGACGGCTGGTTCCGCACCGGCGACATCGCCACCCGCGACGCCGACGGCTACTACTCCATCATCGACCGGGCCAAGGACATGATCATCCGGGGCGGCTTCAACGTCTACCCGCGCGAGGTGGAAGAGGTCCTGATGACCCACGACGGGGTGTCGCTGGCCGCCGTCGTCGGCGTCCCGCACGACTCCCACGGCGAGGAGATCAAGGCGTACGTGATCCGCACCCCGGGGGCGTCGCTGACGGAGGACGAGCTGATCGCCTGGAGCCGCGAGGCCATGGCGGCCTACAAGTACCCGCGCGTCGTCGAGTTCCGCGACGCGCTCCCCATGACGGCGACGGGCAAGATCCTCAAGCGCGAACTGCGCTGACGCCGAAAGTTTCATCCCCCGCTGCCCTCCTAGCTGCACGCCAGGGGGGCAGCGGCCTGCGGGCATTGCTCCATCGAAATTTTCTGTCCACACTCGAAATGTTTCTGTTCGAGGGAGAGGAACTCGATGAGCATCAGATCCCGGATCGCGGGCGCGGTGGCGGCGGCGGTCGCGATCGCCGCCGGGGCGCTGGTCATGGCGCCACCGGCAGCGTCGGCGCAGCTGACGGAGGTCACCGGCTTCGGCACGAACCCCTCCGGCCTGCGCATGCATCTCTACGTGCCCGACGGCGTCGGCGCCCGACCGGCGGTCCTGGTGGCCGTGCACTACTGCACGGGGTCGGGGCCGGCGTTCTACTCCGGCACGGAGTTCGCCTCACTGGCCGACCGGCACAAGTTCATCGTCATCTACCCGTCGGCGACCAGGAGCGGCTCCTGCTACGACGTCTCCTCGCCGCAGGCGCTGCGGCACGACGGCGGCAGCGACCCCGTCGGGATCGTGTCCATGGTCCGGTACGTCGAGCAGCGCTACAACGCCGACCCCGGCCGCACCTACGCGGTCGGCGCCTCGTCCGGCGGCATGATGACCAACGTGCTGCTGGGCGCCTACCCGGACGTGTTCGAGGCCGGGGCGTCGTACATGGGCGTGCCGTTCGCCTGTTTCGCCACCACCGACGGGTCGAGCTGGAACAGCGCCTGCGCCAACGGCCAGATCAGCCGCACGCCGCAGCAGTGGGGCGACCTGGTGCGCGCGGCCTACCCGGGCTACACCGGCGCGCGGCCGCGCATGCAGATCTGGCACGGCACCGAGGACAGCACGCTGCGCTACCCCAACTTCCAGGAGCAGATCAAGCAGTGGACCAACGTCCACGGCCTGAGCCAGACGCCCAGCCGTACCGACCAGCCGCAGGCGAACTGGACCAGGACCAGGTACGGCGGCACCGGCACGAACGTCCCGGTCGAGGCCGTCAGCCTGCAAGGCGTCGGGCACAACCTGCCGGTGAGCGGGATGGCCGGGGCCACGATCGACTTCCTCGGCCTGGCCGGTCCGGGGCCGACGACCTCCCCGACCGTCACGCCGACGGTGATGCCCACGATCACCCCCACGGTCACCCCCACGGTGACGCCGCCGCCGGGCGAGTGCCGCGTCACCTACACGATGAACACCTGGAACACCGGCTTCACCACGGCCGTCACCATCGCCAACACCGGTTCCGCCCCGGTCTCGGCCTGGTCGCTGGCGTTCACGCTGCCGTCGGGGCAGAGCGTCACCGGCGCCTGGAACACCACGCTGTCCCCGTCGAGCGGCCAGGTCACGGCGCGCAACGTCTCCTACAACGGCACGATCGCGCCGGGCGCGTCCGCCTCGTTCGGCTTCCAGGCCACCCACTCGGGCAACACCGCCGAGCCGTCCGCCTTCACCCTCAACGGCACCCCCTGCACGACCGCCTGACCGCGCCACCAGCCCGGCCACAGCCGGGCCACGATGTCGCCCAGCACCGGCGCCGCCCTCCGCCCCGCCGGAGAGCGGCGCTGGTAGCATCGCCGGAAGCGGCGGCGTTCGAGCTCGCTCACGCCACCCTCGGAAACGCCACCTCGGTGTGGCATGCCGGCCGCCCGGCGCGCCCGACGTCGGCGACGATCCCGTGGCTGAGGCCCGGCCAGGGCCGTCGGGATGAGGAACGCCGGCTGCCGCAGCGAACGGATCCGCATGCACAGATGAATGGACGGTTGTGCGATGCTCGTCGTCATCACCGGCGGCCCCGGCTCCGGCAAGAGCACGCTCATCGAGGCCCTGCGCCATCACGGGTTCGCCGCCATGCCGGAGGCGGGCCGGGCGATCATCCGGGAGCAGGTGGCCGTCGGCGGCCCCGCGCTGCCGTGGGCCGACCCCGGGCTGTTCGCGGAGCTGATGCTCTCGTGGGACCTGCGCTCCTACCGGGAGGCGCCCGCCGACGGCACGGTGCTGTTCGACCGGGGTGTGGTGGACGTCGCCGCCTACCTCGCCCTGTCGGGCCGCCCCGTCCCGCCGCACGTGCGCGCCGCCGCCGCGACCGTACGCTACGGCCGGGCGTTCGCGGCGCCGCCGTGGCCGGAGATCTACGAGCGTGACGCCGAGCGCAAGCAGGACCTCGACGAGGCCGAGCGCACCTACGCCGCCTGCGTGGCCGCGTACGAGGAGTACGGCTACGACCTCGTCACCCTGCCCCGGGCGAGCGTCGGGGAGCGGGCCCGGTTCGTGATCCGCGCGCTGGGTCAGGCGGGCGGCTAGAAGAGGGCCTCGATGCGGTCGAGGTGCTCCTCGCCCCAGGTGCCGAGCGGCATGAGCGCGGTGTTGAGCGACCGGCCGAAGTCCGTCAGGGAGTACTCGACCTTCGGCGGCACCTGGTGATAGACCTCGCGATGCACCAGGCCGCTCGCCTCCATCTCCCTGAGCTGCAGGATCAGCACCCGTTCGCTGATGCCGGGCACCGCGCGCCGCAGCTCGCCGAACCGCACCGGGCCCTCGTGGAGCGCGAACAGGATCAGGCCCTTCCACTTGCCGCCCATGACGGCGATGGCGGCGTCGAGCCCGCAGGTGAACGTCCGGGTCATCAGTGCCTCACTTACTTTTATGTCAGTACCTGGCAAAATTGTAGGTACTTGAACAATTGTCAGCAAGGAGGCCAGCATGTGAGCTGATCAACCGATGGGAGAACACATGAGCGCGGTGACCGTTCTGGGACTGGGATCGATGGGCGCGGCGCTGGCCGGGGCCTTCGCCGGCGCCGGGCACCGGACGACCGTATGGAACCGCACCGCGGCGAAGGCGGCGCCCCTGGTGGCCCGGGGAGCCGCGCACGCGGCCGGGGTCGTGGACGCCGTCGCCGCGAGCCCGCTCGTCGTCGCCTGCCTGACCACCTACACCGCCACGCGCGAGGCCCTGGAACCGGCCGCCGGCGCGCTGGCCGGGCGCACGCTGGTCACCCTCAACAGCGGTGCTCCCGCCTCGGCGCGCGACATGGCGGCCTGGGCCGCCGGGCACGGCGCCGGCTTCCTCGACGGGGCGGTGAAGAACGTGCCCGCCGCCGTGGGCGGGCCGGACACGCTGCTGTACTACAGCGGCGACAAGGCGGCGTTCGACGAGCACGAGGCGACGCTGCGGGCCCTGGGCGGCGACACGGTCCATCTGGGCGCCGAGCCTGACCTGGCCGCGCTGTACGAGACGGCGGTCGGCGGCATCCTGCTGCCGGCGCTGCTGGGCTTCCTGCAGGGCGCCGCGCTGGTGACGGCCCGGGGCCTGGAGGCACGCACGCTGGTCCCCTATTCCGTCAAATGGCTGGAGATGATCGGGTCCGTCCTGCCGGCTCTGGCGGAGGAGATCGACACCGGCGACTACACCGAGCCCGCCTCGGCCATCGAGCTCTTCCACGCGTCCCTGGACGAGGAGCGCCGGCTCGGCGACGAGGCGCCCGTGGACGTCTCCTGGCAGGCGCCCATGCACGACCTGATCGAGCGGGCCGTGGCGGCGGGGCACGGCGAGCACAGCATCTCGGCGCTGATCGAGATGATCAGGACGGGGTGAGGCCGGTCAGCGGCGGTCGAGGCCGGACAGCTGCCAGGCCAGGCGGCGGCGCACGGCCGGGACCCGGCCCGCCGCCGACAGGAGGAGGTTGCGCGGCGGCCGCCAGGCGGCGCGGGCGGTGGCCAGGCGGGTCAGGCGGCCCGCCAGCGCGACGACCCGCTGGGCGACGGGCCGCCGGGTGGCCGTGTGGGTGTCGAGGAGAGCGTCGGGCTCGCCGTCGAGGACGCGGGAGAGCAGCTCGGCGAGGGTGACGGCGTCCTCGATGCCGAGGTTCATGCCCTGGCCGCCGGCCGGGGAGTGCACGTGCGCGGCGTCGCCCGCCAGCAGCACGCGCCCCCGGCGGAAGGTGCCGGCGACGCGGTGGTGGACGCGGAAGCGCGAGCCCCACACGACCTCGTGCACGACGGCGGGCGCGGACTCCGGGCCGCGGGCGTCGAGCAGCGCCTGGACGAAGGCGGTGTCCGGCTCGTGCGGCGCCTCGGCGACGGTGGCCACGATGCGGTGCAGGCCGCCGGGGAGCGGCGCGACGACGACCAGCCCGGCGGGCGAGAAGTAGAGGATGACCTCGTCGTGCGGGACGCCGCCGCTCAGCCGCACGTCGGCGAGGGTGAACGACTCGGCGTACGTGCCTCCGGCGAAGGGGATGCCGGCTTGGTCGCGTACCGTGCTGTGCATGCCGTCGGCGCCGATCAGGTAGTCGGCGCGCAGCCGCCGGCCGTCGCCGAGGGTGGCGGTGACGCCGGAGGCGTCCTGCTCCAGGGCGGTCAGGGTGACCGGGCGCAGCACCTTGCCGCCGAGCTCCTCCAGCCGGGCCAGCAGGAACGCCTCGGTGTCGGCCTGCGAGATCATCAGCGTGTACGGGTAGCGGGTGGGCAGGTCGCCGAACGGGACGGGCACCAGCAGCCGGTCGCGGTCGCGGATGGTGAAGCGGGACGCGCGGACGCCGCGCCCGGCCAGGGCGGCGGCGACGCCGTACGGCTCCAGGAGCTCCAGCGTGCGGGCGTGCACCACGGCGGCGCGCGAGGTGTTGGCGCCTTCGGCCTGCGCGTCGACGATGGTCACCGCGTGCCCGCGCCGGGTGAGCACCAGAGCCGCGGTGAGGCCGGCGGGGCCGGCTCCGACGATGAGGACGTTCATGGCTTCCTCCTGTTGCCAACGCTTGTAGGCACAACGCTAGACAGCGTGGCCGCGTAAGTCAACACATGTTGGCCTACGACTGTTGGCATCGATGGAAACGTCCCGGCCTCCGCGGACGATCAGAACGTGGACGGCCAATCACGGGGAGGCAACGATGGACAGTGGCACGCTGGCGGTGCCCGGCGCCGAGCTCTACTACGAGGTGCGCGGAGCGGGCCCGGTCCTGCTGCTGATCAACGGCGGTGACGGCGACGCCGGCCTGTACGCGCCACTCGCCCAGCAACTCGCCGACCACTACACGGTCATCACCTACGACCCGCGCGGCAACTCGCGCAGCCGCCTGGCCGGACCGGCGGGCGAGCAACGGCTCACCGAGCACGCCCGCGACGCCCACCTCCTGGTGCGCGCGCTGACGGCCGAGCCGGCGTACGTGTTCGGCAACAGCTACGGCGGCATGGTCGGCATGCACCTGCTCGCGCAGCGGCCCGAACAGGTGCGGGCGCTGGTGGCGCACGAGCCGCTGCTGACCGAGCTGCTACCCGACGCGGCGCGCTGGCGGGCGATCTTCGCCGAAGTGGTCGACATCCTCGACCGCGACGGCCTCGCGCCCGCGGTGCTGCGGCTGAGCGAGGCGCTGGGCGTGCCGGCCCCGCCCGAGCCGGATCCCGCCCTGCCGGCCCCGGTCGCGGCGATGCTGGCCCGGATGGCGGCCAACCTGGAGTTCTGCATCCGCTACGAGCTGCGCTCGTTCACCCGTTTCCTGCCGGACGAGGAGGCTCTGCGCCAGGGCCCGTTCACGCTGGCGAGCGGCGCCGAGACGGGGCACACCCCCGGCCACCGGACGGGGGTGATCCTGGCGGAGCGGCTCGGCATCGAGATCGCCGAGTTTCCCGGCGGGCACGTGGGCTTCCTCACGCACCCGGCCGAGTTCGCCAAGACGTTGCACGAAGTGCTGGACCGCTGATCAGGGCCAGTCGCGCGAGGGCCGCAGCGGCATGCCGGAACGGCCCTCCCGGTCCAGCTTGACGCCGAGCACCTGGTGGAGCTGGACCTTGTTGCGCTCGAAGCCGACGATGCAGCCGGCCATGTACAGCGCCCACACGCGGGCGGTGCCCATGCCGACCTCCTCCACCGCGTCGGCCCAGTTGGCGTCCAGGTTGTCGCACCAGCCGCGCAGGGTCTTGGCGTAGTGCTCGCGCAGGTTCTCCTCGTGGCGGATCTCGAAGCCGAGGTCCTCCATGTGCCGGATCAGCGTGCCCACCGACTCCAGCTCGCCGTCGGGGAAGACGTAGCGGTTGATGAAGCCGCCCTTGTTGAACGTCTTCTCGGTGCCGGTCGGCCGGGTGATGCAGTGGTTGAGCATCCGGCCGCCCGGCTTGAGCTTGCCGTTGAGGAAGGTGAAGTAGGAGCGCAGGTTGGCCGCGCCGATGTGCTCGGTCAGGCCGATCGAGCTCACCGCGTCGAAGCCCGACTCGGTGACGTCGCGGTAGTCCATGTAGCGGACCTCGGCCAGGTCCTGCAGCCCGGCGTCGGCGATGGCCTTCTGCGCCCACTCGGCCTGCTGCTTGCTGAGCGTCACCCCGATGGCCTTGACGCCGTAGTGCTCGGCCGCGTGCATGACCATGCCGCCCCACCCGCACCCGACGTCGAGCAGCCGCATGCCGGGCTTGAGGCCGAGCTTCCTGGCCACCAGGTCGAACTTGGCGAACTGCGCCTCCTCCAGCGTGGAGGACTCCTCCGGGAAGGCGGCGCAGGTGTAGGCCATGGACGGGCCGAGCACCCAGCGGTAGAAGCGGTTGGACACGTCGTAGTGGTGGTGGATCGCCTCGGCGTCACGCTGCTTGGCGTGCCGCGAGCCGAGCCGGGCCAGCGTGCTCTGGCGCATCTCCTGCGGCGGCGGCGGCACCCGCATGAGCAGCGGCTTGACGCCCAGCGACCGGACCGCGGCGATCTTCTCGGCGGTGGTCAGGTCGTTGGTCGTGATGTTCCACATGCGGTCGAGCAGGGTGTAGAGGTCGCCGTGCACGTCGATGTGCCCGGAGACGTACGCCCTTGCCAGGCCCAGCTCACCCGGAGCCTGGGCCAGATAGGCCACCGCGATCGGCGACTTGACCTCGATCGCGATGTCGGCGCCGTCGGGCCCCGCCTTGGTGCCGTCATAGGCCATGAACGCGATGTTGGCGTCAGAGCCGACGATTTTCTCAAAGATGGACGCGAGAGCCATCTGCCATCACCTTCCCCGTACACACTTGTCGTACAGGTCGAGCAGGCGACCGCCCGGGTCGTATTCCCGCTTGACCGGCCAGTAACCATCCCCGTTGTACAGCTCCCAGAACTGCTCGCGGGCGTAGAAGGACGTCGAGTAGAGCGACTTGTGCCCGTCCAGCTCGTGCACCGCGTTCTCGATCAGCCGGTTGTAGTAGCCGTCGAACTGGCCCCTGGGCAGCGGGACCATGCCCCAGAAGCCGAAGTTGACGTACAGCTTGCCCGGCTCCAGCGGATAGAGGGGCCAGCGCGAGCCCGCGCGCAGCGGGCACATCCACACCGGCGTCATGCCGACCTTGTCGTGGAAGAACTCCAGGAACGCCGCACCGCGCTCGACCGGGACCTCCACGTCCTGGATGACCGCCTCGTGCACCGGCTGGCCGCGCCACCGGTCGATCCTGGCGGTCACCCCGTACTGGCGGTCGAGGGCGACGAGCCTGCGGTAGACGTCGGAGCGCATCCACCGGCGCGGCATCAGCGAGCGGACCACCGGCTGCTGCACGCCGAACGCGCGCGAGCACCAGAACCAGTCGGTGTCCCAGCGCCACAGGTAGTCGCGGACGGTCAGCCAGTCGCGGTTGCGCTTGCGGATCGACTGGTAGTAGATGCGCATGCCGGTGTAATCGGAGACGTACGGGGCACGGTCGGAGAACCGGCCGACCGTCACGTACATCTCCTGCGGGTCGAAGAAGACCCCGTCCACGAAGTCGACCCGTTCGCCGTCGTGGACCATGCTTTCGCTGATCTCCTGCATGGCGAGCATGCACTTGCCGGCGTCGGTGAACCTGATGTGCGTCAGGTGCACGTACGGCTCGACCTTGCGGAGCTTGATCCGGATGCGCAGCGCGTAGCCGAGCGTGCCGTAGGAGTTGGGGAACGCCCGGAACAGGTCGCTGTGCTCGTTGTCCGCGCGCGCGACGACGACACGGCCGTCGCCGGTGAGGATCTCCAGCTCCTCGACCGACTCGTGCGGCAGGCCGTCGCGGAAGCTGGTGGACTCGATGCCGAGCCCGGTAACCGCCCCGCCGAGCGTGATCGTCTTGAGCTGCGGCACCACGTACGGCATGAGACCGTGCGGCAGCGTGGCGTCGACCAGGTGCTCGTAGGTGGTCATGCCCTGGACCTCGGCGGTCATCGTCTCGGGGTCGACGCTGATGACCTCGTCGAGGTCACGTGCCGAGAGCTTGGCCGTCTTGCCCGAGTCGCGGAACCTGAACAGGTTGGACGTGGCCTTGGCCAGGCGCGGCGCGGCGTCACCCGGGATCTCGGCGTAGGACCGCCGGATGTCCTCTACTGCCCGCCGGTGTGTGGACATCGTCGTCATCACGCAAGCACCCCCTTGAGCCGGTAGAGATCGTCGACAAGACCGTATCTCTCCGGAACACCCCGGAACAGACCGGGGTCGTTAAACGCACGAAAACTCTTCATCGTGTCAGCTCGAAACCCTACAAGACAGGCGAATCCACGAATTTCCTGCGGATCATCGGAGAAACGCCGTTCACCACGTGGGCCACCGCCCGCCCGTCGAGCGCGGCGGTGAGATTGTCCATCGTGGCCGTGAGCAGCCGCCCGGTGGCCTCGGTGGTGACCCCGGCCACGTGCGGCGACAGCAGCACGCCGGGCAGCTCTCGCAGCGGATCGCCGGGCGGCAGCGGCTCGGTGTCGAAGACGTCGAGCGCGGCGCCGCCGAGCCGGCCCTCGCGCAGCGCGGCCACCAGCCCGTCCTGGTCGACCACCCCGCCCCTGGCCGCGTTGACCAGCAGCGTGCCCGGCCGCAGCCGCCGGGGGTCGATCAGGCCGCGGGTCTCCTCCGACAGCGCGATCACCACGACCACCACGTCGCTGGAGTCCAGGAGCGGCTCCAGGTCGCGGTAGCCCGGCTCGTCGCGGGGCGTGCGCGTCCAGTAGGACACCTGGCAGCCGAGCGACCGGAACAGCCCGGCGCAGGCCGCGCCGATGGGGCCGTAGCCGACGACGCCGACCGTACGGCCGCTCAGCTCGCGCGGCCGCAGGGCCTGCTGCGGCCACTCGCCGGCGCGGACGGCGGCGTCGGCCTCGGCGAGCTTGCGCGACAGCGCCAGCGCGACGGCGAGGCACCACTCCGCGACGGCGGTCGCGCTGACGCCCGCCGTGTTGGCCACCGGCACGCCGGCCCCGGCCAGCGCGGCGAGGTCGTGGCCGTCGACGCCCACGGACGGCTGTTGCAGGAACGCCAGCCGCGGCGCGGCCGCCACCGCCGCGGCGTCGAGCGTGAGCTCGCCCGTCCAGTCGCCGAGCACGATCTCCGCGCCCGCCAGCGCGGCCAGCAGCGCGTCACGGTCGCGCCCGGCGGGCGCGCGCACCGACACCCGCTCGCCGAGCGGCGCGAGCATCTTGCGGATGAGCTCCTCGGGCAGGGGCGGAAGTGCCAGGAGGTTCCACGGGGTCATGCGCCTACGGTAAAGCTCCCGATCACCTGGCGCATCAGGCGGGTGTTGCGCCGCCACTGCGACTCGTCGAACGTCCAGGACAGGATGTAGGCGGTGTCGCCGACGGCCAGCGCGCGCCGCACCTCCCGGTAGCGGGTGCCCGGGGCGGCCCACGGGGTGCCCTCCCCGGCGGTCCAGGTGAACTCCCACTCCACGGCCTTGGTCCCCTGGTGCGTGACGGTCCTGCGGCCCAGGTCGCGCACGTCGCCGCCGTTCTGCCGGAAGACCGCCTCGGCGTCGCGCAGGAGCTCGTGCGGGTCGAGCTTGGCGTAGACGGCCTCGACGCCCAGGTGGCCGGCCCGGTCGCGGCGGGTCCACTCGGTGAAGGACTCGCCGAGGGCGCCCCGCCAGCCGGTGGGCCGCCTGATCGACCAGCCGTCGCGCGACAGGTAGACCCGGACCGGCCGCCGCGTCCTGGTGAGCGTGGGCGTCGGGGTCGGCGTGGCGGTGACGGCCGGCGCCGGCGTGGACGGCGGCGGGCTCGGCAGCGGGCTCGTCGCGGCCGCGTGCGCCACCTGCCTCGGCGTGACCTCGGCCGGGGCGGAAGCGCGCAGGTAAGTGACCGTGCCCGCCGCGACGATCACGACCGCCGCGGTGGCGGCCGCGATGAGCGTACGGTTCGAGCGGCCGGGCTTCTTGTCCGGGACGTGCTGGTCGGCGTGCGCGGGCCGGGCCGCGCCGATGGCGGCGAGCAGCCCGTCGGCCTCCCCGGCGGTCAGCCGCTCCTCCGGCTCCTTGCGCAGCAGCCCCTTGAGCACGGGGTGCATGGCCGGCGGGATCCTGCGGTAGTCCGGCTCCTCGTTGAGCAGCGCGTTGAGCGTGGCCATGGGCTCGCCCCGCTCGAACGGCGAGCGGCCGAGCATCGTGGCGTACAGGGTGGCGCCCAGCGACCACAGGTCGGAGGCGGGTCCGGCCTCGGCGGCGCGGACCCGTTCCGGGGCCAGGAAGCTCGGCGAGCCGGTCACCATGCCGGTGCTGGTCAGCGAGGAGTCGCCCTCGGCGGTGGCGATGCCGAAGTCGGTCAGCACCGCCCGGCCCTCGTCGGTCAGCAGGATGTTGCCCGGCTTGACGTCGCGGTGCAGGATGCCCAGCTCGTGCGCGGCGCACAGCGCGGACAGCACCTGCCGGCCCACGTCGGCCGCCTCGCGCACGGGCAGCGCGCCGGAGGTGGCCACGACCTGCTCGACCGAGGGGGCGGGCACCAGTTCCATGATGATCCAGGGCCGGCCGTCCTCCTCCACCACGTCGTAGATCGCCACGACGGACGGGTGGTTGAGCTTGGCCGCCGTGCGCGCCTCGCGCGCGGTGCGGACCAGCAGGCGGTCCCGCGCGGCCTTGGGCAGGCCGTCGGGCAGCACGACCTCCTTGATCGCGCATGGCCGGTTGAGCAGCGTGTCCCGGCCCTCCCAGACCACGCCCATGCCCCCGCGGCCGAGCTCGCGCGTCAACCTGTAGCGCTTGGCGATCAGCTCGCTGCTCTCCGAATCCATGTCCTACCCCTGTAGACCACCCGAATAGTGGGCAAGTTTCCCATACCTCACAGGCGTCTGATGGCCTGTCCGGCGAGCGTCTTGCCACGACTCACCGAATGTTGTTCTACTAGGGGGATGCCGATGACCGAGGGACGCCAGGGCCCGCTGTCCGGAGTCCGGGTGCTGGAGCTGGCCGGGCTCGCGCCGGGGCCCTTCGCCGGGATGATGCTCGCCGACCACGGCGCCGAGGTGCTGCGCGTGGACCGGGTCCGCGCGGTCTCCGACCGGCCCAGGACCGACGTGATGGACCGGGGCAAGCGCACGATCGGCCTGGACCTGAAGTCGCCCGACGGGGTGGCCGCGTTCAAGGACCTGGCGCGCGCCGCCGACGTGGTCATCGAGGTGTTCCGGCCGGGCGTCGCCGAGCGGCTCGGCATCGGCCCGGACGACCTGCACGCGGTCAACGAGCGCCTCGTCTACGGCCGGATGACCGGCTGGGGCCAGGACGGCCCGCTGGCGCCGACCGCCGGGCACGACATCGACTACATCGCGATCTCCGGCGTCCTGTCCATGCTGGGCCGCGAGGGCGACCGGCCCACCCCGCCGATCAACATCCTGGGCGACTTCGCCGGCGGGGGTCTCATGCTCGCCTACGGCGTGCTGCTGGCCCTGTTCGAACGCGAGCGCACCGGCCAGGGCAAGGTGATCGACGCCGCCATGGTCGACGGCGCGTCGATCCTGTTCGCGATGTTCTACCAGGGGGTGCGTGGCGGCTTCTGGGGGCCGCGCGGCACGAACCTGCTCGACACCGGCGCCCCCATGTACGACACCTACGAGACCGCCGACGGCGAGCACATGGCGGTGGGCGCGCTGGAGCCGCAGTTCTGGGACACGATGGTGCGGCTCATGGGCCTGACGGACCTGCCCGACCGCGACGACCGGGCACAGTGGCCCGCGCTGCGGGAGCGGCTGGCCGCCGAGTTCCGGACGCGGACGCGGGCCGAGTGGGAGGCCGTGTTCGACGGCTCGGACGCCTGCGTCTCGCCGGTGCTGTCGATGCCGGAGGCGCCCGGCCACCCGCACAACGTGGCCCGGGGCGGCTTCGTCGAGGTCGGCGGCCTCAGCCAGCCGGCGCCCGCGCCGCGCCTGCTCGGCGCGCCCGCCCCCGACCTGTCACCCGCCACCCGGCTCGACGACCTGTCCGCGTGGGGGATCAACGCCGAGGCGGCCGCCAAACTGCGCGCGCAGGGCGTGCTGGCCTGACAGTGCGCGTGCGCATCGGCGCTGATCGGCGGTGATCGGTGCTGATCGGTGCTCACGGGCGCGTCGCCGTACGGACCTCGTGGGCGGCGTAGTCCTTGAGCACGATCTCGTCGTGCAGCCTGACCCCCCTGGCGCCGAGCTTGGACACGGCCCTGGTCAGCCCCGCGGGCAGACGGCCGACCAGCCCCATGGCCCCGCGCAGCGCCCACAGGGCGGCGCCGCTGCCCGGCACCAGCTTCCCGGCCGCCGACACGGCGAACGCGCGGCTGCGGCGCACGTAGGCGCCGAGTTCGGCCTCGTAGGCGGGGAAGGCCCGCACGGGGTCGCCGCCGGCCGCGGCGAGCTCGCCCGCCAGGACGTACGCGCCCACGACGGCCAGGCTCGTGCTGCCGCCGACGGCGGGGCCTGGACAGTAGCCGGCGTCGCCGACCAGCGTGACGCGCCCGCGCGACCAGGAGTCCAGGCGTAGCTGGGTGACCGAGTCGAAGTAGAAGGCCGGGGTGGCGTCGAGCTCGGCCAGCAGCCGGGGCGCATGCCAGCCGAAGCCGGCGAAGTGCTCGCGCAGCAGCTCCTTCTGTCGGGGCACGTCGCGGTAGTGGTAGTCGAGCGGCCGCGCCGGGCGGAACATGAACAGGGCGCGCGCGTCGGGCAGGTGGGCCGCGCCGTACATCGCCGTCATCCGCCCGACGCCGGTCAGGCCCTCCACCCGGGCGTCCAGGCCGAGGAAGTTGGGCACGGACGCGACGGCCAGGTAGGCGCCGATCCAGGCGGAGAAGCCGGACTCCGGGCCGAAGACCAGGCGGCGCACGTTGGAGTGCAGGCCGTCGGCGCCGACGACCAGGTCGAACCGCCTGGCCGGGCCGCGCTCGAACGTCACCTCGCCGTCCCCGGAGATCGCCGTGATGGAGTCGTCGAAGACGTACTCGGCGTCGTCGCGGGTGGCGTCGTGGAAGATCTCGCTCAGGTCGTCACGCATGATCTCGGCGTGCCGGTCCGAGACCCCGGCCATCACCTTGCGCAGCTCGACCTCCACCGGCCGGTCGTGGCCCTCGGTGTAGACGGTCAGCCGCTGGGTCCCGGTCTTCATGGCGTGGATCCGGTCCAGGACGCCCATCCGCTCGGCGATGTCCATGGCGGGCCTGAACAGGTCGACCGCGTGCCCGCCCGCCTTGCGCAGCGCGGGGGCGCGCTCCACGACGGTGACGTCGAAGCCGTATCGGGTGAGCCAGTAGGCCAGTGCGGGTCCGGCGACGCTGGCGCCGGAGATGAGTACACGCATGGCAGCACCTCCTTACTTAACGGATGGTAAGCCACGCAGCCCAGGAGGCACAAGGACTTACTTAACGACAGGTAAGGATTACGCTGTGATCCATGGCCAGGCCCAGCGACACCAAGACCCGCATCCAGGCCGTGGCACGCGAGCTGTTCGCGCGCCAGGGCATCCAGCAGACGAGCCTGCGCCAGATCTCCGAGAGGCTGGGCATCACCAAGCCTGCCCTCTACTACCACTTCTCCTCACGCGACGACCTGGTCCGCAGCATCATCCAGCCGATGATCGACGACGTGGAGCGGTTCGTCGCGGGCCGCGAGCCCGGCGACGCCCGCGAGCTCCTTGAGGACTACTTCGACCTGGTCTGGCGGCACCGCGAGGTCATCGCCATGATGGTGCGCGAGCTGACCACGCTGTCCTACCTCGACCTCGGCGAGCGGATGTTCGCCTGGCGGCGGAGGCTGATCGCCCTGCTGCTCGGCGACGAGCTCACCGTGGCCGAGCAGATCCGGGCCACGGTTGGGCTGGGCGGGATGTCCGACTGCGCGGTCGAGTACGCCCATCTGGCCCTCGACGAGGTCAAGCCCGTCGCCGTCGAGGCCGCGGCCGCGGCGCTCGGCCTTCCCTAGTCAGACCGCTACGTAGAGGTCGGCGCCGCCGGGGTGGTGCACCTCCAGGTCGGTGCCGAAGGATCGGGCGGGCGTGCCGCCGTTCTCGGTGTGCTTCCACACCCGCTGCCAGGCCTCCAGGATCGCCTGCGGCATCGGGCCGCGCGCCTCCACCAGCAGCGACTGCGCCGCCGGCACCCGCACCGCGACCATGCCCTCCGGCAGCCGCGGCACCGTGCGGACCGCGGTGCCGACGATCTGCGTGTAGGCGCCGTGGTGGTCGCTCTCGTAGTCGGTCAGCACCGCGTACAGGTTCTCGTCCACCCGGCCGGGCACATGCGCGAACGCGCCGGGCGCTCCCGCCCGATGCCACAGTGCGGGCAGCTTGGCCCGCGCGGGGTCCATCTCGTCGGCGTTCGTGGTGCGTACGGCGAAGCCCACGACGAGCATCTCGTCCCTGTTGGTGACGTCCACACGCATCTCCATCCCCCAGAAGTGTCCGCGCCGATCATAAGCCCACGCCAAAGGGGGAATTCCCTAGATAGGACCCGTTACCTCATAAGATGGATGAACGTGAAATTTCTCAACGGCATGGAGCCGCAGCACGACCTGACCTACAGCGACGTCTTCATGGTGCCGTCGCGTTCCTCGGTCAACTCCCGTCTGGCGGTCGACCTGTCGACGCACGACGGGACCGGCACCACGATCCCGGTCGTCGTGGCGAACATGACCGCGGTGGCCGGCCGCCGGATGGCCGAGACCATCGCCCGTCGCGGCGGCATCGCCGTGATCCCCCAGGACATCCCCTTCGACGTGGTGGCCGACGTCGTCGACTGGGTCAAGAAGCGCGACCTCGTGCACGACACCCCCCTCACCCTGACCGCGCACGACACCGTCGGCGACGCGCTCCAGCTGCTGCCCAAACGGGCGCACAACGCCGTCATCGTCGTCGACTGGGAGAACCGGCCCGTCGGCGTGGTGACCGAGGCCGACTGCCAGGGCGTGGACATGTTCACGCAGCTCTCCCAGGTCATGTCGAGCGAGCTGCTGACACTGCCCGCCGGGCTGGACCCGCGCACGGCCTTCGACCGGCTGCACGACGGACGGCACCGGCTGGCTCCCATCGTCGACCCCGAGGGCCGCCTCGTCGGCATCCTGACCCGCACCGGCGCGCTGCGCGCCACCCTGTACCAGCCCGCCGTGGACGCCTCGGGGCGGCTGCGCGTCGCCGCCGCCGTCGGCGTCAACGGCGACGTCGCGGCCAAGGCCAAGGAGCTGCTGGAGGCCGGGGTCGACTGCCTGGTCGTCGACACCGCGCACGGGCACCAGGAGAAGATGATCTCCGCGCTGCGGGCCGTGCGGGCGCTCGAGCCGGGCGTCCCCGTCGCGGCCGGCAACGTGGTGACCGCATCCGGGGTGCGCGACCTGGTGGACGCGGGCGCCGACATCGTCAAGGTCGGCGTCGGGCCGGGCGCCATGTGCACCACGCGCATGATGACCGGCGTCGGCCGGCCGCAGTTCTCCGCCGTGCGCGAGTGCTCGGCCGAGGCACGCCGGCTGGGACGGCACGTCTGGGCCGACGGCGGCGTCCGCCACCCGCGTGACGTGGCGCTCGCACTGGCCGCCGGGGCCGCCAACGTGATGATCGGCTCGTGGTTCGCCGGCACCTACGAGTCGCCCGGCGACGCCCGCACCGACGCCGACGGCCGCCGCTACAAGGAGAACTTCGGCATGGCCTCGGCGCGCGCCGTCCGGCTGCGCACCGCCGAGGACAGCGCGTTCGACCGGGCCAGGAAGGCGCTGTTCGAGGAGGGCATCTCGACCTCGCGGATGTACCTGGACCCGCGGCGGCCCAGCGTGGAGGACCAGATCGACGCCATCGTGGCCGGGCTGCGCTCCTCGTGCACGTACGCGGGGGCGGGCACCCTGGAGGAGTTCCACGAGCAGGCCGTGGTCGGCGTCCAGAGCTCCTCGGGTTACGCGGAGGGGATGCCGCTGCACCAGAGCTGGTGACGTCAGCCGCCGACACTCAAGGTGACGCCGGTGACGGCGGCCGACAGCGGGCCCGCCAGGAAGACGGCCGGGCCCGCCGCCCCGGCGGCGGCCGACTCCAGGGCGAGCGCGTTGACGCGGATGCCGCGCGGGCGCAGCTCCGCCGCCAGCGACCTGGTCAGGCTCTCCACCATCGCGCGCACCGGGCCGTCGCCGTGGACCACGTTGATGATCGACGCGCCCGCGCCCATCAGCGGCAGCATGCGCCGGACCATGCCGGTGACCCGCGTGAACCCCTCGTCGATCAGCCTGCGCCCGTCACGTTCGGAAAGCCCGCCGAACGTGACGGGCACCGCCGTCTCTCCCCCGGCGCTGACCGTCTCTGCCCCGGCGCTGACCGTCCCTCCCTGGGCGTTCACCAGCTCTCCCCCGGCGTTGACCAGCACGTCCACGCGGCCCCACCGCTCCTCGACGGCTCGCGCGAACACATCGGACGCCACCGGGTCGCGCACGTCCAGCGTCATCGCCGGCTCGCCCTGCGGCTTGTCGCGGTCGCACGCCGCCACGTGGGCGCCGAACGCGGCGAACGCCCCCGCGATCACCCGCCCGCTCCCGCCGGCTGCCCCGGTGACCACGGCGACGCGCCCGGACAGCAGGATCGCGTCGGGAGAAAGGGCGGTCATGGACGATGACGATATCCCGACGGCATAGAGTCGTCGGGTTCATTCCCATCGTCAACAGGAGCACTTCGTGGCACTCGAGAAGCCGGAGATCGACTTCCCGGCGGGCGACCCGCCTGCCGACCTGGAGATCGAGGACATCACCGTGGGGGACGGCCCCGAGGCCAAGCCGGGTCACAACGTCAGCGTCCACTACGTGGGCGTCGCCTTCTCCAGCGGTGAGGAGTTCGACGCGTCGTGGAACCGCGGCCAGGCGTTCGAGTTCCCGCTCGGCGGCGGCCGCGTCATCGCGGGCTGGGACCAGGGCGTGGCGGGCATGAAGGTCGGCGGCCGGCGCAAGCTCGTCATCCCGCCGCACCTCGGCTACGGCGCCGCCGGCGCGGGCCCGCGGATCAAGGGCGGCGAGACCCTGATCTTCGTCGTCGACCTCCTCGGCGTTCGCTGACCGCACGCCCGACCGCGTGACTGACCGTGCGCCCGGCCGTGCGTCTGGTCGTGCGTCCGCATCGTGCGTCCGACCGGCGCAGGGGTGGCCTCCGGGGCCGCTCCTGCGCCGGTCGCGTATTCGGGGCCGTCAGCAGCGGATTTTGTCGGCCGGGTGAGGCACGATAGCGGTGTGCTATTGATCGACGTGGTCCGGGTGTCGGAGGCCGTGACGCGCACCTCCGCGCGGCTCGGCAAGATCGGCCACCTGGCCGAGCTGCTCGGCCGGGTCGGCCCCGGCGAGGCGGAGATCGCCATCGCCTACCTGTCGGGCGAGCTGCCGCAGCGTCAGATCGGCGTGGGCTGGCGCACCCTGCAGGAGCTGCCCGGCCCCAAGCTGGCCGCCACCGCGACCCTCACCGGCGTCGACGCCCTGCTCACCCGGATCAAGGCCGTCTCCGGCCAGGGCTCCCAGGCGGCCCGCAAGGCGCTGGTCGGCGAGCTGTTCGCGGGGCTGACGAGCCAGGAGCAGGCGTTCATGCTCAAGCTGCTCAGCGGCGAGCTGCGCCAGGGCGCGCTCGACGGCGTGATGATCGAGGCGGTCGCCAAGGCGTCCGGAGCGCCCTCCGCCGACGTGCGCCGGGCCTTGACCCTGCGCGGCTGGCTGCCCGCCGTGGGCGCGGCCGCGCTGGCCGGCGGCGTGGCGCAGCTGCGCGAGTTCCGGCTGGAGGTCGGCCGGCCCGTCTCGCCGATGCTCGCGGGCAGCGCGCCCAACGTCGCCGCCGCCCTGGAGAAGGCCCGCACCCCGGCCGCGCTGGAGTGGAAGCTCGACGGCATCCGCGTTCAGGCGCACCGCTCGGGGGGCGACGTCCGGGTGTTCACCCGCACTCTCGACGACATCACCGCGCAGGTGCCCGAGCTGGCCGAGGCCGTGCTCGGTCTGCCCGCCGACGACCTGGTGCTCGACGGCGAGGTGATCGCGCTGCGTCCCGACGGCCGGCCGCACCCGTTCCAGGTGACGGCCGCGCGCACCAGCAGCCGCACCAACGTGGCCAGGCTGCGCGAAGAGACGCCGCTGCACGTGTTCTTCTTCGACGCGCTCCGGGTGGGCGGCGCCGACCTGCTCGACCTGCCCTACTCCGAGCGTCAGGAGGCGCTGGCGCGCACCGTGCCGCCGGGCCTGCTGACGCCGCGCCTGGTCACCTCCGACCCGGCCGAGGCGGAGAAGTTCTTCACCGACGTGGTCAGGGCCGGGCACGAGGGCCTGGTCGTCAAGTCCCTCACCTCCCCCTACGCCGCCGGCCGCCGGGGCGCGGGCTGGATCAAGGTCAAGCCCAGGCACACGCTCGACCTGGTGGTCCTGGCCGCCGAATGGGGGCACGGCCGGCGCGAGGGCAAGCTGTCCAACCTCCACCTGGGCGCCCGCGACCCGGAGACGGGCGGCTTCGTCATGCTCGGCAAGACCTTCAAGGGCCTGACCGACGAGCTGCTCGCCTGGCAGACCGAGCGCTTCCTGGAGCTGGCCGACGGCCCCGCCGACGAGTGGACGGTCACCCTCCGGCCGGAGCTGGTGGTGGAGATCGCCTTCGACGGCGTCCAGCGCTCGCCGCGCTACCCGGGCGGCATGGCGCTGCGCTTCGCGCGCGTGCTGCGCTACCGCCTCGACAAGCACGCCTCGGACGCCGACACGGTGGAGACGGTCCGCTCGCTCATGATCTGACCGTTTTGGGCTGATTTATGCCCATTTCAGTGACTTACGTCACTTAATCAGGCATTAGGTTGCCTTTGCCTGTTGTTTGTCGCGTATGTTCGTCCACGTCGCGGGGCGTCCCCCTCCCCGCCTGCGGATCGGCCGACGCGCGCCCCCACCTGTCCCGGTTCTGGCCTTTCCCTGCCCCTTCCCCCGACAAGGACCGTGGTTTACCTTGGGCCAGCACTCCGTCCCGCCGAACCCGCCGAGCCGTACGTCCCCCGCCAGGCGCCGCTGGCTGACCGTCGCGGCAGGAGCGGCCGTCATCGCCGCCGCCTCCACCACCGCCTGGGCCGCGGTCTCCCACGAGGACACCCACAAGCAGCCCAGCGCCCTCTCCCCCGCCGACCGCCCCCTCCCACCGGCAGCCGGCGCGGCACCGGCCGGCGCACCCGCTGCAGCACCCGGCTCAACGGCCGCCCCCTCACCCGGCTCACCCGTACCCAGCTCGACGGACGCACCCGTACCCAGCTCGACGGACGCACCCGTACCCAGCTCGACGGACGCACCCGTACCCGGCGGGAGCAGCGGCACCACCGCGCCCGCCGACCGTTCCAAGCCGGCCCCTTCCGCCAAGGCGTCGGCTTCGAAGCCGGCCAAGCCCCGGGTCGTCTCCTCGGGATCGTGCGGCGCGTCCTTCTACGACGAGCCGCAGATGACCGCCAGCGGCGAGCGCTTCGACCCGTCGGCCATGACGGCCGCCCACAAGACGCTGAAGCTCGGCAGCAAGGTCCGCGTGACGAACCCGTCCAGCGGCGAGTCCGTGACGGTGCGCATCAACGACCGCGGCCCCTACATCGGCGGCCGCTGTCTGGACCTCTCCCGCGCCGCCTTCGCCAAGATCGGCAACACCAACGCCGGCCACATGCGCGTCAGGTACGAGGTTCTCGCCCGCTGACAGATACGAGGCGCATATTCCCAAGACATGTTGGGAAATGCCATAATCCCAACATGTCTTGGGAAAAAGACCCGGGCCTCGTACCGCTGCGAGCCCTGGCCAACCCGCTCCGGATCCGGATCGTGTCCCTGCTCACGGGCGCTTCACTGTCGGCCGCCGAGGTCGCGGAAGAGCTCGGTATCGCGCACGCCTCGGCCAGCTACCACCTGCGCCAGCTGGCCGACGCCGGGTTCCTGGAGCCGGTGGACGAGCAGCCGCCAAGGGAGGGCAAGGGGCGGCCCCCGCGCCGCTACCGCTACGACGCCTCCAGCGCCACCCGGCTGGACCGCGCGGACGGCCGCCTTCTCCTCCACGAGGCGCTGAGCGCCGACCTGGCCCGGCGTCTCGCCGAGGCCACCGAGCAGCGCCTGTCCATGGACGCCGAAGTATGGCTGGACAGAGCGGTCTGGGAGGAGGCCGTGGGCCTGATCGACCAGGCCGTCGCCCTGGTGCACGGCAAGGCGGGCCCGCCCCGCTCCGGCGACAGGGTCAAGGTCAGCATGACCGCGCTGCTCCTCGAACTCCCGGGCGACAACCCCGCCGAACCCCCCAGGAGCACGCCATGACCGTTCCCGCCGCCGAGCTGTCCCGCTATGCCGATGTGGTCTTCGACGTCGCCGTGCCGATCGTGGCCGGCGACCGGGTGCTGATCAACGCCGAGATCGAGCACGCCCCGCTGGCCAGGGCCCTGACCGAGGCCGCCTACGCCCGCGGTGCCCGCTATGTCGACATCTGGTACTTCGACCCGTACGCCAGGCGCTCCCGCGTCCGGCACGCGGACGAGGCCACGCTGGGCGAAGTCCCGGCCTGGCTGGACGCGCGCAACGAGGAGCTGGCCCGGCACTGCGGCGTGCTGGTCAACCTGCGCGGCCTCGCGGCCCCGGACCTGCTCGCCGGGCAGGACCAGGTCCGCGCCGGCCTGGACCGCATGCCGTACCTGACCTCCCGGCAGCGGCTGCAGCTGGAGAACCTGGTGCGGTGGGCCATAGTGCCGTGCCCGACCGCCGAATGGGCCCGCGCGATCTTCGGTGAGCCGGACGAGGCCCGCCTCTGGGAGTGCCTGCGTCCCATCCTGCGCCTCGACCGTCCCGACCCGGTCGCCGCCTGGCGGCAACGCATCGCCGAGCTGCTCGCCCGTGCCGAGACGCTGAACTCCCTGCGCCTGGACGCCGTACGCTTCGAGGGCCCCGGCACGGACCTGACCGTCGGCCTGCTGCCGGACGCCCACTGGACCGCGGCCCAGCTCGAATCGGTCGACGGACACGCTTTCCAGGCCAACCTCCCCACCGAGGAGGTGTTCACCACGCCCGACCACCGCCGCGTGTCGGGCACCGTACGCTCGACGCGGCCGCTCGCGCTCAACGGGAGCGTCATCCGCGACCTGGAGCTGACCTTCACCGGCGGCGTCGTGACCGAGGTGCGCGCCGCCTCCGGCGCGGACGTGGTGCGCACCCACCAGGCCACCGACCCCGGCGCGGCCAGGCTGGGCGAGCTGGCGCTCGTGGACGGCTCCTCCCCCGTCGGCCGATCAGGCATCACCTACCTCGAGACGCTGCTGGACGAGAACGCCACCTGCCACCTGGCCTGGGGCGCCGGACTGCCGCCCGGTGTGCCCGCCCGCCTGCGCGCCCTCGACTCCGACGCGCGCGCGGCGGCCGGCGTCAACGTCTCGGCAGTGCACGTCGACTTCATGGTGGGCGGCCCCGACGTCACCGTCACCGGGATCGGCCACGACGGCACCACGATCGAGCTGCTGCGCGACGACGAGTGGCAGGTGTGACGGCCCCCATAGCCGACGGCTATCCCAGCAGGTATTGGATCTTTGGGGAGTCTCCGTACCAGGATGTCCCGCAGACCTGACCTGAGGAGACACTGATGATTCTGGTGACCGGCGCCACGGGCAACGTGGGTGGCGAGGTGGTGCGCGCCCTGTCCTCGGCGGGCGCCCCGGTACGTGCGGTGACCCGCTCCCAGCGGGCACCCGAGCCCGGCGTGGAGTACGTCACCGGCGACCTGAACGAGCCGGAGTCCCTGCGCCCCGCGCTCGCCGGTGTCCGGGCGCTCTTCCTGCTGCCCGGCTACCCCGGCACGCCCGCCCTGCTGGCCGCCGCGCGCGAGGCCGGCGCCGGGCGCGTGGTGCTGCTGTCGGGCGGCTCGGCGGACGGCGACCCGTCCAACGCCATCTCCCGCTACATGGCCGAGTCGGAGCGCGCCGTACGCGAGTCCGGGCTGGCATGGACCTTCCTGCGGCCCGGCGCGTTCATGTCCAACGCCTTCCAGTGGCTGCCTCAGCTCGCCGTCGGCGACGTCGTACGGGCGCCGTTCGCCGGCGTGCGTCAGGCGGTCGTCGACCCGGCCGACATCGCCGCCGTGGCGGTACGCGCCCTGCTGGAGGACGGCCACGAGGGCCGCGTCTACCAGCCGACCGGGCCCGAGTCGCTGCTGCCCGCCGACCGGCTGCGCATCCTCGGCGACGTGCTGGGCCGCGACCTCGCCCTGCGCCCCCAGCCCGACGACGAAGCCCGGGCCGAGATGCTGCGGACCACGCCGGTGGAGTACGTCGACGCCTTCTTCGACTTCTACGTCACCGGCAGCCTCGACGAGTCGGTGGTGCGTCCGGACGTCCGCGACGTCACCGGCCGGCCGGCCCGTACCTTCCGCCAATGGGCTACGTCCCACGCCGCCGCCTTCCCCCGCACCGCCACCTGACCGGCCGCGCCGTCCCCGTCCCTGCAATCCTGGTGTCCCAGCGTCCGGGCCATGCGAGCCGCAGCGCGCGGCGCTCCGATCGGCGACGAGCCCACGCCTTTGCCGCCCCCGGCCAGGAAACGCCTCAGGTGGCCCGGCCCGGAGCCCTGGAACGCCATGGGGGCAGCAGCCAGGCAAGCCCGGGTGCCCTGCGCAGGCTCCAGGAAGGAGGGGCGGCGTACGCCCAGCGGACGGACACCCGACGCGCCCGAGACCTGGAAGCCGACCGCCCGACGCCCGAAATCCAGAGAGGACGGAAGGACCAGAGACCGCGCGCGGCGGCCAGAGACGCGCGCGGCCAGAGACGCGCGTGGCCAGAGGCGGATGGGCCGGGGACGCTGCGGCCAGGGACGCGGGGGACCGGCGAAGCCACGGCCCCTGGGACGCCGGGGTACGAACTT
This sequence comes from Nonomuraea sp. SBT364, assembly GCF_001083785.1. Taxonomy (GTDB): domain Bacteria; phylum Actinomycetota; class Actinomycetes; order Streptosporangiales; family Streptosporangiaceae; genus Nonomuraea. The sequence continues at coordinate 27,846 of NZ_LAVL01000111.1, forward strand.
CGCAAATGCCTCAGGGTGCGGATCGCGATGGACGCGGGCCGGGTTCGATCGGCTCGTGGGAGGGCGTCACTTCACCAGGCGGACGGTCAGCGGGTAGCGGAAGGCGCCCTCCGACAGGGCCGAGACACCGCCCACGATGGACAGGACGACGGCACCCACCCAGATGAACGGCAGGAGCACGATGCCGATGACGGTGAACGGCAGCAGGAACGTCGCCCCCATGACCGTCAGGTGGAAGTTGAGCGCCTCCAGGGCGTGCCGACGGATGTACGGGGACGTCTTGCCGCCGGTCAGCAGCAGGATGAGCGGCCCGACGATGGGGAACCCGACCAGCGAGAGCAGATGGGCGGCGGAGGCGCCGAGACGCTCGTTGCTCTCCGGCGGGGCCTCCGGACGGGCGGCGGGCATGGGCGGGGGCGCGGCCAGCCGGGGCACCGCGTTGGCGCCGTACAGCTCGGTCATGATGGGCATCAGGTCGCCGTGCGTACGCGCCGTCATCGCGCGCTCCAGCCGCTCGTCGAACTCGAACTTGTCGAACCGCCCCTCGCTGTAGGCGGCCTTGACGTGCTCGACCACGTGCTCACGGTCCTGATTGGTGACACGCAGATGAGCCGGCGGCAGCTGCCCCGGGGGTGTCGGTACCCCAGCCATAACGCCCATGCCTCTCCTTCGGTAGCGCCGCCCCCTCGCCGGCGAAGCCTGCCGGCTGCGGCGCTGACGGTCTTCTCACATACTGCGTCACGGCCGTCGTTCGCGGCCATCGGGTGATACCCCGAGGCATCCCCGAGATCCGGGCACAGGGTTTCAGGGACGCTCAGCCATTTGTCCTGCCCGGATCTCGGGGATGCCTCGGGGTATCACCCGATGGCCGCGAACGACGGCCGTGACGCAG
>NZ_LAVL01000112.1 GCF_001083785.1 Nonomuraea sp. SBT364
GGGTGAAGGGGTTGGGGGGCTGGGCGGTCCAGCGGTGGAGCCGGGCGTGGGCGGTCTGCTTGGTGATGCCGTCCTCGACGATCTTGCCGTCCTTGACCACGTAGAAGCGGCCGTCGTCCAGCGAGGCCAGGCCGTACTGGCCGCCCGACTCCCAGCCGCGGATGCCGGTGTCCGGGTCGTGGAGGCCGGCGGCGGCGAGGGGGAGGAGGGCGCCCTGCTCGGGCTGGGGCTGGCCCTCGATGGGCCCGGTGACCGGCTTGGCCGAGGCGTCGACGGTGAAGAGCGAGTAGTTGGGGAAGCCCGGCTTGACGCCCTTGTAGGCGGCCATGAGCCAGGTGCCCGTGTGGCCGTCGTACTCCAGGTTCTGCACGCCGTACGTGGTGTTGCCGGTGCGGACGAAATACTTGCCGGCGGGGGCCTCGGGGCCGGCGGTGTGCGGGGCAGCCTGGGTGAGGGGCCGCTCGTACTTGCGCCACTGGTTGATGTCGTACTGCAGGAGGACCTGGTGGTCGTTGTCCTGGCGGGAGGTGTTGGAGTAGATGCCGTAGGCGACGGTGAGCTTCTGCTTGCCGTGCCGCTTGCCGAACTCGGGGCCGAACGCGACGCCGTCGATGCCGCTGCAGCCGTAGCGGTGGTCGGGGGTGTTGGCCACGTTGCCGTCGAAGACGCCGTCGCCGTTCATGTCGGCGCTGTAGTCGGCCACGACCTCCTTGAGGTAGACGGCCTTGACCACGTCGGAGTCCTCGGCGTCCATGCCGAGGCTGGTGATGCGGTCCACGTCGAAGATGGCGATGTAGAACGCCTGCGCGTCCTTGTACTCCAGCGAGCCGTAGACGCGGCCGTCCTGCCGGTTGAAGTCGAGGTCGCCCAGGTGGCCGGTGAAGCCGGTGACGGAGCCGACGGGCTTGCCGGTCAGATCGGTCTTGACGAGAAGGTTGGTGAACGAGAAGTACATGAAGCCCTTCTTCTCGTCCACCGCGATCCCCTGGACGTGCCCTGCCTGCCAGGCCCCGCCGAACACCTCCGCCGGGAAGGACGGCCGGCCGGCCGCGTGGGCGGGGAGGGAGACGAGGGCGGTGGCCGCCAGAGCGGTGGCCAGTACGTGTGCGACCCGCATGTGTTGCCTTTCAGGATGTTCCTTGACGAACCCGGACAATAGGACGTCGCGGAAGATCCTTACAGACTTCTGCACGGACAGTCCATGTCCGGTGGTCAAACTCCTGGTGGCGGAGGTCGTGGGAGGACGGCCACCCGAAGATTCCCTCGGGTTGTCTGGGGGAGGGGGCGACGCCCAGCACCCGACCAAGGCGGGCCAGCGTCGCCTCGTAGAGCGGGACGGCGCCGTTGAGGCGGGCCCTGTAGCGGTTCCAGCCGTCGCCGGCACCTGGCCCTCCCAGCCGAACTCCTCGCCGCCGTCGTGCGAGACGGCCAGGGCGGTGGGATGGGTGGTGGCGCCGACGGCGTAGACGTCGCCGCTCGCGTCCCGGTGTACGGTTCGGCGTCGCCGGCGAACAGGTAGTGATCCCGCCGCAGACCAGGACGTACGGCTCCTTGACCCCCTCGGTGCCGGTGGACGCGGCCGTCAGGACGGGACGCCGGGGGGAGGTCGAAGCGCGAGGGGTGGGCGGCGGTCAGGCCGTCGACGCGCCCGCGGTCGTCCGCCGGGTCGGCGTACGAGATGAACAGCCGGTTGCCGCCCGACGCGGTGCGCGTCAGGCAGAAGCGTTCCGTCGAGGAGGTGCCCAGCTCGTCCTTGTGCACCGACCACACGTCGGTGAAGCCGACACCGTCGGAGGGGACGGCGCTGCGGTACGTCAGCCAGAAGCGCTCGCCGTCGTGCAGCACGCCGGCGCTGCCCGCCCAGTCGCCGGGCTCGTCGCGTTGCGGGCGCAGCACGACGGTCGCGCCGGCGGGGTCGATCGGGGGAAGGGGGGCATGGGTCCTCGCAGGCGGAAGCGGGCGGCCCGCCAGGACCGCCGTGATATTTGCTCAGGTTGCGAAATTAACCCGCCGTTCGTCACACCCCGCAACCCTTGTTACGCGAACGTTACGGGACGTACACGATCACCTGCAGGGGCATTTGGCCTGCTAAAAGGCGAAATTTCGGCCCCCAAACCGTTTTTTCCGGGTTATTGACCAAAAAGAGCCCGGCTCGGCAGACTCTGCCGTATGCCCGGTCCACTCTCACAGTTGCGCCGCGGGCACGAGGAACTCGTCCTCGGCCTGTTGCGCCGGCACGGCCCGCTCAGCCGGGGCGAGCTCGGCAAGCATTGCGGCCTGTCCCGCACCACCCTGTACGACATCCTGGCCGAGCTCGTGGCCAGTGGCGCGGTCGTCGCCGCCACCCAGCAGGAGGCGCCCCGAGGCCGCGGCAGGCCCGCCGAGACGCTCACCCTCAATCCCGACGCCGGCCAGGCCATCGGCATCGACTTCGCCCGGCGCGCCGTGCACGTCGCCGCCGTCAACGTGGCTCACGAGGTCGTCGGCTCGGCGAGCGAGCCGCACCCGGCCGGCCTGCCCTGGGAGGAGCGGGTGGAACTCGCCGCGCGGCTGGTGCGCGGCCTGACCGGCGCCCACGGCGGCGGCGCGCTGCGGCTCGGCGCGCTCAGCGCGATCGGCGTGGGCGTGGTCGGCCCGGTGGGCGGCCCCGGCGACGACCCCAAGGGCCATGACCGGCTCGCGGGCCTGCTGCGCGAGCGCTTCGGCGTGCCGGTGCTCGCCGACAACAACACCAGGCTGGCGGCGCTGGCCGAGTCCATCTGGGGCGCGGCCACCGGCGTCGAGGACGTCCTCTACCTGCGGCTGTCGCATGGCGTCGGCGGCGGGCTGGTGGTCGGCGGGGCGCTGCACCGGGGCGCGTACGGGCTGTCGGGAGAGTTCGGCCACATCACGGTCGACCCGGCGGGCGCGCGCTGCGACTGCGGCGGGAGCGGCTGCCTGGAGACCGTCGCGTCGATAAGAGCCGTGCTCGATGCCTACCGCGCCGCGGGCGGGCGCGCCGAGGACGTGCCGGAGCTGGTGAAGGCGGTGCGCGAGGGCGACGCCGTCGCGCTCGGCCTGCTGCGGGAGGTCGGCTCGCGGATCGGCGCGGTGCTCGCCGCGCTGTGCAACGCGATCGGCCCGAGCGTGATCGTCGTCGGCGGCGAACTGGCCGAGACCGGCGTCGCGCTGCTGGAGCCGATCGAGGAGAGCCTCGGCGCGCAGATCATGCCCGTCACCCGCAACCGGGTGAGCCTGCGCCGGGCCACGCTCGGCGAGGCCGCCGGCGCGCTCGGGGCGATCGCCCTGGTCCTGCATGAGTCGCCCCTGCTGTCCCGCTATCCGGCGGACGGCGACGAGGGGGAGAGACGTCCGGCGGCGCCGGACCGAGCGGAGGAACCCATGAATCCTGCGAGGCGGCCATGACCGCGATCTCCGCGCCGCAGCGCAAGGCGGCCGGGCGGGCCGAGGGCAGGCGGCCGCGTCGCTCGATCGCGCTCAACCTGGTCGCCGTCGTCATCGGCCTGGCCGTCTGGACGCTGCTGGCCTCGGTCGGCGTGCAGGGCATGCCCGGCCCGGCCGAGGTGGCGGCCAGGGCGGGTGAGCTGATCGCCGACGGCACGCTGGCGCTGGACGCGCTGGCCAGCCTGCGCCGGGTGCTGCTCGGCTTCCTGCTCGGCACGCTGCTGGCCGTGCCGGTCGGCTTCCTGATGGGCTGGTACGCCACCGCGCGCGGCCTGCTGGAGCCGTACGTGCAGTTCTTCCGCACGATCCCGCCGCTGGCGATCATCCCGCTGGCCATCGTGCTCATGGGCATCGGCGAGGTGCCCAAGGTCTTCGTGATCTTCCTGGCGTCGTTCCTGTCGAGCGTGGTGGCCACGTTCCAGGGCGTGGTGGACGTGGACAAGACGCTCATCAACGCCGCCCGGGTGCTCGGCGCCTCGGACCGGACGATCTTCCTCAAGGTCGTGGTGCCGGCCTCCACGCCGTTCATCCTGGTCGGGATGCGGGTGGGGCTCGGCTCGGCGTGGGGCACGCTGGTCGCCGCCGAGCTGATCGCCGCCCAGGAGGGGCTCGGCTTCCGGATGCAGCAGGCCCAGCTCTACTACGACCTGTCCACGATCTTCGTCGGACTGATCGCCATCGGCGTGCTCGGCCTGCTGATGGACCGGCTGCTGCTCCTGGCCGAGCGACGACTCACCGACTGGCAGGAGCGCCGATGACCACCAAGATCTCCTTCAGGGACGTCGTCAAGACCTACCCCATGCGCGAGGGCACCTTCACCGCGCTCGACCACGTCAGCCTGGACATCGCCGACCAGGAGTTCGTCACCGTCGTCGGCCCGTCGGGGTGCGGCAAGAGCACGCTGATGAGCATGGCCGCCGGCCTCGTCGAGCCGTCGTCGGGCGAGGTGCTCGTCGACGGCGACCCGGTCAGCGGCCCCGGCCCCGACCGCGGCGTGATCTTCCAGCAGTACGCGCTCTTCCCCTGGCTGAGCGTGCGCAAGAACGTCGAGTTCGGGCTGAAGCTGGCCGACATCCCGGGCGCGGAGCGCAGGCGGCGCGCCGAGCGGGCCATCGAGCTCGTCGGCCTGTCGGACTTCGCCGACGCGCTGCCCAAGACGCTGTCCGGCGGCATGAAGCAGCGCTGCGCCATCGCCCGCGCCTACGCGGTCAACCCGAAGGTGCTGCTCATGGACGAGCCGTTCGGCGCGCTGGACGCGCTGACCCGGGTACAGCTCCAGGACCAGCTCCTGCACACCTGGAGCCAGGAGCAGCGCACGGTCATGTTCATCACCCATGACGTGGACGAGGCCGTCTACCTGGCCAGACGGGTGATCGTCATGGCCGCCAGACCGGGCCGCGTCCAGCAGATCATCGACGTCGACCTGCCCTACCCGCGCACGGAGGAGATCCGCCTCTCGCCCGAGTTCGGGCGGATCCGCAACGAGGTCTGGCACTCCGTCTACCACCAAGCTCCCGCGGCCTGATCGGCCGACGAAACCCCCCGGAAAGGACGTACCCGCCATGCGTGTGCTTCGCCGCGCCCTGACGGCCGCCACAGCGGTGATCATGATGTCGCTGTCCGTGACCGCGTGTTCCGAGGACGGCTCCACCGTCCGCTTCGGCTACATCAGCGACTACAACGGCGCCAGCCTGCTGGCGATCGCCGACAAGCAGGGCCTGTGGGAGAAGCAGGGTCTCACCCCCGAGATCAAGGTCTTCACCAACGGCCCGCTGCAGATCCAGGCGCTCGGCGCGGGTGACCTCGACTTCGGCTACATCGGCCCGGGCGCCATGTGGCTGCCCGCCTCCGGCAAGGCCAAGGTCGTCGCCATCAACACCCTCGCCTACGCCGACCGGGTCATCGGCCGCCCCGGCATCGCCACCCTCCAGGACCTGAAGGGCAAGAAGGTCGGCGTCCCCGAGGGCACCTCCGGCGACATGGTCCTCAACCTGGCCCTGCGGCAGGCCGGCATGACCGTGAAGGACATCGAGAAGGTGCCGATGGACCCGGCCACCGTCGTGTCCGCGTTCGCCGCCGGTCAGATCGACGGCGCCGGCATCTGGTACCCGCTGATCGACACGATCAAGGCCAAGGTGCCCGGCACGGTCGAGCTGGCCAGCACCAAGGAGTTCCCGGACAACTCCTTCCCGACCGCGTTCGTCGGCGGCAACGAGGTGGCGCCCGAGCTCACCGAGAAGGTGCTCAAGGTGCTGCAGGAGGCCAACGACTGGCGCGCCGCGCACCCGGACGAGGCGGTCGCCGAGGCCGCCGCCCTGCTCAAGCTCGACACGGCCAAGGTCCGGGCCGACGCGGCGAACGTGCGGACGATGACCACCGCCGACCTGGTCGCCAAGACGAAGGACGGCAGCGTCGGCAAGTGGCTCGACAGCCTGGGCGAATTCTTCGTCAGCACCGGCCAGCTCCCGTCGGCGCCCGACCCGGCCACCTACTACACCGGTGACCTCTACACGAAGGCCTTCAGTAAGTGAACCTGCTGTTCCTGATGACCGACCAGCACCGCGTCGACACGCTGGGGTGCTACAGCAACCCGCACGTCGCCACGCCGAACCTCGACCGGCTGGCCGGGACCGGCACGCGGTTCGACCGTTTCTACACGCCCACCGCCATCTGCACGCCGGCGCGGGCCAGCCTGCTCACCGGGCAGGCGCCGTTCCGGCACCGGCTGCTGGCGAACTACGAGCGCAACGTCGGCTACCTGGAGGACCTGCGCGACGACGCCTTCACCTTCCCCACGGCGCTGAAGGAGCGCGGCTACCAGCTCGGGCTGATCGGCAAGTGGCACGGCGGCACCCACCGCAACGCCGCCTCCTACGGCTTCGACGGCCCCGACCTGCCCGGCTGGCACAACCCGGTCGACCACCCCGACTACCTGGCCTACCTCAAGGAGCGGGACCTGCCGCCCTACCGGATCTCCGACCTGATCCGGGGCACGACGCCCAACGGCAACCCCGGCAACCTGCTGGCGGCGCGGCTGCACCAGCCGGTGGAGGCCACGTTCGAGCACTACCTGGCGACCCGGGCCATCGAGCACCTGGACCGGTACGCGGCCACCGGGGAGCCGTTCTTCCTGGCCACCCACTTCTTCGGGCCGCACCTGCCGTACCTGCTGCCGGACGAGTACTTCGACCTGTACGACCCGGCGCTGGTCGAGCTGCCGCCCTCGATCGCCGAGACGTTCGAGGGCAAGCCGCCGGTGCAGCGCAACTACAGCGAGCACTGGACGTTCGACACGATCCCGATCGAGGTGACGCGCAAGCTGATCGCGGTCTACTGGGGGTACGTGACGCTCATCGACCAGCAGATCGGCCGCATCCTGGACCGGCTGGACGAGCTCGGGCTCACCGATCGCACCGGGGTGTTCTTCACCGCGGACCACGGCGAGTTCACCGGGGCGCACCGGCTGCACGACAAGGGACCGGCGATGTACGAGGACATCTACCGCATCCCCGGCATCATCCGCATCCCGGGTGCGCAGCCGCAGGTCAGGGACGAGTTCGTCACGCTCACCGACTGCACGGCCACGATCCTCGACCTGGCCGGCTGCGACACCTCCCCGGCCGTCGACAGCCGGAGCCTGGTGCCGCTGGTGCGCGGCGAGCGGCCGGAGTGGGCCCCCGAGCTGGTCGCGGAATTCCACGGCCACCACTTCCCCTACCCCCAGCGGATGATCCGCGACGGCCGCTACAAGCTCGTCGTCAACCCCGAGTCCGTCAACGAGCTGTACGACCTCGAAAGCGACCCGCACGAGCTCGGCAACCGCTACGAGCACCCCGAGCTGCACCCGGTCCGGCGGCGCCTCATGCGCAGGCTGTACGACCTGCTCCGGGAGCGCGGCGACAACTTCTACCACTGGATGACGCCCATGTACGACATCGGCGCCTCGGACTACGACCCGAGCCTGAGCGCCTTCGAACCGGAGGGCACCACGGCCTGATCTAGGCGGGCATCTCCTGGGCGCGGCGCGCCCGCTCGGCCAGCGCGTGCTCGTCGGTACGCGCGTCGTAGCGGCGGAAGGCGGGCAGCACCGCGCCCAGCAGCGCCACGGCGCCCACGCACATCAGCCCGCCCAGCCCCAGCGACAGCCTCGGCCCGCCGAACTGGCCCATGAGCGACGCCCTGGCGTTGCCCAGCATCGGCCCGGTGGAGTACGACAGCAGCTCGATGCCCGCCATCCGGCCGCGCATCTCGTTCGGGATGGTCTGGTTCCACATCGTCATCCGGAAGATGCCGCTGATCATGTCGGCCGCGCCGGCCACGGCCAGGCAGGCGAACAGCGCCCAGAAGTCCGGGATCGCGGCGGCCAGCGCCACGGCGACGCCCCACACCGACGCGGCCACGATCACGCCGAGCCCCTGCCGGTGCACGCGGGCGGCCCAGCCGCCGGTCAGCGAGGCGATCAGGGATCCGACGGCGCCCGCCGAGTAGAGCAGGCCGACGGCCGACAGCGCCCCGTACTCCTCGGCCAGCCCGGGGAAGAGCGAGGTCGACATGGCGAACACCATCGCCGCGATGTCCACCAGATAGGTCCCGACCAGGTCCTTGCGGCCGGCCGCGTAGCGCAGCCCGTCGAGCAGCGACCTGACCGAAGCGGGCTGGGCGTCCTCGGCCGGCGGCCGGGAGGCGATGCGCCACAGCAGCACCAGCGACAGCAGGAAGCTGAGCGTGTCGAGCCCGTAGGCGAAGGCGGGCCCCCAGGTGGCCACCAGCCAGCCGCCCAGCGCGGGGGCGGCGATCGCGCCGAAGTTCCACCGCAGGCTGGTCAGCACCGCCGCGGCGCCGAGCTGCTCGTGCTTGACGACCTGCGGGATCAGCGACTCCATGCTGGGCCGCTGCAGGCACGAGATGCCCATCGCGAGCGCGCCGACCACGTACAGCACCCAGATCTGCGGGTCCGGCAGCATGGCGTTGACCATGAGCGCGGCCGTCGTCACGGCCAGGCCGGCCTCGCTCAGCAGGATGATCTTGCGCCGGTCGAGGGAGTCGGCGATCGCGCCACCCCACAGGCCGAACACCACCATGGGCACGAACTCCACCAGGCTCATCAGGCCGACGGCCACGTAGGAGCCGGTGAGCTGCCACATCTGGAACGGCAGCGCGACCATGGTGATGAACGTGCCGAACATCGTCACGACACCGGAGGCCATCAGCAGCCGGAAGTCGCGGGAGTCGCGCAGCGGGCCCACATCCGGAATGAGCTGGCTGAGCAGGGATTTCATACGATGGCGCACAGGCGACGATTGTCGCCGCCCGCGCGCCTTCCAGGCAAACCGTTTTCCGCCCCGGCAGTCAGCGGAGCTTGCGCAGGCCCATGATCTGCAGCTCGGCGAACGCCCCCACGACGAGCGCCTGGGCGATGGCCCACACCGCGCCGATCGTGGTGAACTCCACCAGCCCGGTGACCACGGCGGCGACGCTGGCGAGCGTCCAGGCGATGTTCAGCCCGATCACCGCCCGGGTGCCCGCCCGGCTGACCGTGCCGCGGCCGGCCAGGATGCCGACGGCCGCGCCGTACACGAGCAGGAACACGCCGATGCCGCGCAGCAGGCCCGCGTCCGGCCCGAGCAGGTCGCTCACCAGGCCGGCGGCGGCGAGGTAGACCAGCCCGTTGACGCCGGTGACGACGGCGTCGAGGGCCAGCACGAGGCGCAGGAACTTGGCGCGGCCGGTGGTGGCGACGGTGATAGTGGTCATCTCGCTTCTCCTTCAAACGTTTCTGTCCGACACCGCAACCGTGCCACCGCGGGCGTAGTCCGCGCGATTACGCGGGAGGTAATGGGGGCTCCCCGTCCCCGTCCGGGCGGGGACGGTTCAGGCGGGCGAGCTCGCCAGGGGTGAGCGTCAGGCCGGCGGCGGCGGCCGAGTCCGTGATCGAGGCCGGCCGGGTCGCGCCCGGGATGGGGATGACGCGGGGCCCGAGGGCGAGCAGCCAGGCCAGGCAGACCCGCTGCGGGCTGACCCCGCGTTCCCGGGCGATCTCGTGGAAGGCGGTGCCGCCGGCCGGCGCGGAGGTTTCCAGGGCGCTGCGGGAGATGCCGCCGAGCGGGCTCCACGGCAGGAACGCCAGCCCGAGCGAGTCGCACAGCCGCAGCTCGGGCTCGCTGTCGCGGACGGCGGGGGAGAAGCGGTTCTGCACCGACACCAGGCGCTCGCCCAGCTCGCGGCGCGCCTGGAGGATCTGCTCACGGTCCACGTTCGACACGCCGATCATGCGGATCTTGCCCTCGTCGTGCAGCTCGCGCAGTACCCCGACCGACTCGGCGTACGGCACCGCCGGGTCCGGCTTGTGCAGCTGGTACAGGCCGATGGCCTCGGTACCGAGGCGGCTCAGCGAGGCCTCGCAGGCGGCCCTGAGACGCCGGGGGTCGCCGTTCACCGTCCAGGAGCCGTCGCCGGGCCGCCCGCGCCCGCCCTTGGTGGCGACCAGGACGCCGTCGCGGCCCCGCAGGGCGCGGGCGACGAGCAGCTCGTTGTGGCCCTCCTCGCCGGCGTGCCAGTGGTAGGAGTCGGCCGTGTCGATCAGCGTGACCCCGGCGTCCAGCGCCGCGCGGACGGTGGCGGCGGCCCGCTCCGGGTCCGGCCGGCCCTCGATGGACAGCGGCATCGCGCCCAGTCCGACGGCGCCCACGCGGACGTCCCCGATCACGCGCATGCCGCCGCCTCCTCCGCCACGCCGGGCAGCCACTCGCGCAGGTGCGAGAAGCCGAACCCGAGCCGGCTCGCCCGGCCGTTGTCCAGGCCGTAGGAGCGCTCGAAGGAGAACGGCGAGACCTCGTCCCCGGTCGTGTAGACGGCCCGGCCGGCCCCCGCGGCGGCCAGTGCCTCACACAGCCCGAACACGTCGAGCTCCCCGTCCGAGCAGGCGTTGACCGGCCCGGTGAACGACGCGCGCATCGCCCACAGGAGGAACGCGGCGATCTCCACGTCGCTGATGAACGTCGCAGGGCGCGGCCGCCCATGCACGACGATCGGGACGCCGTCGCGCATCCGCCGCGCGTAGTGGCCGAGCCGCCCGGTGAAGTCGGCGCCGCCCAGCACGTGCGCGGTCCGCACGGCCACCACCTCGAACGGCGGCCGGGCCGCCAGGACCGCCTCCGCCTGCCGCTTGCCCTCGCCGTAGTGGGCCTCCAGATAGCCCGGGTCGTGCCACGGCAGCTCCGGCCGGACCGGCCGGGCCCCCACGTCGACCGCGTCCTCCGCGCAGGGACCGTCGTCCAGCAGGTCGTACACCTCGGCCGTCGAGGTCATGACGTAGCGGCCGGTCCGCCCGGCGAAGACGCGCCGGGCGGCGGCCGCCTGCCGAGGGGTGTAGCAGACCTGGTCGAGCACCACGTCGAAGGATCGGCCGGCGAGCGCCGCCCGCAGGCCGTCCTCGTCGTCGCGGTCGGCGATCACCTGCCGCACCCCCTCGGGAGCGGGGCCGGAACCGCGGTTGACGACCGTGACGCCGACCCCCTCGTCGCGCAGCCGCTCGACCACCCGCCTGCCGAAGTACCGGCTCCCGCCGATCACGCACACACTGTCCATGGGCACAGCCTCGCGGGACTACAGTCATCAGCGGTAGTGGTGATCTGCTTATCCGGTCGTAAGGAACACTGATGATCGATGTCCAGCGTCTGCGGGTGCTGCGCGAGGTCGCCCGGCAGGGCAGCTTCAACCGGGCCGCCGCCACCCTGCGCTTCACCCCGTCGGCCGTGTCTCAGCAGATCGCCGCGCTCGAACGCGGGCTCGGGATCCCGGTGGTCGAGCGCAGCACCCGCGGCGTCACGCTCACTGCGGCCGGTCGCACGCTGGTGGAGACCGCCGACGCCATCGCGGCCGAACTGGCCGACGCCCAGGAACGCATCGACAGGCTCTCCCGCGAGAGAGCCCGCTTCACCGTCGCGGCGTTCGCCAGCGGCGGCCGGCGGCTGCTGCCGCCCGCGCTGGCGGCGTTCGGCGCCCGGCATCCCGAGGTGGAGCTGACGATCCTGGAGCGCGAGCCGGAGGACGGCCTGCCGCTCGTCCGGGAGGGGCGTGCCGACCTCGCGCTCGCCTACCACTTCGACGGCCCGCCGCCCGCCGTGCCCGGCGACCGGTCCGGGCTCGACTGGACCCCGCTCACCGCCGACCCGCTGCGGGTGGTGCTGCCGGACGGCCATCCGCTCGGCGGGCGCGCCGCCGTGCATCTGGCGGAGCTGGCGGGGGAGCGCTGGGTGCTCGGCTGCCTCAAGACCGCCGGCCTGATGGACCGCTACGCCGCGCTGGCCGGGTTCGAGCCGAGGATCGCGTGCGCCGCGACCGACTACCTGTTCGCCCAGTCGCTGGTCGGCGCGGGCGTCGGCGTCGCGCTCATCCCGAGGATCGCGCTCACCGACACGCCCGGCCTGGTGGCGGTGGCGCTGGAGCGGCCCGCCCCGACGCGCCACATCGGCGTGGCCACGCCGCGCCGCCATCGCGGCTCCGCGCAGCCGTACGTCGAATCGCTGCTGGAGCTGCTGGGCGGTTAGGCGCTCAGCACCTCCCTGCGCAGGTGCGTCTTGAGGATCTTGCCGCCGGGGTTGCGGGGCAGCTCGGTGTCGCGGAACCACACGTGCGCGGGGATCTTGAACTTGGCGATCCGGGCGGCGAGGAACTCCTTGAGCTCCTCCGGCGTGACCGAGGTGCCCGGGGCGGTGCGGACGACCGCGCCCACCTCCTCGCCGAGCTCGTCGTGCGGCACGCCGATCACCGCCACGTCGTCGACCGCCGGATGCTCGAACAGGGCGGCCTCCACCTCGGCGCAGTAGACGTTCTCGCCGCCCCGGATGACCATGTCCTTGGCCCGGTCGACGATGTAGACGAAGCCCTCCTCGTCGATCTTGGCCAGGTCGCCGGTGTGCAGCCAGCGGTCGACGAACGTCTCGGCGGTGGCCTGCGGCTTGTTCCAGTAGCCCAGGATCACGTTGGGGCCGCGCAGGCAGAGCTCGCCCACCTCGCCCGGCGGCAGCTCGTTGCCCATCGGGTCGACCACGCGCACGTCCACCACGGCCGTCGGCCGGCCGATGCTGTCCGGCCTGGCCTGGTAGTCGGCGCCGCCGTTGCCGATGGCCAGCGCGGTCGTCTCGGTCATGCCGTAGCCGTTGGACGGCGCCCGGTTCGGCAGGTTCGTGGTGATGCGCTCCAGCAGCTTGGGCGGGGCGGGGGCGCCGCCGTAGCCGAGCGTCGTCAGCGAGGACAGGTCGTGCTTGCCGAAGTCCGGGTGCGACATGAGCTGCCAGGCGTTGGTCGGCACGCCGATCATCGCGGTGACCTTCTCCCGCTCGATCAGCTCCAGCGCCTGCTTGGGGTCCCACTTGTACATGAGCACCAGGCCGCCGCCGCTGAACATGGTCGTGGTCAGCGCCGAGAAGCAGCCCGTCACGTGGAACAGCGGCACCGTCAGCAGCGTCACCCGCCGCACCGCGGCGGCCTCGGCGTAGTCCTTGCCCGCCATCGTCACCGCGCGCATCAGCCCGTAGGCGACCGTCATCGGCGACTGGCCCAGGTTGCGGTGGCTGCCCAGCGCGCCCTTGGGGCTGCCGGTGGTGCCGGAGGTGTAGAAGATCGTGGCCGGGTCGTCGGCGAAGAGCTCCGCCTCGGGCAGCGTCACGTCGGGCTTGGCCTCGCCCAGCACGTCCTCGAACGACCGCGCGCCCTCCGGGACCTCGCCCCGGGCGACGATCATCGGCACGCCGGTGCCGGCCAGCCGGGGCGCTCGCTCGCCGTCGGCGATGAGCACCTTGGCCCCCGAGTCGCTGACCCCGTAGGCCAGCTCCTTCTCCGTCCACCAGGCGTTGAGCGGCACCGCGATGGCCCCGGCCGCGAGGGCGGCGGAGAAGGCGATCGACCACTCGGGATAGTTGCGCATGGCGACGGCGACCCGGTCGCCCTTGCGGACCCCGTACTCCTCCACGAGCCGGTTGGCCAGCGTGGCGGCGCGGCGGAAGTGGTCCTCGAACGTGAGGTGCTCGTCCTCGTAGACCAGGAACACCTTCTCGCCGTGGAAGCGGCTCGTCTCCAGCAGCACGCGGAAGTTGGCGGGGGCGTGCTTCCACGTCCGTATCCCGGTGTCGCCGATCTCCTCGATCTCGAAAAGCTGGCCGGGGCCGGTGAGCTGGGCTTGCACCTCGGCGTGCGAAAGGGTCATTACGCAGAACTCCCGCAGTGAACGGCTATCGGATAAATCACAGTACCGACCGGTTAGTACGTCGCGCTAGACCAATGTTCCGTTGTTCGGGTCTCGACATGTGGGACGGCGAGACGCCTCGACTTGCATGTTCATCATCGGGAGTACATAGTCTTTACAAGCAAATCTATGAGCTAGGATGCATGAATATGCAGGAGGTCAGATGAGAGCCGCGGTCGCCGGAGCCAGCGGTTACGCGGGCGGCGAGCTGCTCCGCCTGCTGCTCGGCCACCCCGAGCTGGAGATCGGCGCACTCACCGCGGCCTCCAGCGCGGGCAGTTCGCTCGGCTCCCACCAGCCCCACCTGCCGCAACTGGCCGGTCGCGTCATCCAGGAGACCACCGCCGAGACCCTCGCCGGGCACGACGTGGTCTTCCTCGCCCTGCCGCACGGCCACTCGGCCGCCGTGGCCGCCCAGCTCGGCCGCGACACGCTCGTCGTCGACTGCGGCGCCGACCACCGCCTCGCCGACCCCGCCGCCTGGCAGGAGTTCTACGGCGGCGAGCACGCCGGCACCTGGCCGTACGGCCTGCCGGAGCTGCCGGGCCAGCGCGAGGTCCTCAGAGGCGCCCGCCGCGTCGCCGTCCCCGGCTGCTACCCGACCTCCGTCCTGCTCGCGCTGACGCCCGCGTTCGCCGCCGGGCTCGCCGAGCCGGACGTGGTGGTCGTGGCCGCCACCGGCACCAGCGGCGCCGGCAAGTCGCTCAAGCCCCACCTGCTCGGCAGCGAGGTCATGGGCTCGGTCAGCGCCTACGGCGTCGGCGGCGTCCACCGCCACACCCCCGAGATGGAACAGGGCCTCGGCGCCGCCGCCGGCGCGCCGGTGCGGGTCTCGTTCACGCCGACGCTCGCCCCGATGAGCCGCGGCATCCTGGCCACCTGCACGGCTCCCGCCCGGCCCGGCGTCACCCGCGAGTCGCTCAGGGCGGTCTACGAGGCGGCCTGCAAGGCCGAGCCGTTCGTGCACCTGCTCCCCGAGGGCACCTGGCCCGCCACCGCGATGACCTACGGCGCCAACACCGCCGCCCTGCAGGTGACGCTCGACGAGCGCGCCGGGCGCGTGATCGCCGTCATCGCCATCGACAACCTGACCAAGGGCACGGCCGGAGGCGCGATCCAGAGCGCCAACCTCGCCCTCGGCCTCCCGGAAGAGCTCGGCCTTCCCACGACAGGAGTTGCTCCATGAGCGTGACCGCCCCCCTCGGCTTCAGGGCCGCGGGAATCGCCGCCGGCATCAAGGCCGGCGGCGCCCGCGACCTGGCCCTCGTCGTCAACGACGGGCCGAGCCGTGCCGCCGCCGGCGTCTTCACGGCCAACCGCGTGAAAGCCGCCCCGGTGCTCTGGTCGCAGCAGGTGCTGCGCGGCGGGCGGCTGCGCGCGGTCGTGCTCAACTCCGGCGGCGCCAACGCGTGCACCGGCCCGGAGGGCTTCCAGGACACCCACGCCACCGCCGAGAAGGCCGCCGCCGCGCTGGACGACTCCGCGGGCGAGATCGCGGTCTGCTCGACCGGCCTGATCGGCGAGCGGCTGCCGATGGACGCGCTGCTGCCGGGCGTCGAGCTGGCCGCCTCCCAGCTCTCCCGCGACGGCGGCCTGGCCGCCGCCGACGCCATCCGCACCACCGACACCGTCTCCAAGATCTCCTTCAAGCGCGGCGACGGCTACATGGTGGGCGGCATGGCCAAGGGCGCCGGCATGCTCGCCCCCGGCCTGGCCACCATGCTCTGCGTCATCACCACCGACGCCGACCTGACCGCCGAGCAGCTCGACACCGTGCTGCGCCGCGCCACGTCCCGCACCTTCGACCGGCTCGACACCGACGGCTGCATGTCGACCAACGACACGGTCCTGCTGCTGTCCAGCGGGGCCGCCGGCACCAAGCCCGACCTGCGGGAGTTCGAGCAGAAGGTCACCGAGGTCTGCGCCGACCTCGCCAGGCAGCTCCTCGTCGACGCCGAGGGCGCCTCCAAGGCCATCGCCATCGAGGTCATCGGCGCCGCCTCCGAGGCCGACGCCGTCACGGTCGGCCGCGCGGTCTCCCGCTCCAACCTGCTCAAGTGCGCCATCCACGGCGAGGACCCCAACTGGGGCCGGGTGCTGGCCGCCGTCGGCACCACCGACGCCGTCTTCGAGCCCGACCGGCTCAACGTGGCCATCAACGGCATCTGGATCTGCCGCGCCGGCGCCGTCGGCGACGACCGCGCCAAGGTCGACATGCGTCCCCGCGACGTGACGATCACCGTGGACCTGTCGGCGGGACCGCACACGGCCACCGTCCACACCACGGACCTGACGGCCGACTACGTCCACGAGAACTCGGCGTACTCCTCATGAGGGCCGGCTCCGCACAGGCGAAGGCCGGCACCCTCATCGAGGCGCTGCCCTGGCTGACCCGCTTCCACGGCGCCACCGTCGTCATCAAGTACGGCGGCAACGCCATGACCGACGAGTCGCTGAAGGAGTCGTTCGCCGAGGACGTCGTCTTCCTGCGCTACGCCGGGCTGCGCCCGGTCGTCGTGCACGGCGGCGGCCCGCAGATCAGCGAGCACCTCGACCGGCTGGGCATCGAGTCCACGTTCACCGCCGGGCTGCGCGTCACCACCCCCGAGGCCATGCAGGTCGTCCGGATGGTCCTGGTCGGGCAGGTCGGCCGCGACATCGTCGGCCTGGTCAACCAGCACGGCCCGTTCGCCGTCGGCCTGTCGGGCGAGGACGCCCACCTGTTCACCGCCGAGCGCAAGAGCGCCATCGTCGACGGCAGCCCCGTCGACATCGGCCAGGTCGGCGAGATCGTCCAGGTCGACGCCGGGGCCGTGCGCGCGCTGCTCGCCGACGGCCGCATCCCGGTCGTCTCCAGCGTGGCCCGCGGCGACGGCGGGGAGATCTACAACGTGAACGCCGACACCGCCGCCGCCGCGCTCGCCGTGGCGCTGGAGGCCGACAAGCTCGTCGTCCTCACCGACGTCGAGGGCCTGTACGCCAACTGGCCCGACGAGTCGGAGGTGATCAGCCAGCTCGACGCCGCCGAGCTGGCGGAACTCATGCCGACGCTGTCGAGCGGCATGGTGCCCAAGATGGAGGCGTGCCTGACCGCGGTCAAGGGCGGCGTGCCCCAGGCCCACGTGCTCGACGGCCGTCAGCCCCACGCCCTGCTGCTGGAAATCTTCACCAACGAAGGAATCGGAACGATGGTGGTGCCCTCATGAGCCTCTACGACAGGTTCGAGCAGGCCTTCATGCCCAACTACGGAGTCCCCCCGATCGCGCTGGCGCGCGGCGAGGGCACCCGCGTCTGGGACGTCGACGGCCGGGCCTACCTCGACTTCATCGGCGGCATCGCCGTCACCTCGCTCGGCCACGCGCACCCGGCGCTGGTCGAGGCCGTCTCCACCCAGGTGGCCACGCTCGCCCACACCAGCAACCTGTTCCTGCACGAGCCCGAGGTGCTGCTCGCCGAGAAGCTGCTGGAGCTGCTCAAGGTCCCCGGCCGCGTCTTCTTCGCCAACTCCGGCACCGAGGCCAACGAGGCCGCGCTCAAGCTCGCCATCAAGTACGGCAAGCGCCACGGCCGCACCTACTTCGTCGCCGCCGAGAACGGCTTCCACGGCCGCACCATCGGCGCCCTGGCGCTGACCGGCAAGAAGGCGATCCGCGACCAGTTCGGCCCGTTCCCGGTAGACGTCCGCTTCGTCCCCTACGGCGATGCCGACGCGCTGAAGGAGGCCGTGACCGGCGAGTGCGCCGCCGTCTTCCTGGAGCCCACGCAGGGCGAGGCGGGCGTGGTCCCGCCGCCCGACGGCTATCTGGCGGCCGCCCGCGAGATCTGCGACGCCTCCGGCGCGCTGCTGGTGGCCGACGAGATCCAGTCGGCGATCGGCCGCACCGGCCACTGGTTCGCCCACCAGGCCGACGGCGTCACGCCCGACATCCTCACGCTGGCCAAGGGCCTGGGCGGCGGCCTGCCGATCGGCGCGTGCGTCGGCTTCGGCGACGCGGGCACGCTCTTCGACAAGGGCGACCACGGCTCGACGTTCGGCGGCAACCCGGTCTCGTGCGCCGCCGCGCTGGCCGTGCTCGCCAACGTCGACCTCGGCCACGTGCGCACGGTCGCCGCGCGGTTGCGCGAGGGCCTGGAGGCGATCGGCCATCCGCTGCTGAAGGGGGTGCGCGGGCGCGGCCTGTGGCTGGGGGCCGTCCTCGCCGAGCCGCGCTCGGCACAGGTCCAGAAGGCCGCCGCCGACGCGGGCTTCCTGGTCAACGCCCTGCAGCCCGACGCCGTACGGATCGCGCCCCCGCTGGTCGTGACCGCGCAGGAGATCGACGCCTTCGTGGGCGCGTTCCCGCAGATTCTCACGGAGGCCGCGAAGTGACGCTGAACAGCGCGGACCCGGCGCACATCAGGCACTTCCTCGCGGACGACGACCTCACCCCGGGGGAGCAGGCCGAAGTCCTCGACCTCGCCGCGGCGATGAAAAAGGACCGCTTCGGCTACCGCCCCTTCGAGGGGCCCAAGACGGTCGCCGTGCTGTTCGACAAGCCGTCCGCGCGCACCCGCGTGTCCTTCCACGCCGGCATCGGCGAGCTCGGCGGGCTGCCCCTGATCGTCGACGGCGTCTCCACGCTCATGGGGCGCGGCGAGCCGACCGAGGACATCGCCCGCGTGCTCGGCAGGCAGGTGGCCGCGATCGTCTGGCGCACCACCGGCCAGGAGCTGATCGAGACCATGGCCGCCCACGCGGGAGTGCCCGTCGTCAACGCGCTCACCGACGACTACCACCCCTGCCAGATCCTCGCCGACCTGCAGACGGTGCGTGAGCGGTTCGGCCGGACCGCCGGGCTGACCCTCGCCTACGCCGGCGACGGCGCCAACAACATGGCCCACTCCTACCTGCTCGGCGGCGCCACCGCCGGGATGCACGTGCGCGTCGCGGCCCCGCCCGGCTACCAGCCCGACGCCGCCGTCGTCGACCGCGCCGCCGCCGTCGCCGCCCGGACCGGCGGCTCGGTGGCCGCGCTGACCGACCCGGCCGCCGCCGTCCAGGGGGCGCACGTGGTCGCCGCCGACACCTGGGTGTCGATGGGCCAGGACGGCAAGGAACAGCGCGTCGCCGACCTCATGCCCTACCAGATCAACGACGAGCTGCTGGCCCACGCCGACGGCGACGCGATCGTGCTGCACTGCCTGCCCGCCTACCGGGGCTACGAGATCACCGCCGAGGTGCTCGACGGCCCCCGCAGCGCCGTCTGGGACCAGGCCGAGAACCGGCTGCACGCGCAGAAGGCCCTGCTGCACTGGCTGGTGAGCCGGACATGACCATCCCGATGACCAAGGCGGGGCGCCAGGCCAAGATCACCGACCTGTTGCAGCGGCAGCCCGTGCGCTCCCAGCCCGAGCTCGCCAAGCTGCTCGCCGAGAGCGGCGTCGAGGTCACCCAGGCCACGCTCTCACGCGACCTCGACGAACTCGGCGCGCTCAAGCTGCGCGCCGAGGACGGCTCCCTGGTCTACGCGCTGCCCGGCGAGGGCGGCGGCCGCATCCCGCTCGCCCGCCTCGGCACCGGTGAGTCCCCGGCCGCCCGGCTGCACCGCATCGCCGAGGAGCTGCTGGTCAGCGCCGAGGCGTCGGCCAACCTGATCCTCGTCAGGACACCGCCGGGCGCCGCCCAGTTCCTCGCCTCCGCCATCGACCACGCCGACTGGGAGTCCATCCTCGGCACCGTCGCGGGAGACGACACGATCCTGGTCATCAGCCGCGACCCGCTCGGCGGGCAGGCCGTGGCCGAGGCGCTGCTGAAGACGGCCGACCGGCGCACCCAGCACGCCGAGTAAATGGAGATCACCACATGACGGAAAGAGTAGTTCTGGCGTTCTCGGGAGGTCTCGACACGTCCGTCGCCATCCCGTTCCTCGCCGAGAAGATGAACGCCGAGGTCGTCGCCGTCGCGGTCGACCTGGGCCAGGGCGGCGAGGACATGGACGCCATCCAGAAGCGCGCCATCGACTGCGGCGCCGTCGAGTCCGTGGTCGTCGACGCCAAGGAGGAGTTCGCGGCCGACTTCTGCGTCCCCGCCCTCCAGGCCAACGCCCTCTACATGGACCGCTACCCACTGCTGTCGTCGCTGTCGCGCCCGCTCATCGTCAAGCACCTGGTCAGCGCGGCCAAACGGTTCGGCGGCACGATCGTCTCGCACGGCTGCACGGGCAAGGGCAACGACCAGGTCCGCTTCGAGGCCGGCCTGGCCGCCCTCGCGCCGGACCTCAAGGTCGTCGCCCCGGCCCGCGACTTCGCCTGGACGCGCGACAAGGCGATCGAGTTCGCCGAGCAGAAGGGCCTGCCGATCGAGACCACCAGGAAGAACCCGTTCTCCATCGACCAGAACCTGTGGGGCCGCGCCGTCGAGACCGGCTTCCTGGAGGACATCTGGAACGGCCCCACCGAGGACGTCTACGCCTACACCGCCGACCCGGCCGCCCCCCGCGAACCCGACGAGGTCGTCATCACCTTCGAGCGCGGCGTCCCGGTCAAACTCGACGGCCGCGCGCTGACCCCGTACGAGATCATCGGCGAGCTGAACCGGCGCGCCGGCGCGCAGGGCGTCGGCCGCATCGACATGGTCGAGGACCGGCTGGTCGGCATCAAGTCGCGCGAGGTGTACGAGGCGCCGGGCGCTATCGCGCTCGTCACCGCGCACATGGAGCTGGAGAACGTCACCGTCGAGCGCGACCTGGCCCGCTTCAAGCGCGGCGTCGACCAGCGGTGGAGCGAGCTCGTCTACGACGGCCTGTGGTTCTCGCCGCTGAAGGGCGCGCTCGACGCGCTCATCGCCGAGGCCCAGAAGCACGTCTCCGGCGACATCCGCATGACGCTGCACGCCGGGAAGGCCACCGTGACCGGCCGCCGCTCGGGGCAGTCGCTGTACGACTTCTCCCTGGCCACCTACGACACCGGCGACACCTTCGACCAGTCGCTGGCCAAGGGGTTCGTCCAGCTGTTCAGCCTGCCTTCCAAGATCGCCGCGGCCCGCGACGCGAAGAACGGCTGACGTGCACTATGGTCGCGGAGACGGTGGCAGGACAGTTTGAGGAGATGACGGTGAGTGATGGCAAGCCGATGCGGCTGTGGGGCGGGCGTTTCGAGGGAGGCCCGTCCGACGCGCTGACCCGGCTGTCGGTGAGCGTGCACTTCGACTGGCGGCTGGTGCCGTACGACCTGGCGGCGTCCAGGGCGCACGCCCGCGTGCTGCACAGGGCGGGCCTGCTCAGCGCGGACGAGCTCGACCGCATGATCGGCGCGCTCGACGACCTGGAGCGCGCCTGCAAGGCGGGGGAGTTCCGGCCGACGGTCGCCGACGAGGACGTGCACACCGCCCTGGAGCGCGGCCTGCTGGAGCGGCTCGGCTCGCTCGGGGGCAAGCTGCGCGCCGGCCGCAGCCGCAACGACCAGATCGCCACCGAACTGCGCCTCTACCTGCGCGACCACGCCCGCACGATCGTCTCACGCCTGGTCGAGCTGGAGACGGCGCTGATGGCGCAGGCCGAGCAGCACGCCGAGACGGCCGCGCCCGGCATGACGCACCTGCAGCACGCCCAGCCGGTCTCCTTCGGCCACCAGCTGCTGGCGCACGTGCACGCCTTCGCCCGCGACGTCGACCGGCTGCGCGACTGGGACAAGCGCGCCGCCGTCTCGCCGCTCGGCGCCGGCGCGCTGGCCGGGTCGTCGCTGCCGCTCGACCCGCAGGCCGTCGCCCAGGAGCTCGGTTTCGACTCGGCGGCGACCAACTCGATGGACGCCGTCGCCGACCGTGACTTCGCCGCCGAGTTCCTGTTCGCCGCGGCGATGATCGGCACCCACCTGTCGCGGCTCGGCGAGGAGATCGTGCTCTGGGCCTCGCAGGAGTTCCGCTGGATCGAGATGGACGACGCCTACTCCACCGGCTCGTCGATCATGCCGCAGAAGAAGAACCCCGACGTGGCCGAGCTGGCCCGCGGCAAGTCCGGCAGGCTCATCGGCAACCTGATGGCGTTGCTGACGACGCTCAAGGGGCTGCCGCTGACCTACAACCGCGACCTGCAGGAGGACAAGGAGCCGGTGTTCGACTCGGTCGACACGCTGCTGCTCGTCCTGCCCGCGATGGCCGGCCTGGTCGCCACCATGCGCGTCAACACCGCCCGCATGGAGGCGTCGGCGCCCGACGGGTTCGCGCTCGCCACCGACCTGGCCGAGCTGCTCGTGCGGCGCGGCGTGCCGTTCCGCGAGGCGCACGAGGCCGTCGGCCATCTGGTCGTGTGGTGCCAGGTCAACGACAAGGACCTCGGCGACCCGACCGATGACGAGCTGGCCAAGGTGTCGCCGCACCTGACGCCCGACGTGCGCGACGTGCTCAACGTGCCCGGCGCGCTGGCCGCCCGCAAGACCCACGGAGGCACCGCCCCCGACCGCGTCCGCGACCAGCTCGTGTCGCTGCGCGAGTCGGTCGACGCCCAGGCGGCGTGGGCGGCGGGCGCGTCCTGAGTTCTGTGCCGTCCTTCGAGCCGCTGCCGCGCGGCTTCTTCGACCGGCCGTCGCACGAGGTCGCGCCCGACCTGCTCGGGCGCGTGCTCGTGCACGGCGGCGCGGACGGTTCCGTCGCCGTGCGCCTGACCGAGGTCGAGGCGTACGGCGGCCCCGGCGAGGATCCGGCCGCCCACACCTACCGGGGCAGGACCCCGCGCAACGCCGTGATGTTCGGACCGCCGGGACACCTGTACGTGTACTTCACGTACGGGATGCACTTCTGCGCCAACCTGGTCTGCCTGCCCGAGGAGCACGGCTCCGCGGTGCTGCTGCGGGCCGGTGAGGTGGTGGCGGGCATCGACCTGGCACGAGAGCGGCGCTCGAACGGGACGAACCGGCCCGCCGACCGCGACCTCGCCCGCGGCCCGGCCCGGCTGGCCGTGACGCTCGGGCTGCGGCGTGAGCACAACGGGCTGGACGCGATCTGGGACGGCCCGGCCGGCGCCGTCCCCGGCGAACCGCACGGGGGGCGGCTGAGCGGATGGCCCGCCGGATCGGCGGCCGTGCTCGCGGGCCGTCCGCCCGGCCGCTCCGCGATCCGCTCAGGCCCCCGGACCGGGATCTCGACGGCCAAGGAGACGCCGTGGCGGTTCTGGATCGAGGCCGACCCGACCGTCTCGCCGTACCGCGCTCACGTGCCCCGGCGGCGCAGCGCCGCGGCCACCTCGGTGGGCGATGCGCCGAGTTCGTGAGGGCTGAAGATGTGCAGGTGGTCGCCGGTGTCGATCTCCAGCATCTCGCTGCGCAGCCCGAACCGCGTGCGCACGTCCACCTTGACGTCCTCGACGTCCTCCCACGGCACGTGCCGTCTGCCGGCGAAGCCGTGCACCACGGTGATGCCGCTCTCGTCGGCCTCCAGCCGCACCGGGACCAGCACGTCGCGCAGGCCCATCGCGCCCACGAGCAAGGCGGCGGGCACGGCGAGGATCACCCCGCGCAGATCATCGCCGAGATACCAGAAGACGGCGAGCCCGGCGCACGCCAGAGCCCCTAAGATCTTGAAAACGGCCAGCTCGCGACGGACCCTCCACATGGGGACCGAGACTATCCAAGTAGCGGTCGCTCCACGCGATCGGGCACGCTGTATCCACTCAACACCTACCGGAAAGCCAGCACCGTGACCGACATTCTCGACGACCTCGCCTGGCGGGGTCTGATCGCGCAGTCAACCGACCTCGACGCCCTGCGCGCGTCCATGGCCAAGGGGCCGATCACGGTCTATGCCGGCTTCGACCCGACCGCCGCGTCCCTGCACGTCGGTCACTTCGTGCCGTTGCTCACGCTGCGGCGCTTCCAGCTCGCCGGCCACCGGCCGATCGGGCTGGTCGGCGGCGCCACCGGGCTGATCGGCGACCCGAGCGGCCGCAACACCGAGCGCTCGCTCAACTCCGGCGACGTCGTGGCCCAGTGGGTGGAGCGGTTGCGCGGCCAGGTGGGACGGTTCCTCGACTTCGGCGACGTGCCCAACGCCGCCCTCATGGTGAGCAACCTCGACTGGACCGGCGAGCTGTCGGCCATCGACTTCCTGCGCGACATCGGCAAGCACTTCCCGGTCAACCGGATGCTCGCCCGTGAGTCGGTCTCGGCCCGGCTGGCCGGCGAGGGGCTGAGCTACACGGAGTTCAGCTACCAGATCCTGCAGTCCAACGACTACCTGGAGCTCTTCCGGCGCTACGCCTGCACGCTGCAGATCGGCGGCAGCGACCAGTGGGGCAACATCACCGCGGGCGCCGACCTGGTGCGCCGCATCGAGGGCGCGCACGTGCACGCGCTCACCCTGCCGCTCATCACCAAGGCCGACGGCACCAAGTTCGGCAAGACGGCGGGCGGTGCCCTCTGGCTCGACCCGGAGATGACCTCCCCGTACGCCTTCTACCAGTACTTCCTCAACTCCGACGACCGTGACGTGATCCACTACCTGAAGGTGTTCACGTTCCGGAGCCGCGAGGAGATCGAAGACCTGGAGAAGGCGGTCGCCGAGCGGCCCTTCGCCCGGGAGGCGCAGCGCACGCTGGCCGAGGAGCTCACCGAGATGCTCCACGGCGAGCAGGAGCTGAAGGCCGTGGTCGCCGCGTCCAAGGCGCTGTTCGGCCAGGGCGCCCTGGAGGAGCTGCCGGCCTCGACCCTGGGCGCCGCGCTGGCCGAGGTGCCGAAGGCCGTCGTGCCCGCGCTCGGCGCGACGCTGGTGGACCTGCTGGCCGACAGCGGCCTGGTGGAGTCCAAGTCGGCTGCGCGGCGCGCGGTCAAGGAGGGCGGCGCCTACCTCAACAACGTCAAGATCACCGACGAGGGCTACACCCCGTCGGCCGATGACCTGCTGCACGGGCGCTACCTGGTGCTGCGGCGCGGCAAGAAGTCGATCGGCGGCGTCGAGGTCGGCTGACGGCTCACCCGCGGGCGGGCTCTCCCTCAGGGGAGGCCCGCCCCGGTCGTGTCAAGGGGCGGTGTAGAGCGCGACCGTCAGGCCGGGAAGGTCCGCGGAGTGCCAGGCCGACTCCTGCTCGTACCCGGCGGCGCGCACCGCCTTGACCCGGGGCAGGCGGGCGCCGCTCGACTTGGCGCCGCGCCACACGACCCACACCCGGTCGCGGCCGGTCAGCGCCCCGGCGACGTCGCCGCGTTCCGGGAAGCCGAACCCGTCCGGGTCAGGCGCGGTGCCGATCCTGAGCACGTCGTCCGGTAGCGAGCCGCCGCCGTAGTAGTCGAACCCGGCCCTGACCGAACTCTGGCCGTACACGATCGCGTCGCCCGGCCGCGCGTCCATCCTGCGCAACGCCCAGGGGACGTCCTCGAAACGCCCGTTCGGCTCGCGGACCTCGATGTGCTGGGCGACCCCCGCCGCCGCCGCGACGACCACCAGCGCGCAGCACGCCGCCACGGCCGCCCTCGGCACGCTCGCCGCCGCCAGCGCGGCCAGCAACGCCAGCGCCGGTGCGGTGACGAACAGGTAGCGGTCCACGTACACAGGAGTCACCAGATGGGAGACCGCGAGCAGCAGCAGCGCGGGCAGGATCAGCCACCCGAGCAGCGCCGCCGCCCACGCCCGGCGCCCGCCCCCGGCTCCGGCACGGAGACTCCGCGCCGACCACAGCAGCGCCGCGCCCGCCAGCGCCACCGCGAACAGCGGCAGCCCTGCCTCGGCCGCCCCCGCCGCCATCTTCGGGAACTTCAGCAGCACCTCGGGACCCCGCTGCGGGATCCAGCTGATGGCGTGCCGCTCGCCGTACCCCACCAGCCCCAGCACCAGGGCCGGCACGCCGCCGGCGGCCAGCGCGGGCAGCATCCGCAGCAGCAGGTCACGCCGGGACAGCAGGGCGACGGCCACCAGGAGCTGCGCGGGCAGGACGAGCACGGCGAACAGGTGCGTGCAGCACACCAGCGCCACACTCGCCCCGTACACCACCCATCGCCTGGCCGCGGGCGTCTCGACCGCCCGGTGCAGCGCCCAGAACGACAGCACCACGGCCGCGGCCGCGAACGAGTAGGACCGGGCGAACGCCCCGTAGTAGGACACCGACGGCAGCACCGCGAAGACCGCCGCCGCCGTCACCCCCGCCGTCGTGCTGTGCAGCCGCCTGCCCAGCGCGACCAGCAGCCCCGCCGCCACCGCGATCGCCAGCGCCGACGGCAGCCGCAGCCACAGCTCGGCCGTCCCCGCCTTGGCCCAGAAGTGCATGAACAGGTAGTAAGGCAGGAAGTGCCCGTCGATGTGCTGCGCCAGCTCCCACAGGCCGGGCAACGACCTGGACGCCGCGCTGATCGTGGCCAGTTCGTCGCCGTTGAGCGTGGCGGCGCCCGTCCCGCTGAACGCGGCAGCTCCCGCCGCCGCGCCCATCAGCCACGGGCTCGCGTGCCCGCGCTTACGGGGTTTCGGAGTGGTGGGCGGGGCTAGTGTGGCGGCACTGGTCACCGGGGCAGGATACGCGCATAAGCTCGAAACCATGCCCGAAGTGATCGTTTTCGATTTGTACGGTGTCATCGCCCGAACCCAGACAGACGAGGCGAAACAACAGCTCGTCGAACTGGCGGGGGTGTCGGCGGAACGCTTCTGGGAGGCGTACTGGGCGTGCCGGCCGCCCTACGACGCCGGGCAGCGGAGCGACCTGTACTGGGCGGCGGTCGCCGAGCGGCTCGGCGCCCGGTTCGCCGACGTGCCGGCGCTGACCGAGGCCGACCTGGAGAGCTGGTGCCACGTCGACGACGAGATGGTGGCCCTCGTGCACGAACTGGCCGACTCTGGGCGCACGCTCGGCCTGCTGTCCAACATCATCGAGGACCTGGTGCCGATCTGGGAGTCGCGGCACGGGGACTGGCTGGGACGCTTCGGCGCGCTCACCTACTCCTGCCGGATCGGCGTGGCCAAGCCCGACCCCCGGGCGTACGAGATCTGCGCCTCGCGGCTCGGCGTCACGCCGGGGGACGTGCTGTTCTTCGACGACAACGAGGCGAACGTGGTGGCGGCCCGGCAGACGGGGATGGCGGCCGAGGTGTTCGTCTCCCCTGAGCAGGTGCGCGCCAGGATCGCCTACTGACTCGTCGTGCGCGTGGGACGCACGACGATCACGACCCTGCGGTCGGCGTCGCCCACCGGCCGCTCGTACGGCAGGCCGTAACGGGTGGCGAGGACGTCGAAGAAGTCGCCGGACGGGTCGGGCTCGATCCGCTCGACCACACCGCGGATCTCCAGATAGCGATACGGCCGGTCGGGGTCGTTGACGGAGACGGCCACCTCCGGATTCTCGGCGACGTTCCGGCACTTGCGGCGGTCCGTGGTGGTGGTGAAGCGGAGGTACTCGCCGTCCCATACCGTCCAGACCGGGTTCACCTGCGGCTTCCCGCCGGGACCGATGGTCGCCAGGTGTGCGAACAGCGGGCGGGTCAGCAGGTCGAGGTGGCTCTCGGGAATCACGTTCGCGTCTCCTTCACGATGGCTGGCGGAGGGACGATATCAAACCTTTGATGACTATCAATGCTCGAAGGCTTGTACGCTTGCCGTCATGGTGGAAATGCCCGCGGAGGAGCGGCTCGGCCTGGACATCAAGCGGGCCGAGCAGGAGCTGATCGCGGCCAAGCAGGTCGCGGTGCGGGCGGCCGGGCTGACGGTCCCGCAGTACGCGGCGCTGTTCGCGCTGGCCGGCAGCCCCGGCATCTCGGGCGCCGCGCTCGCCAGGGCCTGCCTGGTCACCCCGCAGGCGATGACCGTCGTGCTCAAGAACCTGGAGGAGCGCGGCCTGGTCGAACGCACCACGCACCCCTGGCACCGCAACGTGCTGGAGACCCGGCTGACCGAACGCGGGCGCGTGGCGCTGGAGGCGGCCGACGCCCGGGCCGTCACCATCGAGCGCGCGATCGCCGACGAACTCGCCGGCGAGGAGCGGGAAACCCTCCGAGCCCTGCTCACGCGATGCGGCGAGGCGATCCGGCGAGCCTCGGCCGAACTGTAGGCGGCGTGCGATTTGACGTCCGGCGAATCCCGACCTAATGTTTGACCTCGCCCCGGGAGCGAGCCGGACGCCTGCATGGCGGACGGGCCCCAGGGCAGCCCCTTGAGAACGAACCACTCGGTTGAGGCGCTTTCACGCGTCCCGGACGAGTCATCTCGGGCGCCTCTGGATCACCGGAAAATCGGTTGATTCGACAGGCTCTGAATGACACGGTAAGTTAGCAGGGTTGCCCCGGAGACGGGGCGTGCGATCCTAGGCAGGTTGAGCGACTGAAAGCAAATCTCCGGATTTGACAGTCAGTCGGCGGGCCTGATAAGATTGCGGAAGACGAGATAGCGCCTCTCGCAGGACCGGGGAGTATGCGTCCGTTTCTTGAGAACTCAACAGTGTGTTAAAAGCCAGTGCATGAAGTTTTTCATGCAACACCTCGTCAAAGTTTTGACGGAGATTATGTTGCCT
>NZ_LAVL01000113.1 GCF_001083785.1 Nonomuraea sp. SBT364
GCGGGGGGGCGGGCGAGGACCGGGCCGCGGCGGCGCACCGGCGCGCCGCCCGGGCGTCGGCGAGGTCGGGTGCTGGGGGGTGCCGGGGCGGGTGCTGCGTGCGGAGCTCGTGCCCGGGGTGGTGGCGGAGAGGGAGAAGGCGACGTCGGAGAGCTTGGCGCGGGCGGAGAGGGCGACCGTTTCGGCGCCGCGGCGCGAACGGACGAAGGCGAGCGTGCGGACGTCGGCCAGCACCAGGTCCGCCAGCAGGTCGGCGGCCTCGGCCGTGGCGGTGCGGCGCACCGGCGCGCCGCCCTCGCCCCGCAGCTCGGTCAGGGGCGGCTCCCACAGCGCGATGGTGGTCGCGCCCTTGGGCGACCCGTCAGCCGTCACCTCGGCCGTCTCGAGCCCCGTCAGCCGCCTGGCGAACGTCCCCGGCTCGCTGGCCGTGGCCGAGGCGAGGAGGAACGTCGGGCTGCTGCCGTAGCGGGCCGCGACGCGGCGCAGGCGGCGCAGGATCTGCGCGACGTGGGAGCCGAACACGCCCCGGTAGCCGTGGCACTCGTCCACGACCACGAGACGCAGCCGCCGGAAGAACGCCGACCACTGCGCATGCCGGGGCAGGATGCTGCGGTGCAGCATGTCGGGATTGGTCAGGACGTAGTTGGCGTGCTTGCGCACCCAGGTGCGTTCCTCGAACGGCGTGTCCCCGTCGAAGCAGGCGGCCCGCACCTGGGTGATGCGCAGGTCGCGGATGCCGCGTAGCTGGTCGGCGGCCAGCGCCTTGGTCGGCGTGAGATACAGGACCGTGCCGCCGTCGAGACATGAGCTGACCGCCGGGGTGAGGTACGCCAGCGACTTCCCGGATGCCGTTCCTGTGGAGATGATCACGTTTCGGCCACGATGAGCCAGGTCTGCCGCTTCGTACTGATGTGACCAGAGCCCCGCGACGCCCCGGTTCGCCAAGCGCGTAACCAGGACTTCCGGTGCCCATTTCGGCCACCCCACTTGACCTGCTTGACGTGCTGGAACATGCTCCACATGGGTGACACGCTCATGACGTGCGGGAACTCCGAGCAGGTGTCGGAGGAGTGGACCCGTTCGGTGTGGGGAGGATGCGGAGGAAGTCACTGTTTCCAGTCTGCGTCCGTGGGCAAAGTCGCCGGGAATCGTGATTTCGTATAGACACAAGCCAGACGCGTGGTTGAATGCCGCGCGTCAGGGTCCGACAGTCGGGAGCCCCGCTCCAGACTGCCAGGCCCGCAAGAGTACTTTCGCAGGCGAGGCGCTGGAGGATCTGTGGATCTGAAGTTGGATCACCACAACGAGGACCGACTCACCATCGTCGAGGTTGAGGGTGAGATCGATGTCTACACGGCGCCGAGATTGCGTGAGCTCCTCATCGACCTGGTGAACAAGGGTAACTTCCACCTTCTCGTCAACATGGAGAAGGTCGACTTCCTCGACTCGACGGGTCTTGGCGTCCTGGTCGGCGGGCTCAAGCGGGTCCGCGCCCACGACGGCTCCCTTGAGCTGGTGTGCACCCAGGAGCGCATCCTCAAGATCTTCCGGATCACCGGACTGACCAAGGTCTTCGGGATCTACGCATCGGTCGACGAGGCCAAGGAAGCTCACGGCAAAGACAAGTAGATGGCCACTGTCGAGCTGACGTTCAGCGCTCTTCCCGCGCATGTGCGGACCGCCCGGCTGGTCGCGACGGCGATAGCCCGGCGCACCGGCGTGGAGGAGTCCCTGCTGGACGAAGTCAGGCTCGCCGTGGGTGAGGCGTGTTCCCGGGCGGTCGAGGCGCATCGCGCCCACTGCCCGGGCGAGCCCATCCGCATCGAGCTCCGAGACGATTCCGGGCGCTTCGAGGTCACGGTCAGCGATCAGGCGCCCAGCGACGAGATCAAGCAGGAACAGCCCCTCGATCTGGGCATGCTCTCCGACTCGTTCATGTCCGGCTTCGGCATCGCGGTCATCGCGGGTCTGGCGGACGACGTGGAGGTCTTCCCCAGTCCCAAGGGCATGCGTATCCGCATGAGCTGGCCCGCCGCGGCCAACGGCCGCCCCGCCTGACAGATCCCCTCCCCCCACACCCGTGCGGGGGAGGGGCAGGGCCGCCTGAGATCCGCCACCCGCGCGTACGGGGCCGGCCTAACCGCCCCCGCACGCGCTTACGGGCCGCCCCTGAGTCCCCGCGCTACGGGCCGCCCTGGGTCCTGCGCGTTACGGACCGCCCTGGGTCCCCAGTGCGCGCTATGGGCCGCCCCCGGGAGCCCCCCCCTGCGCTGGGAGGCTGTCTAAAGGCGCATCCGCGCTACAGGCCGCCCCTGGGAGCCCCACCTGCGCTGGAGGCTGTCTAGGAGGCGCATTCGCGCTGTGGGGCTGTCTGGGCACCCACAAGCGCGCCTACGGGCTGGATGGTGGCAGTTGCGCACTGTGTGCCCGGTACGTGCACGTACGAGCTTCTGAGACCTTCTGGGCAACCCGGGCGGCGCCCGCCAGTGCACCCCCTCCTGACCGATGCGGCATCGTCGGCCGTGAGCCGGACGGGCCTTCGACGTGCCCAGCTCCGGGCGCGAAGGAAGATCGCCAAAACGCCCGGGCGCCATTTTCGGTCAGTACTTTTCTCTCAGTAGTCACGCCCGTAAAGACGCGGAAATATCATCCGCCACTTCGCGAATCGCCCCACTGTCTGGGGCTTACTGGACAGGCGCACAATTGCCCGCGTCCAGAGCCTTCATATCTGCGTATCCCCTGCGTAGACTCCCGGCACCGGCCAAGGTGATCCGGCGCACACTGCGGATTCAACCGGAAGCGGCACCCACAACCCGGATGGTGCCGCACCGCCCGCCGATATACGCGCACCGCCCGGGCAGGACGACCGGTCTTGCCGAGGAGAACGATGTCAAGGCACCTGCTGGCACTGGAGCCAGCGTCAAATCTGGCCCTGAGTTCAAGCAATCTCACCATTGTGATCGTGGTCGCCGCGGTCGCGCTGATCGCCCTCGCCGTCGCCGGCGGCCTGGTGCGCGAAGTGCTGGCCGCCGACCAAGGCACGGAGCGCATGCAGAACATCGCCCGTGCCGTGCAGGAGGGGGCCGCCGCGTACCTGACGCGGCAGTTCCGCACGCTGGCGATCTTCGTCGTCGTGATCCCCTTCCTGTTGCTCCTGCTCCCGGGCGAGACCGACGTACGCGTCGGCCGCTCGATCTTCTTCGTGGTCGGAGCGGTGTTCTCCGCGCTGACCGGGTTCATGGGCATGTGGCTGGCCGTGCGCGGAAACGTGCGCGTCGCCGCGGCCGCCCGTGAATCGGGGGAGAAGCGCGCGATGCGCATCGCGTTCCGCACCGGCGGCGTGGCCGGCATGTTCACGGTGGGCCTCGGCCTGCTGGGCGCGGCGGTCGTCGTCTTCTTCTACCAGGGCAACGCGCCGGGCGTGCTCGAAGGCTTCGGCTTCGGCGCCGCGCTGCTGGCGATGTTCATGCGAGTCGGCGGCGGCATCTTCACCAAGGCCGCCGACGTCGGCGCCGACCTGGTCGGCAAGGTCGAGCAGGGCATCCCCGAAGACGACCCGCGCAACGCCGCGACCATCGCCGACAACGTGGGCGACAACGTGGGCGACTGCGCCGGCATGGCGGCCGACCTGTTCGAGTCCTACGCCGTCATGCTCGTCGCCAGCCTCATCCTGGGCCGGGTGGCCTTCGGTGAGGAAGGGCTGATCTTCCCGCTCATCGTCCCGATGATCGGCGTGCTCACCGCGATCATCGGCATCTTCGTCACCCGCATGCGCGACAGCGACCGCAACGGCATGGCCGCGATCAACCGCAGCTTCTTCATCTCCGCGGCGATCTCCGCGGTGCTGGTCGCCGCCGCCGCGTTCTGGTATCTGCCCAGCAGCTTCAGCGGCCTGAGCGGCGCGGGCGTGCAGTCCGACGCCGACCCGCGGATCATCGCCATCGGCGCGGTGCTCATCGGCCTGGTCCTGGCCAGCGCCATCCAGCTGCTCACCGGCTACTTCACCGAGACCAACCGGCGCCCGGTGCGCGAGATCGGCGAAAGCTCGGCCACCGGCCCGGCGACCGTCATCCTGGCCGGCATCAGCGTCGGCCTGGAGTCCGCCGTCTACTCGGCGCTGATCATCGGTGGCGCGGTCTACGGCGCGTTCCTGCTCGGGTTCGGCAACGTGACGATCGCGCTGTTCGCGGTCGCGCTGGCCGGCACCGGGCTGCTGACCACCGTCGGCGTCATCGTCTCCATGGACACCTTCGGCCCGGTCTCCGACAACGCGCAGGGCATCGCCGAGATGTCCGGCGACGTCGAAGGCGAGGGCGCCCGCGTCCTCACCAGCCTCGACGCGGTCGGCAACACCACCAAGGCCATCACCAAGGGCATCGCGATCGCCACGGCGGTGCTCGCCGCGACGGCGCTGTTCGGGGCGTTCCGTACGGCCGTGGAAGGCGAGCTGCCACAGGGGGCCGCGTTCAACCTCGGCATCGACGCGCCGAACGTACTGGTCGGTCTCATCGTCGGCGCCGCGGTGGTGTTCCTCTTCTCGGGGCTGGCCATCTCGGCGGTCGGCCGCGCGGCGATGCGCGTGGTCTTCGAGGTACGCGACCAGTTCCGCAAGAACCCGGGCATCATGGACGGCAGCGTCAAGCCCGAGTACGGGCGCGTCGTCGACATCTGCACCCGCGACTCGCTCCGTGAGCTGGCCACGCCCGGTCTGCTGGCGGTCATGACGCCGATCGCGGTCGGCTTCGCGATGGGTTACGCGCCGCTCGGCGCGTTCCTCGCCGGCGCCATCGCGTGCGGCACGCTCATGGCCGTCTTCCTGTCCAACTCGGGCGGCGCCTGGGACAACGCCAAGAAGCTCGTCGAAGACGGTCACCACGGCGGCAAGGGGTCCGAGGCCCACGCGGCCACGGTCATCGGCGACACCGTCGGCGACCCGTTCAAGGACACCGCCGGTCCGGCCATCAACCCGCTGATCAAGGTGATGAACCTGGTGGCGCTGCTGGTCGCGCCGGCCGTGGTGCTCTACGCGGACAACGCGCCGCTGCGCATCGGGATCACCGTCGTGGCCGTGGGCGTGGTGGTCGCCGCCATCATCGTCTCCAAGCGCCGCTCGGTGACCTCGGAGCCGGCCAACAACGACAACGACCGCGAGCAGGAGCCCGTGGCCTCCTGACCCGACCCGGAACGCCCGCCCCCTCGCGATGGGGGCGGGCGTTCCTTTTGCGCCGGCCCCGCCGCCCATGGGCTCACGAGGCAGCCGGACGCCATGCGCCTCCCGCCGAAGGCGGCGGGTCCGGCGTACGAGGGCAGGCCCATCTCCTCCAGCGCGCCGCTTTCCCGTACGGGTGGGAGGGGTGTTGGGCGGGCGAGCGGGGGCGGTGGGAAACTGGGCGGATGGACGACAAGCCGCCCAACGGCGGGAAGACGCTGGCCATGATCCTGCTCGTGATGCTGGCCATCCTGGCGGTGCTCGTGGGCCTGGCCGTCTGGGCGTCGAGATGACCGGGGCGCGCACGCTGATCGTGCTCCGGCATGCCAAGGCCGCCCAGGACGCAGACCTGCCGGACCGGGAGCGCCCGCTGACCGGGCGCGGCGAGCAGGACGCGAAGCGGGCGGGCGAGGAGATCAGGGCGCTGGGCCTGGAGCCGGACCTGGTGATCTGCTCACCGAGCCGGCGCACCACGCGCACCGCGGAGCTGGCCTTCCCGGGCGTCGAGGTCGACTATCAGCGCGACGTCTACGCCGCCTGGCCGGAGGAGCTGCTGGAGATCGTCCGCCGGGCCGATCCGGAGCGGCGGACCGTGGTGCTGTGCGGGCACAACCCGGGCGCCCTGGAGCTGGCCCTGCAGCTGAGCGGGGGCGACTTCGGCTTCAGGCCGGGGGCGTTCGCGGTGATGGAGGTGGAGTCGGCGTGGGCGGATCTGTGGCCGGGCGGCGGCCGCCTGGTCACAGTGTGGGATCCCAAGGAGCGGTGAGCAGGGCGTCCTCGGCGTCGGCGGCCTCGACCTCGTCCCGGGAGATGCCGAGCAGGTAGAGGATCGAGTCGAGGTAGGGCGTGTTGACGGCGGTGTCGGCGGCCTGCCGGACGACGGGTTTGGCGTTGAAGGCGATGCCGAGCCCGGCGGCGGCGATCATGTCGAGGTCGTTGGCGCCGTCGCCGATCGCGACGGTCTGGCTGATGGGCAGCCCGGCCTCCTTGGCGAACCGCTCCAGCGCCCTGGCCTTGCCGGGCCGGTCGACGATCTCGCCGGCGACGCGGCCGGTGAGCTTGCCGTCGACGACCTCCAGCACGTTGGCGGCCGAGTAGTCGATGCCGAGGTCGTCCACGAGCGCGTCGGTGATCTGGGTGAAGCCGCCGCTGACGATGGCGAAGCGGTAGTCGAGCCGCTTGAGGGTGCGGACGAGGGTGCGGGCGCCGGGGGTGAGCA
Source organism: Nonomuraea sp. SBT364 (assembly GCF_001083785.1). Lineage (GTDB taxonomy): Bacteria > Actinomycetota > Actinomycetes > Streptosporangiales > Streptosporangiaceae > Nonomuraea. Next base: position 6,429 of record NZ_LAVL01000113.1, read on the forward strand.
CGACCTCCTTGCGCACCTGCTCGAACACCTCGGCGGGCAGCCCTTCGAGCAGGGCGACGCGGCGGCGCAGCGATTCGGCGAAGTCGAGCTCGCCGCGCATGGCCTCCTCGGTGACGCGGGCGACCTCGTCGAGGCAGCCGGCGTGGGCGGCGAGCAGTTCGATGACCTCGCCCTGGATGAGCGTGGAGTCGACGTCCATCACGATGAGCCGCTTGGCCCGCCGGGACAGGCCGGTTCGCTGGACGGCGACGTCGACCTGCTGGGTGGCGGCCTCGGCGGCGAGCTCGACGCGGAGCGCGTCGGGGTTGGCGCCGGAGACGGACAGCTCGATGCAGGTGACGGGCCACTGGGCGAGGCGTTCGATGCGGTCGATGTTGGCGCCGGCGGCGGCGATGCGCCCGGCGATGCCGGCGATGGCGGCGGGCTGCAGGGTGGCGCCGAGGACGCTCACCGACAGGCGGCCGCGGCGGCGCTGCTCCTTGGCGGTGGAGCCGGTGGAGAGCTCCACCTCCATGCCGAGGTCCTCGGCGATCTGCTCGACGGCGGTCCACATGGCGCCGAGCGTGGTGCCGGTGCCGGTGGACGGGCCGCCGGCGTAGGCGACGAGCACGCCGAGCGTGAGCCTGCCACGGATGACGACCTGCTCGATGTCGGCCACGGTGACCGGAAAGCCGGACAGAACGGAGAAAAGTCTCGAAGTAACGCCCGGGCGGTCAGGGCCGGTAAATGTGATCAGGAGGGTGCGCTGGTCCACATTCAGCCACGGTACTGCGCCCGTTCCGGTGCTCGCGTACCAGGTGCCCTCCTATTCCGAGAGGATCAGATGAGCGTCGCCGAACTCGTGCCACAGATAAGCCTCCCGGATCGCCGCCTCGTAGGCCCGCCGGAGCGGCTCCTCACCGGCGATGGCGGTGAGCATCTGCAGGTGGCTGGAGCGCGGCTCGTGCAGGCCGGTGATCAGCCCGGAGACCGCGCGCGGGCCGTCCTCGGGTGTGACGACGCGGGTGGTCCAGCCGGCTGACGCCGACACCCGCCCGCCGCCGTCCGCCGCCGTCTCCAGCGCGCGCACCACGGTCGTGCCCGCGGCCACCACCCGGAAGCCGCTCCGCCTGGCCAGGTTGACCAGCCGGGCCGTGGCCTCGGGCACCTCGTAGCGCTCGGCGTACGGAGGCTCGTCCTTCTCCGGCGAGGCAACGCCGGTGTGCAGCGTGATCGGCGCGACGCCGACGCCCCTGGCCACCAGCGCGGTCACCAGCTCGGCCGAGAACGGCCGGCCGGCGCTCGGCATCTCCGCGCTGCCGGGCACGGTCGCGAACACGGTCTGGTAGGCGTCGAGCGGCCAGTCCCGCTCCACGTACGAGTAGCGGATCGGCGTGCCGTACTCACGCAGGTACGCGAGCACGTCCCGGTCCAGGGTCGCCCGCCACAGGCGCGGCGTCTCCCGGTCGAGCAGCCGCAGCGTGGCTTGTCCTGGCATGGGCAGCCACTCGCCCGGCTCGCAGCCGAGGTACGGCTCCGACGCGGTGGACGTACGGCGGCGCAGCTCGACCAGCCACGTGCCGTCCTCGCGCGCGGTCGAGAAGTGCACCGCGAGCCGGTCCAGCCGGACGGCGGCCGGCAGCGTCGCGGAGTTGTTGACCACGATCAGGTCGCCGGGCGACAGCAGGCCGGGCAGGTCGGTGAAGCGCCGGTGCTCCGGATCGCCGGCCCCGGGGGAGACCAGCAGCCGGACCCCGTCCCTGGTCAGCCCTCTGGCCTCGGGAGGCTCGTGGGCGGACAGCGCGGGCGGCAGCGCGAAGTCGAGTGCCGCGGTCATCGCAGGCTCACCCGTCCGCTGGCGGGCCGGGCACGGATGAGTTCGTGCAGCGTGGCGGCGACCTTGGCCGGGTCGCCGGCGGCAGCGGCCTCGTCGGCGCCCACGGCGTCGGCCAGCATGCGGGTGTTCATCTCGCCCGGGTCGACCCACCAGACGGCCAGGTCGGGTTCCTCGGCCGCCAGCACGTTCGAGAGCTGGTCGAGCGCGGCCTTGGTGGCGCCGTACCCGCCCCACCCCTCGTAGGCGCCGGTGGCGGCGTCGGAGGAGAGGTTCACGACGGCCCCGCGCCGGGCGCGCAGCGCCGGCAGCGTGGCCTGGAGGAGGGCCAGGGGCGCGGTCACGTTCGTCTCCAGCAGCGCCCGGAACTCCTCCAGCGGGTAGCGGGCCAGCGGCGGCAGCGGGGTCGCGCCCAGCCCGCCGGCGTTGTTGACCAGCAGGTCGAGCTCCGGTACGGCCTGCGCGAGGCGGGCGACGTGGGCCGGATCGGTCACATCGCCGGGCAGTGCGGTGGCGCCCAGCTCGTCGGCGGCCCGCTCCAGGTCGCCGGCGCCCCTGGCGGTGAGCACGAGCTGCCAGCCGGCATCCGCCAGGGACCTCGCCAGGGCGAGGCCGAGACCGCGGGAGGAGCCGGTGATGAGTGCGGTGTTCGTCATGATTCGACCGTAGGAACCGGCCGCCGCGGGCACATCGGCCCGAGGCCCCGCCCGCGGCTGGGCACTTCGTCCTAGGACCTTAGAGTGGGGCTCGTGACGGCCGACCGAGACGAGATCCTGCAGGCGGTGAGCTCCGCCGTGCTGGCGGTCACCCGGCACCTGTCGGTGCGCGAGGTGCTCCAGGTCATCGTCCGCTCGGCGCAGCGGCTGCTGGACGCCCGCTACGCGGCGCTCGGCGTGCCCGACGAGGACGGCTCGTTCGCCGAGTTCGTCGCCGAGGGCATCACCGACAAGCAGTGGGACGCGATCGGCCCGCTGCCCCGCCAGCATGGCATGCTCGGCGCGATGCTCCGCGACGGGGTCCCGGTGCGGCTGCCCGACCTGCGCGACGACGAAAGGTTCGAATACTGGCCGAAGGCCCATCCGGTGATGAAGGACTTCCTCGGCGTCCCCATCCTCGACGGCCGCGAGACGCTCGGCATCATCTTCCTGGCCAACAAGCGCACGCCCGGCGGCTTCACCCAGGCAGACCAGGAGCTCCTGACGCTCTTCGCCGCGCACGCGGCCATCGCGCTCACCAACGCCAGGCTGTACGAGCGCGGCCGCGAGCTGGCCATGCTGGAGGAGCGCAACCGGATGGCGCGGGAGCTGCACGACGCCGTCACGCAGAAGCTGTTCTCGCTCAGGCTGACCGCCCAGGCCGCCGCCGCGCTGGTCCAGAGCGCCCCCGACAAGGCCGCCGCCGAGCTGGAGCGGGTGCAGCGGCTGGCCGGCGAGGCGCTGGCCGAGCTGCGCGCGGTGATCGTCGAGCTGCGCCCGGCCGAGCTCGACCGGCACGGGCTGTCCGAGACGCTCCGCAAGCACGTGCGCCTGCTCGACCGGCTGCACCCGGCGTCGATCACCTACGAGTGCGCCGAGGTGCCGCCGCTGGGCTCGGAGTCGGAGGTGGTGGTGCTGCGGGTGGCGCAGGAGGCGCTGCACAACGCGCTCAGACACTCCGGCGCCTCGGAGGTGTCCGCCAAGCTGTCGCACGAGGAAGGCAGGCTGGTGCTGACCGTGCGCGACAACGGCAGCGGCTTCGAGCACGGCGAGACCCGGGGGCTGGGCCTGGTGTCGATGCGTGACAGGGCCGGGGCGGTGGGCGGGCGCATGAGCGTAGACTCCGCCCCCGGCAGGGGGACGACCGTACGCGTGGAGGTGGACGTGTGATCCGGGTGCTGATCGCGGACGACCATCCGGTGGTGCGCCAGGGCCTGCGCACCTTCCTCGACCTTCAGGACGACATCACGGTCGTGGGCGAGGCGGGCGACGGGGAGCAGGCGGTCGCCCTCGTCGGCGAGCTCACGCCCGACGTGATGCTGCTCGACCTCAAGATGCCGGTGCTCGACGGTCTCGGCGCGCTCGGCAGGCTGACCGGCTCGGCGACCCGGGTGCTGGTGCTGACCTCGGTGAGCGACCGGTCCGACGTGGGGCCGGCGATGCGCGCGGGAGCCGCCGGGTTCCTCTACAAGGACGTCGCCCCGACCGCCCTCGTGCAGGCCGTGCGCGCCGTGCACGGAGGACAGGTGCTGCTGGCGCCGGAGGCGGTGGAGGCGATGCTCAACGGCGGCGGCGCGGGCTCGTCCGTTACTGTGCCGCTGACCGATCGCGAGCGCGAGGTGCTGGCGCTGATCGCGGCCGGCCGGTCCAACCGGGAGATCGCCAGGAGCCTGGCGGTGGCGGAGAAGACGGTCAAGACGCACGTGTCCAACGTGCTGATGAAGCTGGGCGTCCAGGACCGGACCCAGGCCGCGCTCTACGCGGTCCGGCACGGTATGACCTGATCAGCGCCCCTGCTCGTTCCTGACCGGCTCGAAGATGGCGTGGTGGGCCGCCACCACGGCCCGGCGCACCGCGCGGTCCAGTTCGCGCAGGGCGGCGCCGCCGGCGGCGAGCTGGCCGGAGGTGAGCCCGCGTTCCTCGGCCAGCCGCAGCACCGCGCCGAGCCGCGTGGCCAGCGCCGAGACGCGGTGGGCGCGGCCCGGATAGCCGGGCGCGAGCTCGCCGCCCTGTGTGACGTGCTCGGGACGGCCCTGCGCGGGCCCGTCGACGGACGTCAGCGCCTGCGTGGCCGACCGCATCGCCTCCGACAGCTCCCGCTCCGCCTCGGCCACCGACGGCAGGTCCTGGCGCGCGGGTCCCGTTTCCTGTACGTCCAGCCGTACGCCGACATAGGACGATCCGCGCAGGTCGAGCGAGGGGACCAGGCCGAGGCACCGGTCCGGCAGCACCGCGATGGCGGCCTGCCCGGCGTCGACCGCGGCGGAGTTGAACGACGGCGGCCCGGACAGCCCGAGCGGGTCGCCGGGCGCCGGGAGGGCCAGACGGAGCTCGCCGAGCCGGTCGGAACGCAAATTGGCCAGGTAGCGACGCAGCGGCACCTCGCCGACGACAGCGGGCCCGCCGATGGCTTCGACGTGGTCGACGGCCTCGTCGAGACCGACATGACCGGCGAGCCAGGCGTTCCCCCAGGCGACGAGCGCGGCACAGACAGGCGATTCAGGGTGCACCGATCCACGATAAGCGCTCGCCCTGCAATAGGTTTGTCCCAAGGGTCACTCCTGGAGGAGGAACGGGGATGGGTGGTCAGGTGCTGCGGTTCCAGGATGTCGCCTACAGGCGTGACGGGGCGACCCTGCTACGCGGCATCGACTGGACCGTCGAGGAGGACGAACGCTGGGTCGTGCTCGGGCCGAACGGGGCGGGAAAGACGACGTTGCTCCAGGTGGCGGCCACGCTGCTCTATCCCAGCGAAGGGCTGGTCGAGGTGCTGGGGGAGCGCGTCGGCGTGGCGGACGTGTTCGACCTGCGGCCGCGCATCGGGCTGGCGAGCTCGGCGCTGGCCGAGCGCATCCCGCCGGACGAGAAGGTCATCGACCTGGTGCTCACCGCGTCCTACGCGCTGCTGGGCCGGTGGACCGAGGAGTACGACTCCAACGACGTCACGCGGGCCGTCGAGCTGATCGACATGATGGGCGCGGCGCACCTGATCAGGCGGCGGTTCGCCTCGCTGTCGGAGGGTGAGCGCAAGCGGGTGCAGATCGCCCGCGCGCTCATGCCCGACCCGGAGATGCTGCTGCTCGACGAGCCGGCGGCCGGGCTCGACGTGGGCGGGCGTGAGGATCTGGTGCGGCGGCTGTCGGTGCTCGCGGGCGACTACCGTTCGCCGGCGCTGGTCCTGGTGACGCATCACGTGGAGGAGATCCCGACCGGCTTCACGCACGCGCTGATGCTGCGCCACGGCGCGGTGGTGGCACAGGGGCCGCTGGAGCACGTGATGACGGCCGACAACCTGTCGCAGACCTTCGGCGTGCCGCTCGCCCTCGACCGCAGCGCCCAGGGCCGCTGGTACGTAAGACCGTACTGACGCAGCACCGTACTGACGCAGCGTCTCACTGACGCAGCGCGTCCACCGGCTCCAGCCGGGCCGCCCGCAGCGCCGGGTAGAGCCCGGCGAGCAGGCCGGGGCCACCGCTGGGCGGCCGACACGGCGACCCACAGCGGGATGCCGCCCGCGTACGGGATCAGCGCCGCCAGCTGGGTCAGGGTCAGCACGGTGATGCCCCGGTGCAGGCCGTCCGGCCAGGCCGGTCCGTGGGCGGCCGGGCTCGGTGCTCTCCAGGAGCACGTCCAGGAGCCCGTCGCCGTGGTCGGACCGGTAGCCGTGCGGGTATGCCCGCAGCAGCAGCCGGTACCGCCGCTCCAGTGCCGTCATGCGAAGGCCGTCCCGATGACGACCGACGCCGCCTGGTGCAGGCGCCGCGCCTCGGCCCGGAGCTGGGAGCCGCCTTCCTCGGTGAGCCGGAAGCAGCGGCGCCTGCGGCCGTCGACGGTCTCCTCGCGATCGACGGTGATCAGGTGGTTCGCCGCGAGCCGGTCCAGCGCGCCGTAGAGGGTGCCCACGGCGAGCTTGACCCGGCTCTCGGAGAGCACCCGGACCGCCTTGATGATCGCGTGACCGTGCATCGGGCCGTCGAGCAGCGCCGCGAGCACGAAGTACGCGGGCTCGCCGAGCCCGCGAGATCCTTCAGCCATGACGCAGGACCATACTTCGCCACGCGAAGTATGGTCAACCGGAATCGATCAGAACGGTCACAGGACAGGGAAAGCAAATATCATCTACGAAGTCGGGAAATATCGGCTTCGGAGCGTAGCCATGACCACGGAACAGCTCATCGTCGCCCTCGTCGTGGTCGCGGCGGTGGGCTTCGGCGTCGCCCGCACGATCCGCATCATTCCGCAGGCCACGGCCGCCATCATCGAGCGCCTGGGCCGCTACCACCGGACGCTGACGCCCGGGCTGAACCTGGTCGTGCCGTTCATCGACCGCATCAAGGACATGATCGACCTGCGCGAGCAGGTGGTCTCGTTCCCGCCGCAGCCCGTGATCACCTCCGACAACCTGGTCGTCTCCATCGACACCGTCATCTACTTCCAGGTGACCAACCCCAAGGCCGCCACGTACGAGATCGCCAACTTCCTCGTCGGCGTCGAGCAACTGACCGTCACGACCCTGCGCAACGTGGTGGGCGGGATGGATCTGGAACGCACCCTGACCTCCCGCGAGGAGATCAACACCGAGCTGCGCGGCTCCCTCGACGAAGCCACCGGCAAATGGGGCATCCGGGTCAACCGGGTCGAGCTCAAGGCCATCGACCCGCCGGCCTCCATCCAGGACTCGATGGAGAAGCAGATGCGGGCGGACCGGGACAAGCGGGCCGCCGTGCTCACCGCCGAAGGGCAGCGCCAGGCCGCCATCCTCGCCGCCGAGGGCGAGAAGCAGGCCGCCGTCCTGCGGGCCCGGGGCGACGCCGAGGCGGCGGTCCTGCGCGCCCAGGCGGAGGCCGAGGCCCAGGCGATGCGGGCCAAGGGACAGGCGGACGCGATCGGGATGGTGTTCAAGGCGATCCACGAGGGCAATCCCGACCAGCACCTGCTCGCCTACCAGTACCTGCAGACCCTCCCGGAGATCGCCAAGGGCGACGCCAACAAGGTGTGGATCGTCCCCTCGGAGATGGGCAAGGTTCTGGAGGGGCTCGGCGGCCTGTTCTCCCCCCGCGAACCCGACAAGCCCGCCTGAGTCGTACCTCGGCCGTTGTCCCAGGAAGGCGCCCCTCTAGGCTCGGCTAGCGAACGGCCGGGTCGGGAGGGGCAGCGTGACAGTGTGGGAAGTGGTCGCCGTGTGGGCGGCCGGGGTGGCGGCCGGAGCGATCAACGCGGTCGTCGGGTCCGGATCGCTGATCACGTTCCCCACGCTGGTGGCCGTGGGGGTCGACCCGATCGTGGCGAACGTGTCCAACAACGTCGGCCTCGTCCCCGGCTCGTTCACCGGCGCCTACGGTTACCGGGCGGAGTTGCGCGGGCAGCGGGCGCGGCTGGCGCGGCTGGGCGTGGCCTCCGCGCTGGGGGCGGCGGCCGGCGGCGTCCTGCTGCTCTACCTGGACCCTGACGTGTTCCACATCGTCGTGCCGGTGCTCATCGGCCTGGCGTGCGTGCTGGTGGTGCTCCAGCCGAAGCTGAACGGCTGGTTGTCGGCCCGGCGCGAGCACGCGCACCCGCACGGCGGGATGGCGCTCTGGCTCGGCGTGCTGGGCGCGGGCATGTACGGCGGCTACTTCGGCGCGGCCCAGGGCGTGCTGCTGATCGGCCTGCTCGGCGCGTTCCTGGACGAGGGCCTGCAACGGGTGAACGCGGCCAAGAACGTGCTGTCGCTGATCGTGAACGGCACCGCCGCGATCCTGTTCACGCTGGTCGCCGAGGTGGACTGGTGGGCGGTGCTGGCGATCGCGCTGGGCGCGACGCTCGGCGGCTTCCTGGGCGCCAGGGTCGGCCGCCGCATCCCGGCCCCGGTGCTGCGCGCCGTGATCGTGGTGGTGGGGATCGTCGCGATTATCAAACTGGTGTACGGATAAATTTCGGCCTTTGTGGGTATAAATCCGTACATGAAGGGTGATCGGGTGGAGATCGTCATCGACGCGGGCGGCACCCCGCGTACCTACGAAGTCGTCGCCACCCGGGCGGGCCGCCGGGTGGAGGTGGCCACGCGGCGGGGGCTCGTCGAGGTGAGCGAGGTGACCCGCAGCGGCACGGCCATCCGCACCGCGCGGTTCATGTCCAGCCGCATTCTCGCCCTCGTCGAGCACCCCGCCGACGAGAAGTAGCTTCAGCGGAAGTCGGCCGCGTGGTCGGCCGCCCACTGCTGGAAGGTCAGCGCCGGCCGGCCGAGCAGCTTCTCCACCGTGGGGGTGATCTCCTCGGGCTCGTCCACCAGCCGGCCCCACGCCTCCAGCGCGCCGTCGACGAACGTGGCGTCGCCCCAGGCGGCCAGCAGCACCTCGCGGGCCTCCTGCGGCGACTGGTCCTCCCACCGCACCTCGCGCCCGATCTCCCGTCCGATGACCGCGACCTGCTCGGCCTGCGTCAGCCGCGCCGGCCCGGTCAGGGTGTAAGAGGCCCCGTTGTGCCCGGCCGAGGTCAGCACGTGCACGGCCACCGCCGCGATGTCCTTCTCGTGGATCAGCGACCGGGACGCCCGCCCGTACGGCCAGCGTACGAGGCCGGTCCTGATCTGATCGGCCCAGCCGAGGGTGTTGGAGGCGAAGCCGCCGGGCTTCAGAAACGTCCAGTTGATGCCCGAGTTCCGGATCAGCCGTTCGATGTGGTTGTGGAAGTAGTCGGCATCAGCGGGGACGTGCGCCGACAGGTAGACCACGCGGCGGGCGTGCTCGGCGATGAGCTCCACCACGGGCCTGGCCGCGTGGGCCTCGAAGCCCGGCCACAACAGGAAGACGCTCTCGACCCCCTCCAGCGCGGACGCCAGCGTCTCGGGGGCGGTGAGGTCGCCCTTGACCACCTCGACGCCCTCCGGCAGGTCCGCCCTGCCGGGGTCGCGCACGAGAGCGCGCACTTTCAGGCCCGCTCCCGCGAGCTGGGTCACCACATGCCTGCCGACATTGCCGGTCGCGCCGGTTACCAGAATCATGCGACCGACGATAAAACCTCAATTCGACTTCAGGTCAAACCCGGCCGCACCTGCACCGTGCCGTCACGCCGGATCCTGCTCTCGAACATCGGCGCGGGCGCCGTCGCGGGCCCGTGCCGTACCGAGCCGTCGGCCAGCCGGAAGGTGCTGCCGTGCCAGGGGCACACCACGCACGGCTCGTCGCCGTCCATGACGATCCGGCCCTGGTGCAGCGGTCCCGCCAGGTGCGGGCACCGGTCGACGAGCACGGTGACGGTGTCGTTGCGGCGCAGCACGAACAGCTCGATGTACCCCAGGCGGCGCGAGACGGGCCTGCCGTCCGGCAGGTCGGTCAGCAGGCACAGGTCGTGCCAGCCCAGCGGCACCAGGTGGGTGACCTGCGGGGCGTGGTTGGCCCCGGCGGCGAGCCGGTAGGCCAGGTGCCCGCCCAGATAGCCGCCCAGCGCGCCCATCCCGAGCCCGGCGTACGACAGCGCCCGGCCGGCCTTCTCACGGCCGCGGATCCGGGCCAGCAGCGAGGCGGAGAACAGGCCGAGCGTCGTCACGTTCGCCAGCATGTGGATGAAGCCGACGCGCTGCTGCTCGATGTGCAGCGACGACCAGTCGGTCATGCCCGCCGCCGCCGTCGGCAGAGAGGTCGCGATCCCGGTGGCCAGCAACAGCCGCACCGCCCGGGGATCGGCCTTCGCCGCGTCGAGCAGGGTGGCCGACATCCAGCACCCCAGCGTGACCGTGGCCAGCGGCGGGTGCACGGGTTTGCCCGTGGGCACCCCGTGCAACAGGTCACGCAACAGCCCCGGGCGGATGCGCTTGCGCACGGCCTTGGCCAGCCCTCTGATCGGCCTGTCCATGGACTTGGACCTTTCGAGCCGATCGGTCAGGTCGATCGGCCCCACGAAACGCCGCAACTGCCGACGTCTCGCCCGAACTGTCTCTTTCACGACATTCCCCTACCCCAGCCGTACCGGCATCACTCGGGCAGGTGTCCCCGGGCGACGGAGAGCTCGACCAGCTCGCGCGCGTAGGCGCCCAGCGTGGGCGCGCCTTCCTCGATGAGCCGGACCTTCTCCAGAACCATCGGGGCCGTCACCTTGAACAGCTGCCAGGTGCCGCCCTCGGTGTGATGATTGGCCAGGATCGGCGCGAACCTGTCGAGCGCCTTGGCGAACCTGGCCTCGGCCGTCTCGCGGGCCTCGAACTCCTCCCACAGCTCACGCAGCCGCGCCCCCTGGTCGCCGGGCAGCATCGCGAAGAGCCGGTCGGCGGCCTGCTGCTCCGCCTCGGCCTGCGCGGCCACCGCGACCGGGTCGTAGATGAACGTGTCGCCCGCGTCGATCTCGACCAGGTCGTGCACGAGCAGCATGGCCGTCACGCGCTGGAGGTCGGTCCCGGGCGGGGCGTGCTCGCCCAGGACCATGGCTAGCGTGGCCACGTACCAGGAGTGCTCTGCGTCGTTCTCCCGCCGGGAGCCGTCCATCAGCAGGTTGCGGCGGATGATCCGCTTCAACTTGTCGATCTCGACGGCGAAGGCGATCTGCGTGTTCAGGCGGTCCTCTTCTGGTGCGATAGTCACGCGCGACACCTTAATGTGCGGTGATCACACCAGTTGGCAAAATACTTACCGGAACTCCGTTGAACACTGCGTTACCAGACGGAACGTCCAAGGTGGACTCATCGGTCAGCGCGTTGGCGCTGACGCCCGCGTGCTCCGCCGCCACCCGCTGACCGCCGGCCGTGTGTCCCCAGCCGTGCGGCAGGCTCACCACGCCCGGCATGATCGTGTCGGTCGGCTCCAGGACCACCGTGAGCCTGCCCTTCGCCGAACGCACCTCGGCCTCGGCGCCGAGCCCCAGCCGCGCCACGTCGGCCGGGTTGATCTGCAGCGTGCAGGTGTTGCTGCCGCCCACCAGCGGGCCCACGTTGTGCATCCAGCTGTTGTTGGAGCGCAGGTGCCGCCGCCCGATCAGCACGAAGTCCGGCGGCTCGGTCTCCAGGCCCGCGCGCAGCCGTTCCACGTCCCCGAGCAGCTCGGGCGGCGCCAGCTCGACCAGCCCCGACGCGGTGCTGAGCACCTCGGCCAGCCTCGGCTCCAGCGGCCCGAGGTCGAGCCCGTGCGGGTTGTCCAGCAGCTTGCGCAGCGACAGATCGCCCTTGCCCGCCCACTCGCCGTACGGGCCGAGCTTGAGCATCAGGTCCAGCCGCAGCTCCGCGCCCGTCCTGCCGTCGAGCGCGGCCCGCAGTTCGGCCACGTCGCGCCCCTCGACGCCGGAGCCGGGCGTCTCGACGGCCCTGGCCAGCGTCTGCCCGATCACGAACTCGTCCAGATCGCCCTCCAGCCCGGAGGCGATCATGGTCAGCCGAGCCAGGATCTGCGCCTCGGACGGCTGCCCGTCGAGCGGCAGCAGCGGCGGCGAGTATCGGGTGTAGTTGCGCACCGCGAACCCGAGCAGCGCGAAGTCGTAGTGCCCCGACTGCAGCACCCGCGGCGGCGGCAGGATCACGTGCGCGTGCCGGGTCGTCTCGTTCAGGTACGGGTCCACGCTCACCATGAAGTCGAGCCCGCCGAGCGCCTCGTCCAGCCGGGGGCCGTGCGGCGCCGACAGCACCGGGTTGCCCGCCACCGTGACCAGGAACCGGATCCGGCCCTCGCCCGGCGTCTCGATCTCGTCGGCGAGCGTGGCCACGGGCAGCTCGCCGTTCGCCTCCGGCAGCCCCCGCACCCGGCTCTTCCACCTCCCCACCGTGTACGCCCTGCGCCGGCCGCCGGACCCGGTCGCGGGCTTGGGGAACATCGCCCCGCCCGGCCTGTCGAGGTTGCCGGTGAGCACGTTCAGCACGTCCACCAGCCATTGGGCCAGCGTGCCGAACTCGGCGGTGCAGGTGCCGATCCTGGCGTAGACGGCGGCGGAATCGGCCGACGCCAGCTCCCTGGCCAGCCGTACGATCACCTCCGCGGGCACGCCGGTGCGGCGGGAGGCGACCTCCGGCGGGAAGTGCTTGACCGCGTCGCGTACCTCGGCCAGCCCGTTGACCTGCTGCCGCACGTTCGTCAGGCCCTCGGCGAAGAGCGTGTGGGCGATGCCGGCCAGCAGATAGGCGTCGGTGCCCGGCCGTACGAAGACGTGCTCGTCGGCGAGCGCGGCGGTCCTGGTGCGGCGGGGATCGACGACGACCAGCCGGCCCCCTCGGCCGCGCAGGGCCTTGAGCCGGCCGGGGAAGTCGGGGGCGGTGCAGAGCGAGCCGTTGGAGTCCAGCGGGTTGGCGCCCAGCATGAGCAGGTAGTCGGTGCGGTCCAGGTCGGGCACCGCGATGGCCAGCGGATGGCCGAACATCAGGCCGCTGGCCACGTGCTTGGGCATCTGGTCGGCGGTGCTGGCGGAGAAGACGTTGCGGGTGCCCAGCGCCTTGATCAGCGGCGCGCCGTAGAGCGCCCCGGCCATCGTGTGCGCGTTGGGGTTGCCCAGGTAGACGCCGGTCGACTGGCGGCCGTGGTCCGCCACGACGCGGTCGAGGCCCTGTTTGACGGCGGCGAACGCCTCGTCCCAGCTCGCCTCCCGCCACAGCTCGCCCTCGCGGATCAGCGGCCTGCGCAGCCGGTCCGGGTCCTCGTCGAGCTTGCCGAGACTGGCGCCTTTGGGGCAGATGAAGCCCTTGCTGAAGGGGTCGTCCCGGTCGCCGCGCACGCTGGTGACGTGGCCGCCGTCGTCGAGGGTGAGGGTCAGCCCGCAGACGGCTTCGCAGAGCGGGCAGGTCCGGTGGACGGTCGAGGTCATCACCACTCCTGGGTTCGTAAGCTGAACTCATCTTCGCCCGTTCGGCCCGCGCGGGGAAGCCCCGGAGCCCCCGCGGTCCCCGGGGCTCCTACCGGCGTCCGTCCCGCCCCTTGCCCGGGACGGACACCGGAGTCTCAGCCCAGCTGCGGCAGTGCCAGCCGCCCGCGCAGATCGGGGGGCTCCTCGAGCTCCGGCCGGAGCGATTCCCAGGTGCGGCGGCCGTAGAGCCGGTCGAGTCCGGGGGAGACGGCGCCGGGCAGCTCGTCGCGCCGGACGATCTCCACGATCACCAGGTTGGCCCGCTTCTGGTGCCGGTAGACGTTGACGCTCCTGGCCCAGCAGGCCGCGGCGATCTCCGCGCCGTACGCCTCGAACTCCTCGGCGGAGATGCCGGCCCTGGTCATGATCAGCGCCTTCTCACCGGTGGTCGTCGGGGTGATCCACAGAACCAGGGGGATCCGGCCCGACCTGGTGTGCATGGTGGTCTCCAGGCAGGTGCGCTGCAGCCGGTGCCGGGACGCCACGCACCAGAAGTGCGCGGCGAACCAGCTGCGGCCCACCCTGGTGGCCGCCGGCGCCGACACCGCGCTGGTCAGCAGGATGAAGGGCAGCCATCTCCCCTCCTGCGCGGCGCCCAGCAGGGTCAGCGTGAACAGGGCCAGGGCGGCGGCCAGAAGCAGCTCGGTGCGGAAGCGCCAGAGCCGCACCAGCGGGCTCGCGCTCCCCGCCGCCGGGAGGTCCTCGTTGGCGGGGAAGATCTGGTTGCGCGGGTTCCTCGGCATGTCAGGACACCTCCTCCGGCACCCTTGGCGTGATCTTGAGCTGGTCGAAGCGCGGGTCACGGTAGCGACGGGCGCCGAAGCCGGTCCGGGTCACGGTCCAGCCCCTGCGCATGCCGAATTCGTCGGGTTCCCAGCAGAGCTCCCGGTCGGCCCACGCGACGAGTTCCCGGATCCGGGACTTGATTCGACTGAGTCCCTTGGTACCTTGTGAGTACATAGAAGACCCCTTTCGCGGCATTACTCGAGGTGGCTTCTTTCGCCGGACTGCAGGCCGATGGCGGCCGCGTCGCAGGGTGGCAGCCCTTGATGCGGCGAGCGAGTGCGTTGGCCTGGGTCCGGCTTCGCTGTGCTCTGATGAGCGATGGTCGCGGCGATTCTTCAGGCGAGTGCGAAATCCCTCCGGCAGGTGGCCTCCCTGGGGCAGACATTCGAATCCGGGACGGCGACGTTGCCGGGGTGGCGACCTGTGGGGCCGCTCTGGAACAGGAGCGGAAGGCCCGGTCCGGGCGGCCGTTTCGTCATTCCGGCCTCCCCGTTCGCGTAGAGAACCTTCCTGGGTCGATCGTCCCCCTGCGCCTGCGGTGCTGCAATACTTTCAGCAAGAAAGATTAGAATTTCTTCGCAGATTGTGCGCTCACTTGCGATGCACAGGTCAATGCAACTTGCACGCAAAAAGCAGAGCCGCACGGAAGCGCGAGATGGGTTGACACGCATAGCCCCCGGCTCCTTTTCCCCTGAGGAGCGTCGCTTGCCTCCACGCTCTACCCATGTCAGCCTTCTGGCAAGGCCTCGCGGCAGTACTCGTGCAAGTTGCAGTGTAAGATTGACTGAACGGCCCAGAACGGCGGGCTCGAAACGATCCCTTCCGGCTACACCTTCATTCCCGGCAAGGAGAGTCGACGGTGCCATCGAAGCAGGGCAGCCCCACCGTCCGCAGGCTGAGACTCGGCCAGGAGTTGCGCCTCCTGCGCGAGCGACGGAATCTGACCGGCTCCAAGGCCGCCAACGAGCTCGGCTGGTCCCCCAGCAAGATCAGCCGCATCGAGGCTGCCAAGACCATGCCCAGCACCGAAGACATCAAGGCGATGGCCAAGCTCTACAGCGCCGACGGTGGCAAAATTGACGAACTCTTCGGCTTGTTGCGAGATGCGGACCAGCGCGGGTGGTGGGAAGATTACGAAGACGCTCTGCCCGAGGAATACACAAGATTTCTCGGGCTGGAGGCGGAGGCCACCTTTCAGCGCAACTGGGAACCCCAGATCGTGCCCGGCCTCCTACAGACCGAGGACTACGCGCGAGAGGTCATCCTGGCCGTCCGCGGCATCGCGCTGATCACGCACAGCGGTGTCCGGAGCCGCGTCGAGGCCCGCCTCGACCGGCAGCGACTGGTCATGCACAGGGCGGATCCCTGCGGGATGCGCTTCGTGCTCGACGAGCCGGCCCTGATGCGCCGCTTCGGGGAGCCCTCGGTGATGCGGGAGCAGATGGAGCACCTTCTGGAGCTGTCCCTGCTGCCGCACGTGAGTGTCCAGGTGCTGCCGATGGACGCGCTCCATCCGGTCAACACCGGGGCGTTCATCCACCTGAAGTTCGCGGAGTTCGACGATGTGGTCTATCTGGAGCAGCTTTATACTGCTCACTTCGTCGAAGATCTCGAACGGGTGGCCGGCTATGAAACGGCCTTCGAGCACATCAGGTCGCAGGCGCTTGACGAGGACGAATCACGCGTGCTCATCCAGCGTAAGGCCATGATGTGGCGAGGTTGACGAACGAACAACATCAAGGGGCAATGGCGCCCCTTTACCCATTTGGGGAGAAAATGCACACCCAACCCAAGATGGCGGCATGGCAGAAGAGCAGCTTCTGCAACGGCGCGAGCAGCTGCGTCGAGGTCGCCCCCCTGGCCGACGGAAACGTCGCGCTGCGGGACAGCAAGGAGCAGGACGGCCCCATCCTGGTCTTCACCCCGGCCGAGTGGGCCGCCTTCACAGCCGGCGTTCGCGACGGTGAGTTCGAGCTGGAGGCCCTGACGGCCGGCGCATGACGAACGGCCCTGGCGAGTTGGTAGCGCAACCCTCAGGGCCGTTCGGAGGCGGGCGGCGAACGGCCCGCATCGCATTCAGCTCACCACGGCGAGCGTCAGAGACTCGCACATCATGGCACAGGAACCATCACAAGATCGCGCGCCACACGGCCATTCGTGTCCGCGCGAGCGCCGCCGGAGTCCGGGTGTGAACTCCGGCGGCGGGACGCGTCCCCGGCAGGGGAGCGCGGCGATGGATCAGGAAAGACCGAGGCCCCGGGCGACGCCCTGGCCGAGGTCCTTGTGCACGTTGCTCCAGTAGTCCACGACCCGCTTCTTCATCTCGGCCGTGACCTCGGGCTTGGACGCGTGGCCGACGATGTTGCCCACCATGTGGGCGCGGTCGGCGTCGGACAGCACGTTCTCCCACAGCGCGCGCGGCTGGGCGAAGTCGTCGTCCTCGGCGTGCCTGGTGTAGGCCGAACGCACGATCTCACCCGTGACGCTGTAGTGCGAGCCCTCGTACGGCGCCGGGTCGGCCGCCGGGCCGCCGAAGCTGTTGGGCGCGTAGACCGGGTCCTGCGGGTTCCGGAACGTCATCGGGCCGTCGAAGTTGTAGGAGTTGACCGGTGACCTGGGCTGGTTGATCGGGAGCTGCAGGTAGTTCGGCCCGATGCGGTAGCGGTGCGCGTCCGGGTAGGAGAACAGGCGGCCCTGGAGCATCTTGTCCGGGGACGGCCCGATGCCCGGCACCAGGTTGGCCGGCTCGAAGCCCGCCTGCTCCACCTCGGCGAAGTAGTTGTCCGGGTTGCGGTCGAGGGTGAAGCTGCCGATCGTGATCTCGGGGTAGTCGCTGTGCGGCCACACCTTGGTCAGGTCGAACGGGTTGAACCGGTATTCGGCGGCTGCCTCGAACGGCATGATCTGCACGTTGACCGTCCACGACGGGTGGTCGCCGCGCTTGATCGAGTCGTACAGGTCGCGGATGTGGTGGTCGGGGTCGGTGGCGACGAGCGCGTCGGCCTCGGCGGCCGTGAAGTTGCGGATGCCCTGCTCGGTCTTGAAGTGATACTTCACCCAGAACTTCTCGCCCGCGGCGTTGTACCACAGGAAGGTGTGCGACCCGAAGCCGTGCATGTGCCGCCAGGAGGCGGGCGTGCCGCGGTCGGTCATCAGGAACGAGACCTGGTGGGCCGACTCGGGGTGCAGGGTCCAGAAGTCCCACTGCATGTTGTGGTCGTGCAGGTGGTTGTCGGCGCGCCGCTTCTGGCTGTGGATGAAGTCGGAGAACTTCTGCGGGTCGCGGATGAAGAAGATCGGCGTGTTGTTGCCGACGATGTCGTAGTTGCCCTCGTCGGTGTAGAACTTGATCGCGAAACCGCGCGGGTCGCGGGCCGTGTCGGCGCTGCCGAGCTCGCCGGCCACGGTGGAGAAGCGCAGGAAGAGCGGGGTCTCCTTGCCCTTCTGGAAGAGCCCGGCGCGGGTGAACTGGCTGACGTCCTCGGTGATCCGCAGCCGGCCGTGCGCGCCGCCGCCCTTGGCGTGGACCACGCGCTCGGGCACGCGCTCACGGTTGAAGTGAGCCATCTTCTGGATCAGGTAGTGGTCCTGAAGAAGCAGGGGGCCGTTCGCGCCGACGGAGAGCGAATGGTCGTCGCTCGGCGCGGGAACGCCCGCGTCGTCGGTGGTGAGTGGCCTGGTCGGCATGGTGCGATCCTCCGGAATCATCATCTTTGACAGCTCGGGCACATGCCCCAGAACGTGACGTCGGCTTCGTCCACGGCGTAACCGGCGGTGTCGACCGGGTCGAGGCAGGGGGCGGCCCCCGCGACGCAGTCGACGTCCGTGACCGCGCCGCACTGCCGGCACACGAGGTGGTGGTGGTTGTCGCCCACCCTGGCCTCGTAGCGGGCCGGACTGCCCATCGGCTCGATCTTCCGCAGGAGACCGGCCCGGTGCATCTTGTGCAGCGAGTCGTAGACGGCCTGAAGGGACACCTGACCCACGCGCTCGCGGACGCCGCGGGAGACGGCGTCCACGTCGAGGTGGTCGCCGTTGCGCACGGTTTCCATGATCGCCAACCGGGCCGCCGTCACACGGAGTCCGGCCTGACGCAGCAGGTCATCGTCCCTCATGCGACTCAGGCTATGTCCTAAACCTGAATCATTCAAGTTTACGAACGTATCCAGTTTGGCTGGTCACGGTCTGCTCTCGACTGGGATGCCGGGACGCGCGGGGAACCTCCTTACATGGCATGCTCGATCCCTGAAAGTCTGAATCGAGCGGAAATGGCGACCGATGAACTTCCCCCGCGTCCTCCCGGCGTTAGCCGTCGTCGCCGCGTCCCTGGTCGCCTGCTCCTCCGCGGAACCCGCCGCACCCGGCCGTGAGCAGCTCGCGGGCCAGGCTTCGGCCAAGCCGACCGCCCCCGCCAAGCCGAAGCCGAAGCCGTACACGATCGCCTTCGGCGGGGACGTGCACTTCGAGGGCATCCTCAGGCCGCGCCTGAACAACCCGCGCACCGCGCTCGGCCCGATCGCCGGCGTGCTGCGCAAGGCGGACCTGGCCATGATCAACCTGGAGACCGCGATCACCACCGGCGGCACCCCCGCCCCCGGCAAGCAGTTCACCTTCCGGGCCCCGGCCAGCGCCTTCACCGCGCTCAAGTCCGCCGGGGTGGACGTGGTGTCGATGGCCAACAACCACGGCATGGACTACATGGACAGCGGTCTCGAGGACTCGCTGGCCGCCATCAAGAAGTCCAGGTTCCCCGTGGTCGGCATCGGCGCGGACGAGGCCCAGGCATACAAGCCGTACCGGCGGACCGTCAACGGCAACCGGGTCTCGATCATCGGCGCCACCCAGGTGCTCGACGACGAGTTCATCCAGGCGTGGACGGCCACGCCGGACAAGGGCGGCCTCGCCTCCGCGAAGAACGAGACCCGCCTGATCAAGGCGGTACGGCAGGCGCGCAAGAACTCCGACACCGTGATCGTCCACCTGCACTGGGGCACCGAGATGCAGAAGTGCCCCAACCAGGCGCAGCTCTCCCTGGCCCCCAAACTGGTCAAGGCGGGCGCCGACGTGGTGGTCGGCGGGCACGCGCACATCCTGCTCGGCGCCGGCTATCTGGACAACGCCTACATCAGCTACGGGCTCGGCAACTTCGTCTTCTACAACTCCAACCCGGCCACCACCGGGCGGACCGGCGTGCTCACCCTCACCATCAACGGCCGCAAGGTGCTCAAGGACACCTGGACCCCCGCCACCATCCAGGGCGGCGTCCCGGTGCCGATGACCGGCACCGCCAGGACCGGCGCCATCGCCGACTGGAAGGCGTTGCGCTCCTGCGCCGGGCTGTCCGCCGAGCGATGAAAGACCAGCTGTCCGGGAAATCGCAGAATCGCGGGTAACGATCGCCCCCATGGGGGGAAGATGGAGCCTGTGTCCTCGCCGCTAGTAGAAGATGACTGTGTGTCACCGAAGCCGCTGCGCCGCCAGCCCACGCAGCGCCGCAGCGCCCGCCGGGTCGAGCGGATGCTCGACGCCTGCGCCGAGCTCCTCGACGAGATCGGCTACGAGGCCCTCTCCACGACCCGCATCGCCGAACGGGCCGGGGTCGCGATCGGCTCCGTCTACCAGTTCTTCCCCGACAAGCGCGCCATCACCCAGGAGCTCACCCGGCGCAACGTGGAGCAGTTCGTCACCAGGGTCGGGCGCAGGTTCATGGAGGAGGACTACCGCGGCTGGTGGGAGGCGGTCGAGGCGATCATCGACGAGTACGTCGCCATGCACCGGTCGGTCCCCGGCTTCAAGAGCCTGCACTTCGGCGACGTGGTCGACCTCAATCTGCTCGACTCCGACTCCGACAACAACACCGTGATCGCCGGGCGGCTGCGCGGGCTGCTGCTCAAGGAGTTCGGGCTCGCCGACAGCCACCAGCTCGACGTGGCCGTGCTGGTGGCCGTCGAAGCCGGCGACGCCGTGCTCAAACTGGCCTTCCGGCGCGAGCCCGACGGGTCGCCGGAGATCATCGACGCGGCCAAACAGCTCGTCTGCGGCTTCCTGTCCCGCCAGCTCCAATCCTGGACCCCGCAGGCCGGCTGACCGGTCAGCCGTGGTCCGGGCGTTCGGCGACAGCCGGCCTGCCCTGAACCTTGAGCGCCTCCAGCAACTCCGGCAGCCAGTCAGGGCGCCGGCCCGGCCGCCCGCACGGCGCCGGGAACGCGATGGGACGGATGTCGCGCGCCTGCCTGGCGTCGAGCCTCGCCTCCAGTGCCCGCAGGTTACGCTCAGCCGATTCGATCGCCTCCAGCCGGGCCGAAAGGTAGCCCGCGACGCCGGGAACCAGGGCCGACAGCACGACGGCACAGGCCAAGGTGAAGGTCAACTGCTTGGACCTGCCCATCAGAGCCCCTTCCGTCGCGGAGGCACGCACCCCCTACATGCCCGCTGACGTGCGGAAAAACGCACTGAGTGAGCATGCTTGGACAACGCGTTGCCATATGCGAGGGCCATCCGCGATGTGCATTGACCGGGCAAAACCGCAGCGCGCTCGGTAGTCTCGCGTTGTGGCGCATGTGACCCGTGAGCACCTTGATCGCCTGCTAGAGCAGGCGCTGCTGGCCGACGACCACAGCTCGCTGGCCAGGCGGCTGTACGACGTGGCGCTCAGCTACTCCACCGGCGACGTCTCCAGGGCGTCCATCCTGGTCCAGGCCGCCGAGGAGTGGAGAGCCGCCGGACAGCCCGCGCGTGCCCTGGAATGCTTCCAGCGCGCGCTCGAAGACGGTGGCGAGGCCAGCTTCGACCCGCGTGCCGGCATCGCCGACACGCTGTTCGAGCTCGACCGGCACGACGAGGCGAGGGAGGTCATCGAGACGATCCGCGCCGAAGGCGCCGCCTCGGCCGCGACCGCCCACACCGTCGCCGAGACCCTGGTCGCCTACGGAGACCTGGAAGGCGGGCTCGACTGGGTCACCCAGGCGGTGCTGGCCTGCGACGAGGACGACCCGGAGCACAAGGCCATGCTCCGCACCCGCTACCGCATCCGCGTCGACCTCGGCCTCCCGGAAGACGACCTCGACGCCCTGATCTCCTGACCCGGGCCCGCCCGAGGACCACCCTCGGCACCTGACGGCCGGGGGGTGTGTCGGGCGTGGACCTGGCGCCCGGATGCCGGCGCGGCCTGACGGCCGCGGTGTGCTGTCCGCGCGGCCTGAAGGCCGCGGTGTGTCCGCGTGGCGGTCGCGGCCGAGTGGCGGTCCGCGCCGGTTTCTCGCTGTCCGCCGGCTCGCCGGGGTTCCCGGTGCTTGCTGGGTTCCCGGGTGGGGCGGTCCCGCCTCCGGGGCCTGGGGGGGGCGGGGGTGGGCCGGGCCCCGCACCAGAACCAGCCCCCCCCCGGCCCCCCCCGGGTGGCCCGCCCCGGGGGGGACCCCGGCCCAGAGGCCGGTCCCCCCGCCGAACCAGCCGACGCCCGCCGTGACCAGCACGACGACCAGCGCGGGCACCGCCCACCGCCATGGCACGCGGACCGGGTCGGTGCGGAAGGTGGTGGCGGCGGCCACGCCCCTGCGCCTC
>NZ_LAVL01000114.1 GCF_001083785.1 Nonomuraea sp. SBT364
GGGCGGTGGTGGCGGCGTTGGTGGTGGCGGCGGCCACGCTGGTGTATGCCGTCACCCGGGAGGACCCCGTCGCCGTGGAGGGGCCGCTGGCCGTGGAGACCCGCGCCGTCAGGGTGCCGGAGCTGGGCGCGACGCTGCACGAGCACCCGACGGACCCGCTGCGGATGACCTCGTTCCTGCGCGGGTCCACGGACCTGAGCGAGGGCCTGGCCTTCACGGGCGGCCTGCGGAGCGCCGGCGGCGACGCGTTCCGGCCGGTCACCGTACGGATGCTGCCCATGGTCTCCCCTGACGGCGGGTCGGTCGCGTACGTGCACGAGTCGCCCGATCTGGCCGTCGAGAACGCGGGCGGGGTCCGGTTCACCGCGCGCGACCTGACCGGCGAGTTCTGGGTGGACGTGGTCGAGCCGCCGCTGGCCCTGCGCCGCCCGTCCTGGTCGCCGGACGGCTCCCGCCTGCTGGTCACCGTCTGGGATCCCAGGCAGGGGGACCGCACCACGGGCTTCGCCGTCGTGGACCCGCGCGCCCGTACCGCCTCCGTCGTCAGCGCCCCGGCCCCCGGCAAGGAGGACTACGTGTGGGCGTCCGGCGACAGCCTGGCCCGCGCCTCGGGCACCGGCGAGGTCACCGTCCACTCCCCCGGCGGCGCCGTCCTGCGCACGCTGGACCAGGTCCGCCAGCCGGTGGGCACCGTGCCGATGTTCTCCGGGGACGGCCGTCTCGCCACCCTGTGCCCCGGCGCCGGGAACACCGCGTGCGTCCTCGACGCCGTCACCGGCCGCCGCCTGGCCACCCTGCCGCTGCCGGAGGGCGGGGTGATCTGGTTCTGGTACGGGACGGACCACCTGGCCGTCTACACCGCCACCGCGTCCAGGGTCCAGGCCGTGGACCTGAGGGGCGAGCCGGTGCGCACGCTGGCGGAGTTCGCCGCCGGCACCACCTGGACCGTCCATTGGACCAGGCGTTGACCCGGCGCCGCCGGCGACCTAGGCTGCAGAAAGTTTCCCCTTGTAGCCGAAATTTTCGAAACGGAGCGGCCATGGCGGTCGAGCCGCCCGCGGCGTCGCCGGCGGGCCTGGTGGCGCCGGTGCTGACCGCGCGCTCCGGCGGCGGGCCGAAGCACGTGGCGCTCACCTTCGACGACGGCCCCGGCCCGCACACCGCCACGCTCCTGCGCCATCTGGCCGCTCATGACGCGCGGGCCACGTTCTTCGTCGTCGGCCGCAACGTCGCCGCCGATCCGGGCCTGGCGCGGCGCATCGTCGCGGCCGGTCACCAGATCGGCGGCCACACCTGGTCCCACCCGGATCTGACGACGCTCCCGCCCGCCGCGATCCGCGCCGAACTGGCCCGCACCGACCGGGCGGTCAGGGCGGCGACCGGCGTCACGCCGAAGATCGTCCGCCCGCCGTACGGAGCGCTGAACGCGACGGTGCGCGCGCAGACGAGACGGCCGATGGTGCTGTGGGACGTCGACACCGAGGACTGGCGGCTGCACGACACCGCCGTGGTGGCCCGCAGGGCGATCCGGCAGGTGCGCCCGGGGAGCGTCGTCCTGTTCCACGACATCCACGCGGAGACCGTCCGGGCGATCCCCCGCGTGCTGCGGTGCCTGTCGGCGCGCGGCTACCGCTTCGTCACCGTTGATCAGCTTTTCGGCGGGTAGTAACCGGGGATGGAGTCGCCCCGCGTGGCCTGGCCGGTGATGCATCATCGCTGGTCGGACATCACGTTCCTGCACTGGCGCTACCCCGTCGAGGTCGTCCGGCCGCTGGTGCCGGATGCGCTGGAGGTGGAGACGTTCGACGGGACGGCCTGGATCGGGCTGACGCCCTTCCTCATGGAGGGGGTGCGGCCGCCGGGCCTGCCCGCGCTGCCGTGGCTGTCACGTTTCCCCGAGACGAACCTGCGCACCTACGTGCGCGACGGGCGGGGGCGGCGCGGGATCTGGTTCTTCTCGCTGGACGCGGGCCGGCTGCCCGCCGCGCTCGGCGGCCGGGCCGGCTACTGGCTGCCCTACCACTGGTCCGACATGTCCGTACGATCCGACGGCCGGCTGGTGCGTTACCGGTGCCGGCGCCGGCCACGGGGTGAGCGGTGCGACGTGGAGGTGGCGCGGGGCGCGCCGCTGCCGGAGGACGACCTGGCGCGATTCCTGACAGCGCGCTTCCGGCTCTTCACGGTGGTGGCGGGGCGGACGGCGTCGGCGCCGATCGAGCATCCGCCGTGGCCGCTGCGCCGGGCCGAACTGCTCGGCCTGGACCAGGACCTGCTCCAGGCGGGCGGGCTGCCCGCGCCGGACGGCGATCCGGTGCTGCACGCCTCGCCCGGGGTGGCGGTGCGGATCGGCATGTGGCGGTGGTGAGCTGTCAGCGCAGGCGCGTGTAGGTCAGCGCGAAGTCGAGGTCCCAGACGGCGCCGTCCTTTGACAGCTCCCAGCGGGCGTCGATCCGGTCGCCGGACAAAGTCCCGGTGAAGCGCTGGTTGAAGCCGGGCGCGTCCCGCCACATCCGCCAGAGGGCGCCGTCGAAGGTCATCCGGTACACCCGGTACACGCCACGGGCGTCCGCGTACAGCACCGTGAACTCCTCGCCCGCGTCGTCGAGGCCGATGAGCGTGACGGTCGGGAAGGGCGCGTGCGCCCCCCACCCCCCGGCCGTGTCCGGCCCCGGCTCCCGGTCGGTGAACTGGCGCAGGAACGCGCCGTCCTCCTCCCAGGTGAACTCGCTCCACGCCGGGCCGACGCCGTCGACCTGGGGCTGCACGTTCCAGCGTCCGAGGAGCGCGTCGAGCCGTTCGAGCGCGGGGTTTCTGTGACCCATCAGATTCCCTTCCCGACGTACATGTGGATCTTCTGCGAGTAGGCTCATCGCACATCCTGCCCCATTCGCCCGGGAAGGCGACCGATGAGCGAAGACGCGTTCAGCCGCATCAACACCGAGGTTCCCAGCCCCGCCCGGATCTACGACCTGTGGCTGGGCGGCAAGGACAATTACGAGATCGACCGGATCGTCAGCGAGCAGATCCTCCAGGCGGTGCCCGAACTGCCGGTGCTGGCCCGTACCAACCGGGAGTTCCTGGGCCGCGCCGTGCGTCACATGGCGGGCGAGGCGGGCATCCGGCAGTTCCTGGACATCGGCACCGGGATTCCCACCGCGAACAACACCCACCAGGTGGCGCAGTCGGTGGACCCGTCCTGCCGCGTCGTGTACGTCGACAACGACCCGGTCGTGCTGGTGCACGCGCGGGCGCTGCTCCAGGGCGAGTCGGAGGGTGACACCTCGTTCATCGACGCGGACCTGCGCGAGCCGGAGAAGATCGTCGAGGCGGCGCGGGAGCTGCTGGACTTCGATCAGCCGATCGGCCTGATGCTCCTCGGCGTGGTGGACTTCCTGCCGGACACCGGGGAGGCGCGTTCGATCATCCGGCGGCTGCTGGAGCCGATGGCCCCGGGCAGCCACCTGGCCATCTCGCACGGCCTGGTCGGCAGGCAGCTAGAAGAGGGGGTGCGGCACTGGAACGAGAGCGGCGGCGCCACGATGACGCTGCGCACGCTGGAGGAGGCGACGAGCTTCTTCGACGGCCTGGAGCTGCTGGAGCCGGGTGTGGTCGCGCTGCCGCGGTGGCGGCCGGACCCCGACACGCTGTACGCCGACCGCGAGGCGGTCTACTACGCGGGGGTGGGCCGCAAGGCGTGAGGCGGGCCACGCGGGACGCCGTGCCGGGTCTCGCCCGGCACGGCGCCGCCCGTCAGCCGTTCTTCGCCTTGGCGTACTCGCTGGCGCCGCCGGCGAAGTCGTAGATCAGCGCCTGCTCGTCGCCGACCACCCACGCGTCGTGCCCGGGCGGGCAGACGAACACGTCACCGGGGCCCACTTCGGACTCGGTGCCGTCCTGCATCCGGATGTGCAGCCGCCCCCGCGCGACGAACCCGTTGTGGTGGACCTCGCACAGCTCCGTGCCCGCGATCGGCTTGACCGACTCCGACCAGCGCCAGCCCGGCTCGAACGTGGCCACGCCGAAGCTCAGCCCGGTCAGCTCGCACACCTCCAGGTGGCCCATCGGGAAGTCGCGCCGCTCGTCCGGCTTGTCGATGCTCTTGACTTCGATCATGACGTCCCCCTTCCGTCACTTTCAGTCTTCCACCGGGCCCGGCGTGTCACAAGGCGATCGGGAATTGGGCCTTGCCGGAGGGTGGTGTCAAGGCTAGTGTCAGGCCAACTCTTAAGAAACTTTCCTATATGTTTCTTCCCCCGGCAAGAGAAGGTGATCAGGTGAAACGCGTCCTCGCGACCGCGTCCGCCGCCGCCGTCGTGGGCGGGCTGGCATTCGTGCTCCCGATGTCCAGCGCCTCAGCCGCGGCCTGTGCCGCCGCGTGGAGCTCCGGCGCCGTCTACACGGGCGGCATGACCGCCTCCCACAACGGCCGCAACTGGTCGGCCAGGTGGTGGACGCAGAACGAGACCCCCGGCAGCGCCCAGGTATGGGCGGACCAGGGCGCCTGCGACGGCGGCACCACCCCGCCCGGCTCGTGCGACCACCCGGACTGGGCGGCGGGTACCTTCTACGCTGCGGGTTCGATCGTCCGCTACACCGACGGCCGCTACTACCGGGCCGAGCACGACAACCCGGGCTACGACCCGGTCATCTCGACCTGGTACTGGGAGCCGTACACCTGCGGCGGGACCACGCCCCCGACCGACCCGCCGAACCCGTCGGGGTTCGTCGTCAGCCAGGCGCAGTTCAACCAGATGTTCCCGAGCCGGAACTCCTTCTACACCTACAGCGGCCTGACCGCCGCGCTCAGCGCGTACCCGGGGTTCGCCGGGACCGGCAGCGACACCGTGCGCAAGCAGGAGGCGGCGGCCTTCCTCGCCAACGTCAGCCACGAGACCGGCGGCCTGGTCCACATCGTCGAGCAGAACACCGCGAACTACCCGCACTACTGCGACTCCGGGCAACCCTACGGCTGCCCGGCCGGCCAGGCGGCCTACTACGGGCGCGGCCCGATGCAGCTGAGCTGGAACTACAACTACAAGGCGGCCGGTGACGCGCTCGGCCTCGACCTGCTGCGCAACCCGTGGCTGGTGCAGAACGACGCGGCCGTGGCCTGGAAGACCGCGCTGTGGTACTGGAACACGCAGAGCGGCCCCGGCACGATGACCCCGCACAACGCCATGGTCAACGGGCACGGCTTCGGCCAGACGATCCGCAGCATCAACGGCGCCCTGGAGTGCGACGGCCGCAACCCGGCCCAGGTCCAGAGCCGCATCGACAACTACCGGCGCTTCACCCAGATCCTCGGCACCACGACGGGAGGCAATCTGAGCTGCTGAGCATGTTCGCCGCCTGGCGGGTACGGCTTCCTCATGGTGACGACAGCCGACCGTGACGCCGTCCGGGACCTGCTCAGGCGGCGGGCCCAGCTCGTGGAGGCGGCGGCCGGCGCCCTGGACCGGGCGCGGCCGGTCGTCGTCTACCGCCACGACTGGCTGTCGGCCGCGCTGCCGTACGAGGGCGAGGCCCGGCTCGTCGCCCGGCAGGTGCGCCCGGATCCGGTGGTCACGGGGCTGGACGAGCCGCTGGACGAGCTCGGCGACCGGGTGCTCGCCGATCCGGGCCGAGCGAGCCGCTCGAACCGCTGGTCGAACGAGTCGGATCAGGGGTGAGTCATGGGTGCCCAGGACGTGGTCGAGGCGCTGCTCGACCGGTATGGCCGTACCTACGCCGAAGAGGCCGGCATCAGGCTGGCGGACCGGCCGATGCCGCTCTACCAGCTCCTCGTGCTGGCCACGCTGCTGAGCGCGCGGATCTCGTCCGGGGTCGCGGTCGCGGCGGCGCGCGAGCTGTTCGCGGCCGGTTTCCGGACGCCGAAGGCGATGGCCGGGGCCAGCTGGCAGCAGCGGGTGGACGCGCTGGGGCGCGGCCACTACCGCCGCTACGACGAGCGCACCGCCACGATGCTCGGCGACGGCGCGGAGCTGCTGCTCGACCGGTGGAAGGGCGACCTGCGCCGGCTCCGCGAGGAGGCCGGCGGCGACGGGCGGCGGCTGGGTGAGCTGCTCCAGGAGTTCCCCGGCATCGGGCCGGCCGGGGCGGACATCTTCCTGCGCGAGGTTCAGGCCGTGTGGCCGCAGGTCGCGCCGCACCTGGACGGCCGCGTGCTGGACGGCGCCCGCGCCGTCGGCCTGCCGCGCCGCGAGCGCCCGCTGGCCGGCCTCGCCGCGGGCTCGGGCACGAAGCTGGCCCGGCTCTCGGCGGCCCTGGTACGGGTGTCGCACAGCGAGAAGTCGGCCGCCGAGGTGCGGTCCGCGGCCCGGCGGTGACCGTTCAGACGACCCAGGCGGGGACGAGCTTGCCCGCGTCGGGGAGCGCGCAGTGCGGATCGACGGGGGCGGTGGTGCCGTAGGCGCGCATCCCGGCCGGGGCGACGACGATGGCGGTCAGGCCGTCCGGCGTGCCGGAGGTGATCCGGCGCGTCACGTCGGCGGGGATGACGATCGTGTCGCCCGTGCCGACGGTCACGCTGTCGTCGCCGAGTTCGACGGTCGCCTCGCCGCCCAGCACGGTCCACACCTGCTCGGCGTCGATGGCGTGGACCGGTCCGGCCTGCCCCGCGGTCATGTCGACCCGCCACACCACCTGGGACGCGCCGCCCTGGGCGGGCGAGGCGAGGGTGGTCATGACGGCGTTCGGCGTCTCGGTGCGGCGGCTTTCCGCGTGACGGATGACAGGCATGGCGGGCTCCTCAGACAGAAAACGTGGTTGTCTAAATAGTGAACCAGGTTGTCCATCTCTGTCAACACGACGGTATTGACGGTGCCGTAAATCCCGGGTTACCGTCACCTATACAACTATAAGGAAACTTTCCTAACAGTTTACTGGCGCGTACTCCCATCCCACCCCCCAGAGTTCCCACAACCGGATGTCGGAGCATCATGAGACACACCATCCTGAGCAAGGTCCTGGCCGGAGTGGCGGCGTTAGTCCTGCCGCTCACCGCGGCGGTCGCCGCCCCGGCGGGCGCGTACGGCGCGACGACCGGGTCGTCGTCCGCCTCCGCGCTCGCCGCCTGGGCGCCGTGGACGGCGTACACGGCCGGCACGGTCGTCACCTACAACGGCGCCTCGTACAAGTGCCGGCAGAGTCACACCTCCCAGCCCGGCTGGGAGCCTTCCAACGTCCCCGCGTTGTGGGAGGTGACGGACGGCGGGGGCGGTGACGACACCACCGCGCCGTCGGTGCCGGGCAACCTCCGCTCGACCGGCGTCACCTCCAGCAGCGTCTCCCTCGCCTGGAACGCCTCCACCGACAACGTCGCCGTCACCGGCTACGAGGTCTACCGGGGCAGCACCCTGGTCAGCACCGTCACCGGCACCACCCACACCGACACCGGCCTGAGCGCCGACACCGCCTACACCTACACCGTCCGCGCCCGCGACGCCGCCGGCAACCGCTCCGCCGCGAGCACCGCCGTCACCGCGCGCACCAGCCAGGGCGGCGGAGGCGACGACACCGAGGCGCCCAGCGTGCCGGGCAACCTCCGTTCGACCGGCGTCACCTCCAGCAGCGTCTCCCTCGCCTGGAACGCCTCCACCGACAACGTCGCCGTCACCGGCTACGAGGTCTACCGGGGCAGCACCCTGGTCAGCACCGTCACCGGCACCACCCACACCGACACCGGCCTGAGCGCCGACACCGCCTACACCTACACCGTCCGCGCCCGCGACGCCGCCGGCAACCGCTCCGCCGCGAGCACCGCCGTCACCGCACGCACCAGCCAGGGCGGCGGAGGCGGCGGGGACAAGGTCCTCGGCTACTTCGTCCAGTGGGGCGTCTACCAGCGCGCCTACCACGTCAAGAACATCGACACCAGCGGCTCGGCCGCCAAGCTGACCCACATCAACTACGCGTTCGGCAACGTGCAGAACGGCCAGTGCACCATCGGCGACAGCTACGCCGACTACGACCGCTTCTACCAGGCCGGCGAGAGCGTCGACGGCGTCGCCGACACGTGGGACGCCGGGGCGCTGCGCGGCAACTTCAACCAGCTGCGCAAGCTCAAGCAGAAGCACCCGCACCTCAAGGTGCTGTTCTCCTTCGGCGGCTGGACCTGGTCCGGCGGCTTCGGCCAGGCCGCGCAGAACCCTGCCGCGTTCGCCGAGTCCTGCTACCGCCTCGTGGAGGACCCGCGCTGGGCCGACGTCTTCGACGGCATCGACATCGACTGGGAGTACCCGAACGCCTGCGGCCTGACCTGTGACACCAGCGGGCCGGCGGCGTTCAAGAACCTGATGTCGGCGCTGCGCACCCGCTTCGGCTCCGGCAACCTGGTCACCGCCGCCATCACCGCCGACGGCACCAGCGGCGGCAAGATCGACGCGGCCGACTACGGCGGCGCCGCGCAGTACCTCGACTGGTACAACGTCATGACGTACGACTTCTTCGGCGCCTGGGCGGCGCAGGGTCCCACGGCCCCGCACTCGCCGCTCAACTCCTACTCGGGCATCCCGATCTCCGGCTTCCACTCCGACCAGGCGATCCAGAAGCTCAAGAGCAAGGGCGTCCCGGCGAGCAAGCTGCTGCTCGGCATCGGCTTCTACGGCCGGGGCTGGACCGGCGTCACCCAGTCCGCGCCGGGCGGCACGGCGACCGGGCCCGCGCCGGGCCAGTACGAGCAGGGCATCGAGGACTACAAGGTCCTCAAGACCCGCTGCCCCTCCACCGGGACCGTCGCGGGCACCGCGTACGCACACTGCGGCAACCAGTGGTGGAGCTACGACACGCCGGCCACGATCGGCGGCAAGATGGGCTACTCGAAGAACCAGGGCCTCGGCGGCGCCTTCTTCTGGGAGCTCAGCGGCGACACCACCAACGGTGAGCTGATCACCGCCATGAAGAACGGCCTGAACTGATCAGGCGCCCCGGGCGGGCGTCACGCCCCGCCCGGGGCATCGTCCTCGCCCGCCTACGGCATCGCCGGGGCGGGCGTTCGCGATGTCAGGCCGCGCACCGTCAGGTCGACGAGCTGGCGCAGCCGGGTGTGCAGGACCTCCGGGGGCGCCTCCTGCTGGGCGATGCCCGCGAGCGAGGCGACCAGGACGGCGGCCGCGTCGTGGGCCGGGATGGCGTGCCCGACCAGGTCGAGCTCGTCCGAGGCCGCCTCCAGCGCCGCCTCCACCACTGCCGTGCAGCCCTCCTCCAGGGCCAGCACCACATCCCCGGCGACCTCGCGCGCCTCGGCGAGCAGCTCGGCCCGCAGCCGCGCCTCGACGCTGCCGGCGACGAGGTCGAGCTTGATGGCCAGCATCCCGTAGAGCCGGTCGGCGACGGAGTCGCCGCTGCCCCACACCGCCCGCGCGCCGGTCACGATGTCGGCGACGAGCTTCTCGCCGGCGGCGCGGAAGATCTCCTCCTTGCCGCCGAAGTACTGGTAGACGGCGGGACGCGACATGCGCGCCGCGCGGGCGATGAGGTCCATGGACGTGCGCCGGTAGCCGTGTCTGCAGAAGACGCCCAGGGCGGCCGTGACGATGTGGTCCTGCTTGGCCGCGGCACCCTCTGACATGCTGACATTGTATGACGGCTCGTCAGGCCCCGGCCGGCGGCCGCTTGCCGAAGGCGCCGGCGGTCGCGTGGAAGACCCCGATGACCAGCGCCCCGAGCGCCGCCGCGGCGAAGGCCGCGACCGGCCGCTCCCCCACGCCCGCCCCCCAGGCCAGCAGGGCCGCGATGACGTACGACGCCCACCCGGCCAGCAGGTTGGGCAGCGGCCCCGAGCCGAAGGCCGAGGGGAAGTGCTCCTTGGTGATGCCCTTGACGAAATGCGGCGTCGCGTTGGCCGCGAACAGCCCCGCGAAGAAACTCATGACGACGGTCGGCAACATCGCGCCCTCCTGGACGATCTCGATTGCTGACATATTAGACGCTTTTTGTCGGAGTGTCCGCCAAGTGATCCGCCCGGCGGCTACGATCGCAGCACCGGACACAAGGGAGGCCGCGCCGTGGCGATCGACTTCGACGAGGCCAGGGTCGTCCCGGGGAGCGTTCCCGGCACGTACGTCCTGGTCGTCAGCGGGAGCAAGCCGTACGCGAACATGGCGGTGCGGCTGTCACCGCTGGTCTACATCCGGCAGCCGGACTACTGGGGCATCGAGGTCGAGGGCACGCTGCCCGGCATCGGGCTGCCCGCGCTGGCGCCTTACACGGTGTCGCTGCCGCTGGACGGCGTCGTCGGCACGGCGGGCGTCGAGGTGATCGGAGCCCGGCGGCGGGAGACGCTCGACGTGCCTTAGCGCCCGGCCCCGGACGCCCTCCGGGGGGTTGATCATGCTGCCGGTCGGGCCTGGCCGGCAGGCCTGACCGCATCCCGGACCGGCCATCGACGCACGGCGAGCGCGGTTGCCGAGTCAGCTCTCGGCGAGTCGTGCCTTCTTGACCCTGTTGCCGCAGGTGTTCATGGAACACCAGCGGCGGTTGGCGCCGCGGCTGGTGTCAAGGAAGAGCCCCGCGCATCCGGGGCCTTCGCAGTTCTTGACGCGGCCGCGGCCGGGACCCCCGAGGACGTGGATGGCATCGGTGGCCAGGACCCCGAGGGCGTCAGCGACCGGCGTCGTCCCGGTCAGGCGCCATCGCGCGAGATCGCGTTCTAGCGCGGCCTTCGCGTGCCCGGCGGCCGCGACCGTGTTGAGAGTGCGGACGTCCTTCGGATCGGGCTGTTCGCGCGCGGCGATCGCCGACCCGATTCGGTAGATCACCTCGCGCAGCTCGACGGCGTCCCGCAGATCGGCCGGCGACACGTCCGTGGCGTCAAGCCCTGCCGCCCGCAGCCACATCTTCAGCCGCGCGGGGTCGGTCAGCCGCTCTCGCGGCGCCGTGCCGGCTCGATCGCTGACGGTGGCGGTGAACCGGAACGCCAGGACCTCGTTGTCCATGCGGAACACATGACGTACGTCCTCGGTCATTCCCACCTCCGCGGTGACGACAACACCTCCACGAACCGTCTCAGCCGGTTCGACATGATGGTACTCGCATGGCATCGTGAACCGCCTCAGACGGTTCACAGAGAGGGTTCTCCGCATGAGCGACATCGCGGTCATCGGTCTCGGAGCGATGGGGCGGCCCATCGCACGCAACCTCCTGAGGGCAGGCCACGACGTAGTGGTGTGGAACCGCTCCGGCGGGCCCGAGGGCGAGCTTGTCGCGGCGGGCGCCCGGCGAGCCGCCTCGGTCGCCGAGGCCATGCACTCGCCGGTGGTCTTCTCGGCCCTGGCCGATGACCGGGCCGTCGCCGAGACGTTCATCGACTCCGGCGTTCTCGCCCAGGCCCCGGGCGGCACTGTTCACGTCAACCTCGCGACGGTGAGCGCCGGCCTGGCTCGGCGGGCCGGCGCAGCACACGCCGAGCATGGTGTCGGGTACGTCGCGGCACCGGTCTTCGGCCGTGTTGCGGTCGCCGAAGCCGGGGCGCTCAACATCCTCGCGGCGGGCGAGCAGGGGCTGATCGACCGCGCGCAGCCGCTCTTCGACGTGATCGGCTCGCAGACCTGGCGACTGGGCGATCGTCCGGAACAGGCCAACATCGTGAAGATCCTGGGGAACTACCTGATCGCCTGCGCCATTCAGTCGCTGGGCGAGGCCGTCAGCCTCGCCGAAGGCGCCGGTGTCGACCCGGGGCAGTTCGTCGATCTGCTGACCTCGACACTCTTCCCGGGAGCCGTCTACACCGGCTACGGACCGGCAATCGCCGAACGGCGCTACCGGCCGCCCGGCTTCACCACAGTCCTGGGCCGCAAGGACCTCCACCTCGCGCTCGACGCGGCGAACGACCACGACATTCCGCTCCCGATCGGTGAACTCCTGCGGACTGTCTTCGATCAGGCCATCGCCGACGGTCGCGGGGAAGACGACTGGGCGGTCATCGCGGAACAGCAGCCGCGGTGACCGCCGTGGGCGCCCGGCTGGTCCGCCGCTTGACCTAGAGACGACTCTAGCCACTAGCTTGCGTGATGCAACCAATCAGAACGGACGGGAAAAGATCATGAGTGTCTGGTTCGTCACCGGAGCGTCGCGGGGTCTGGGCGCGGAGATCGTGCGCGAAGCACTGTCGCGGGGACATGAGGTCATCGCCACGGCCCGCAAGGTGGAGGCGGTGCTCAAGGCCTACCCGGAGAAGCCCGCCGGACTGCTGGCGGTGACCGCGGATGTCACTTCTCAGGAGCAACTGCAGGCCGCGGTCGATGCGGGACTGGCCGAGTTCGGCCGGATCGACGTCGTGGTCAACAACGCCGGGTACGGGCTGGTGGGCGCGGTCGAGGAGGTGCCCGACAAGGCGGCGCGCGACCTGTTCGACGTCAACGTCTTCGGCGTGCTCAACACGCTGCGCGCGACGCTGCCCACGCTGCGCGCCCAGGGATCGGGGTACGTCCTGAACATCGGTTCGGTGGCCGGGTTCGCCACATTTGCGGGCACGGGCCTGTACGGCGCGTCGAAGTTCGCCCTGGAGGGCATCTCCGAAGCGCTGCACGGCGAGCTGGCACCCCTCGGCGTGCGGGTCGTCCTGGTCGAGCCGGGCGGCTTCCGCACAGATTTCCTCGATGACACGAGCCTTCAGGTCGAGCCCGCGTTCATCTCGGACTATGACGCCGGTACGGGCGCGACCCGGAAGGCCCTGGCCGCCAACAACGGCCGTCAGCCGGGCGACCCGGCGAAGGCCGCCGCCGCGATCGTGGACATCACGGAGGCCGGCGAGCCCCCGCTGCGCCTGCAACTCGGCGCGGACGCGATCGAACGGGTGGAGGCCAAGCTCGATTTCGTCCGCCGCGAGATGGACCAATGGCGAGCCGTCGCCCTCTCGACCGGCTTCTGAACGCCCCTTCACGCCCGCGGACCCGTCACATAGGACACCGTGCGCACCGGGGCCGCTACGGTTGGTGATTTCGGATGGGCGTATTCTGCATTTATGGCGACTTACGACTTGGGGAGCAGCGGCTCGGGGAGCAGGGCGGACTAGCGCGTGGGCAGCAACACCGCTTCCTACGCGGGTTCCAGGCGGGGCGCGTCTGGGCTTGATGAGCTGCTGGTCAGGGCGGTGAGCGACAGCGGGGCGCACATCGGGGCGCTCTACCTGCTCGACGAGGACGGGCAGGTCCTGCGGATGAACACGGCGATGGGCTTCCCGGCGGCCATCGCCAAGGCGTGGGCGCGGGTGCGGCTGACGGTGCCGATGCCGGTGGCCGCGGCGGCGCGTGAACGGCGGCTGGTGTGGACGGCCGACCAGGAGGACCTGGCCCGCCAGTTCCCCGGGGCCGCGCTGGCGCTGCCGTACAACTTCGCCGTCGCGACGGCGCCGATCGTGTGCGGCGAGTCGGCGCGCGGGACGCTGCTGCTGGTCTCACCGGCCAGCAACGCGCCCGGGCCCGAGCCGCGGCTGCTCGGCCTCATGGAGCGCACCTGCCGGGACATGGCCGATCTGCTGGAGCAGGCCGACCGGCTCGGCAGGCCGGTACGGCCCAGGCCCAGGCCGCGCATCCTGGCCCCGTACCGCTCCCGGCAGGACGATCCGGCGGTGAGCCCCGAGGCGGCGATGGCCGCGCTGGAGTGCCTGAACGGGCTGCCCGAGGGCTACTGCGCGCTGGACGTGGACGGCAGGGTGACGTTCCTGAGCGCGCCGGCGTCCGGGCTGCTCGACACGACCGCGGCCGCCATGCTGGGCAAGCGGCCGTGGGAGGTGCTGCCGTGGCTGGCCGACCCCCCGCACGAGGACAGTTACCGGTCGGCGATCCTCGGCCACCAGGTCACGTTCTTCACGGCCGAGCGGCCTGACGGGCAGTGGCTGGCGTTCCAGCTTTTCCCGGCGCCGTCCGGGCTGAGCGTCCGCATCACGCCGAGCACGATGGCCCGCGACCCCGGGCACGTGCTGCCGGACCCGGTCGTCGGCAGGCAGGTCGGCGGGGCGGCCCTCTACGACATGCTGCAACTGGCCGCCTCGCTCAGCCAGGCCGCCACCGTCCAGGACGTGATCGACCTGGTGGCCGACCAGGTGATGCCGGTCTTCGACGTCAAGGGGCTGGCCATCCTGACCGCCGAGGGCGGGCGGCTGCGGGTGGCCGCCACCCGCGGCTACAGCCCGGCGAGCGTCGCGGAGATGCGCAGGCGCACCCCGTGCGCGCCGCACGCCCCCGAGCTGCCCATCATCACGGGCGAGCCCGCGTTCTTCGCCAACGAGCGTGAGCTCCTGGACGCCTATCCCGACGCCGGCCGCTACGGCGGTATGAGCGCCTGGGCGCTGCTGCCGCTGCTCAGCTCCGGCGGGCCGATCGGCACGCTGGTGCTCGCCTACGGGCGCCCGCACCGCTTCACCCAGGACGAGCGCACCACGCTCACCACCCTGGCGGGACTGATGGCGCAGGCGCTGGAGCGGGCCCGGCTCTACGACGCCAAGCACCGCCTGGCCCAGACCCTGCAGTCCAGCCTGCTGCCGCGCGCGCTGCCCGTGATCCCCGGCCTGGAGGTGGCGGCCCGCTACCTGCCCGCCACCCAGGGCATCGACATCGGGGGCGACTTCTACGACCTCATCCACCTGGGCGACGGGCAGGCGGCGGCGGTCATCGGCGACGTCCAGGGCCATGACACGACGGCCGCCGCCCTCATGGGGCAGGTCCGCACGGCCATCCACGCGCACGCGACGTCGGGCGCGAGCGCGGGAGAGGTGCTGACCCACACCAACCGGCTGCTCATCGACCTGGCGCCGAACCGGTTCACGAGCTGCCTCTACATCAGTCTCGACCTGCGCGACCACACGGCGTGCGTGGCGAGCGCCGGCCACCTGCCGCCGCTGCTGCGCCGCCCGGGCGCGACGACGGAGGTCGTGGAGTCGACGCCGGGGCTGCTGCTCGGCATCGATCCGGCCGCCGACTATCCGACCTCGGAGCTGTACGTGCCGCCCGGCAGCGTGCTGGCCCTCTACACCGACGGGCTGATCGAGGCGCCGGGCGTGGATCTCGGCGACGCCATCGACGGCCTGGCCGGGCAGCTGACCCGGCACGGGCAGCTACCGCTGGCGCGCCTGGCCGACCGGCTCATCGATCCGGCGGAGAGCGTCGGCCACCGCTCGGACGACATCGCGGTGCTGCTGCTGTCGCCAGTTCACCTGTCGCCGTAGGCGGCGGCGCGGGCGGCGCGGCAGTCCGGGTCACGCTCGGCGGCGCGGTCGAGCCCGGCCTTGAGCAGGGCGGCGGTCTCGGCGAGCTGGGCGAGGCGGCGGGGGCCGAGGGTCTCCACGACCAGCGCGCGCACGGACTCCTCCCGGACCCGCCGGGCGTGCGCGGCGGCCTCGCGGCCGGCGTCGGTGAGCGTGATGTCCCAGCCGCGCGCGTCCTCGGTGCAGGCGACGCGCTCCAGCAGGCCGCGCGCGCTCATCCTGGCCACCTGGTGGGACAGGCGGCTCTTCTCCCACTGCAGCGTGAAGCGCAGCTCCAGGGCCCGCAGGCGGCCGTCCGGCGCGTCGAGGAGAGCGTCGAGGACCTGGTGGTCGGCCTCGGACAGGCCGGTGGCGCGGGTCAGCTCGCGGGCGAGGTGGGCGGCGAGCTGCGCGTGGACGGCGGTGTGGGCGCGCCACGCGTCCAGGCTCTCGGTCATGGCCGCCAGCCTACGTCACGAGAGGTTGACATGTCACCCAAAAGCCTTATGGTTGACACGTCTACCAATCGGTCTGGAGGACCTCATGCCCGACTACGGCCACGATCTGCGGTTCGGGTCGTTCATCACTCCGCGCAACGACCGGCCCGAGGCGGCCGTCGACCTCGCCCGGCTGAGCGAGGAGGCCGGGCTCGACCTGGTCACCTTCCAGGACCATCCGTACCAGCCGGGCTTCCTGGACACCTGGACGCTGCTGAGCTGGGTGGCCGCCAGGACCGATCGGGTGCGGCTGTCGGGCAACGTCCTCAACCTGCCGCTACGGCCGCCGGCGGTGCTGGCCCGGTCGGTGGCCAGCCTGGACCTGCTGTCCGGCGGGCGGATCGAGCTGGGGCTGGGCGCGGGCGGGTTCTGGGACGCGATCGGCGCGATGGGCGGCCGCCGCCTGACGCCGGGACAGGCCGTCGACGCGCTCGGCGAGGCCATCGACGTGATCCGCGGCGTCTGGGACGCGGGCGAGCGCCGGCTGCTGCGGGTGGAGGGCACGTACTACTCGCTCGACGGCGCCAAGCGGGGGCCGGCGCCGGCGCACGACGTGCCGATCTGGCTCGGCGCGTACAAGCCGCGCATGCTCCGGCTGGTCGGCGAGAAGGCCGACGGGTGGCTGCCCAGCCTCGGCTACATCCAGCCCGAGGAGCTCGGCGCCGCCAACAAGCTCATCGACGAGGCCGCGCGGGAGGCGGGCCGCGACCCGCGCGCCGTCCGCCGCCTGCTCAACCTGCTCGGGGACGACACGCCCGGCAGGTGGGTGGAGCGGCTGCTGCCGCTCGCGCTGGAGGACGGGATCAGCACGTTCATCCTCGGCTCGGACGACCCGCGCGCGATCCGCGCCTTCGCCGCCGAGGTCGCCCCGGCGCTGCGCGACGCCGTCGCCGCCGAGCGCGGCTCGCCCTCCCCCGGCGACGGCGGCCGGCCGGCCCGCACGGTGGCGCTGCGCAGGGCGGGGATCGACTACGAGGCGGTGCCCGCGTCGCTGGCCGGGTCGGCGGTGGAGCCGGGCGACCGCGCGTACGAGAGCGTCCGCTCGTCCTACGTGTGGGCCGGCTCGCCCGGCCTGGTGCTGCGGCCCGCGACGGCCGGGCAGGTGAGCGAGGCGCTCACGTACGCCATCGGCCAGGGCGTGCCGCTCGCGGTGCGCAGCGGCGGCCACGGCATCAGCGGGCGCTCCACCAACGACGGCGGGATCGTCGTCGACGTGGGCGCGCTGGACTCCGTCGAGGTGCTCGACCGCGAGCGCCGGCTGGTGCGGGTCGGCGCGGGCGCCCGCTGGGGGGACGTGGCGCGGGCGCTCGCGCCGCACGGGCTGGCGATCAGCTCGGGGGACTACGGCGACGTCGGCGTCGGAGGGCTCGCCACCGCGGGCGGACAGGGCTTCCTGGCGCGCTCGTACGGGCTCACCATCGACCACGTGGTGGGCGCCGAGGTGGTGCTGGCCGACGGCCGGATCGTGCGCGCCGGCCCCGGCGAGCACGAGGACCTGCTGTGGGCGTTGCGCGGCGCGGGCGGCAACATGGGCGTCGTCACCTCCTTCGACATCGAGGCCGCCGAGGTGGGTGACGTGGTCTTCGCCGTTTTCGTGCACGACGCGACGGATCTGGCTACCTTCCTGGAGCGGTGGGGCGGCCTGGTGGAGGGCAGCCCGCGCGAGCTGACCGCGTTCCTGTCGATCTTCCCCGGGCAGGGCGCCGGCTCGGTCATGGCGCAGACGCTGGCCGTCTGGGCCGGCGACGACACCGAGACGGCGATCAAGGCGCTGGAGCCGTTCCTGGAGCTGGCGCCGGTGCTGCAGCAGCAGGCCCAGCTCGCCCCGTACGCCGCGCTCGTCGCGCCGCATCACAACCGGCACACCGGTCAGGCGGCCCTGCGCAGCCACTCGGCGCTGGTCGTCCATCTGGACGCCGGGCTCACCGGGCGGCTCGCGGCGCTGTTCGCGACCGGCGACGTCGGCATGCTGCAGGTGCGCTCGGTCGGCGGCGCGGTCAACGACACCCCCGCCGGGGCGACCGCGTACGCGCACCGCACCCAGAACTTCTCGGTGAGCGCCGTCATGGGCGCGGGCGGCTCCTGGGAGAGCGTCGGCGCGGACGCCGTCTACCTGAGCTTCGAGACTTACACCGGCGGCGCGCCGCTGACCAAGGCGTTCCCGCCGTCGACGCTGGAGCGGCTGCGGCGGATCAAGGCCGTGTACGACCCGGGCAACGTCTTCCGGCACAACTTCCCGATCGACCCGGCGGGCACCACCTGACGAGCCCCCGGACCCGTCCGCCGGTCAGGCGAAGGGGATGTTGAGCCACGGGCTGCCCGGGTCGGTCGTCAGGAGGCGGTGGGCGTTCAGCATGTCGGCGTACCAGGCGCCGAACTCCTCCTCGTCGAAGTGGAGGCAGCGGCCCAGGATGTAGGCGGCCGAGAACTCCGCCCAGGAACGGTAGTTGATCCGGCTGATCCGCCCGGCGCGCAGCACCGCCTGTTCGGCTTCCGCCAGGTCGCAGAAGCGGGCGCCGAGGCCCCAGCGGGCCATCTTGGAGGCCCGGCCGTAGTCCCACGCCTCCACGGTGCGGACGAATCCGCCCTCGGCGAGCAGGCCGTCCGCGCGGAAGCGCGCCTCGTACCGGAGGATGCGCCCGATGAGCCGTTGCGCCCCGGCGACCCGGGCCTCCGGCTCGCCCTGGTCGCGAAGGTGACGCGAGGTCACCTGGCGCCAGTGGTCCGCCTCGACCCGGCCGCCGAGTTCGCCGGCGAGCACCCGGCGGATTTCCAGCACGAGGCCCCAGAACGGGCTGCTCATCCGGCCTTCGAGCAGCTCCTCCTGGGCCCGCAGCCATTCCTCGCGGCTGGTGATGCCCCACCATTCCTTCAGGCGTTTGCGCTCGCGGACGTAGCCGGTGCCGTGCCAGCCCATCGCGTTCCACAGCGAGGCGTTGGCGACGCAGAGCAGCGCCCCGCAGGCCAGGCCGTGGGCGACCGGGCCGTGCAGCGGGCCGCCGGTCCGCAGCGTGCGCAGCTCGCCCCGGCGCGGGTAGGTCACCCGTTCGGTGTGCCGGAGCCAG
The DNA here is from genome assembly GCF_001083785.1 of Nonomuraea sp. SBT364. Lineage (GTDB taxonomy): Bacteria > Actinomycetota > Actinomycetes > Streptosporangiales > Streptosporangiaceae > Nonomuraea. The sequence continues at coordinate 18,744 of NZ_LAVL01000114.1, forward strand.
GTCCGCCGGTGGGCGGCGGTCGCGGGGAAGTACGCCTCGCAGGGGGTGCCGGGGTTGACGGCCAGCCACTCGTCCTCGCTCGGCCAGCCGCGGGCGAGCTGCTCCAGGTCGTCGCGGAAGAAGATCGGGTCGGCCACCGGCGCGGGCAGCATCCCGTCGGTGAGGAAGACCAGGTACTTGGTGCCCCCCTGACGCATGGGGGCGTAGGTGACGTAGCCGGGCCGGGCGTCGGCCCGGGCGCGGGGCATCGCGTGGTAGAGGTGCGCGCCGGCCAGCACGTCGAAGTAGGCGGCCCAGTCGCCGCGCGCCTTGGCCTCGTACAGGCAGTGTTCGACCTCGGTGGGCGCCTGCCAGGGCGGGACGGCGTGTGCCGCCGCGTCCGGTCCCGTCATGAGATCAGGGCTTTCGCCCTCCCCCGTCCTCATGCCGCAATACGTTACAACTGCCCCATTGATCCCGCGCCCGGGGTCACGAGGCCGGACTCGTAGGCGAGGACGACGAGCTGGGCGCGGTCGCGGGCGTGGAGCTTGGTCATGGCCCGGTTGATGTGCGTCTTCGCGGTCATCGGGCTGATCACCATGTGCCCGGCGATCTCGTCGTTGGACAGGCCACGCGCGACCAGGGCGACGGCCTCGCGTTCGCGGTTGGTGAGCTCGCTCAGCCCGGCGCCTGGGCCTGTGCCGGGCGGCTGGGTGACGTACCTGTCGATGAGCTTGCGGGTGATCGACGGCGCGAGGAGCGCGTCGCCCCGGGCGGCGACCCGCACGGCGTGCAGGAGGTCTTCGGGCACGATGTCCTTGACGAGGAACCCGGCCGCGCCGGCGCGCAGCGCGTGGAAGACGTACTCGTCGAAGCCGTAGTTGGTCAGGATGACGACGTGCACCCCGGCCAGGGCCGGGTCGGCGGCGATGCGCCGGGTCGCCTCGACGCCGTCGACGACCGGCATCTGGATGTCGACGAGCGCGATGTCGGGCAGGAACTCCCTGGCCAGCTCCAGGCCCCGCAGGCCGTCGCCGGCCTCGGCGACCACCTCGATGTCGTCCTCCAGGTCGAGCAGCGCGCGGAACCCGCTGCGGATGAGCGGCTGGTCGTCGACCAGCAGGACGCGGATCATGACGTCCCGTCCAGAGGAAGCGGGGGCAGCACAGGCAGCACGGGCAGCACCGCCTGGACGGTGAAGCCGCCCTCGCCGCGCGGCTCGGCGCGCAGCCGGCCGCCCAGGGCGGTGACGCGTTCGCGCATGCCGAGCAGCCCGACACCGGGCTCCGGGGCGGCGCCCGGCCTGGCCCCGCCGTCGTCCTCGACGCGTACCGCGACGGCGTCGGGGCGGCAGTCGATCAGGACGGACGCGGTGGTGGCGGCGGCGTGCCTGGCGACGTTGGTGAGCGACTCCTGGACGATCCGGTAGACGGTCCGGCTCACCGCGGCGGGGACGTCCTGCCGCTGCCCCTCGATGGTCAGCGTGGCGTCCAGGCCGATGGTGCGGGCCCGTTCGACCAGCTCCGGGACGTCGTCGAGCCCGCGCGGCGGGGTCGTGTCGTCGTCGCGCAGCGCCTGCAGGGTCGCGCGCAGCTCCCGGGTGGCCTCACGGCCGGCCTCCTGGATCGCCAGCAGGGCCTCCGGCACCTGTTCGCCCCGTTTGCGTGCCACGTGCACGGCGACCTCGGCCTGCAGCTTGATGATCGAGATCTGGTGGGTGAGCGAGTCGTGCAGCTCCCGGGCGATGCGCAGCCGCTCCTCGTCGGCGCGGCGGCGCGCGGTCTCCTCCCGGGTGCGCTCGGCCTCCTCGGCCCGCCGCTCGGCCTGCCGCAGCGCCTCGCCCGCGGCCGCGGCGGCGACCAGCCAGGCGATCTCAAGGGCGCTCCTGGCCTGCGCGAACGCCTCACCGGTGTCGTGCAGGCCCGATGCCAGGGCCGCGAGGGGGAGGGTGGCCAGGACGACCACGCTGGCCACCACCGTGACGACGCGGTGCCCGGCCCGGACGGCGGCGTACACGGCGAACAGGTAGGCGACGGCGGGCACGTCGAATCCGGCCGCCTGGTAGCCCACCGCGCACAGCCCGGTGACGATCAGGACGGCGACCGGAGCCCGGCGGCGCGCGGCCAGCGCCAGCCCGCCGGCTGCCAGCAGCGCGTAGCCCGCCAGGCCGGGGCCCGTGGCGGCGTGCTCCCCCGACAGCCCGGTGACCAGCAGCGCTGCCGCGACGCAGGCGGCGATCGCCCAGTCCGTGACGCCGGACCATCCTCTGCTCATGGGCGCACCTTAGCCGGATGTCCGCGCGGGCGACTCCTGCGGGCGGATGACCGGGCGGCTACCGCGGACGCGGTACTCCCGCCGATTCTGCGGGAGCCGCGGTAGCCGGCTGCGGCACCGGCGGCAGCCCGAAGTGCCCGCGTACGGCGGACGACCGGCGGCCCGTACGGCGACATGCTCGAGGTGACAGCCATTCGGGAGAAGGAGCCCCCATGCCGATCGCCTCCGTGCAGGCCGTAGCCGTCTTGATCACATCCGTCCAGCCCGACCCGGCCAGTGTGTACGCCATGAGCACCGGCAGGCTCGGGGCCATCGTGGCCGCGCTGGCGGGGCTGGCCGGGGCGGTCATCGGCGCCCGTGCCCTGGCCCGTCGCAGCGGCGGGCGCGGACCCGTCGTCGCCGTGGTGACGAGCCTGATCGGCATGGCGATCGGCGTGCTGGTCGTCGTCACGTCCGACGGCGGCATCGGCACCGGCAACGGGCTGGGCGGGGCGTTCATGGCCCTGCTGGTGGGGCTGGCCGGCACCGTGCTCGGCGGGCTGGCGATGGCCCGCTCCCGGCGCCGCGCCGGCTGACGTCCGGGCCCCGGGCCTACCAGGCCACCTCCAGCGACGTCAGCCCGTACACGATGTGGAAGGTGCGGAACCGCGGCTCCTGGCCGGTCACGCGCAGGCCGGGGAAGCGCCGCAGCAGCGCCGGGAAGGCGATGCGCATCTCCATCCTGGCCAGCGGCGCGCCGAGACAGTGGTGGACGCCGTGGCCGAAGGCGACGTGGCCGGGCTCGCCACGGGTGATGTCGAGGAGGTCGGCGTCGGGCAGCAGCGCCGGGTCGCGGTTGGCGGCCGGCAGCGCGCAGGCGACGAGCTCGCCGGGCCCGATCGTGTGACCGCCCAGCTCGACCTCGGTGGTGGTGAACTTGAACGTGCCGGAGTGCACGATGCTGAGCCAGCGCAGCAGCTCCTCCACGGCGGCGTCGATCCGCTCCGGCTCCTTGCGCAGCAGCTCCAGCTGGCCGGGGTGGCGCAGCAGGGCGAGCGTGCCGAGGGAGAGCATGTTGGAGGTCGTCTCGTGCCCGGCCAGCAGGAGCAGGGTGCCGATGCCGCAGAGCTCGGAGTCGGTGAGGTCGTCGCCGTGCTCGCGCACCAGCATGCCGAGCAGTTCCTCGCCCGGCTCGGCCCGGTTGCGGGCGACGAGTTCGGCCATGTAGGCGCGCGACTCCAGCTGCGCCGCGACGCGCTCGTGGCCGGGGACGGACATGTCGAGCATGCGGCCGGTGCGGTGCTGGAAGCTCTCCCGGTCGTCGTACGGCACGCCGAGCAGCTCGCAGATCACCAGCGACGGGATCGGCAGCGCGAACGCGGGCACCAGGTCGGCGGGCGAGCCGGCGCGCTCCATCGCGTCGAGGTGGTCCTCGACGATGCGGCTGATCCTCGGCTCCAGCCGGCGCATCCGGCGCAGCGTGAACTCGCCCGTCAGCATGCGGCGCAGCCGGGTGTGCTCGGGCGGGTCGAGGCCGAGCAGGTTGCCGGCGCGGGTCTCGGCCAGTTGCTCGGCCGTCAGCTTCGGCGAGCCGGGCAGCTCGGTGATGCCGCGCCGGGCGAGACTGAACCGTTCGGCGTCGCCCAGCACGGCGCGCACGTCGGCGTGGCGGGTGACGAGCCAGGCGTCGCCGCCGAACGGTGTCGTGACACGGCCCACCCTCTGCTCATCGCGGAAGGCGCCCAGCTCGGGGGCCGGATCCAACTCCGTGCGCCGCATGTAGAGCGGCAGCTCCATTGAGGACACGTCCCCCACTCTGGTACATCGGGCCGATCACCGCCAGAGGCGTCACCGGCCAGGCTTTTCCATGCGCATGCCGTCACGATCATCGTTATGGGAACGAAGCCTGCGCTTTTCCCGTCTTCGCGGTGGATCATGCGAATCTTTGCGGCGAACGATCCGACCTGACTGGGAGACCCTTGGTGGTTGGCAACCTCGACAACGACCGCGTTCACGAGGCTTTTGCGGAGCAGGTGCGGCGCACCCCCGATCGCATCGCCGTGGTGGCGGGCACGACCCGTGTGACGTACGAAGAGCTCGACGCCCGTGCCGGGCGGATCGCCGGGGAGTTACGCGCCCGCGGCGCGGGACCCGGCGACTCCGTGGGCGTCTGCCTGGACCGGGACGACTGGCTGATCGCCGCCCTGCTGGGCGTGTGGAAGGCGGGGGCGGCGTACGTGCCGCTCGACCCGGCCTACCCGGCCGACCGGCTGGAGTTCATCGCCGCCGACGCGGGCATGGCCCAGCTGATCACCTCGGAGCCGGTGGCGCGGCGGCAGGAGGCGGTGCTGCGCGCCTCGGGAGCCGAGGCGCTGCTGGTCGAGTCGGTGCTGGTCGAGCCGGTGCCCGTGGACGTCCCGTTCGCGCCGGTGGACGGCGGCCCGTCGGACGCCGCGTACGTGATCTACACCTCGGGGTCGACCGGGCGGCCCAAGGGCGTGGTCATCGAGCACGGCAACGCCATGGCGCTGCTGCGCCACGAGGCCACGTGTTACGCCGGGGAGCTGGGCGGGATGCTGTTCGCCACCTCGGTGTGCTTCGACCCGTCGGTCACGCAGATGTTCCTGCCGCTGGTCTGCGGCGGCACCGTGATCGTGGCCGACAACCTGCTGGCGCTGTCGGCGCTGCCCGCCCGCGACGAGGTGACGACCGTGTACGGCGCGCCGTCGGCGCTGGTCGCGCTGCTGAGCGAGCCGCTGCCCGCCGGGGTGCGGATGGTGATCGCCGGCGGCGAGCCGTTCACCAGGGCGCTGGCCGATCGCATCTACGCCAACCCCGGCGTACGCCGGATCGTAAACGTATACGGCCCGACGGAGTGCACGGTGACGTGCACGTCCTCCGAGGTGTACCGCGACGGCGAGGGTGAACCGCCCATCGGCACCGCGTACGCCGGCTCGCTGCTGAGCGTGCGCGACGCCGCCGGTCGGCCGCTGCCGGACGGCGAGGTCGGCGAGCTGTGGGTGGCCGGGCCGCTGGTCGGCCGCGGCTACCTGAACCGGCCCGAGCTCACCGCCGAGCGGTTCGTCACCGGCGACGACGGCGTACGGCACTACCGCACCGGCGACCTGGTCCGCCGCGAGGACGGCGTGTGCCACTACGCGGGCCGCAACGACGACCAGGTCAAGGTGGCCGGGTTCCGGGTCGAGCTGGGCGAGGTGCAGGGCACGCTGGCCCGGTACCCGGGCGTCAACCACGCGGTCGTGCTCACCCGGACCGACGTGCGCGACGTGCGCCGCCTCGTGGCCTACGTCGAGCCCGCCCCCGGGGCGGAGCCCGCCGAGTCCGCGCTGCGGGAGTGGATGCGGGAGCGGCTGCCCGACTACATGGTGCCGTCCCGGATCGCGATCATGGAGCGGATCCCGCTCGGCCCCACCGGCAAGGTGGACCGGGCGGCGCTGCCCGCACTGGAGTTCGCCCCCGAGCTCGGCCCGTACGCCGAGCCCCGCGACGACGTCGAGCGGCGGCTGGCCGGGATCGTCGGTGAGGTGCTGGGCGTCGAGCGGGTCGGGATCCACCACCACTTCATCGACCTGGGCGGCCACTCGCTGGCGGCGGCCCGGATCTGCGCCGTCATCGAACGCGAGCTGGGCGCCCGGGTGGCGCTGACCACGTTCCTGGGACGGCCGACGATCGCCGAGCTCGCCCCGCTGGTGCAGCCCGGCGAGACGGCACGCGGCCCCCGGCTGTCCCGGCACGCCGGCCGCGACCGCTACCCGCTCACCGCCGCCCAGCACGGCATGTGGCTGCTGCGCGAGGTGAGCCGGACGGCCAACGCCACCACGCTCGCCTTCCGGCTGCGCCTGACCGGGCTGGAGTCGGCCGGACCGGTGCGGGCCGCGCTGGACGCGCTCGTCCGCGAGCACGAGGTGCTGCGTTCGGTGACCGTCATCGGCGCGGACGGCGAGCCGGTGGCCGAGGTGCGGCCGCCCGCGCCGGTGCCGCTGGAGGAGCACCCCTGGGCCCCCGGCCTGGCCGAACGGCTCGCGGTGCACGGCTTCGACCTGTCCGCCGACGTGCCGCTGCTGCGGGCCGCCCTGCTGTGGCTGGACGAGCGGACCGCGGAGCTGATCGTCGTCACCGACCACACCGCCTACGACGGCTGGTCCAACGCCACGCTCATGGCCGCGCTGACCGGGACCGTGGCCGCGCAGCCCGTCCAGGTGGGCGACGTGGCGCTGCTGGAGCGCGAGCTGGCCGCCGACCCCGACCGGACCGAACGGCTGCGCGCCTTCTGGGCCGGGGAACTGGCCGGGGCCGCTCCCCCGTACGACCTGTCGGCCCGCGCGCGATCCGGGCCGAGCAGGTTCCGCGGCACGCGGCTGGTGCGCGTGGTGCCGCCCGCGACCGCCGCCCGCGTGGGCGAGCTGGCCGCCTCGACCGGCACCACGCCGTTCGCGGTCTACTTCACCGTGCTCGGGCTGCTCGTCGCCGCCCAGACCGACCGGCCCGACGTGCTGCTCGGCGCGGCCGTCGCCGACCGCGCACACCCCGACCTGGAAGGGCTCGTCGGACCGCTGGTCGACGTGCTTCCGGTACGGCTCCGCCTAGACGGTGAGCTCTCGGTACGGCGTGCCGTCACGCAGGCGGCGGCCGCCACGGCCCGCTCGCTCGACCACATGGGGTTGCCCCCCGGCGAGCGGCTGGCCGTCTCCGGCATCGAACGGCCGCGCGGCACGATGCTCACGCCCGTCGTCATGTCGTACCAGCCGCCGGCCGTGCCGGTGCGGCTCGCGGGCGGCGGCGTCGAGGCCGAGCTGCTCGGCGAGCTGAGCGGCGGCGGCGCGCAGGCGCCGTACACCCTGTTCGTCAACACGACGGCCGACGGGGTGGAGATCCAGATCGAGTACGACGTGGACCTGTTCGAGCGGGCGGAGGCGGAGGCGTTCTCGGACCGGCTGATGCGGCTGCTGGAGGCGGCGGTGGCCGGGCCGGACCTGCCGCTGTCGGCGTTCGAGCTGGTCACCGGCGAGGAGCGGGCGGCGCTGCTGCGGTGGGGCACCGGCGCGCCGCTGCCCCCGGCCGGGCACCCGACCGTGGTCCACGAGGTGCTGGAACGGGCCCGCCGGCATCCCGCCCGGGTGGCGGTCGACGACGGGACGGCCTCGCTCACCTACGAGGAGCTGGCGCGGACGTCGGGGCGCGTCGCCGAGGCGCTGACGCGCGCGTTCGCCGCATCCGACCGGCCCGCCGGGGAGGGCGGCGCCGTGGTGGGGGTGTGCCTGCCGCGGGACCGGTGGCTGCCGGCCGCGCTCGTGGGCGTGGCACGGGCGGGGGCGGCGTACGTGCCGCTGGAGCCCGGCCATCCGGCGGAGCGGCTGCGCCGCCAGCTCGCCGACTCGGGCGCGCGCGTGGTCCTGGCCGCCGGCGACACCGTCGCGGTGGCGCGCGGCCTGGCCGGGTCCACCGGCGCGACCGTGCTGGACCTGGCGGACCTGCCGGACCTGGCGGACGCCCCCGGCACCCGGGCGGTCGCCGCGACGCCGGACGGGACGGCGTACGTGCTCTACACCTCCGGCTCCACCGGCCGCCCCAAGGGCGTCGAGGTGACGCACCGGAACCTGACCTCGTTCGTCGAGGCGATGCGGGCCGTACCGGGCGTGCGCGAGGACGACGTGATGCTCGGCCTGACGCCGTTCTCGTTCGACGTGTTCGGCTTCGACCTGTGGGTGAGCCTGGGCAACGGGCTGCGGCTCGAACTGCTCGACCGGGACTCCGCCCTCGACGGGCACGCGGTGGCGCGGCGGATCGGGGATCGCGGGGTGACGCTGCTCACCGCGACGCCGACGACGCTGCGCATGCTGGTCGCCGCCGGGTGGGCCGGCGGGGACCGGGTGCGGGTGGTGAGCATCGGCGAGGTGCTCGACCCGGTGCTCGCCGGTGAGCTGGCGGCCCGTGTCGGTGAGCTGTGGAACTCCTACGGCCCCACCGAGACCACCGTCTACTCCACGATGACCAGGATCGAGCGGATCACCGGTGACAGCGTGTCCATCGGCGGGCCGCTGCCCGGGGAGCGGGCCTACGTGCTCGACCAGGCCGGGCGGCTGGTGCCACCGGGGGTGCCCGGGGAGCTGTGGATCGGCGGCGCCGGGGTGGCCCGGGGCTACCGGGGGCTGCCGTCGGCGGCGTTCACGGACGATCCGCTCGCACCGGGCGAACGGCGTTACCGCACCGGCGACCTGGCGCGATGGCGGGACGACGGGACCCTGGACTTCCTCGGCCGCCGCGACCACCAGGTGAAGGTGCGCGGGCACCGCATCGAACTGGGCGAGATCGAGGCGGCCCTGCGCGAGCTGGTGGCGGACGCGGTGGTCGCCGTGCACGCGGACCACCTGGTCGGCTACCTGGTCGGCGGGGACGCCCCCGCGGTCGAGGCGGCGCTGCGCGAGCGGCTGCCCGACTACCTGGTGCCCCGGCAGTGGGTGGCGCTCGACGCCCTGCCCACCACGTCGTCGGGCAAGGTGGACCGGGCCGGGCTGCCCAAGCCGGACCTCGCCGCCGCCCGGGCCGTCGTCCCGCCGGGCAGCGAGGCGGAGCTGCTGGTGGCCGAGGTGTGGCAGGCGGTGCTCGGGGTCATGGCGGCCGGGGTGCACGACGACTTCTTCGCCCTGGGCGGCCACTCGCTGGCGGCCATGCTCGTGGCCGGGCGGCTGCGGGAGGCCCTGGGCATGGAGGTGCCGGTGCGGCTCCTGTTCGAGCGCCCGGTGCTGGGCGCGTTCGCGGCGGGCCTGGAGGAGTTGCTGGCAGCGGACCTGGAGGCGACCCCGTGACCGAACAGACCACCACCCGCCCCCCGGAAGACCTC
>NZ_LAVL01000115.1 GCF_001083785.1 Nonomuraea sp. SBT364
GTCGGCCCCGTTCTCCGTGATCATCAGCTCCAGGCCCGGGTACTCCCGGGTCAGCCGGTCGAGCAGCAGCGTGAGGCGGCCGGGCACGGCGGCCAGCCCATGGCGGTCACGGCGGTGGGCACGGGGCAGAACAGGATGCCGTCGCTGCCCGGGGGGGCGGGGGCGGCGGGGTCGCCGGGGCCGACGGGGTCGTCTCGGCGACGGGCTCCTCGTTCCCGGAGGCGCCCCAGACGATCATGGCGACGGTCACCGCCACGATCGCGGCCACGGCCACGCCGAACTGGATGAACAGCCGCCGGTTCCCGCCCCCGCCCGGCGGCGGCGCGAGCTCGGCGGCGTCGAAGACCGCGGTGTCGCCGGCCTGCGGAGCCGGGGCCTGGAGCGGCGGCTGGAGCTGGGGCGACGGCACGGTGGCGCGCGGCCGGGCCACGGCGGCCAGCGCCCGGCGCAGCGACTCCCCGCTCCCGGGCCGCTGGGCGGGGTCCGCGGCCAGCATGGACATCACCAGCCGGTCCAGCTCGGCGGGCACCCCCGGCCGCAGCGCACCCGGGGGCTGCCCGGCGGGCCGCTGCCCGGTGAGCAGCTCGTAGCAGACCACGCCGAGCGCGTACAGGTCCGCGGGCGGCCCGGCGTCCGCCTCGGGCGCCCGGTAGGGCTGGTCACCGTCGCCGGGGACCTCCTTCCCCAGACCGAACCCGACGACCTTCAGCACGCCGCTGCCGGCCTGCCGGAAGCTGTGCGGGCGGACGTGCCCGTGCACCACACCGGCCCGGTGCGCCGCGTCCAGCCCGGCCGCCGCCTGGCCGATCAGGTCGCACACCTCGACGACCTTCAGCGGCCCGCGCGCGGCCAGCTCCTCGTCCAGGCTGGGCCCGGTGAGGAACTCCATCACCAGGAACGGCGCCCCTTCGTGGTCGCCCACGTCGAGCACCATGGCCACGTTCGGGTGGATCACCCGGGCGACCGCCTGGGCGTGCTCGCGCAGCACCTGCCTGGTGGCCGCGCCCTTGGCCCTGGCGCCCAGCACCTTGACGGCGACGGTCCAGTCGGCGCGGGTGTCGTAACCGCGCCACAGTTCTCCCATCGGCCCACTGCCGATGAGCTCGTCAAGCCGGTACCGGCCGGCGACCAGGGACGGCGTCGCGTCGGACATATCTCCGCCAATACTCACAACTCACCACTGCATTTTCCGACCAACCATAGGCCCCACAGCCCACACCCGCCGCACATCCGCCCGCGGAGCGGGACAAGATCCGTGTTTCGCGGCGGGTCAGCGGGCGCGCGGCCCGGTGGCGGCAGTGTCCGGACGCAGGACCGCGAGCGGTCACGAGGAGATCATGACCGCTCGCGGCGGGCCGGGATCAGACGGTGGCCGGTTCCGGGGTGCGCAGCGGCGTCGCGGCGGGGGCGGCGGTGAGGGGCTGCGGCGGGGCGTTGAAGACCGCCTCGTCCAGGCGGCCCTCCGACCGGGCGACCAGCACCGGGACGACCATCTGCCCCGTCACGTTGGTGGCGGTGCGGATCATGTCCAGGATGGGGTCGATCGCCAGCAGCAGGCCGACGCCCTCCAGGGGCAGGCCGAGCGTGCTGAGGGTGAGGGTGAGCATCACGATGGCGCCCGTCAGCCCGGCGGTGGCGGCAGAGCCGACGACCGAGACGAACGCGATCAGCAGGTACTCGCCCAGCCCCAGCGGCACGCCGAACACCTGGGCCACGAAGATCGCCGCCAGCGCCGGGTAGACCGAGGCGCAGCCGTCCATCTTCGTGGTGGCGCCGAAGGGCACCGCGAAGGAGGCGTAGTCGGCGTCGACGCCGTTGCGCTCGACGGTGACGCGCTGGGTGAGCGGCAGGGTGCCGACGGAGGAGCGGGAGACGAACGCCAGCTCGATGGCGGGCCAGGCGTTGCGGAAGAACTTGACCGGGCTGACCTTGCCCCAGACGGCCAGCAGCGTCGGGTAGACGGCCAGCAGCACGATGAAGCAGCCGATATAGACGGCGGCGCTGAACTTGGCCAGCGGCGCCAGCAGGTCCCAGCCGTAGGTGGACACGGCCTTGCCGATGAGCCCGGCGGTGCCGATGGGCGCCAGCCGGATGACCCACCACAGGGCCTTCTGCACCAGCTCCAGCACCGAACGGCCGAGGTTGACGATCGGCTCGGCCTTCTCGCCCACGGCCAGCGCGGCCGCGCCCAGCACGACGCCGAGGAACACGATCTGCAGGACGTTGACCTCGGTGAAGGCGGTGACGACGTTCGTCGGCACGATGCCGGTGACGAAGTCGAGCCAGGAGCCCGCGTGCTCGGGGGCCTTGGCGGCGCCGGTGTCGAGGGTGACGCCCCGGCCCGGGTTGACGAGCAGGCCGAGGCCGATGGCGAAGGCCACGGAGACGGCGGCGGTGACGAGGAACCAGAGCAGCGTCTTGGACGCCAGCCGGGCCGCGCCGTTGACGTTGCGCAGGTTGGCCACGCTGACGAGCACGGCGGTGAACACCAGAGGCGGCACGGCGAGCTTGAGCAGCTGGACGAAGAGCGAGCCGACCTGGGTCAGCGTCTCGGCGAGCCAGGTGACGTCCCAAATCCTGGCGACGAACCCGAGGGCCACGCCGAGCACGAGGCCCAGCAGCAACTGCAGGGAAAAGCTGAATCTCTTCACGGAAAACAGAACTCCGGAGGTGGGAAGGGGTGTCTGGCGATCGAGCGCGGGGATGCGCGATCAGCGACAGAGAGAGCCCAGCACGCGGCACAGATCGATGTGCAGCCGCTCCACGAGCCGCACGATGATGACCGAAAACCTCACGGATGTCCCCAACAGGGGTTCATACGGGTTTATTCCGTGAAGAAGGGCCCATCTGGGCCCTTCTTTCACGAATTCTCAGCCGGCGATCTCCTTGACGGTCTCGATCAGCCGCACCCGCTCCTCGTGCGTGCGGCCCAGCGGGGCGACGTTGAGCGTCGTCACGCCCGACTCCTTCATCGCCGCCACCCGGTCGCGCACGAAGCCCTCGTCACCGATCAGCGACATCTTCTCCAGCAGCTCCTGCGGCACCAGCGCCGCCGCCTCGTCCTTCTTGCCGTCGAGGTAGAGGTCCTGGATCCGCTCGGCCTCCTTCTCGTAGCCGTAGCGCCGGGCCAGGTCGTTGTAGAAGTTCTTGCCCTTGGCGCCCATGCCGCCGATGTACAGGGCGGCCATCGGCCGGCCGAAGTCCAGCAGCCCGGCCACGTCGTCGCCGATCGCCAGCGACGCCTGCGCAATCACGTCCAGCTCGCCCAGCTCCGGGTCACGCCTGGCCTTCCCGGCGGCCAGCGAGGAACCCCACACGTCGGCGGCCTTCTCCGGCATGTAGAAGATCGGCTCCCAGCCCTCGGCGAGCTCGGCGGTCAGCTCGACGTTCTTGGGCCCGATGGCCGCCACCACGATCGGGATGCGGGACCGTACCGGATGGTTGATGAGCTTGAGCGGCTTGCCCAGGCCGGTGCCGCGGTCGGCGGGGAGCGGCAGCGTGTAGTGCTTGCCGTCGTACTGGACGCGCTCGCGCCGCCACACCTGGCGGCAGATCTCGATGACCTCACGCGTACGGCCCAGCGGCGCGGTGTAGGGGACGCCGTGGAAGCCCTCGATCACCTGCGGGCCGGAGGCGCCCAGGCCGAGCGTGAAGCGCCCGTCGGAGACGTAGTCCATGCCCGCGGCCGTCATCGCCAGCAGGGTCGGCGTGCGCGAGTAGATCGGCAGGATGCCGGAGGCGATCTGCAGCCGCTCGGTCCTGGCCGCGATGTAGCCCATCTGGCTGACCGCGTCGAAGCTGTAGGCCTCGGCCACGAAGACGATGTCGAGCCCGGCCTTCTCGTAGTCGGCCAGCTCGGCGACCGTCTCCTTGAAGCCGCCCGAGTAGTTCAGTGCCATCCCGATGCGCATGCCCGACTCCCCACCGACCGAATGATGTTCCGTTGCGATGGCGAAAGGCTATCGCAGCGGCGAGCCGCTAGCTTGGTCAGAATGTTGAAGAAGGGCGTCGTCGTCGTGTCGGCCGTGGTGGCCGCGGGCCTGGCCGGGCACCGGTTCATCCCGGTGCTGGGCGGGTTCACCCCGGTGCTGGAGAGCGTGCTGCCGTGGATCGGGCTGCTCGTGCCCGTGCTGCTGCTGGCCGCCTTCGCGACGCGGTCGGCGGCGGCCGCGGTGGCGGCCCTGGTGCCGGGGGTGGTGTGGGCGGCGATGTTCGGCTCGGCGCTGATGCGCACGCCGCCCGGCGGGCCGAGCGACCTGGCCGTCGGCACCGTCAACGTGGGGGTGCGCAACAACGCCTCGGGCGAGGCGGTGCGCGCCATCGCCGCCGACCTCGACCTGCTGGCCGCGCAGGAGCTCACGCCGGGCGGCCCGGCGGCCAAGCAGCTCAACAAGATGTTCAAGCACCGCTACCCGGTGAGCACGGTCGGCCTGTGGAGCCGCTACCCGATCGTCGACAAGCGCCCGCTGGACGTCGGCATGGGCTGGCCGCGCGCGCTGCGGGCGGTGGTGTCGACGCCGAAGGGCAAGGTCACCGTCTACGTGATGCACCTGGCCTCGGCCCGGCCCGGCCACACGGCCAGCCGCGACGCGTCGCTGACACAGGCGCGCAAGCTCGTCGACGCCGACAGGAGCGAGCGGATCCTGCTGCTCGGCGACCTCAACACCGCCACCACCGACCGGGGCATGCGCGGGCTGACGCCGCCGCTGACCGACGCGCAGGAGGTGGCGGGCGACGGCTTCGGGTTCACCTGGCCGGCCGAGTTCCCCATCACCAGGCCCGACCACATCCTGTTCCGCGGCATGACGGCGACCGAGGCGGGTGTCGCCCCGGCGACGGGCAGCGACCACCGGGCCGCTATCGCCTCACTCCGCCTCCAGTAGCCGCAGGTCCTCCGGCGTGTCGATGTCGGCCGGGTCGCCGGGGCAGGGCACCTCGGTGACCAGGCCGGGGTTCGCCTTCAGGAACGGCCTGGCGCCCACGTCGCCCCGGGCCAGGGCGGCCACCTCGGCGAAGTGCGGCCGGCCGATCAGCACCGGGTTGCGGCGCCGGCCCGCGTAGGTGGCGGCCGCGACGGGCGCGCCCGAGCCGATGAGCGCGCGCACCGCCTCGGGCCGCACGAACGGCTGGTCGACCAGCGCGATCACCACCGCCTCCGCCTCGGCGGGCAGCGCCGCCAGGCCGGTGCGCAGCGAGGACCCCATGCCGCTCGCCCAGTCGGGGTTGCGTACGGTGACCGCCCGGCGGACCTGCGGCGTGGCCGCGCCCAGCACGACGACGACCGGATGGCAGCCGCCCTCCTCCAGCAGCCGGACTCCCCGGTCGACCAGCCGCTCGCCGGCGAGCTCCAGCAGCGCCTTGGGCCGGCCGAGGCGGGCGCCCTGGCCGGCCGCGAGCAGCAGCCCGGCGACCTTCGTGTACGTCATGACGACGCCTCGTGGTGGATGCGGCCCTCGGTGTGGGTGAGCGGCCTGCCGGAGCCGCCCCAGCGCAGCTGGATGAGCTCGGCGGCGATCGACACGGCGGTCTCCTCGGGGGTGCGGGCGCCCAGGTCGAGGCCGATGGGCGAGCGCAGCCGGGCCAGCTCGGCCGCGCTCAGCCCGGCCTCGCGCAGCCGGGCCAGCCGGTCCTCGTGGGTGCGCCGCGAACCCATGGCGCCGACGTAGCCGGCCTCGGTGCGCAACGCCACCTCCAGCAGCGGCACGTCGAACTTGGGGTCGTGGGTGAGCACGCAGATCACGGTGCGCTCGTCCACCGGGACCGAGGCGAGGTAGTCGTGCGGCCACCTGACCACGACCGCGTCGGCCTCCGGGAAGCGCTTGGGGGTGGCGAAGACCGGCCGGGCGTCGCAGACGGTGACGTGATAGCCGAGGAACTTGCCCACCCGGGCGACGGCGGCGGCGAAGTCGATCGCGCCGAAGACCAGCATCCGCGGCGGCGGCGCGAAGGCGTGCACGAACACCGACAGGTCGTCCAGCCGCCGCTCCCCCGCGCCGCCGTAGTGCCGGATGGCGGTCAGGCCCTGGGCGAGCATGCCGCGCGCGTCGTCGTCCACGGCCTCGTCGAGCCGGCGCGGGCCGAGCGTGCCGGCCGAGCGGCCGGGCCAGATGATCCGGCGGGCGCCGATCCGGCCGGGGCCGGCCACGACCGTGGCGACGGCCACGGGCTCGTGCGCGGCGACGGACGCGGCGATCTCGCCCAGCTCCGGGAAGGTCTCCAGGGAGATCGGCTCGACGAGGATGTCGATGATGCCGCCGCAGGTGAGCCCGACGGCGAACGCGTCGTCGTCGCTGACCCCGTACCGCTGCAGGACGGGCGAGTCGGCCTCGGCGGCGAGCTCGAACACCGCGCCCTCGACGCACCCGCCGGAGACGCTGCCGACGACCTCGTCGCCGCGCACCGCCATGGCCGCCCCCGGCGGCCGGGGCGCGCTGCTGAACGTGCTCACCACCGTCGCGAGCCCGAACCGCAGCCCCGATTCCCACCAGCGCATGATCTCCGGCAGCACGTCACGCATGGGCGAGCCTTTCGCTGAGTGCCTCGTAGGCGGCCAGGCTGTGCCCGGCCACCAGGTCGTCCAGGTGGGGCAGGGCGGCCCGCATGCCCCCGGTCAGCGGCTGGTAGTCCTCATACCCCTTGTGCGGGTTGACCCAGATCACCCGGTGCGCCTGGCGGGCCAGGCGGGCCATCTGGGCGCCGAGCAGTGACGGGTCGCCGCGTTCCCACCCGTCGGAGGCGATGACCACGATGGCGCCGCGGGCGCTGCGCCGGGTCAGGAACTCGCGCAGCTCCTCCCCCAGCCGGGTGCCGCCGCTCCAGTCGGGGATGGCCCGCGACACCTGGTCGAGCGCGGTGCCGGGGTCGCGGTGGCGCAGCTCGGCGGTGACCTGGGTGAGCCGGGTGCCGATCGAGTAGACGGCGGTGGCCCGCGGCCCGGTGCGGACCAGGGCGTGCGCGAAACGCAGCAGCGTCTCGGCGTAGGGCGCCATGGAGCCGCTGACGTCCACGAACAGCACGACGCGGCGCGGCCGGGTGGTGTGCCTGCGCCGCAGCAGGCGGGCCACTTCGCCCTGCTTCAGCGCCTCGCGGACGGTGCGCCGCCGGTCCAGGCCGCCGCGGCGGGCGCTCTCGTGGCGGCGCGAGCGGCGGACCGGGCGCCGGCCGCTGAGCAGCGACAGCATCCGGTGCACCTCGGCGCGCTCGGCCTCGGTCAGGCGGGCCACGTCGCGGTGCCGCAGGACCTCGGTGCGGCTGGCGACGGCGGGCGCCGCCTCGCCGTCGCCGCGCCGCTCGCCGCTCTCCGCCGCGGTGTGGCGGGTGACGGAGGTGGTCGCGGCCCGGCTGACGGCCGCCCGGGCGCCGCCGAAGTACGCGGCGAAGCACCGGTCGTAGCGGGGCAGGTCGTCGGGTCCGGCGCAGAGCGTCAGCCGCCCGGCCCAGTAGACGTCGCCGGGCTCGGCCAGGTCGAGGTGGTCCAGGGCGCGCAGCATGGCCTGGGCCCGCTCCTGGTCGGCGGCCACCCCGGCGGCCCGCAGCGTGCGGGTGAAAGCGGTGATGGTGGCCGCCAGGTCATCCATGGGCCAGCAGCCCGTCGCCCAGGACGCGCTCGACGTCCTCGCGGTATTTCAGCGCCGCGCCGAGCGTGGCGGCGGCGCGGCCCGGGTCGAGCTCGCGGGCGCCGAGCGTGAGCAGCGCCTCGGTCCAGTCGAGCGTCTCGGCCACGCCTGGCGGCTTGACCAGGCCGGCGCCGCGCAGCCGCCCGGCCGCGCGGGCCACCTGCGTGGCGAGCGTCTCGGTGCAGCCGGGCAGCCGGCGCAGCAGGATCGCCACCTCCCGGTCGAAGCCGGGGTGCTCCAGCCAGTGGTAGAGGCAGCGGCGCTTGAGCGCGTCGTGCACCTCGCGGGTGCGGTTGGAGGTGACCACGACGACGGGCGGGCTGTCGGCCCTGACGGTGCCCAGCTCGGGGATGGAGATGGTGAAGTCGGACAGCACCTCCAGCAGGAACGCCTCGAACTCGTCGTCGGCCCGGTCGATCTCGTCCACCAGCAGCACGCTCGGCTGCGTCTCGAGCGCCTTCAGCAGCGGCCGGGCGATGAGGAAGCGGCGGTCGTAGATCTCCCCTTCGAGCCGGGCGGCGTCGGCGACGCCGGCCGCCTCGGCGGTCTTGAGGTGCAGCAGCTGGCGGGCGAAGTCCCAGTCGTAGAGCGCCTGGGAGGCGTCGAGCCCCTCGTAGCACTGCAGGCGGATGAGCGGCGCCTTGAGCAGCGTGGCCAGGGTCTTGGCCAGCTCGGTCTTGCCGACGCCCGCCTCGCCTTCGAGGAACAGCGGCCGGCGCATCCGCAGCGCCAGGAAGGCGGCCGTGGCCAGGCCGTCGTCCGCCAGGTAGTCGTGCCGGTCGAGCAGCTCGGCGAGCTCGTCCGGCGACGTGAGGTCCTTGGGCCTGATAGTCCGGCGCAGCACGCCCTCAGGCTACGCCGATCAGTCTTCGCGCGCCTCGCCGCGTTCGTGGATGAGCGCAGCGAGCTCGGCGGTGGCGCGCTGGGCCAGCGCCTTCTCGGAGCCCTGGATGCCCATGGCGCCGATCGTGCGCCCGTCGGAGAAGTCGATCTTCGGCCAGGGCTCGCCGGGCAGCAGCGTCACGTCGATCACCTCGGGCCAGGTGTAGCGGTGCGAGCGCACCGCGTTGACCAGCGTGACGCCCTCGTCGTCGGCCTCCACCCGCACCCTGCCGAGCAGGTGGAGGACGAACGCCACCGCGCACCCGAACAGCACGATCGCGATCCGGTCGGGCAGCTTGAACGGATCGGCGATGAAGACCGCCATGACGACCGCCCCGATCACGACGAGCGTGGCGAATCCGTAGGCGACGATCCTGCCCCGGCGCGGGCGCCAGACGACGGGCAGCGGCGGAGGCGGCACGGGCTCAGGCACGAGGGAAACCTACCGCAGGTCAGTGGAGGCTCCGCAGGAGGAGTGCGGTCTCCAGCGCGGCGATCGCCGACTCGTACCCCTTGTCCTCCTTGCTGCCCGGCAGCCCGGAGCGGTCCACCGCCTGGTCGAGCGTCTCGCAGGTGAGCACGCCGTTGCCGACGGGGGTCCGCTCGTCGAGCGAGATCCGGGTCAGCCCCGCCGTGACCGAGTCGCAGACGTAGGCGAAGTGGGCCGTCTCGCCCCGGATGACCGCGCCGAGCGCCACGACGGCGTCGCAGCGCCGTGCCAGCGCCTGGGCGACGACGGGGATCTCCAGCGAGCCGGGCACCCGCACCACGGTGGCGACGGCGCCGGAGTCGTCGCAGGCCTGCACGGCCCTGGCGACGAGCTGGTCGGTGATCTTCGCGTGCCAGCTGGCCGCCACCACGCCGACGGTCAGTCCCGCCGCGTCGGGCACGGCTGCCGCCGCCGGGCGTCCGTCGCCGCTCATGATGCCTCCGAGATGTCGTGGCCGAGCCGGTCGCGCTTGGCCGTCAGGTAGCGCTCGTTGTGCGGGTTCATGGCCACCGGCATCGGCTCGCGGCCCAGCACCTTGATGCCGTAGCCGTCCATGCCGCGCAGCTTGGCCGGGTTGTTGGTGAGCAGCCGCACCGACTTCACGCCGAGGTCGGCGAGGATCTGCGCGGCGTTGGAGAACTCGCGCGAGTCGACGGGCAGCCCCAGCTCGACGTTGGCGTCCACGGTGTCGACGCCGCCGTCCTGCAGGCTGTAGGCCTTGAGCTTGGCCAGCAGCCCGATGCCGCGCCCCTCGTGCCCGCGCAGGTAGACGACGACGCCGCGGCCCTCCTCGGCGATGGCCGACATGGCGTTGCCGAGCTGAACGCCGCAGTCGCAGCGCAGTGAGCCGAACACGTCGCCGGTCAGGCACTCGGAGTGGGCGCGCACCAGCACGTTCTCGCCGTCGCCGAGCTCGCCGTAGACGAGCGCGACGTGCTCGCCGCCGTCGAGCGCGCTGGCGAACCCGAAGGCCCGCCACAGCCCGTACGTGTTCGGCAGGGTCGTCTCGGCGACCCGGGTGACCATGCTCTCGGTGCGCCGCCGGTGGTCGACGAGCTGCTCGATGGAGATGAGCGCCAGGTCGTGCTCGTCGGCGAAGACGCGCAGCTCGGGCAGCCTGGCCATGGTGCCGTCGTCGTTGACGACCTCGGCCAGCACGCCCGCCGGGCTCAGGCCGGCGAGCCTGGCCAGGTCGACGGCCGCCTCGGTGTGGCCGCGCCGGGCCAGCACGCCGCCCTCGTGGTAGCGCAGCGGGAAGATGTGGCCGGGCCTGACCAGCTCGTTCGGCTCGGTCGCGGAGTCGGCCAGGGTGCGGATGGTGCGGGCGCGGTCGGCGGCGGAGATGCCGGTGGTGACGCCGTCGCGGGCGTCGACGCTGATCGTGTACGCGGTCCGCAGCCGCTCGCGGTTCTGGAAGACCATGAGGGGCAGCCCGAGCCGGTCGAGCTCCTTGCCCTCCATCGGCACGCAGATGACGCCGCTGGTGTGGCGGATGGTGAAGGTCAGCAGCTCGGGGGTCGCCCGGGAGGCGGCGAAGATGATGTCGCCCTCGTTCTCCCGGTTCTCGTCGTCGACGACCACGACGGCCTTGCCCGCGCGGATGTCCTCGACGGCCCGTTCCACCGGGTCGAACCTGATGTCGCTCATGACGCCACCGCCAGTTCCCGACCGGCCGACAGCCGGTATTCACGCAGCCACCTGACGAACCCGATGATCACCAGCACGAAGAACACCCCGTAGACGGCGCCCGAGACGACCAGCCCCGAGCTGAAGGCCAGCGGCACGCCGACCAGGTCGACGGCCACCCAGACGATCCAGAAGTCGACCAGCGCCCTGCCCTGCGCCCAGGTGGCCACGGCGCTGCCGACGAAGATGTAGGCGTCGGCGGCGACCAGGAACGCGCCCTTGGGCAGCGGCTCGTGGGCGCCCCACGACAGCCCGGTCACGAAGAACAGCACCCCGACGACGACGGTGCCGGCCAGCATGACGGCGACGAGCGCGCTGCGCTCGCGGGCGGTGGCCGGGCGGACAGCGAGCTGCTTGCCGCCGTCGGTGCCGCGCCGCCATGCCCACCAGCCGTAGATCGCCAGCGCGCCGAACAGCGCCTGCTTGAGCGCGTTGCCGGTGATCCCCGCGTTGATCGAGGCGATGAGCAGCAGCACCGCGCCGGTGAGCTGCACCGGCCAGGTCCACATCGACCTGCGCATCGCCAGCAGGACGGTGGACAGCGCGGCGACGTTGCCGACCAGGTCCGTCCAGAGCACGTGTGTGCCGAACACGTCGAATCCGGCATCAGCCCAGTTCACTGCCTGACCACCAGCCTTTCCACATACTTCGCGATCACGTCGACCTCGATGTTCACCAGGTCGCCGACCTGGCGCTCGCCCATGGTCGTCAGCCGCAGCGTCGCCGGGATGAGGCTCACGCCGAAGCTTCCGTCGTCAACAGTCGTCACCGTGAGGCTGATTCCGTCGATGGCGATCGAGCCCTTCTCGGCCACGTAGCGGCTGAGCGGCTCCGGCAGCGAGAAGCGCAGGTCGTCCCAGTTGGTGCCGGGGCTCCTGGACAGCAGCGCGGCGGTGCCGTCGACGTGGCCCTGCACGATGTGGCCGCCGAGCCGCTGGTCGGCGCGGACCGCGCGTTCGAGGTTGACCGCCGAGCCCTCGGTGAGGACGCCCAGCGAGCTGCGGTCGAGCGATTCCTTGACCACGTCGACGGTGAAGACGTCGTCCTTGACGTCGACGACCGTCAGGCAGACGCCGTTGACGGCGATGCTGTCGCCGTGGCGGGCGTCGGAGGTGACGAGCGCGCCGCGCACGGTCAGCCTGGCGGCGTCGCCGGCCCGTTCCAGGGCGACGACCTCGCCCTTCTCCTCGATGATTCCGGTGAACATCACTTCTCCCTGCTGTTCTCTGCGAGCTGCGGCCGGGCGACGATCTTCAGGTCCGGCCCGATGCGGGAAATCTCGTCGAAGCTCATGCGGTGCGCCCGCGCGATCGTGGCCACCCCCGCCTCTCCCAGCGCCGGGGCCCCCGCTCCGAGCAGGGCCGGCGCCACGTACGCCACGACGCGGTCGGTGAGGCCCTGGGCGAGGAACGCTCCCGCCAGGGTGGGCCCGCCTTCCAGGAACACGCTGACGACGTCGCGCGCGGCGAGTTCCTTGAGCAGGGCCCGCAGGTCCAGCCCGGCGCCGTGGCGGGGCAGGGGCAGCAGGCCGGCACCCCGCGGGGTGGTCACGCCCTCGGCGACGGCGACGAGCGTCGGCGCCTCGTCGTCGAGGACCCGCGCGCCCGGCGGGGTGCGGCCGGAGGGGTCGACGACGACCCGCAGCGGGATCCGGCCCGGTGAGCCGTCGTCGGCGCGGACGGTGGGGCGCGCCGTCAGGCGGGGGTCGTCGGCCAGCACGGTGCCGACGCCCGCGACGATCGCGTCGCTGCGGGCGCGCATCCGGTGCACGTCGGCGCGCGCCTCAGGCGAGGTGATCCACTGGCTGGTGCCGTCGGCCGCGGCGGACCGCCCGTCGAGGGTGGCGGCGAACTTCCAGGTCACGTGCGGCCGGCCGAGCCGGGCGAAGGTCAGCCATTCGGCGTTGACCCGTTCGGCCTCGGCGGCCAGGAGCCCGGTCTCGACGGCGACCCCGGCGGCGCGCAGCCGCGCGGCCCCGCCGGCCGCGCGCGGGGTGGGGTCGGGCACGGCGACGACCACGCGGGCCAGCCCGGCCTCCAGCAGCGCACGGCTGCACGGCCCGGTCCGGCCGGTGTGGTCGCAGGGTTCCAGCGTCACGTACGCGGTGCCGCCCCGGGCCCGTCCGCCCGCCTCGCGCAGCGCCACGACCTCGGCGTGCGGGCCGCCCGCGTACGGATGGAATCCCTCGCCCGCGACGTGGCCGGAGGCGTCGAGCACGACGCATCCCACCACGGGGTTGGGGCTGGTGCGGCCGTGCCCGAGAGCGGCCAGCTCGATCGCGCGCGCCATGTGGACGGCGTCTACGCCGTCGTGGGCGGTGTGCTCCACCCCCGGCCTCCTACTCGCCAGTAGCTCCAAGCCACGGCGGGCCCCGGGGGGACAGCGGTGCGCGCACGCACCACTGGTGGCACCCGGCCGCAAAGCCGGGCACCCGCGCGCTTCCTCCCATCCGGACTTTAACCGTCGGTCCCGGAATTCCACCGGGTCAACCGGCCGATGGCATCGGCCGGGTCGCGGACTGTCACCGCCGGTTCGGACTTTCACCGACCCCGGAGCACGCTAGCTCTGTTCTCCTGACAGTCTGCCATGCCCGAAAAGCGACATGCGACCCCTACTCGCCGAACGTCACGCGGCGGTGAGGCGGCGGGCGCGCCGGGCGTCCGGCGCGTAGCGGACGTGCGCGGGGACGAGCCCGATGCCGGTGTGCAGGGCGCGCAGCGTGGCGGTCGCCCACAGGTCGCCGACCGGCGTGGCGGGCAGCCCGTACAGCCTCCTGGCCCAGCGCGGCAGCGTGGCGAAGGCCAGGACCGTCACGGCGGGCAGCGCCGGCCGCAGCGCGGCGAGCGGCCGGGGCAGCGGCGTGCGGAACGACAGGCCGAGCGGGTGCGCGGCCTCGGACACGAACCGCAGGCCAGGACGCTGCGCCTCGATGTAGCCGCGCAGCTCGGCCACCGTGCCGGGGACGGTGGCGGGGTCGAGGCCGACCACCTCGGCGGCGCACCGCCACTCGGCGACGAACGCGTCGGCCTCGGCGTCGGTGAGCCGCACGCCGGCCCGGCGCGCGACCGACAGGTAGGAGTCGACCTCGCCGACGTGCACCCAGCGCAGCCCCTCGGGCTCGTCGAGCCGGTAGCGCTCGCCGGTGTCGGGGTCGTAGGCGTCCAGCAGGGCGTGGATACGGCGCACGCGGCGCCCGGCCCGCTCCACCTCCGCCCGGGTGCCGTACGTGCGCACGCGGACGAACTCGGTCGTGCGGGCGAAGCGCGACCAGGCCTCGGCGGGGTCCATGAGCGCGGAGTTCTGCAGCACGCCGCGCATCGTGCGCGGGTGCAGGCCCTGCATGAGCAGTGCCCGGAAGCCGCCGACGAGCAGGATCGGCTCGCCCATCACCCGCCACGTCACGGATCCAGGGCCGAACAGTCCGTGATCCTCCATAAGTATCTGCTTACCCACCAGACCCCTGCATGTCACAAAATTTTCAAGATTGTGTCGCAAATCCGTGATTACGCTGCGAAATCCTCGCAGGTCATTGCGTTACGCGACGAACCCTGAGAACGTGCTCGATGGCCCGGAATTTCCGGATATTTGTACGTGCTTGGGAGCCCCGACCAGATGACGACACCGACGTCCACAGAAGACGCGATAGACGCGACGTCCGTGACCGAGACTTCCGGTGCCGTGGGCCGCTCGCCCGGCCAGCTGATGTGGCTGCGCTTCAAGCGCGACCGCACGGGCGTCATCTCGGCGATCATCGTGATCTTCTTCTTCCTGGTCGCCCTGCTGGCCCCCGTGATCTCCATGGTGTACGGCAAGGACCCGTACACGCTGTACGGCCAGGACATCCCGGGACTGCTGAACGACTACGGCTACCCGATCCAGCCGAACGGCGGCATCAGCTCCGAGTACTGGTTCGGCCTCGAACCGAGCCTCGGGCGTGACGTGTTCACCCAGCTCGTGTACGGCATCCGCACCTCGCTCGGGATCGCCGTGGCGGCCACGCTCATCACCACCACGCTCGGCATCGTCGTCGGCATCGTGGCCGGGTACGCGGGCGGCAGGACCGACTACTTCGTCGGCCGCCTCATCGACCTCACGCTGTCGTTCCCGCAGACCATCTTCATCATCGCCTTCACGCCGGTGGTGGAGAGCCTGCTGGTGCCCTCGGACGAGGAGACGCCGGTGTGGCTGCGGGCGGTGACGCTCACCATCATGCTCTCGGCGTTCGGCTGGGCGGGCCTGGCCCGCCTGCTGCGCGGCTACGTGCTGTCGATGCGCGAGCGCGAGTACGTGGAGGCGGCCAGGGTCACCGGCGCCTCCCCGGCCCGGATCGTGTTCAAGGAACTGCTTCCCAACCTGTGGACGCCCATCCTCATCCAGTCGACGCTGCTGCTGCCCGCCATGGTGACGGCGGAGGCGGGCCTGTCGTTCCTGGGCGTCGGCATGGGCGAGCTGGTGCCCGACTGGGGCCGCATGTTCCTGCGGGCCACGCAGGTGTACCAGAACGACATCACGTACCTCATCTTCCCCGGCGTCGCCTTGTTGATCTTCGTGGTCGCCTTCAACCTGCTCGGCGACTCCGTCCGCGACGCCTTCGATCCCAAGATCAAGCGCTAGAGGAGAGAAATGAACTACCGCAAACGGTCGGCTCTCGCGGTGCTCGCCGCCGCGTCGCTGGCCCTGGTCGGCGCCTGCGCGCCGGGGAACCAGGGCGCCCCGGCGGGCGCGCCCACCGCTGGTTCCTCGGCTCCGGCGCAGGAGCCGTACAAGCCCGCGGTGATCACCATGGGCACCGCCGAGGACTCCAAGGGCCCGGCCGTGGAGCCCGAGGGCGTGGTCAAGGGCGGCACCGTCACGATGATCGACCGTGACGACTTCGCCCACCTCGACCCCGCGCAGAGCTACGTCAACACGGCCACCAACTTCGGCCTGCTCATCCACCGCGGCCTGACCGGCTACAAGCGCGTGGCCAAGGGCGAGTTCAAGCTCGTCGGCGACCTCGCCACCGACGCCGGCACGGTCTCCGACGGCGGCAAGACGTGGACCTTCACCCTCAAGGACGGGGTGAAGTGGCAGGACGGCAGCGCGATCACCTCGGCCGACGTGCGGTGGACGATCGAGCGGACGTTCGCCGACTACATCACCTTCGGGCCCAGCTACATCCAGCAGTGGCTGACCCAGGACGACTACAAGAAGGCCTACTCCGGCCCGTACGACGGCAAGCAGCTCGACGGCATCGAGACGCCGGACGACAAGACGATCGTCTTCAAGTTCAAGGCCCCGCACGCCGACGCCAACTACGCCTTCGCCATGGGCGGCTACGCCATCGTGCCCAAGGCCAAGGACACCAAGGAGAAGTACGACAAGGAGCCCTTCTCCTCCGGGCCGTACATCATCAAGTCGCACGTCGTCGACAAGTCGATGGAGCTGGCCCGCAACCCGCACTGGGACGCCGCCACCGACCCGATCCGCGGCGCGTACCCGGACGTGTGGAAGCTCGAGTTCGGCCAGGAGCCCCTGCAGATCACCGACCGGTTCGTCGCCGACGTCGGCCCCGACCAGCAGGCGTTCACGTTCTACGCGGCCGTCCCGCCGGAGCGGCTCCAGCAGGTGCTGAACGACGCGAGCCTGGCCGACCGCCGCATGGTCAGCCCCTCGCCGTACGGCAACTACTACTACTTCAACCTTGACCGGGTGAAGGACCAGAAGCTGCGTCAGGCCGTCAACTACGCCTGGCCGTCCAAGCAGATCCAGCAGACGCTCGGCGGCCCGCAGGCCGCGGCGCTGCCGACGACGATCCTCAACGAGAACACCACGGTCGGGTACAAGCCGTACGACCTGTTCGGCAAGACCACCAAGCCCGAGGGTGACATCGAGAAGGCCAAGCAGCTGGTGGCCGAGTCGGACAACCCCAGCCCGACGATCGTCTACGCCTACAACCAGACCCCGGTCCAGGAGCAGGTCACCGTCGTGATCAAGAACGCCCTGGAGAAGGCCGGCATCAAGGTCGTGGCCAAGCCGCTGGACCGCAAGACGTACTACGACTCGATCAGCCAGACGAAGAACGAGTTCGACCTGTACTGGGGCGGCTGGGGTGCCGACTGGCCCTCCGGCTCCACCGTCATGCCGATCATCTTCGGCCCGGTCTCCGACGGCGGCCAGAACATGTCGCACCTGAACACGCCGGAGCTCACGGCGAAGATGAAGGAGATCTCCGAGAACCCGGACATCGACGCGGCCAACACCGCCTGGATGGAGCTCGACAAGGAGATCCAGGAGAAGTACACGCCGCTGGTCGTGGCCGAGAACCGGATCGCCACCACGCTCCACGGCTCCAAGGTGGGCGGCGCCGAGATCGACCCGCAGATGTGGATCGTCTCCCCGAACACCATCTTCGTGAAGCCGTAGCGACACCGCTCCGGGCGCCCCGACGGGGTGCCCGGAGCACCCTCTTGGAGATCATCCCGTGCTTCGATTCCTCACCCGCCGCGTACTGGGCGCGCTGGTCATCCTGCTGATCATCTCAGCGGTGACCTTCTTCCTGTTCTACGCGATCCCCGCCGACCCGGCCCGGCTGGCCTGTGGCAAGGTCTGCCCACCGGAGACGCTGGAGCAGGCCCGGCACAACCTCGGCATCGACCAGCCGCTCATGGTCCAGTTCGTCAGCTGGCTCGCGGGCATCTTCGTCGGCCGCGACTACGGGGGCCTGGGCCACTGCCCGGCGCCCTGCCTGGGCTTCTCGTTCGTCAACCGCGCCCCGGTGTTCGAGACGATCATCGACCGGATGCCGGTCACGATCGCGCTGACGATCGGCGCCGCGGTGATCTTCCTGATCTTCGGCGTGGCCACCGGCATCGTCGCCGCGCTGCGCCAGGGCAAGCCCCTCGACAAGATCGCCAGCGTCTCGTCGCTGATCGGCGCCTCGGTGCAGATCTACTTCGTCGGCACCCTGGCCATGTACTTCTTCGTCTACCAGATACAGGTCTTCCGGCAGCCGAAGTACATACCGATCACCGAGGACCCGCTCGGCTGGTTCAACGGCCTGCTGCTGCCCTGGCTGGTGCTCGCGCTGATCTTCACCGCGAACTACACCAGGATCACCCGCTCCACCATGGTGGAGAACCTGAACGAGGACTACGTGCGCACCGCCCGCGCCAAGGGCATGTCGGGCCGCAGTGTGGTGCTGCGCTTCGCGCTGCGCGGCGCGCTGACCCCCGTCATCACCATCTTCGGCGTCGACCTGGGCACGCTCATCGGCGGCGCGATCATCACCGAGACCACGTTCGGCCTGCAGGGCATCGGCCGCCTGGCGGTCCGCGCCGTGGACTACTCCGACCTGCCGACGCTGATGGCCACGGTCCTGCTCGCGGCGGGCGCGATCGTGGTGATGAACGTGATCGTGGACTCCCTGTACGCCGTCATCGACCCCCGCGTGAGGCTGAGCTGATGTTTCTCGAAGTCAACGACCTCACCGTCGACTTCCACACCGAGGACGGCGTCGTCCACGCGGTGGACGGGCTGTCCTTCGAGGTGGACCGCGGCAGCACGCTCGGCATCGTGGGCGAGTCCGGCTCCGGCAAGTCGGTGACGAACCTGGCCATCCTCGGCCTGCACAACCCGGACACCGCCAAGCTCTCCGGCAGCATCAAGCTCGACGGCCACGAGCTGCTCGGCGCGCCGCAGCGCGAGCTGGAGAAGCTCCGGGGCAACAAGATGGCGATGATCTTCCAGGACCCGCTGACCTCGCTCTCGCCGTTCCACACGGTCGGCCAGCAGATCGCCGAGGTCTACCGCAAGCACAAGGGCGTGTCCAAGTCGGTGGCGCGCGAGCGGGCCATCGAGATGCTCGACCGGGTCGGGATCCCGCAGCCGAAGATCCGCGTCGACGAGTATCCGCACCAGTTCTCCGGCGGCATGCGCCAGCGCGCCATGATCGCCATGGCGCTGGTGTGCGACCCGGGCCTGCTCATCGCCGACGAGCCCACCACCGCCCTGGACGTGACCGTCCAGGCGCAGATCCTCGACCTGCTGCGCGACCTGCAGGAGCAGACGGGCACCGCGATCATCATGATCACGCACGACCTCGGCGTGGTGGCCAACACCGCGCACGACGTGCTCGTCATGTACGCGGGCCGCGCGGTGGAGCGGGGCACGATGCGCGAGGTGCTGCGCGAGCCGCGCCACCCCTACACCTGGGGGCTGCTCGGCTCGATGCCCAGCCTGAACCACCCGGTGGACGTGCCGCTCGAACCGGTGCGCGGCACCCCGCCCAGCCTGATCAACGTTCCGCCCGGCTGCCCGTTCCACCCGCGCTGCGACTACGCGAAGCTGCTGGGGCCGGGCGTGTGCACGGGAGAGCGGCCCGAGCTGTCGCCGCACCGCGGCCACGGCGACGCCTGCTACCTGCCGCTCAAGCAGAAGGCCGAACTCCGGAGTCAACACGGCAAGCAACCCGGTAAGGAGGCGTCGTGACGGAGAAGCTGCTGGAGCTGTCCGGCGTGGTGAAGCACTTCCCCGTCAGAGGCGGCTCGCTGATCAAGCGGCAGATCGGCTCGGTCCACGCGGTGGACGGCATCGACCTGGTCGTGCACGAGGGCGAGACGCTCGGCCTGGTGGGCGAGTCGGGCTGCGGAAAGTCCACCACCGGCCGGCTCGCCGCCCGGCTGCTGGAGCCGACCGGCGGCAGCATCAGCTACCGCGGCCAGGACATCAGCCACGCCAACCGGCGCACCCTGAAGCCGATCAGGTCCGAGATCCAGATGATCTTCCAGGACCCCTACTCGTCGCTGAACCCGCGGCACACGGTCGGCTCGATCATCCGCGGCCCGATGGACATCAACGACATCAACCCGCCGGCCGGGCGCGAGGCCAGGGCCCGCGAGCTGCTGGAGATCGTCGGGCTCAACCCGGAGCACTACAACCGCTTCCCGCACGAGTTCTCCGGCGGCCAGCGCCAGCGCATCGGCGTGGCCCGCGCGCTCGCGCTCGACCCCAAGCTGATCATCGCCGACGAGCCGGTCTCCGCGCTGGACGTGTCGATCCAGGCGCAGGTCATCAACCTGCTGCAGCAGCTCCAGCGCGACCTGGGCATCGCGTTCCTGTTCATCGCGCACGACCTGGCCGTGGTCCGGCACTTCTCGCAGCGGGTCGCGGTGATGTACCTGGGCAAGGTGGTGGAGATCGCCGACCGCGACTCCCTCTACCAGCGTCCCCGGCACCCGTACACGCACGCCCTGCTGTCGGCCGTCCCGGACGCCGACCTGGAGGCGCCGCCGCGCGAGCGCATCCGCCTGGCGGGCGACGTCCCCTCCCCCATCGATCCGCCGTCGGGCTGCCGGTTCCGTACCCGCTGCTGGAAGGCGCAGGACAAGTGCGCCACGGAGGAGCCGCCGCTGCTGCGCCTGCCGGGCAACCGCGACGGTCACCTGACCGCCTGCCACTTCCCCGAGGAGCCCGGCGTCCACGGCGAGGACGTCGTCCTCGACCCGGCCCTCCAGGCCTGACACCCGCTTCTCCCGGCCGGGCGGCACCTGCCGCCCGGCCGGCGGCGTTCCGGGCGGAGCCGCCCGGCCCGTTCTAGGAGGAGGCGGCCGTCGCCAGGGAGCGCAGCGAGTCGACGGCCGCGGACCGGTCGCCGGTCCCGTAGACGGCGTTGCCCGCGACGAACACGTCGGCGCCCGCCTCGGCGCACCGCTCGATCGTGCCGGCCGACACCCCGCCGTCGACCTGCAGCCACACCTGCCCGCCGTGCCGCTCGATGAGCGCCCGCGCCCGCCGCACCTTGGGCAGCACCATGTCGAGGAACTTCTGCCCGCCGAAGCCCGGCTCCACCGTCATCAGCAGCAGCATGTCGACCTCGCCGATCAGATCCTCGTACGGCTCCACCGCCGTGGCGGGGTTGAGCGCGAGCCCCGCCCGCGCGCCGAGCGAGCGGATCTCCCGCAGGGTCCGCACCGGCGCCGAGGACGCCTCCGCGTGGATCGTCACGCTCCCGGCCCCGGCCTCGGCGTAGCCGGGGGCCCACCGGTCGGGATCGGCGATCATGAGGTGGCAGTCGAGCGGCAGCGAGGTCGCCTTGAGCAGCGCCTCCACCACGGGCAGCCCGAGGGTCAGGTTGGGCACGAAGTGGTTGTCCATGACATCCACGTGCAGCCAGTCGGCGTTCGGCACGGCGGCGGCCTCGTCGGCGAGCCGGGCGAAGTCGGCGGACAGGATGCTGGGCGAGATCTGTACGGCCATGATGGTCAGAGTCTAGTCAGGCCGCCGGCCCCGCCCCGGACGGGGCCGGTGCGGGGCCTCTCACACAAGTCTCAGGCGGCCTCAGGCGGCCTTGCGCAGCAGCGCCAGGAACATGGCGTCGGTGCCGTGCCGGTGCGGCCAGAACTGCGCGTACGGCCCGTCGCCGAGCCCGTCCACGCCGGGCAGGTAGTCGCGCGCGTCGAGCGGCTCCACGTCCGCTCTGCCGCCGATCACGTCACCCACGACGACCCGCGTCTCGGCCAGGTGCGGCGAGCACGTCACGTACGCGACGACCCCGCCGGGCCGTACGGAGTCCAGGGCGGTGCCGAGCAGCCGCCGCTGCAGCCTGCCCAGCTCCGAGATGCTCGCCGGGTCGCGCCGCCAGCGCGCCTCCGGCCGCCGCCGCAGCGCGCCGAGCCCGGTGCAGGGCGCGTCGAGCATCACCCGGTCGAACACGCCGGGCCGCCACGCGGGCTCGGTGCCGTCGGCGGTGATCACGGCCGCGTCCCTGGTCGTCTCCCAGACCAGCCGCGCCCGGTGGTACTGCACGTCCCCGGCCAGCACCCGCGCCCCACCGGCGTACGGCACCGCCACGCCGCCGCCAGGCATCACCACGCCGCCGCCGGGCACCGCGCCGTCGCCTTCCGGGCCGGTCCTGAGGTCGCCGGCGGCCTCCAGCCCCGCCACGTCGCCGTGGCGGGCGATCGCGTCCAGCAGCCCCGTCTTGCCGCCCGGCCCGGCGCACAGGTCGAGCCACAGCTCGTCACGGCCGTCGAGCGGCACCCTGGTGAGGGCGAGCGCGACGAGCTGGCTGGCCTCGTCCTGGACGGCGGCACGGGTGTCGTGGACGGCCTCGATCCGGCCCGGGTCGCCCTCGGACAGGTAGGCGGCGTACGGCGAGTAGCGGCCGGGCTCGGCCCCCGACTCCCGCAGTTCCCCGACCGAGCTGCGGCCCGGCCTGGCCACCAGCGTCACCAGCGGCCGCGCGTTGTCGGCGTCGAGCAGCTCGGCGGTCTCGTGGGCGGCCCCGCCGAGCGCGTCGCGGAACGCGCTGACGATCCAGCGCGGATGGCTGTGCGCGACGGCCAGATGCCCTGCCGGGTCGTCGGCGGCGTCGGGCGCCACGATCGGCACCCACTCCTCCAGCGACCTGGACGCGATCTTTCGCGCGACGGCGTTGACGAACTTGGCCGCCCCGGGCCCGACGCGCAGCCGTACCAGATCGACGGTCGTGCCGACGGCCGCGTGCGGCGGGACGCGCATCTTCAGCAGCTGGTGCGCGCCCAGCCGCAGCGCGTCACGCACCTCCGGATCGGGCGCGCGGTCGCTGCACATCTCGATGATCGCGTCGTACGTGCCGAGGCCGCGCAACGTGCCGTAGGCCAGCTCCGTGGCCAGCGCCGCGTCGCGCCCCCCGATCCCGCGCTCCCGCAGCAGGCGGGGCAGCAGCAGGTTGGCGTAGGAGTCGCGCTCGTCGACGGCCCGCAGCACGTCGTACGCGGCGTTGCGCGCATGGTCCCGCGCCGGCTTCCGCCCCCCGCCGGACCCGCCCCGCGCCGCGCCGCCGCCGCGGCTGCCGCCCGACGTGCCGCCGCGGCCACCGCCCGACGTGCCGCCGCGGCTGCCGGCCGACGGCCGGTCCCCCCGTGCTTTCATGCTCTCCGGCTTTCCCTCACGGCGCGGCCGCCCGGGCCGGCCGGCGTGCTCATTCAAACCGCTCGCCGCTCTCCGGGCGCACCCCGCGGGCCCACTCGCCCGCGCTCATCAGCCGCTTGCCCTGCGGCTGGACCTCGCCCAGTTCGACCGGGCCGGTGGCGGTGCCGACCAGCACGGTGTTCTTCCCGGCGACGGCGATCCGGCCGGGCGCGAGCCGCTCCTGGCCGGCCGCGACCCGGACCGGCGCGAGCTTCACCCGCTGCCCCCGGAACTCGCTCCACGCCCCCGGGTTGGGGGTGCAGCCGCGGATGAGCCGGTCGGCGTGCATGGCGGGCTTGGCCCAGTCGACGCGGGCGTCGGCCACGTTGATCTTGGGGGCGAGGGTCACCCCGTCGTGGGGCTGGGGCCGGGCCTCCAGTGTGCCGTCCTCGACGCCGTCGAGCGTGGCGGCCAGCAGCCCGGCGCCCGACACCGACAGCCGCTCCAGGAGGGAGCCGCTGGTGTCGGCGGTGTGGATCTCCTCGGTGACGACGCCGTAGACGGGCCCGGCGTCGAGCTCCTTGACGATCCGGAAGGTGGTGGCGCCGGTGATCTCGTCGCCGTGCAGGACGGAGTGCTGCACGGGGGCGGCGCCGCGCCACGCGGGCAGGATCGAGAAGTGCAGGTTGATCCAGCCGTGGCGGGGCACGTCGAGCGCCGCCTGGGGCAGCAGCGCGCCGTAGGCGACCACCGGGCAGCAGTCGGGCTCCAGCTCGCGCAGCCGCTCCAGGAACGCCGGGTCGCCGGCCTTGGCGGGGCGCAGCACCTCGATGCCCGCCTCCTCGGCCAGCTCGGCGACCGGCGACGGGTGGACCTTGCGGCCGCGCCCGGACTGCGCGTCGGGCCGCGTGACGACCGCGACCACCTCGTGCCGGGGCGAGTCGATGAGGGTGCGCAGCGACGGCAGCGCCGTCTCGGGCGTGCCCGCGAAGACCAGGCGCATCGTCACAGGGCCTTTCCGCCGGTGGCGTGCGGGGAGAACTTGACCGCGGGCGCCGCCATGCCGCTCCACTCCGCCTCGCGGATGGCCTTCATCGCCAGCTTGCGCTGCTTGGCGTCCATCCGGTCGATGAACAGGATGCCGTCGAGGTGGTCGGTCTCGTGCTGGAAGCAGCGCGCCATCAGGTCGGTGCCCTCCAGCGTGACCGGCTCGCCGTGCATGTCGAAGCCCCGGGCCACGGCGCGGATGGCGCGCGGCGTCGGGAACGACAGGCCGGGGAAGGACAGGCAGCCCTCCTCGCCCTCCTCGTCGAGGTCGGCGGACAGGTCGAGGTCGGGGTTGATCAGGTGGCCGAGCTGGTCGTCGACGTAGTAGGTGAACACGCGCAGGCCCACGCCGATCTGCGGGGCCGCCAGGCCGGCGCCCGGCGCGTCCATCATCGTGTCGGTGAGGTCTTTCACCAGCTTGCGGAGCTCCTTGTCGAAGTCGGTGACCGGCGCAGCCGGGGTGCGCAGCACCGGGTCTCCGAACAGCCGGATCGCCTGGATCGCCAAGGGGGTCACTCCGTTTCGTAGGTGGATCAATCCATTTTAGTGTGCGCGAGGGAGCGCGCCTTCATCGCCGCCTTGCGGGCGGCCTTGACGACCTTCTGGTCGTCGTGGGCGGCGGCGAGCATGTCGAGGACGGCCACGGTGTCGGGGTGGCCGACGGCCGGCATCGCGGCGACGAGCTTGATGAGCTCCTCGCCGGGCTCGGGCGTGTCGAGCCGGCCCGCCACGGGCCCGGACATGTGCATGAGCGCGGCCAGCGAGTCGACGGCGATCCAGGTGTGGTCATCGGTGCTGAGCGGGGGCGCCTCCAGGTCGCGGATGTGCAGCCAGGAGGCGGCGTAGCGGCGCATGAGCGGCTGTCCGAGCGCCTCGCGGACGGGGGCCTCCGCCTCGGGGCCGAGCTCCTCCAGGATCGCGCCGACGGCGCCGCGCTGCCCGGCGGTGCCCTCGGCGGCGATGGCGACGAGGTCGCGGGCGGCCTGTTCGGGCGGGCGGCGCTCCAGCCAGCCGGCGACGGCGCTCTGCGTGGCCGAGCCCTTGACCAGGGCCTCGACCAGCTCAGCCGCCGACAGGTCGGCGAACACCTCGACCTCGGCCGTGGTGGGCGCGTCGTGGCCCTCGCGCAGCAGGTCGCGGCGGATCGCCCAGACGCCCAGCGGGGTGAGCGCGGTGCGCCCGGCCGAGGTCTGCTCCACCAGCCCGCAGTAGGCCAGCAGCGACAGCGCCTCCATCAGGTCGGCCGGGAGCGCCGCTGCGAGCCTGCGCATCTCGGCGTCGCCGGGCGCGCAGGCGACCTCGTGGGACTGCAGGATGCCGCGGGCCAGGTTGGCGATCGCGACGCCCGACCGTACGGAGTAGATCGTGGCGAGCATCTCGGCGAGGTGGCCGTCGACCACGGTGGAGCCGGTCAGGCCCTCGTCGGCGCGGTCGAGCACGTCCATGACCACGCCGTCCCAGAACTCCAGCGTCGCCTCCACGGTGAGGCGCGCGGGCAGCGGCCCCCGCGACACCCGGCCGCGCGCGATGCGGAGCAGGCCGGTGTTGACGGCGACGATCCAGACCAGCCGCAGCCGGGACGGATCCAGGCCGAGCGCGGCGACGGCCGCCGCCCGGTCGGCCTCCGGCAGCAGCCCGTCGGGCGACACCCGGCGCTCGCCCGTCCAGTTGGCGAGCCGGATGGCGTCGGCGACGAGCGGGACGGCCGGGACCACCCGCGCGAGCTCGGCGTCCCCGGCCAGCGCGACAGGCGGGAAGGTGAGCGCCTCGTGCTCCGCGGGGGTCTTCTCCTGCGGCGGCCGTGGCGGCACGGCGGCCTGCTCATCGATCAGCTTGCGCAGCTCGGCGAGGTCGAAGACGTTGTTTGCCACCCACGAAACTTACTGCACAGGAGTCACAGAGGCGTACTCATCGGATGCCCCGGGAGCGCGCTTTGAACGCAGCCTTGCGCGCCGCCTTGGCCGCCGTGCCGTCGGTCAGGGAGCGTCCGAGCAGCTCCAGGACCTCGACGACGTCGGGGTGGTCGACCCGCCACATCTCCTCGATGAGGTGGGCCGGCGGGCCGGAGGCGGCGATGTTCTCGGCGAACACCTCCGGGTCGTCGGCGGCCGCCGGCGTCGCCAGCGCGAGCATGTCGACGCTGACCCACAACAGCTCCTCCTGGCTGAGCGGCGGGGCGGGCAGGCCGCGCGCCGCGAGCCAGTGGATGACGTGCGGGCGCAGCTCCTGGTCGTCGAGCCAGCCCCGGACGTCGTCCGCGGCCTCGGCGCCGAGGCGGTCCACGATCGTGACGGCGATCCCGCGCGCCACGGCGGGCGCGCCGGAGGCGGCGGCGAGCAGCTCGGCCGCCGCCTCGCCTGCGGACCGGGCGGCCAGCCAGCGGGTGATGTCGTCCTCGGCCAGCTCGGTCGGCACGCCGTCGAGCAGCCCTTCGATGAGCCCGCGCGCGTCGCCGCCGGCCAGGTCGGCGCCCTGCGGCGCGTCCAGGCCGAGCGCGAGGTAGTGCTCGCGCAGCGCCCACACGGCCGCCGGGGTCAGCCCCGCCGTGCCGCCCTCGACGCGGACGAGCCCGCACCAGGCCAGGCGTTCCAGCACGGCGGGCACGTCGACGCCGGTGTCCTCGGCCAGTTCGGTGACGTAGTCGCCGACCACGGCGGCCGGCGCCGGCACCTGGAGCCGGTAGAGCATGTCGAGCAGGTCGTACAGCTCCTCGTCCACCTGCGGGTGGCCGGTCACCTGGCCGCCGGTGTCGTGCTCGACGACGTGCGCGACGATCGCCGCCCAGCGGGGCAGCGGCTCGCCGCCGGCGAACTCCCGCAGGTAGGGCACGCCGCCCCGGTCGAGCTCGGCCAGCAGCGGGACGTCGCGCAGCTGCGCCTGCAGCGCCTCGGGCGAGGGCAGCCGGACGGCGGGCCTGGGCGTGCAGCCGGGACAGTCGCAGGGCGCCTCCCCCAGGTCGGGCACCTCGCCCGACGGGATGGCGACCGACTGCTCCAGCGACTCCGGCCCGATCGAGCTGAACAGGCTCTTGGCCATGCCGAAGTTGGCGGTGTCGGCGAGCGCGTCGGGCATCCGGGTGGCGATGTCGCTCAGCCGCTCGCGCATCAGCGCCGCCGTCTTCGTGCCGACCGCGCCCGACTGCTGCAGGTAGTCGACCAGCGTGCGGGCGGCGGCCACGGTCTCCGGCGCGCTCTCCGGAGGCGCGATCACCTTGCGCGGGTAGATGGACAGCAGCAGCTCGTCGAACGTGGCGGGGACGAAGTCGCCCAGCTCGTTGACGCCGAGGTAGTCGCTGGCGTAATCGCAGAGCAGGCGGATCTCGTCCGCGTCCACCTCGACGCCCCGCCCGCGCCCCCAAGCACGCAGATCGTCGATGGCCAGGTTCACCCATTCGATCGACACAGGGGCACGCTAACGGCTGGCTTACAGATGAGCGAATCGGGGAAACAGCCTAAATCAGGTCGAGCGGGTCGACACTTACCCTCACGACATCTGGCGTCTTTCTGGCAGCACGCACCCCACTAGCCCCTTTGAGCGCCGCGGCCAGCGCCGCCCCGCCCGTGCGCGGCACGCGGATCATGGCACGTTCCTGGCCGGAGTCGTCGATCGGCACCGGGCCGAGCACCTGCGCGTCGGCCGGCAGGCGCGCCTCGGCGACCATCTGCCGCACGGCGGCCGCCGCACCGGTGAGCGTCGCCATCCGCACCGCCGGCGGGAACCCGAGCTCCACCCGTTCGGCCAGCTCGCGCTCGGCGTGCGTGACGGCGTCCCAGCGCAGCAGCGCCTGCACGGCGGGCAGCGCCGCGTCGGCGAGCACCACCAGCTCGCCGCGCGGGCGGAGCAGCGCGGCGGCGTTCATCCACCGGCGCACCGCCTCCTCGCCCGCGCGCAGGTCGGCCCGGCCCAGCAGCGCCCACCCGTCGAGCAGCACCACCGCCGCGTAGCCGCCCTCGGCCACCGGCTCGGCCCCCGGCGTCGCCACGACCAGCGCCCGGCTCCCGGGCACGGTCGCCAGCACCCCGTCACGTCCCGACGTCCGCACCGGCACCGACGGGAAGGCCCGGCCCAGCTCCTCCGCCGTGCGCCTGGCCCCCACGACCACCGCCCGCAGCCTGGGGCTCCCGCAGTGCTCGCACTTCCACGCCGCGTCCACCCGGCCGCACCAGCGGCAGTACGGCGCCGCGTGGCCGCCCCTGAGC